>NZ_LT899436.1:3810000-4410000 GCF_900198195.1 Tenacibaculum jejuense | reverse complement strand
TGACGACATCGAAGAAGAAGTTGCATTTAATACTTTAGGAACTGTTGTTCATGAAACGTTACGTGTTTTATACGAACCTTTTGTTGGAAAGTTTATTGTGAAAAATGATGTGTCTGTGATGAAAAAGAAAGTCTCTGAATTGGTAGAACATTTCTTCGCAGAGTATTTTAAAAACGGAGATATTTCGACTGGAAAAAACAGATTGATTTTTGAAGTTGCTGTTCGTTTTGTACAAAACTTTTTAGATCAAGAAATCACATTACTTTCTGATACAAATAATGTCTTAAAAATTGTTGAAGTAGAAAAAGATTACGAAGCGTTTTTTAATGTAGATGGAATCAATTATCCGATTAAAATACATGGACAAGTAGATCGTGTAGATCAACTCAATGGAGTAACTCGTATTATTGACTATAAAACTGGTGTTGTAAATGCTTCAGATTTAAAAATTTCTGACATAACAGCGGTTATAGATTTTAAATATAGCAAAGCCATTCAGGTATTGTTGTATGCGTTTATGTATACGCAAAATAATCCTACAGCAGAACTTCAAATAGAAGCTGGGATCATTTCTTTTAAAAGATTGAAATCTGGATTTATGAAGTTAAACTTCTCTGAAAAGTATCGTGGACAAGACAATATTGTTTCTTTAGATAGAATAGATTCGTTTATCGATCAAGTCAAAAAGTTAATTCAAGAGATTTACAATCCAGAAATATCATTTTTAGAACCTTCTGAACTTCCTTTTTAAGTACGTAACAATTTTTTAACGTAAACATTTAAGTGCTCTTTTTAGGAAAAATTGATTTCAAAAAATGTTAAAAAATTCGACAAAAAACTGATAATCAAAACGAAAATAAAACAGGAGTGAATTTCGTTATAAACCTATGATTTTTATAGGGTTTACGTGGAATTAATAAAGTCAAATTTCTTATGTTTTTTTTAAGATTTCTTTAAGACTTTCTGAGCTACTTTTAACCTCAGAAAAACAGAAAATAGAAACAGAAAGATGAAAACTAATTTACAACCACTATTACAATTTTTGCTACTCTGCATGAGTACTAATTTTGCATTTTCTCAAAACACAATTGTACCAGATGATAACTTCGAAAGAGCTTTAATTGCTCTTGGTTTAGATTCTGGAGATTTGGATAATGTAGTGCCTACAGCAAATATTAATCGAGTAGAAAATTTAGATATATCGTTTAGAGATATTAAAGATTTAACTGGTATAGAAGGTTTTACTGTATTAAAAAGACTTGAAGCACAAGGGAATGATATTGAAACTATTAATTTAGAATCAAACATAAGCTTAGAAACTTTAAATCTTGAAGGAAATTCATTAGAAGAAATAATACTAACTAATAATGTTCTTTTAAAAGAAATAAATCTTATTAAAAACAAACTGAATCTTTTAGATGTTTCTAGAAGTATTCTTCTTGAAAGTTTAAAGGTTTCAGATAACTTGCTAACAGTTCTTGATGTTACTGAAAATAGTCAGTTAAAAACACTGGAAATTAATAATAACGAAATAACAACAATAGATTTAGGGAGAAATACATTTTTAGAAATATTTAGTGCTAACAAGAATTTATTTACAACTGTCGATTTAACAGATAATCGCTTATTGAAAGAAATAAGTCTAGGAGATAACGATCTTACTACAATAGGTTTACGCCTTAATCTTCAGTTAGAAAAATTGTATTTAAAAAACAATAAGCTCACTGAGTTAGATATATCTGGAAGTCCTCTTTTAATTCATCTAGATGTTAGCAATAACGAATTAAATGCATTAAGTACACTAGTACAGTCTAATTTAGAATCTTTGTATGCAGATGAAAATAATATTGAAGCAATAATTCTATCAGCAAATACCCGATTAAAAGTAATTAACTTAGCTTATAACAAGTTGAAAGAAGTTAATTTGAGTAGTAATAGAGATTTAGAAGTATTTACTATTGATGGAAATTTATTAACTGATCTTGCCTTAAATCGAAACAGAGAATTGTATTACGTAAGTGCAGATGATAATCAACTGTTAGATTTAAATTTAAAAAATGGAAACAATACAAACTTTTTAACTGGTGCTGCTGGTTCTAGTTTTAAAAACAATCCAGCATTAACTTGTATTGAGGTTGATGATGAAGATTATAGTAATGAAAACTGGGCAGATTTTAAAGATGATATTGCAAGTTATGATAGATTTTGTAGTAGTAGTGTTATTGTAATTAGAGATGAGAATTTCGAGCAAGTTTTAATCGATTTAAATATAGATGCTGGAGAAATAAACGGTACTGTTTTAAATCGAAATGTTGAAAATGTAGAATCTCTTGATCTTTCAAACAAAGGAATCGAAGATGTAAGAGGAATAGAACATTTTGAATCTTTAAAAGAATTAAAAGTCCAAAACAACAAAATTGAGCTCTTGTCTTTAACAGGAAATAGAGACTTGAAAAAGCTAGAAGCATTCAACAATGAAATTACTAATATTTTCTTAGGAAATACCTTAGAAGAAATAAACGTTAGCAACAATAAAATAAGAGTTCTAAATGTATCTAGAAACGACAAATTAAAAACATTAAACGTTTCTAACAACACAATGGAATTTCTGTCTGTTCACGATAATTTAGAATATCTGAATGCATCAAATAATATTCTTGAAGATTTAAACTTATCAAACAGTAAAATCAAAGAAGCAAAGCTTCAGGATAATGAAATACTTACTATAGGTTTAAATAATAATACCGAATTAACGCATTTAAATCTAAATAATAATAGATTAAGAACCATCAATACAACTGATGCTTCAGCATTAAAAAAGTTATACTTAAATTCAAATGAGTTATTAATTATAGATGTTTCTTCAAATGTAGGGTTAGAGGTTTTAGATGTGTCTAATAACGAATTAATCAACCTTGATTTATCTGAAAACTCAGAAATTTACAGTGTGTATGCAAACGATAATAAACTAACTTCTGTAGATATAAAAAACGGGAATAATACTAAGATCGATTCAACATTGTCAGATTTTACTTCAAATCCAGAGTTGACTTGTATTCAGGTAGATAATAAAACTATGAGTGATAACGATTGGACAACAATTAAAGATAACACAGCTACATATAATGAAAATTGTAGAGCGACTGCCTCTAATGAAGACAATGAGTTTGTTTTAACGAATACTGAAATAGCGCCAAACCCTGTATTACAAAAATTAAATATAAAGTCAGATAAAGAGATTAAATCGTTAACAGTTTATAATTTACAAGGAGCTAAAATATTAAGAGCTAAAAACACAAAAACGTGTAATGTTAGTCAATTATCTAATGGTTTATATGTGTTAAAGATAGAAACAGATGAGGGAGAAATAGGAATAAAACGTTTTATAAAAAAATAGATTTATAACTTATTTTAGTACATAATTAATGTCTTTTTGGGTTTGTAAAAAAAACTCAGAGAGACATTTTTTAGTTTTATAAAAATAATTCAACTAAGAAATCTTAAAAACTATATACTCATAACAACAACTTTCCATAATTGTTGTTCTGTTTCATAAGTACAAAGATCAGAAAACCCAATAGCTTCATGCGCTTTTAAAGACCGAGTATTATTAGCGTCAATTTCTGTGATAATACTTGTAAACTGACCAGAAAAAGTTGTAACCATTGTATCATACAAACCTCTAAAAATTCCTTTTCCTCTGTATGCTTTATCAACACAAACTTGTCCCATTACAATAAAATTCGGATGAATATCAAGTTTGTCTATTTCATTAAACATAGGAATTAAAACAGGAATTTCATTTTTAAATGATGTAGACATCGATAATGCATAGCCAACAACACTATTATTATCTTTTGCTATAATATGCGGATGAAGATTATGCATTTTAGAAAGTATTTCTATATCATGTTCAACAGTCACAAAACCCTGTGTTTTCTTTTCTTCTTCAGTAAGTTGTTTGGGTAAGTTTCGTTGTTGTAATGCTAAGATTTGTTTTAGCTCAGAAGTGTCAGAAGTTTGTGTAAAAGAGATCATAATTAAGCAGAAAGTTTACAGTAAACGTTTTCGTTATAAATTTAGAGAAATAAGCGTTTTTAATCGTGTTTTTTCTAATTTAGAATAATTATTTTTGTTGGAATCAACAAAAAAGCAAACTTCTAAAAAACATAAAGAATGAAGACAATCAACGATTTTAATTTTGAAGATAAAAAAGCATTAATCCGTGTAGATTTTAATGTGCCACTAAACGACGAATTTCAAGTAACAGATGATACTAGAATTCAGTCAGCTAAATCAACAATCATTAAAATTTTAGAAGACGGAGGAAGTTGTGTGTTAATGTCGCATTTGGGTCGTCCAAAAGGAGTAGATGAAAAATTTTCTTTAAAGCATATTGTTGATAAAGTACGCGAAGTAATTGGAGTGCAAGTAAAGTTTGTAGAAGATTGCGTAGGAGAAGCTGCTGAAGCTGCTGTTGCTGAATTAAAAAGCGGTGAAATTTTATTGTTAGAGAACTTACGTTTTCATGGCGAAGAAAAAGCTGGTGATGTTGCTTTTGCAGAACAATTATCAAAATTAGGAGATGTTTATGTAAACGATGCTTTTGGTACAGCGCATAGAGCGCATGCTTCTACAGCAGTAATCGCTCAGTTTTTTCCAGAAAATAAGTGTTTCGGACATTTATTAGCGAAAGAAATTGAAAGTATCGATAAGGTATTAAACAATTCAGAAAAACCTGTTTTAGCAGTTTTAGGTGGAGCAAAAGTTTCTTCTAAAATCACTGTAATCGAAAATATTTTAGATAAAGTAGACCACTTAATTATTGGTGGTGGAATGACATTCACATTTGTGAAAGCACAAGGTGGAAAAATTGGAGATTCTATCTGCGAAGATGATAAGATGGATTTAGCTTTAGAGATTCTTGAAAAAGCAAAAGCTAAAAATGTACAAGTTCACATTCCTGTTGATGTAATTGCTGCTAGCGCTTTTGATAATAATGCAGAAACTCAAGTTTCAGATGTAAATGAAATTCCAGATAACTGGCAAGGATTAGATGCTGGTCCGAAATCATTAGAAAATTTTGAAGCTGTAGTAAACCAATGTAAAACGATTTTATGGAACGGACCTTTAGGTGTTTTTGAAATGGAAAGTTTTGCAAAAGGAACAATCGCTTTAGGAAACTTTATCGACAATGCAACTAAAAATGGAGCTTTCTCTTTAGTTGGAGGAGGAGATTCTGTTGCAGCTGTAAAACAATTCGGATTTGCAGATAAAGTAAGTTACGTATCTACTGGAGGTGGAGCAATGTTAGAAAGCTTAGAGGGTAGAGTTTTACCAGGAATCGATGCGATTTTAAATTAATAAGATTTATCAGATTAAAAACCAATTGTGTAATTGGATAAAAACTCTGTCAATTCGAGTGATTTTTTAGAGTGAAATGAAAAAAATTGTATCGAGAATAAGAATTTTGATTTAGAAATAGTTCTCGAACTGATAATTTAAAATTGTTCAATTCTCTGAAATCACAGCAAGTTAATAATGTAGTAATGCAATAAAATAGTAGAAAATTAGAATACTGTTGCATTAGTAAATTAAATAATTGAGTACATGAAATACACAACATTACCAAATACCGATGTTAAAGTTTCTAAGATTTGTTTAGGAACAATGACTTGGGGAAATCAGAATACGGAAGCAGAAGGATTTGAGCAAATGGATTATGCCTTAGAACAAGGTGTGAATTTTTTTGATACTGCTGAATTATATTCTGTTCCTGCAACTCCAGAAACTTATGGAGCTACAGAAAAAATTATCGGAAACTGGTTTAAGAAAACAGGAAATAGAGATAAAGTTGTTTTAGCTTCTAAAATAGCTGGAGGTGGAGATTATACAGCACATATTCGATCTGGAGGTTTAACAGGAAAGAATATTGTTGAAGCTGTTGAAGGTAGTTTACAACGCTTACAAACAGATTATATCGATTTATATCAGTTACACTGGCCAAATCGTGGAGTAAACTGTTTTGGTGTACGTGATTATCCGTATAAAACTTCAGCAAAAGAAGCCGAAAATCATATTGAAATTTTAGAAACACTTCAAGGTTTAATTAAAGAAGGAAAGATAAAACATGTAGGTTTATCAAACGAAACTCCTTGGGGAACAATGAAGTATTTACAAGCTGCTGAACAACATGATTTACCTAGAATGGTAACCATTCAAAATTCATACTCATTAATTCACAGAGGTTATGAATACGGAATGTCTGAAGTTTCTATGCGAGAAGATATTGGACTTTTAGCATATTCTCCTTTAGCGCAGGGAGTACTTTCTGGAAAGTATTTAAACGGAGGAAAACCAGAAGGAGCGAGAGGAACTTTATTTCCACGTTTTATTGCGCGTTACATGGGAGACGGATCTCAAAATGCAGTGCAAGCCTATTTAGCAATTGCAGAAAAACACGGTTTAACATTGTCTGAATTAGCTTTAGCGTATATTAATCAGTTACCATTTGTAACGAGTAATATTATCGGAGCTACAAGAATGGATCAATTAAAAGAGAATATTGACTCAATTCATGTTGAATTGACTGAAGAAATTCTAAAAGAAATAGAAACAGTTCATGCAGCAATGCCGAACCCAGCACCTTAAATTATGAGTTTATTAAAAAAATTGTTTTCAAAAAAAGAAAAAGAACAAGCAATAACATCGTATCAAGATTTTTGGGATTGGTTTTTACTTCATGAAAAAACGTTTCATAAAGTAGTTGCTAGTGGAGATTCCAATAGACTTAGCAAGGAGTTCTTTGATGTTATTGGTCCAAAATTAGATCAAATTAAAAAAGGAGTTTTCTATTTATCAGGGATGCTCAATGATACTACTGCAGATTTAATTCTTACACCAGATGGAAACTTAAAAAACTTTTATTTGGTGGAAGAATTAGTTGCTGCAAGTCCTAAGCTACCTAATTGGAAATTTCAAGCATTTAAACCAAATTTTGGTTTTAACGATTCTGGAATAGAAATGTATAACTATAAATTCAGTATAGAAAATATGTATTTCTATGCTGAGAATGATCAAGAATATCCAGATGAAATTTCTATAACAATAGTTCATAATGATTTGTCAGAAGAAAATAAATCTGAAATAATCAACGGATGCTATATTTTTTTAGATAATTATTTAGGTGAGCTAAAATTTGCAACTTTAATAGATGTAGTTCATTTTAAAAGGAAAGAAGAAGCGACACAAGAATTGGTAAGTTTAGACAAGCTCGATAGTTTTTTAACTTGGAGAGAAAAAGAGTTTGTAGAAAAATATGAAGGCTTAAGAAGAGATACTGAAAACGATAATTACGGTAGTTTTGAAACTACGCTGAAAAATGGAAGTCCTTTTATGGCCATCATGAATACAGATCTTTTAAATTGGGATGCAAAAGCTTCTCATCCTTGGATCTTACGTTTGAAAATACCTTATGATGGTGCAGAAAATAACGGTTTCCCGAATAAAGATGTATACCAATTATTAAATGATTTTGAAGATGAATTAATGCTGTCTTTAAAAGATGAACAAGGATATTTAAATATTGGAAGAGAAACGGGAGATAATCTTAGAGAAGTATATTTTGCATGTAAAGATTATAAAAAACCATGTAAAGTCACAGATCAAATAATTGAAAATTATAAAGGGAAATTAGAAGTAGATTACGAGATGTATAAAGATAAATACTGGAAATATTTCAATAATTATATTCAATAATTGAGTTTAAAGAACAAAATATTTGCATCATATGTAGTCGTATTTCTTATGATTATGCTGATGCTTTTTTCTTCTGCTTTATTTTCTGAAACAACAAAAGAAGAACCAAGATTTTTTTGTGGAACAGTAAATATTTCTAAAGAACAAAGAGCAGGAAGAAAACTTTTTAATGCAAATTGTGCTTCTTGCCATAGGTTAGGTAAACCTGCTACAGGTCCAGCTTTAAGAGGTGTAAAGTTTGATTCACTTTCTTTACATAAATATTTGAGCTCTAAAAAACATCAACCTACTTTTCCACAGTTAAGTATTGAGCAAGTCAATGAAATTCTAAAGTATACTAAAGATTAAAAATAGCTGTCTAAAAATAATGTCATTCTGAATTTATTTCAGAATCTCACTGCGCTAATTTTAAACAGCTTTTTAGTAATTTATTCTTTCAAAAGATCAATAGTTTGATCTATCCAGCTTTTTTGATTGTTCAAATAGAAATCAGGAGCAATACCAATCACTTCATAAGCACGTTGTTTTTTGTAGCGACTAGATGTGCATGTTAATGTGAAATCGTAACAAGGAGTTTTTACAGCGCCAACTTCACCATAACCAACATACCCGCCAGAGTTTTCTCCAACTAAAATCGTTTTCTTACTCTGTTTTGCCCAGAATAAAAGAGTTTCACAAGAACTAGCACAATTTTTATTGTATAAAATAGCAACCTTTTTTACAGCATTAGGCTTAAATTTCCTACTCATTCGCCCTCCTTTCGATACAGAAATATAAGAGTTCAACTTTGCTTTTTTCATTCGTTCTACTCTCTTTTCAAACCATTTTACTCGATCTTTATTAAAGTTTACCGTATCACTTTTTGCATCTTCATACCAGCTTTCCCAAATTTTAATATTGTCTTTTGTAATATATAGCTCAACATTATCAGTTTTGATTTTATTCGTGTAGATAAATTCTAAAAGTGGATTTACGTTATCATCACTTCCTCCACCATTATTACGAACATCAATAATTAAATAAGGTTGCTTTTTAATTTTATCGAAAGAAGCTTTGTATAGCGAATCGATTTTTGCAGTTCTTTTACCAGAAAAAGTAGGAATTCGTAAATAAGAAATACTATCGTTAATTGTTTTAAAATCGTAAGTAGATGGAATATCAATTGCATGGTTTACATAAGAATTTAAAGATGTTTTAAACCAATAATCTCCTAACACACCTTCTTTTAAAGCAAATCGACTATCGTATCTAACAGCATGATTTCTTAAATAACTAATTGCTAAAAACTCATTTGGAGTGGTTGTTTTTTTAAGTTCAAACTTTACTTGTCCTTTTTTCCAAAGTTTTGTTTTCGCATCAAGTATGACTCCAACATAATCTCTTAACTTAGTTTTACTAGGAATTATAGCAACAGTATATGCATTTTTAATCTCATAAATTCCAAGAATATTGTCTATTGGATATTGTTTTTGATCTACTTTTTCTAACGGAATTGTTTCTCTTGAAGTATAAATTTCTGAAGCTAAAAATTCTTGTAATTCTTCTTCATTATTTTCATCGATATTTTGACTTTGCATGTAAATTGAAGAATGATTATCTCTAAAAAATTCTACATATTGTAATGTTAATTTATAACAATCATTTTTTGTGCTGACTTTCTTTGCTGTATCAATTAGGTTAGTTTTTAAAGAATTGTAGGTTGCCTTTGTTTTAGAGGTAACATTATCTTTAAATCCAGGAAGATTGTTTTCATAATAAGTAATTACAAAATCTAAATCTCTAGAACATTTACATTTTTCTTGAGCGAAGGAAAGATATGTTAAAAGTAGTAGAGAAAGTGTTAGAAAGTTGTTCATATTCGATTTTTAGTTGTTTTAAAAAGACATTTAAAATGTATAGTTGTTACACTATTTTTTTTTGGTTAATAGTGTTCTTTAAAAGTCAAACTATGAATTTTTTAAATAGAGAAATCGAATTATTTTCCCAATAGTAAATTATTTTATCTGAATAGGATAATTAATTCTAATTGATAAACCACTATAAAAAACAAAAGCTTCTAAGAAATATTCTCAGAAGCTTAAGTCTATATAATTTAGTTTGAAATTAGTAACCTACTTTTGCACGTACACGTTGTAAAACATCTTGAGCCACTTTTCTAGCTTTTTCAGCACCAATTGCTAATGCTTCATCAATTTCATTTTTGTTCTCCATGTAGTGATTGTATTTTGAACGCACATCAGCAAACTTATCGATAATCAATTCGTATAAAGCTTGTTTAGCATGTCCATAACCATAATTTCCACCTTCATAATTTGCACGCATCTCGGCAATTTGCTCATCAGAAGCTAATAATTTATACAAAGCAAAAACATTATCACCATCAGGGTTTTTAGGTTCTTCTAAAGGAGTGCTATCCGTTTGAATTTTCATGATTTGCTTACGTAACTTTTTGTCTGGTAAAAAGATATTAATGACGTTATCACGAGATTTACTCATTTTTTCACCATCAACTCCAGGAACTAACTGTGTATGTTCTTGAATTTTTGCTTGTGGCGGAACTAAAGTTTCTCCGACAATATTATTTAGTCTCTCGGCAACATCTCTTGTCATTTCTAAATGCTGTAATTGATCTTTTCCTACAGGAACAATTTCAGCATCGTATAACAAAATATCAGCAGCCATTAACATCGGATAAGTAAACAATCCAGAATTAACATCTTCTAAACGATCTGCTTTATCTTTAAAACTATGTGCAAGTTTTAATCTGTTGTATGGAAAGAAACAATTTAAATACCAAGTTAATTCTGTTACTTCAGGAATATCACTTTGACGATAAAATACAGTCTTATTCACATCAATACCACAAGCTAACCAAGTAGCAGCTGTACTGTATGTGTTTTCACGTAATTGATTTCCGTCTTTAATTTGAGTTAATGAGTGCATATCTGCAATAAATAAAAACGACTCGTTTTCTGGTTGATTTGCCATTTCAATTGCTGGTAAAATTGCACCTAATAAATTTCCTAAATGTGGCGTACCAGTACTTTGTACACCAGTTAAAATTCTAGACATTTTAGTTTTGTTTCTTTTTAAATTATTTAAAAAAACAATTGTAAATACTTACAAATGTTTTCTCAGGTGAACAAAAGTAAGCTTTAAATCTATCAAACGAAAGAAATTACTACATTAGCAAATATGAAATACATAAAGATTCCCTTTCTACTATTATGGCGTGCATGGTTTTATGTATTGATGTTTGTAGGTATTGTTTTATTATCGCCATTACTAATTATATTATCTTCAAGTGAAAAGTTATATCCGTATTTCTGGAAGGTAGCACGTTATTTTTCATATTTCTTAGTTTTTGCGATGGGATTTCGTCTTGAAATTGATCGAGAAGAAGAAATTGATAGAGACAAAAGTTATGTGTTTTGTGCCAATCATACTTCATTTTTTGACATTTGGTTGATGATTATCATGAGTAAAAATCCAATTGTTTTTGTTGGAAAAAAAGAATTGGTTAAGATTCCTGTTTTTGGTTTTTTTTACAAAAGAGTGGTGATTATGGTCGATAGAGGAAGCGCTGAAAGTAGAAGAAAAGTTTATGGTTTAGCCAAACAAAGATTAAGTGATGGAACGAGTGTGGCAATTTACCCAGAAGGTTTAGTGCCAGAAGAAGAGGTAGTATTAGCTCCTTTTAAGAATGGAGCTTTTAGTTTAGCTATAGAATTTAAAATTCCAATTGTACCGCAAGTTTATTTCGATTGCAAACGTTCATTCTCATGGAATGTTTTTAAAGGTGGTCCAACGAAATTACGTGTAAAACAATATAAATTTATACCAACGAGTTCATTACAAATTGAAGATCGTCGTCAATTAAAAGAAGAAGTTTTTGATTTGATGTATAACGCATTAGCGAATGATAAACAATATATGAAAGACACGAATAAAGTATTACATGCAAAGCAGAAACAAAGTAAGTGAGTATAGTAAAGAAGAAGAGTATTTAAATGTACTCACACATGCAATTGGTTTATTCGCAAGTTGTATTGCATTTTCTTTTTTGATATTTAAAGCATGTTGCTATGTTAACGTTTGGTATCAAATAAGTTTTATTATTTACGGAATAAGTTTAATAACACTATATGCAGCATCTACGTTTTATCATAAAGCAACAGATCCAGTTAAAAGGAAACGATTAAAAGTTTTCGATCATGCAGCAATTTTTATGCTTATTGCAGGAAGTTATACTCCTTTTTGTTTGGTTGCTTTAAAATCTGATTTAGGTTTACGAATGTTCCTAATTGTTTGGACTTTCGCTTTGGTAGGAATAATTTTCAAATTGTTTTTTACAGGAAAGTTAAAACATGTATCTACAGTAATGTATGTATTAATGGGGTGGTTAGTAGTATTTTTTATTCAACCATTAATGGAAAGTTTATCTTCAGAAGGAACTAATTATTTAATTGGCGGTGGAGTTTTTTATACTATTGGAGCTATTTTGTATTCAATAAAGAAAATACCTTTTAACCATGCTATTTTTCATGTTTTTGTATTGTTAGGAAGTCTTTGTCATTTTTGGGCCATTTACAACTTATAATGACCAATCTTTATAAGGTAATTTACTAATGTTAGAATTGTAATATTTAGTTTCACCAGTGACTTCTTTATCTAACCAATCTGGTTTTACGAAGTTTTCGTTTTCACTTGAAAGTTCTATTTCAGCAACAATCAAACCTAAATTGTCACCTAAAAATTCATCTACTTCATAAGTGTGATTATCTATTATGACAAGATATCTGTATTTTTCAATAATTCCTTTTTCACATAAATTGAATAAATCCTCAGCTTCTGTTTTCGGTATTTCTTTTTCCCATTCAAATCTTGTGGTTCCAGAAGCATTTGATTTTCCTTTAATAGTTAAAAAGCCTTGATCATCTTTTAAACGAACTCTAACTACACGCTCTTTATCAGAATTTAAAAACCCTTGTTTGATATACACTTTTTTCGAAGCTTCGTTTATAAATCTATTATCTTTTACTAAGAATTTACGTTCTATTTCAACACTCATAAGATCAAGTTCTATTTTGTACGAATGTATCGCTTTTATCGTTATTATTAAATATCTTTGAAGCAATTATGAAGAAAATCTGTACACTAATAGCCTTATGTTTTTTGTTGTTATCCAATGCACAAAATGATTTTAGTGATCGTTGGGAAGATTTCTTTTCATATAATAATGTAAGAGACTTTGTTATTAATGGTGAAAATGTCTTTGCATTAACAGATAATGCGGTTTTTTCATACAATACAACTACAGAGGAGTTAAGGAAACTATCTTCTGTTAATGGTTTATCTGGTGAAACGACTTCGGCAATTCACTATAATGAAACTTTTGATAGAATTGTTATCGGATACGAAACAGGTTTGGTAGAAGTAATTAGTGATGATGGTACAGTTACAGTTTCTCCTGATATCGTAAACTTTAACCAATCTGGTTTAAAGAGAATTAATGATATTTTTGAGCATAACGGACAATTATTTATAGCAACTTCATTTGCAATTGTTTTATATGATATTGAACGCTTAGAATTTGGTGATACTTATTTTATTGGCGCAGGATCTACTAGTGTAAATGTAAATCAAATCACCGTTTTAAATAATGAGATTTATGCTGCTACAGATAATGGAATATTTGTGGCAGATATCACAAGTCCTAATTTGATTGATGCAGCAAATTGGGAACAAAGATTCACAGGGATTTTTCAAAAAATCACATCTTTTTCAGGAAATGTTTATGCAGTGTCTAATCGTAACTTAGTTAGGTTAAACGGAACAACACAACAAAACGTACTTTCTTTTCCTGAAAATATTAAGGATGTAAAAAGTTCTGCTACGAATTTAGTAGTATCTCTATCTAATTCAGCTAATGTTTATAACACTTCTTTAGCACTACAAAGCACTAATACAACATCTAGTAGTTTTGATTTTACGCTAAATACAGCTATTGTTAACAATAGTTCAATTTTACTGGGTACATCAGAATTCGGCTTATTAAATGCTCCTCTAGGATCACAATCTTACACAGAGATTCATCCTGATGGACCATTATCAAATCAAGTATTTTCTATAGATGTTTTCAATAATAATTTATGGGTGTTGTACGGAGGTTACGATGTAACATTTACACCTTCTCAGATACGCCAAGGTTATTCAAGATTCAATGGTGAAACTTGGTTAAATACTCCGTTTAATCCAACGAATCCATTTGGAGATTTAGTAAGTATTACGATTGATAAAAATAATGATAATAGAGTTTTTATAAGTTCTTTTGGAGATACAGGATCAGTAAATACACCACTAACTGGAGGTTTATTTGAGATAGTTGACGATAACATTACAAACTTTTATAATCATTTAAATAGTCCTTTAGAAGATATAGTGCCTACAGATCCCAACAGAGTAACAATTCGTATTTCTGGAACAGCTTTCGATAGAGAAGGAAACTTATGGGTAACTAACATTTTGGGGAATTCAAGATTAAAGAAATTATCACCTGCAGGAAATTGGACAAACTTTAATATTAATCAATTGTATGTTCAGAATAGGGCTGGTATGGGAGAAATTGCAATTGATAATACAAATACAGTTTGGATTACTACCAGAAGTAATGGTTTGTTTGCATATAACGAAAATGGAGATAGAAAAAGAGCTTTAACAACTGAGCCAACGAAAGGAAATTTACCCAATAGAAATACAAGAGCCATAGCCATAGATAGAAATAATAGACTTTGGATAGGAACTTTATCTGGTTTAGTAGTCTATAATAATCCTGCCTCAATTTTCGATGCTAGTGTTTTTGATGCAGAACCAATAATTATTTTAGACGATGGTATCGCAAAAAAGTTATTAGGGGATCAAACTATAAATGCCATAAAAGTAGACGGAGCAAATAACAAATGGTTTGGTACAGATAATGGAGGAGTTTTATATACTAATCCTAATGGTCAAAATACGCTGGCTAACTTTAACAAGGATAATTCACCTTTACCATCAAACAAAATTTTAAAGATTGCTGTTGATGAGTTTACAGGTAAAGTTTTCTTTGCAACAGATAAAGGAATTGTAGCTTACAATAGTAATGTTGCTCCTTTTGGTGATGAATTAAGTGAAGTATATGCATATCCAAACCCGGTATTAAACACTCACGATCGTGTCACTATAGCTGGTAGAAATGAAACAAATATACCTAAAGGCACTAATGTGAAAATATTAGATGCTTCTGGAAACTTAGTTTATGAAACAAATGTAGTGGAAGGTCAGCAAGTTGAAGGAGGAAAAGTAGTTTGGAATAAAAGAAATTTAGCAGGACAAAAAGTTGCTTCTGGAATTTACATTGTATTATTAACCACTGAAGAAGGAGAACAATCAGCCACTACTAAAATAGCGATTGTAAACTAATGACTGTTATTTCTACAAAAGCCATAGTTTTTAGTGCAATAAAGTATAGTGACTCTAGTTTAATTGTAAAATGTTTTACAGAAGAAGATGGAGTTAAAACTTACATGGTAAGAGGAGTTTTAAAATCTAAGAAAGGAAAATTAAAAGCGGCTTATTTTCAACCTTTAACCTTATTACAGTTAACAGCAAATCATAATACAAAAGGAACTTTAAATTCAATAAAAGAAGCTCAAGTTTCACCCATGTATGAAACAATACATATGTCTGTTGTTAAGCAAACTATAGTCTTATTTATATCTGAGATTTTATCTTCAATAATTCAAGAAGAAGAGAAAAATGAGATATTATATAATTACATAGAAACTGCATTAATTTGGTTAGATACTCATGATTCAATTTCTAATTTTCATTTACTTTTTTTACTCAATTTATCACGTTTTTTAGGGTTTTACCCAGACACTACAAATACTGAAAGTTCAGGATTCAATTTGTTAGAAGGAAGCTTTACAAATTCAGTTTATGACAAAACAACTATCACTGGTAAAGATTTTGTTTTATTCAAAAGACTTTTAGGCATAAATTTTGATGCAATTCATACAATTTCATTTAATAAAAAAGAAAGACAGAGCGTACTAAAGCTAATAATTCGATATTTTGAGTTACATTTGGATGGTTTTAAAAAACCAAAATCTTTAGACGTTTTAGAATCAGTGTTTAGTTAACTCATGAGGTGGATATTTTTACTTTTTTTATTAGTTTCTACTACTTTATTTTCACAAGAAGTTACCGTTTACGATGCGGAAACAGGTAAGGTAATTGAAGCTGTAGCAGTTTTTAATAAAGACAAGAGCAAATCTGGTGTTACCAATGAAAATGGTAAAGTAGATCTTACTATGTTTTCAAATGAAGTTATTTACTTCTCACACGTTTCTTATGCCGAATTTTCAAGCAAAAAGTCTGTAATTTTACTTAACAACAATGAAGTTTTTTTGTCTAAAGAATCAGAACAATTAGACGAAGTTGTAGTTTCAGTGTTTAAGAATAAGGCAAAAACAAAAAGAATAGCAGAACAAATAGAAGTAATTAAAGCCAGAGAAATACAAAAAATAGCAGCACAAAGTTCAGCTGATGTGTTGGCGAATGTACCAGGAATTCGAGTGCAACGATCACAGTTTGGAGGAGGAAGTCCAGTATTAAGAGGTATGGAAAGTAATCGTGTGCTTTTAGTTGTTGATGGTGTTCGAATGAATAATGCAATTTACAGAAAAGGACATTTACAAAATTCAATTACGGTTGCACCAAGTATGTTAGATAGAACTGAAGTTGTTTTTGGTCCAACCTCAGTTACTTATGGCTCCGATGCTTTAGGTGGTGTAATACATTACTACACCAAAACACCAAAACTATCTAAAAATAAAGAAGTAAAAAGCAACTTTTTTTCTCGTTTTTCTACGGTGAATAACGAAATTACAAATCAGGCTTCTGTAGAGTTACAATTTCCTAAATGGGGAAGTTTCACAAGTGTTTCGCATAGTAATTTTGGTGATTTAAAAATGGGGGAAAATAGATCTCATGGATTTGAAGATTGGGGAAAGATTACATATTTTTCTGAAAATGTAGGAAGTCGTTTTGTGTCAACTCCAACGTTAAATTCAGATCCAAATCTTCAAAGAAACACAGGATATAATCAAACAGATATTCTTCAAAAGTTTTATGTACCACTTTCTAAAAGTACAGATCTTAAGATAAATATTCAGTATTCAACATCTTCTGATGTGCCTCGATTTGATAGATTAACAGAACTTACTGATGAAGCTGATCCAGCTACATTAAAGTTCGCAGAATGGTATTATGGTCCGCAAAATCGTTTGTTAATTTCACCTCAATTAGAGATCAACCCGAAAAAAAAATGGATGAAAAGTGGTGTGTTTACATTAGCTTATCAAAATATAAAAGAAAGCAGAATTCAAAGGAAATTTGGAAGTTTACAAAGATCTTACAGAGAAGAAGAGGTTGATATTTTTAGCTTAAATGGTGATTTTGCTGTTCCGTTAGCAAAACACAGAGATTTAGGGTATGGATTTGAAGTTGCTTACAACGATGTAAATTCTAATTCTTTTGGAAAAGAACTAGATGTAGTTAACAATGAGATTATTGGATTTAACGGTGATTTTGCTGTACAATCTCGTTATGCAGACGGCGGAAGTAGTTATTTAAGTTCAGCATTATATGTAGATTACAGACAAGATATATCTAAAAGATCAACATTAAACTCTGGTATTCGTTTAACAAATACGCAACTTAGAGCCAAATGGGTAGATGATGCATTTATCACATTACCAGATAATGACATTAGCTTAAGTAATACAGCAGTAACCTTCAGTGTAGGTTATGTTCATAAACCAGCGGAAAATTGGAAATTAAATGCTGTGATTTCTTCTGGATTTAGATCTCCTAATATCGATGATGTTGGAAAAGTAAGAGAAAAAGGAGGAAATGTAACTGTGCCAAATGTGAATTTAAGACCAGAACACGCTTACAGTGGAGAAATAGGTTTGGAAAAGTACTTTAATGATAGAAAATTTAAGATTGGAGCCAATGTGTATTACACTTTATTAACGAATTATATTTATCGTGATGACTTTATCTTAAATGGTCAATCAACAATTAGATTTGATGGTGTAGATGGGAATAATATTGTAGCAAATGTAAATAGAGATAATGCTTATGTAACTGGTTTTACAATGAATTATCAAGGAAAGTTGTTTAAAAACTGGACAACTACAGGTTCTATAACATATACAAAAGGAAGAACTTTTGATACAGATCAACCAATGTCTTCAATTCCTCCATTATTTGGAAATTTTGATGTGAACTATGTTACTAAAAAAGTAGAAGCAGGAGTGAATTTCCGTTTCAATGCTAAAAAAGATATTGATGATTTTAATATTGATGAAGGAATCGATAATCATGAACAAACTCCAATAGTAGATATAAATGCATCAGAGGAAACTGAAAGGTATTTTGGTTCTCCAAGTTGGCAAACTTTAAGTGCTTTTGCGAGATATAACTTAAGTAATAATTTTAGTTTGCAGGCAAGAGTAGATAATATTTTTGATGAGCATTATCGCGAATTTGCATCTGGAGTTTCAGCTCCTGGAAGAAACCTTTCAGTGAGTTTATTTGCTAATTTTTAATATTAATTATGATCAACATATTTAAAATAGTAAGTTTTTTAGAAGGAATTTCGTACATCCTCTTACTATTTATAGCTTCTCCTATAAAATACATTTACGAAAATGAAACTTATGTAAAAATGTTAGGAATGCCACATGGAATTCTATTTATTGGATATATAGCTTTGGCAGTTTTACTAAAGGTTGAATTAAAATGGACTAACAAAGAGTTTGCAAAAGTTTGTTTGTTAGCTATTATTCCTTTCGGAACATTTTTTGTTGGAAAGTATTTGACTAAAAAAGAAGATTAATCGGGTAAATAACCATATTCAATTAACTCTTCTTTTTGAGAAATTCTTCTTAAGTTTCCGTTATCTAACAATTGTATTTCACTAGATATTTCTATAATACTAGAGTAGTCGTGATCGGTTACGATGATCCCTTTATATTTAGAGTTTTCTTGAATTAATTTTTTAATAAAATCTCTATTAATAGGGGACACTCCTTTAAAAGGTTCGTCTAGTAAAACGAATTTAGAATTAGCGTTAAAATTCATTGAATATCATTAATCAAATAAACTAATTCCAAACAGGAAACGATTTTCTTTAACTCCATTAAAGTTAGATTGTACAAAATCAAATCGTAAAAAACGCCATTTACCCCATCCAATATTGTCTAAACCAATAGAGTATTCAGAATAAGGTTTTCTTCCTCCAGAGAAGTATCCTTTAGCTCCAATAACTGTATGGAAATTCAATTTATTAATCAAAGGAATTTTATTTAGTAAAAAACCTTTAAAGTTATGCTGTACATGCATTTCAGCATAACTATCATTGGTGCTAAAATCATAATAAGGCATGATAAAAAAGCTACTTAAACGATCGGAAGGCGCTAAATCTATCTCATTAGCTAAAGGATGGTAGAAATCCATAAAAGGAATGTTTTTTTGCTCTAAAAATATTCCACCTCTAAGATTGTAGTCAAAGTCACCCAAATTACCTAAAGAAAGATATTGTGTTAGCCTTGAAAAAAGAAGATCAGAGTGGAATTCTGAATTTTCAGATCCAAATGTTTTTCTATATCCTAAAGTTAATGTTGGAAAGGCATTATTTCTTACTGTGAAACGAGAATCTGGATAACTAATATATTTACTTCCAAAGTTGATTGTTGTAGCTATTTGAGTTTTAATAATTCGATGTTTTGTAAAAGAGGCAGTATTGGAAATCGGATTTATAGGGTTATTAGCCTCAAAAGTTCCGTCTCTATTAAAGAAAGAGTAATCTGTAGTATTTACTACTGGTCTTCTATCTGCATATTCTGCACTAGAAAAGAATTGAATTCCAGGATATAATTCTTGAGAAAAAGAAACAGAAGCAAAAGACTTTGAGAAAAACTTGGCAAAGTTTTCCTTGAACATAAGTGAGTAAATTGTGTTGTTTAAATTACTTACAGGATTTCTTTCATCAAATTGACTCAATTTATTACCAGCAGAAATAGATAGTCGAGGTTTATCTATATTATTCCATTTTTTATAAAAACTAACGACAGGACGAAATTTTTCATCTGAAAAACCATAATTTATAGATCCGCTTAAACTCCATACATTTCCCTTGTCATTCACTCTTTTATAATAAGACAATTCAGGATTAAAATTAAATCCTTGTACTGTATTAAATCGAATACTTTCTATAAAACCATTAAAGTTTAACGACCATTTATCGTAGCTATTACGGTAAGTATAGCCTAAGATAGGAGATAGTATTTTCAATTTATTACTTCTTGTATCAACAGAATCTAAATATTTTTTCGATTTACGAACCACCTTAATACTATCTTTAACTACATAGTCTTTTTGTTCTTCTAAAGTTAAAGGAACACTTCTTAACTCATTCCAGTATACAGAATCTTTTTTAGTAGCATTATCATTAAAAGAAAGAATTTCTTTTCCAAAAGTTTCAGTGTTGAATTCTGGTGAGAAATTATAATTGGAGTAGGATGCAGAAAAGCGTCCATCAATATTAAATCCTAAAAAGCCAACTTTAAAATCTATAGTTTGTAATAATAATGCCCAAATACCAGATTTAGGTTCGTAGTTATAATTTTGTTTAATATGTAAAACATCAATAGCCGGATTGTTAATTTGTGCACCAGTAATCGTTAAATCTGCTCCATAAATAGCCCAATCATCTTCAACAATATAAATATGACCACCAAAAACTCGATCGTTTTCTCTTCTAGGAATAATTTTAATTTTACTAATTAGTTTTCCATTTTCATCATAAAATGTACCTATTAATTTAAATTTATAATAACTAAAGGTGTAATTAGATATTGGTGAGAAAATATCAGTATCAGCAACAGGTACTAAATTTTTATAAAGATTAAAGTTAACATCTGCAGCTCTATTGAAGGAAATTCCATTGTCTTGTCCACTTACCTTAGATGCGACAATAACTTCTTTAAAGTTTTTAGGTCTTTTTTGATACCAAATTTTTGAAATAGTTTCAGAAAGATAAATAATTCCACTACGTGTAGAATCTAATCCACCACCTAAATCTCCAATTTCTTGACCTAATATCTTTTTAGGTGCATTTTTAATTTTAAATAAACCTCGTGAATAAAAGTCTGCTTTGTATTTACCCGATTTATTGGTGTTTTTTTCTTTGCTTGCAATCACTTTTCTAATGATAACATTAGCAGGGTTTTCTGTTGAAGAAACTGTTACTTCTTCCAGTAACTTTTCTTCTTCAGCCATTTTAATATTCAGTTCAAAAGGAAATTGATTAATAGTAACTTCTTTTTTTACAGTTTTAAAACCTAAAAATTGAAATACAACTGTTTGTTTTCCTTTTTTTGAAGTAGGTAACTCATAAAAACCATTGTCATTAGTTGTTGTTCCTTTTAAAGAATTTTCTAAATAAATACTTACAAATGGTAAAGGCTCATTGTTTTTGTTGACTACTTTACCTCTAATTTGTGCAGAGCTAAAAAATGAAGTTAAAAAGAAAAGAACTAAAGTAAAGTTTTTCATAATCAATAGTTTGGTTTTTATGTGGCAAACATAATTGAATTATTTATGAAATATTATTTAGGAAATGTTAAAGAATGTATTGAAAGTAAAATGAGTACAACAGTAATATTGACGATTTACTATTGTACTCAATTAAACAAGGGACTATTAATACAACTATTTACTGCTGGCTTTTTATATTATTACTTAATATCGTTAACTATTATTAATTAAATTAATTAGAAGTACTAAGGGACATGTAAAACAAATAAAATATCTGTTGTATATGACTTATTTTTAAGTTACGAAAAGAACCTAAATGAGTAAGTAAGCTTCAAGGAGCGAAATAAAATTTTTCATAATAGGGGATATTAAGCTTTAAAGTCTAAGCTAAAATTGCATTCATTCAAATATAAAAAATAAAAATCTAAAAATCAATCATTTACGATTAATTTTTTTTCTTTTCATCTTTCTTTTTCTTCTTTTTGCCAAATAAACCACCTAAAACATCTTTTACAGCATTTACTGTATTATCTTTTTTATTATCAGTAGCAGAAGCTTTATTGTTTTTATTTCCTAATAAACCACCGACTGCTTTGTCTAATAGTTTGTTTTTTTGTTTTTGAACCAATTGAGTAGTTAAATTACTAACAGCCGATTTTAAATCTGTTTTTACCGATGGGTTAGTAAAGCTTCCTGAAAAGTTTGCTGTAACAGGAACTTTCACGTTTTGGTCTTTACTGTCTAGTTTACCAAGTAAATTACTAACTTCACTTCCTAAGTATTTTGCAGGAACATTAAAAGTAGCGTTATAATCCATTAATTGATCAAAACCATGGCTACCTCCAACTTGAATGTCAATATCTTTATATTTTAGGTTGAAAGGTTTTACATTCACTTTTCCATTATCAAAAGATAAATTAGTTTTAATGTCTTTTAAGTTCAGTTGTTTTAAATCTACGAATCCTAAGTTTTGATCTAATAAGCTTAAAGCTTTGGAGTTTTTAGGTTCTACATTTGTTGCTAATACTTCCGCTAAAGCTTTACCAGTCATAGAAGTTAAATTAGGTGTAAAATCATCATTAAGATTTCCAGATAAATTTAAATTGGTGTTTAATTTTCCTTGTAAAACATCGGCAATTGGAGAAAGCATTTTAAATAGTTCAATGTTTTTAAATGATTCACTGATGTTAAAAGACTTAATTCCCATATCCATATCAAATACAGGCTGTTCTTTTTGAGTATTTACAGCTCCGTTTAAGGCTATAGTTCCACCAAACATATTTCCATTTACATTTTGTAATGTAGCTTTTTCATCTTTTATAATTAACTTTCCTTGAACATTAGAAAGTTTTAAATTATCGTAATAAACTTCTTTTGCAGAAGCGTTAACAACACAATCTAAAAATGCTGGAATTTTAAGTTTTTCTTTAGGTTGTCCTTCTTTATTTTCAGGAGTTTCTTTTTTAGGTGTTTCACTGGTTTCAGTTTCAGCAACCATAAAATCACTAACCTTAAAAGAGTTAGAGTTTAAGTTAAAGTTTCCTTGTAAATTTTTATCTGAAAGTAAAAAACCTAGTAAATTATTAATTGTACCAGTGGCATTTAAATCACTTGTGCCAGTAACGGCATTAAATTTTGTTAATGATATTTTTTTAGGGGCAAAATCAACTTTTGCTGCATTAATTTGTATTGGGTTCGCAACTTGTTCTCCGCTAAATAAAAAGTCTTTAATTTCTAAATTACCACTATTTTTTATGCGTTGGTATTTATTATTTTGAACAGCATCAATATCGAAGCTAGAAGTTAAATTTGCTGTTATAATTCCGCTTAAATCGTTTTTAAGCTCTAAAGGATATACTTTATCAATATGACTTAAATCAATTTTTCCATTAACAGTAGAGTTGATATACGGATTCTTAGTTAAATTACTCACTTTAGCATTTCCACTAAACTCATTTTCATCAATCTTGAAAGCTAACTTCTGCAGATTAACATAAGTATCATCTACATTTCCAGTAGTGTTTTTAATTTGAGTGTTTATGCGAATGTTTTTTACGCTTTTTGGTAAACTAGGATATTTGAATGAAGCGTTGTTAGAGGCAATCGTTACATCTATTTTAGGAATAGTTGTTTCTGTAACTTTTCCATCCACTTTACCAATAATACTAAAATCACCAGTAGTTTTTACATCAGAAATATTCTTAGCATATTCTTCTGGAATTAAAGCTAAAAAGTTTTTAAAGTCAGAAGACGGAGTTTTAAAATTCACATGAACTTCTTGGCTATTATCTTTATTTAATTGAACAAATCCATCAAAAATTAAAGGAAGTTGATTGATATGTGCTTCGTTTTTTAAGAATGAATATTTAGAGTTTTTTAAATCTAAAGCTAGAACTGCATTCAGATCTAAATGTTGATTCTTAACTAACGCTTTTCCGTCTTTTTCAAAAAGAATATTAGTAGTTGTTTTTGTATCAAGTTCTGTTGTTTTTTGAGAAAAATCCCCACTTCCAGAATGATTGAAATCAGATAAAACGACATCCATTTTTCCTTTGTCGTCGTGGTATCTTAAAGTTGCATTGGTAATTGCATATTCTTTTAATGATAAACTAAAGTTACTGGTTTCTCCGGTAGCTTCTTCAGTTTTTTCTTCTACTGCTTTAGACGCGTCTTTTTTCGCAATGTCATAATTTGCATTTCCTTGTTCATCAATATGAATTTTTACTAAAGAATTATCAATAGTAAACGAGTTTATATTTAACTGACTGTTAGAAGATTTAAAAACCTCAGTAAGTTTAAGTTTAATTTTTACAGATTCGCTGTAAAGTAATGTATCACCTTCAAAAGGTTTAAAGTTGGTAACCAAAACATCTTTTAATTCTACAGAAGCTTTAGGAAAGTTTTTAAGTAGGCTCAAATTAGCATCCGCGAATTCAACTTTAGCATTTACATTATTGTTAATTGTTTCTTTTATAAGAGCAACAATTTTATCTTGAAACATGAAAGGAATTGCCGCTAGCGCAACAATGATTACGACTAATGTTATGACTACAATTTTGACAATTTTTTTCATGATACTTATTTTTTATTACAACGATTTATATTGGGGTTTATTGGATTTACATTTAGTAAATCTAACAACAAAGTTAAAAGTTATGAGTAATTTTGTAGTTAATAAAAAGTTTAATTTTTGAAAAAAACTGCAGAATATTCTCAATTCATAAAAAAAGAAGCTAAAAGGCTGGGTTTCATGTCTTGTGGTATAGCTAAAGCAGATTTTTTAGAGGAAGAAGCTCCGCGTTTAGAAACTTGGTTAAAAAATGGTTTTCATGGAGAAATGCATTACATGGAAAATCATTTTGATAAACGTTTAGATCCTAGACTTTTGGTAGAGGGAGCAAAATCAGTGATTTCATTATCGTATAATTATTTTCCAGAGGAAGTTCAGAATTCTGATTCGTATAAATTAGCAAAATATGCTTATGGAGAAGATTACCATCATGTTATTAAAAATAAACTTTTTGAATTATTAGAATCTTTACGAGAAGAAATAGGAGAGATTAATGGCCGTTGTTTCGTTGATTCTGCTCCCGTAATGGAACGTTCTTGGGCAGAAAAAGCGGGTTTAGGTTGGAATGGAAAACATACTTTATTAATTCAAAAACAACAAGGATCTTTTTTCTTTTTAGCAGAGTTAATTATTGATTTAGAATTAGAATACGATCACCCTTTTGAAACAGATCATTGTGGGAAATGTACACGATGTATAGATGCTTGTCCGACAGATGCAATATTGCCAAATAATCAAATAGATGGTAGCAAATGTATTTCGTACTTAACGATTGAGCTGCGTGATAATATTCCGAGTCAGTTTAAAGAAAATATGGAAGATTGGATGTTTGGTTGTGATATTTGTCAAGATGTTTGTCCTTGGAATCGTTTTTCAAAACCTCATAGCGAACCATTATTCAATCCAAAAGAAAATTTATTAGGATTAGAAAAAAGAGATTGGGAAGAACTAACTCAAGAAACGTTTAGTAAGGTTTTTAAAAAATCTGCAGTTAAAAGAGCAAAATTCAAAGGCTTAACAAGTACTATAGATTTTATAAAAAAAACTACACCGTAAGAAAGTTAACTTAAGGTGTAGTTCACACAAATCAACAATCAACTCATTTCGTATTCAGTTACAAAAAACCAGTTGAGTCCCTTTTTAAATATATTTTCTCTTTTTGCTATGGCATTTCTTTTCTTTTGTTTCGCAACTTCTTCTTCAAATAAATCGAGAACAAATTCATCATAACTTTTGCCTATTTCTTCGTTTAAATATGCATTAAAGTATAATTCGCTTGCCTTTTCTCCTTTTAATTTTTCTATTTCCACTAGTGTTTTATAAATAGGTTCTATTTTTTCAATAACGCTATTTGGCACTGCTTTTCTTCTGCCAGTATAACCTGTAATTTCATTTTTTTCATTTCTATCTATAATGAAATCGGTAATTACCCAATAGTATTTTCCAGATTTAGTTCTGTTTTTCACAATAGCATGAAAGTTTTTTCCATCTTTTAAAGCTTTCCATAAAACTTTAAAAGCAACTTTAGGCATATCAGGATGTCTTATAATGTTATGAGGTTCTCCAATAAGTTCAACTTTGCTATATTCAGAAGCTTCACAAAAAACATCATTTACGTATAATATCGTTCCAAAAGCATCTGTTTTACTAACAATGGTTTTTTCTTTATTCCATTGTACTTCTTCGTTTACTGTTTGCTGAGTCGGGGGGATGTGATTCATAGTATTAGTATTTATTGTTTGATAACAAAAATCATAAGATAGATAATGAGAAAGAATGATATTTATCATGTTTCCTTTAAAATGATACATTTTAACTATTTTAGGAGAAACTAATTTGAATCTGAATTTACAGGTATGCAGAAGAAATATATTGCAGCTTTTGATCAAGGTACGACAAGTACAAGAACTATAATTTTTAATACTGATGGAGAGATTGTTGGTATTGGACAAAAAGAACTAACACAACATTATCCAAAATCAGGATGGGTAGAACATAATCCTATCGATATTTATAATGATCAGTTAGAAACATTTAAAGAAGCAATAAAAAAATCGAATATAAATCCTGCAGAACTTGTAGCGGTTGGAATTACAAACCAAAGAGAAACAACTGTGGTTTGGGATAAAGAAACTGGCGAACCTGTTTATAATGCAATTGTTTGGTTAGATAAAAGAACTAAAGCGATTTGCGAAGAATTAAAAGCTAAAGATTTGTCTTCTTACATTCAGGAAAATACGGGACTGATTATCGATTCTTATTTTTCTGGAACAAAACTAAAATGGATTTTAGATAATGTTGAAGGTGTAAAAGAAAAAGCAGATCAAGGTAAATTATGTTTTGGTACGATCGATAGTTGGTTGATTTATAAATTTACCAATGGAGAAAAACACTTAACAGATCATACCAATGCATCTCGAACAATGTTGTATAACATTAAAGATTTGTCTTGGGATGAAACTATTTTAAATGCTTTAGATATTCCGAAATCATTGTTGCCAAGTGTTCAGCAATCTTCTTCTGATTTTGGTAGTATTAATTTTGAAGATGAACAAATTCCTATCTATGGAGTTGCTGGTGATCAACAAGCTTCATTATTTGGTCAAGGCGGATTTAAATCTGGTATTGCAAAAAATACTTATGGAACCGGCTGCTTTATCTTATTAAACATCGGGAGGAAGCAAGTTGTTTCTAATAACGGATTATTAACGACTTTAACTTGTACTTTAGAAAATGAACCTACGAAATATGCTTTAGAAGGAAGTGTATTTGTTGGTGGTGCTTCTATTCAATGGCTACGAGATCGTATGAAAATTATAGATAAAGCTTCCGATACAGAAGCGATTTGTAATAGTATTCCGTCATTGAAAGATGTTTATGTGGTTCCTGCATTTGCTGGTCTTGGAGCACCGTATTGGGATCAAGAAGCAAAAGGAAGTATTTACGGAATGACCTTAGATACTGGTAGAAATGAAATCATAAAAGCAACTGTTGAATCTTTAGCTTATCAAACAAAAGATGTAATTAATGCAATGATTACCGATAGCAGTAAAGAAATGATTACGCTAAAAGTTGATGGTGGAGCTAGTGCGAATAATTACTTAATGCAATTTCAGTCTGATATTCTAAATGTTGAAGTAGATCGACCAAAAATGATTGAAGTTACTGCTTTTGGAGCTGCTTTATTAGCTGGAATTAAATCTGGAGTTTGGACATTAAATGATATCGATACCATACGGAAAGTTGATACGGTTTTTCAAACAAAAATGACTCCGAAAGCCAGAAAAAAGAAATACAAAGGATGGCTTAAAGCAATTGAAAAAACACAAACAAAAGGAAAAAAGAAAAAGCAAAAACCAATTCGTTTTTCAGTTCTAGATAGAGAACGACAGCTAAAAAAAATGAAATCTACAGTTTTTGATTTAATCATTATTGGTGGAGGAGTCACTGGAGCTGGAATCGCATTAGACGCTTCATCTAGAGGAATGAAAGTGTGTTTGATTGAAAAGAATGATTTTGCTTCAGGTACAAGTAATAAATCAACGAAACTGATTCATGGTGGTTTACGTTATTTGAAACAATTGGAAATTGGTTTAGTTAGAGAATCGGGAACAGAACGCGCTATTGTGCATCAATTAGCTCCGCATTTAGTAATTCCAGAGAAAATGTTATTGCCTTTAATTGAAGGTGGGACTTATGGTAAAATGATGACTGCAATCGGATTAAAAGTCTATGATTTATTAGCAAATGTTGATGGTGATGATCGCAGAAGAATGTTAGATAAAAAACAAACTTTAGAAAAAGAGCCGCTTTTAGATGAAAGTATCACTTTAGGTAGTGGTTATTATGCAGAATATAGAACCGACGATGCTAGACTAACAGTAGAAATTTTAAAGAAAGCAACAGAATTTGGAGCCACAATTGTGAATTATTGCGAAATGGAATCGTTTGTTTACAATAGTGAATCAAAGATTGAAAGTTTAAACTGTATAGATCACAATACTGGTAAAACATTAAATATTAAAGCAAATAATTATGTGTCTGCTGCTGGTCCTTGGGTAGATACATTACGTAGAAAAGACAATTCACTAAATAATAAACACCTGCATTTAACCAAAGGTGTGCATATTGTATTTCCGTTAGAGAAATTACCAATTAAACAATCTATTTATTTCGATGTTCCAGATGGACGAATGGTTTTTGCAATTCCAAGAGGTCGTTGCACATACGTAGGAACAACAGATACAAATTATGCTGGTGATTTAGATAGAGTAGTGGCGACTGCTGCTGATGCTGAATATTTGTTAAGTGCGATTAATAATATGTTTCCAAAAATTCATTTAACAATAGATGATATTGAATCAAATTGGGCAGGATTACGTCCTTTAATTCACGAAGAGGAAAAAGATCCGTCAGATTTATCAAGAAAAGACGAGATTTTTGTTTCAGATACAGGTCTGATTTCTATCGCAGGAGGAAAATTAACAGGGTATCGAAAAATGGCACATCGAGTAATTGATGCTGTTTTAAAAACGATGAGTGAAAAACGTAGAAGATCAGTTAAAAAATCAGAAACAGAACATATTTCATTAGTGAACCCGTCAATGTCTTCTTCGGAAGAAGTTCAGGCTTACGAAAAAGAATTAGAAACGAATTTGGCGAACTTAGGAATTGATGATGAAGATTATGCTTGGTATTTGGCTACAAATTTTGGGAAGAATGCAAGTAAGATTTTAGAACGTTTTTCTTTTTATTTATCAGGAACAATCGAAGAGCGTTTTATTCGAGCAGAACTCTGGTACTGTATTCATTTTGAAATGGTAAATGGATTAGCGGATTTCTTTGTAAGAAGAACAGGAAGGTTATATTTTGATATTCATAGCATCTTTAAATACAAAGATTTAGTGCTGAAAGATTGTGTTAAAACATTAGATTGGGATCGTAAACGAGTTGAGCACGAAAAGCAAATTTTACAAATGCTTTTAGATGATGCAACAACGTATTATGAAACAGAATTTAAATCATAAAGAATATATTTAAAATGAAATACCCGATTGCTAAAAGAGTAGGTTTACTTTTAGGTCCTGTTTTCTTTTTGATTATTAATGTTTTGCCTTTTGAACTTGTTTCTAATAGTGGAGATAAAGTTATTAGTGTTGCACTTTGGATGATTACATGGTGGATTACAGAAGCAGTTTCAATTTCTGTAACTGCATTACTTCCTTTGCTTTTATTTCCTTTGTTGAAAGTTATGTCGATGAATGAAGTTGGTTCCAATTATGGAAGTCCGATTATATTTTTATTCTTCGGAGGATTTGTAATGGCCTTAGCTTTAGAGAAAGTGAATTTACATAAACGCATTGCGTTATCCATTATTAAATTAACAGGAACAACCCCCAAAAAAGTGGTGTTAGGTTTTATGATTGCTACTGGATTGTTAAGTATGTGGATTAGCAATACGGCTAGTACAGTTGTTATGTTACCAATAGCTTTATCGGTAATTCAATTGTTAATAGATGATGAAGATGGTTTTACAAAAGACGATAAGAATTTTGCAGTTTCAGTAATGTTAGGAATTGCTTTTTCAGCAAATGCTGGAGGAATAGCAACAATTATAGGGACGCCACCTAATTCTGTTTTAATAGGTTTTTTAGAAAATGAGTATAATATAGAAATCTCTTTTTTAGAGTGGATGACTATCGGTCTTCCATTTTCTCTAATAATGATTTCAGTTGTGTATTTGGTGTTGGTAGAGTTAATGTATCCAAATAAAAATTTAAAATTTAAGGCTTCTCAAGAAGTAATTCATACAGAATTAAAAAAGCTTGGAAAAATATCAAAAAGAGAGAAGTTTGTCTTGTTAGTTTTTGCTTGTGCTATTTTTTTATGGATTTTCAGAGCTTTAATTAATAAAGTCTTTCCGGAATTAAAGCTTACAGATACAATGATTAGTGTTTTTGCTGCATTAGCAATTTTTGCGGTTCCGTTTAACTTCAAAAAAGGAGATTTCATACTAAATTGGAAAGATACCGAGAAGCTTTCTTGGGGAATATTAATATTATTTGGAGGAGGTTTAGCGTTAGCTAAAGGAATGTCCAGTAGCGGAATTGTAGATCAGGTTTCTAGTGCAATTGCATCGTATAATTTGGGTGTGTTTTTAACGGGTTCCATTTTAATATTCTTAATGTTATTTATGACGGAGTTAATGAGTAATGTCGCCTTAGTTGCAGTTTTAGCTCCAGTAGTTGCAGGAATAGCTTTAGGGTTAAATATTCCAATAGTAAACTTGTTGGTTCCTGTAACGATAGCAAGTAGTTGTGCTTTTATGTTACCAATGGCAACACCGCCGAATGCAATTGTATTTGCAAGTGGTTATGTAAAAGTAAAAGACATGATGAAAACTGGTTTAATTTTAAATTGCTTAGCTGTTTTATTACTGATAGTTATCTTCAAATACATCTTACCAATTTTACTTTAACGTATATTTTTTGAATCTAACCTCAAAAGTTATAACAAAACACCTATATTTAATTTTTAAATAATCAACTAAAAGAGTTTATGAGTCAATCACGTAAAAGACGAGAAGCACTATTGTATCATGCTAAGCCTAAGCCAGGTAAAATATCAGTAGTGCCAACGAAGAAGTATGCAACTCAACACGACTTATCATTAGCGTATTCCCCTGGTGTAGCAGAACCATGTTTAGAAATCGCAAAAAATAAAGACAACGTATATAAATATACTACTAAAGGAAATTTAGTAGCAGTAATATCAAACGGAACAGCAGTTTTAGGATTAGGAGACATTGGTCCAGAAGCTTCTAAACCAGTTATGGAAGGTAAAGGTCTGCTATTTAAGATTTTTGCAGATATTGATGTTTTTGATATCGAAGTGGATACTACAGATGTAGATAAGTTTATAGAAACTGTAAAAGCTATTGCTCCAACTTTTGGAGGAATAAATCTTGAAGATATTAAAGCACCAGAAGCTTTTGAAATCGAGAGACGTTTAAAAGAGGAATTAGATATTCCTGTTATGCACGATGATCAACACGGAACAGCTATTATTTCTACCGCTGCATTAAAAAATGCTTTAGAAATCAATGGGAAAAACATAGCAGATGTTAAGATTGTAGTTAACGGAGCAGGAGCTGCGGCTATTTCTTGTACACGTTTATATTTAGCTTTAGGAGCAAAACGTGAAAACGTTGTAATGTGTGATAGTAAAGGTGTAATTAGAAAAGATAGAGGAAATCTTACGACACAAAAAGAGGAGTTTGCTACAGATAGAGATTTAAATACATTAGAAGAAGCAATGAATAATGCTGATGTATTTATTGGTTTATCTAAAGGAAATGTAGTAAGTCCAGAAATGTTATTGTCTATGGGCAAAAATCCTATTGTTTTTGCTATGGCGAATCCTGAACCAGAAATCGATTACGATTTGGCAGTAGCTACAAGAGATGATATTATTATGGCAACTGGTCGATCAGATAATCCAAATCAGGTGAATAATGTACTTGGTTTCCCATTCATATTTAGAGGAGCTTTAGATGTTAGAGCAACAAAGATTAATGAAGAAATGAAAATGGCTGCGGTACATGCATTAGCAGATTTAGCTAAGAAATCTGTGCCAGAGCAAGTAAATATTGTTTACGACGAGGTAAGTCTTTCTTTCGGAAAAGAGTATATTATTCCAAAACCATTTGATCCAAGATTAATCTATGAAATTCCACCAGCAATTGCTAAAGCAGCAATAGAAAGTGGTGTTGCAAAAGAACCAATTGAAGATTGGGAAAGGTATAGAAATGAATTAATGGATCGTTCAGGTTCAGGAAGTAAAGAAGTAAGAATTTTACATAACAGAGCAAGAACAAATCCTAAGCGTGTTGTTTTTGCTGAAGCAGATCATTTAGATGTGTTGAAAGCGGCACAAAGAGTGTATGATGAAAAATTAGGTCATCCTATTCTTTTAGGAAATAAGGAGATTATTCTAGAATTGAAAGAAGAGCTTGGTTTCGATGCAGATGTGCCAATTATAGATCCTAAAACTCCAGAAGAAGTTGAAAGAACAAAACGCTTTGGAAAGCTGTTTTGGGAAAAACGTCAACGTAAAGGAATGACTTTACTAGAAGCCGAAAAATGGATGCGTCAACGTAATTATTTTGCTTCTATGATGGTAAACGAAGGAGAAGCAGATGCATTGGTAACAGGATATTCAAGACCTTATTCTTCTGTTGTGAAGCCTATTTTAGAGTTAGTAGAGAGAGATAAAGGAGTACAAAAAATAGCAGCAACAAATTTAATGTTAACGAAGCAAGGACCAATGTTCTTAGCTGATACAACAATAAATATAAATCCTTCAGCCAAAGAACTAGCCAAAATAACACGCTACACGAGTATATTGGCAAGAATGTTTGGTATGAAACCGAAAGTAGCAATGCTAGGTTTTTCAAACTTCGGATCAACAAAATCTGAAACGTCTGTGAAAATAAGAGAAGCAGTTGCTTATATGCATGAAAATTATCCTGATTTAATTGTAGATGGAGAATTGCAAGCTGATTTCGCATTAAATGCTGAAATGCTTACTAAAGAATTTTCGTTTTCTAAATTGAATGGTCAAAAAGTTAATGTTTTAATTTTTCCAAACTTAGAATCTGCAAATATTACGTATAAATTAATGAAAGAAGTAAATGGAGTAGAATCTATTGGTCCGATTTTATTAGGTTTAAGTAAGCCAGTTCACGTGTTACAACTAGGTGCAAGCGTAGATGAAATGGTAAATATGGCTGCTGTAGCAATTGTAGATGCACAAGAGCGAGAAAAGGTAAAAAACAATAATTGTTAAGTAGGATATTACTGGTTTTACAGAAATAAAAAATTTATTACTTTAGGCGTCTGTTAAAAGAGAACAATGATTACACAAATAAAAGGAAGACTTGTTGAAAAAAATCCTACTTATGTAGTTGTTGACTGTAATGGGTTAGGATATTTACTCCATATCTCATTAAATACTTTCTCTGCTCTCCCCACAGATGAAAATGTATTGTTATATACGCATTTATCAATACGAGAAGACGCTCACACACTTTTTGGTTTTATTAACAAAGTAGAACGAGAAGTGTTTAAGCTGTTAATTTCAGTTTCTGGTGTTGGCCCAAGTATAGCGAGAACTATGTTGTCTTCAATGACAGCTGAAGAAGTACAGCAAGCTATAGCATCAGAAAATGTAAGCCTAATACAATCCGTTAAAGGAATTGGGGCAAAAACAGCGCAGCGTGTTATCATTGATTTGAAACAAAAGATATTAAAGACATTTGATATTGATGAAGTTTCAGTAGTTGAAAACAATACAAACAAAGAAGAAGCGTTATCTGCATTAGAGGTTTTAGGCTTTGCACGAAAACAAGCAGGTAAAGTTATAAACGATATTTTAAAAGAATTGCCGTCTGCTAGTGTAGAAGAGCTAATTAAGAAGGCACTAAAAAATTTGTAAAAAGGTTGGGAGAAAATTTTCGCAATAAATGTTTAACGGCACTTGCTTTATTGGTAAGTGTTGTTTTATTTGCTCAAAATACAACAAAGAAGAATGACTCTATCACTAAGAAAAAAGATACGGTCATTCCTTTGAAATATAATTTTAATTTCAATCAAAAAGCACACCTCTTTTTAAATAATCCAACTTCGGTTGAAGTGTCATATGACAAGTCTATTGATAAATTTGTTATTGTAGAAAAAATAGGAGATTATGTCATTGGAACCCCAATGTATTTAACTCCAAGAGAATACAATAAGTTTCGTTTAAGAAATGATTTGAAGTCCTATTTCAAGGAAAAAGTAGATGCTGCAAATCCTAATAAAAAAGGAAGCGAAAAGGCAAGGAAAAACCTACTGCCAAAGTACTATGTGAACTCTAAATTTTTCGAATCAATTTTTGGAGGAAGCGAAGTTGAGGTTATACCAACAGGTCAGATTAGTATAAAATTAGGTGGTATTTATCAAAATACCGAAAACCCACAAATTTCAGTTGAAAACCAAAGTAGTTTTACCTTTGATTTTGATCAGCAAATTAGCGCAAGTATACAAGCAAAAGTAGGAACAAGATTACAAGTTACCGCAAATTACGATACTCAAACTACTTTCGATTTTCAGAATATCATCAAGTTAGAATACACACCAACTGAAGATGATATTATTCAAAAGATTGATGCAGGTAATGTAAACTTACCCATCAAGAACTCTTTAATAAACGGAGCGCAAGCTTTATTTGGAGTTCGAGCAGATTTTCAGTTTGGAAAAACAACAATTCGATCTGTATTTTCTCAACAAAATTCACAATCACGTAATGTTGTTGCTCAAGCTGGAGGATCTATAGAAACTTTTGAAATTAGAGCTACAGATTATGATAATGACAGACACTTCTTCTTATCTCAATTTTTTAGAGAGAATTACGAAAGTGCACTAAAAAACTATCCTTTAATTAATAGTCCTATAAATATTAATAGGATTGAAGTATGGGTAACTAATAGAAACCAAAATGTAACAGACTTTAGAAGTATCGTTGCTTTTGCAGATTTAGCAGAATCTAAACCAAATAATCTAGTAAGTGCAGAAGCTGTCGGAGGTGTTTTCCAAGAAGGGTACGTAGATGTAGTCAACAATCCAATCACTGTTAGAGGACAGAATTTACCATACAATGGAGTAAACGATATTAATGATTTGTTTGTTGATAACGGAGGAATTAGAGATGTAGCTACAATAAATACTGCTGTTCCAGCTCAAATGGTCCAAGGTAGAGATTATTCATATTTACAAAATGCCAGAAAACTACAACCTAACGAGTATACATTACATCCGCAATTAGGATTTATATCTTTAAATAGAAGACTAAATGATGGAGAAGTTTTAGCTGTAGCCTATGAATATACTGTAGTAGGTGCGCAAGAAAATGGAGCTCCAGTTAGCGAAACTATATTTAGAGTTGGAGAATTTTCTAACGATGGAATTAATGCGCCATCAAACATAGCTGTAAAGTTATTACGTAGTGAAATCTTAACCACTAGAAGAGAAATTGCTCCAAATGATTTTGTGCCTTTTCCTACATGGAGGTTAATGATGAAAAATGTTTATGCTTTAGGAGCTGTGCCTTTGAGTCAAGATGGTTTTCGATTCGAATTGTTGTATAGAGATGACAACACGGGTATACTTCAAAATACGTTACAAGGGGCAAACGATCCAGGTCTATTAAACAGAACACTTTTAAATTTATTCGAAATTGATAAGTTAGATCAAAGTCAGTTTAAAGTAGACGGAGGAGATGGTTTCTTTGATTATGTTGAAGGAATTACAGTAAATTCTGCAAGAGGATTAATTTACTTTCCAAAACCAGAACCTTTTGGAGAAGATTTAGCGATAACAGATGCTGGAGACAGGCAGCGTTTTGCTTTCGATCAATTATATTCAACAACAAAAATTCAAGCAAAAAACGAATTTCAAGACAGAGATAAATTTTTCTTGAAAGGATATTATAAATCAGAAACAAGTAGAGGAATACCATTAGGAGCATTTAATATACCTAGAGGATCTGTAAGAGTTACAGCAGGAGGAAGAACTTTAGTAGAAGGTGTTGATTATGTAGTAGATTACCAATTAGGTAGAGTTCAAATTTTAGATCCAGGACTAGAAGCTTCTGGAGTTCCAATTAATGCTTCTGTAGAAAACAACACGTTCTTCAATCAACAAAGAAAAACATTTTTAGGAGTAGATGTAGAGCATAAGTTTAATGAAAACTTTATTCTTGGTGCTACATTTTTAAACGTTACAGAAAGACCAATTACACCAAAAGTAAATTTTGGCGCAGAGCCAATAGATAATATGATGTTTGGTTTAAATGTAGATTTTTCTACTGAAGTGCCATACTTTACAAAACTTGCTAATAAACTACCTTTTGTTGAAACTGATGCACCATCAAATTTATCTGTTAGAGCAGATATGGCATATTTATTACCAGGTTCACCAAGTGGAATTGATGTTAATGGAGCAGCTACATCATATTTAGATGACTTCGAAGCAACACAAATTCCGATCAATTTAACTTCTCCTCAGCAGTGGGCTTTAGCCAGTTCACCGTTATCTCAACCTTTTTCAGAAGATATTGACTTAAGATATAATGATAATAGAGGAAAATTAGCTTGGTATAGTATTGATCAGTTATTTTATACCAATGGCGCCGCAAGACCATCTAATATCAATGATATTGAATTATCAAGAAATGAAGTAAGGCAAATTAGTTTCTCTGAATTATTTCCAAATACAGATTTAGATATCACCCAGTTAAACCTTGTGCGTACGTTAGATTTAGCATTCTATCCAAACGAAAGAGGTCCGTATAACTTTAATCAAGCAGCAGGAAATCCAGAAGACAAATGGGGAGGAATAATGCGTGCTCTAACAACTACTAATAACTTCGAGCAAGCAAACGTAGAGTATGTTCAGTTTTGGTTAATGGATCCGTATGAAGGATATTCTTTAACTACTGAAGAAGGTTTACCAAATGGAGTTGATCCACAAAGTGATATTAATCAAGGAAAATTATTTATTAACTTAGGAAGTATTTCTGAAGATATTCTTAGAGATTCACAAAAGCAGTTTGAAAATGGTTTGTCTACAACTCAAAATCCTGCACCACAAGTTGAAACAGTTTGGGGTAATATTCCAAGAAATCCATCTATTTTATATGCATTTAGTACAGATCCAGATGAAAGATCACAGCAAGATGTTGGTTTAGATGGATTAAATGATACACAAGAACTTGAGAAAATTGTTCAAAATTTTCCTGGAATTACAAATGTAGAACAAGCAAGAAGCATTTTTGGAAATGACCCAGCAGGAGATAATTTCCAATTTTTTAGAGGAAGTGAATTCGATGCTACAGGAGCTTCAATTCTTACTCGTTATAAAAACTATAATGGTACCCAAGGAAACTCACCAACAATAGATCAATCTAGTGAAGACTTTCCAACATCAGGTTCTACTTATCCTGATGCTGAAGATTTAAACCGTGATCAAACCATGGATGCGGTTAGTGCTTATTTCGAATATGAAGTATCACTAAAAAAGAATGATTTAGTTAAAGGATCTAATTTTATTGTAGATGTAAAATCTGAACCTATTTCTTTACCTAACGGAGATACAAGAAGTACTACTTGGTACCAGTTTAGAATTCCAGTTAGAAATGGTTTTTCTCAAGCAGTAGGAGGTATTACAGATTTTAATAGTATTCGTTTTATGCGTATGTATTTAACACAGTTTAGAATGCCTGTAGTTTTACGTTTCGCAGAGTTAGAATTAGTTCGTGGTGATTGGAGACGATATACTAGAACTTTAGATCCTGCAGTACAACCTCAAGAAGATTTAGATAATGTTGATTTAAATAACTTTGAAGTTGGTGTAGTAAGTATCGAGCAAAATGACGATCGTTATGAACTACCTCCAGGAATTCCTAGAGAACAGTTACAAGGAACCAACAGAATACAAAGACAAAACGAACAATCATCTACAATTACAGTTACAGATTTAGAACCTAATAAAGCTAGAGCTATTTTCAAAAACATTAGTATCGATTTACGTCGATATAAGAATTTAAAAATGTTCTTACACGCTGAAGATATTCCAGGTAGAGTAGTAGGAGATAATGATATGAATGCTATCATCAGATTAGGAACAGATTTGAATGATAACTATTACGAAATTGAAAGACCATTAATATTATCTACATCAAGTGCGGGTCCTTTAGATGTGTGGCCAGAGGAAAATAATTTAGATGTTCAGTTAACAGAATTAGCAAGTTTAAAACTTGAACGTGATGGAACTGGAACAGCAGTTACAGATGTATATACAAGTACAGCATCAAACGGACTAATAATTAAAGTTAAAGGTAATCCGACTTTAGCTCAAATTAGAACAGTATTGTTAGGAGTGAAAAATAATACATCTACCAATGTTAGCGGAGAAGTTTGGTTTAACGAATTAAGAGCAGTTGGTTTTGATAATAAAGGAGGTTGGGCAGCTGTATTAAATGCAGATGCAAATTTTGCTGATGTTGCAGATTTAAGTTTAGCAGGAAGCATGTCTACTGTAGGTTTTGGAAATGTAGACCAAAGAGTACAAGAGCGAAGTTTAGAAGAAAATAAACAATATAGTGTAGCTACAAATGTTCAATTAGGTAAAATGATGCCTCAAAAATGGAACATGCAAGTACCTATGAGTTATAGTTATGGAGAGCAATTTATTGATCCAAAATTCGATCCACAATATCAAGATGTAGAGCTTGCAGATGCAAAAGCTTCCGGATCAGATCAAGTAAAGCGAAATGCAGAGAATGCCCAAGATTATACTAGAAGAAAAAGTATTAGCTTTATTAATGTTAAGAAAAACAGAAACCCTAAAAGTGACAAAAAACCTAAGTTTTACGATGTTGAAAACATTTCTGTTTCTTATGCTTTCAATGAAGAGTTTCACAGAGATTATAATATTGAGAGATTTGTCAATCAAAATTTAATGGCAGGAGCTAGTTATAATTTCAATTTTGCTCCTTGGAGTATAGAGCCTTTTAAAAAATCAGAAAAATTAAAGAGTAAGCACTGGAAATTTATAAAAGATTTAAATTTTAATCCTATACCTAAATCATTAGCATTAAACTCAAAAATAAATAGAAATTATAATCTACAACAATCAAGAAATTTAGTCGACTTACCAGTAGCACAGCCTGAATTAATACAAAGAAGGTTTCTATTTGATTGGGATTATGCTGTTGTGTTTGATTTAACTCGTTCATTGAATTTAAACTTCAAAGCAACAAACAATTATATATATGATAGTTTTGGTGAAGATGAAGAACTTGAAATTTTTGATAAATTCTTTGCCTTTGGTAGAAGGAATCAATACCATCAGACTTTAAATGCAACATATAACTTACCAATAAATAAGTTACCATATTTAAATTTTATTACTTCAGATTATGGTTACACTGCTGATTTTGATTGGCAGGCTTCTTCTAGAAGTACCATTACTGAAACAGATATTAATGGAAATTCTGTAGATGTAAGTATTGAGGATAAAGTGGGTAATATGATTCAAAATGCCAATAAGCATAACATTAATGCTACTATAGATTTTAACCGTTTTTATAAAACATTAGGTTTAGATAAATTATTACTAAAAGGAACTAAAAAGAAAGGTGCTAAAGGTAAAGTAGCTTTAGGAGCAAAAGCTAAAAATGCTCCAAAACCTAAGCTAAAGAAGAATGCATCTTTTAGTCAAAAGTTATTAAAAGGAACTTACGATGTAATAACATCAGTAAAGCGTGCAAAGATTAGTTACTCTCAAGAAAATGGAACTTTATTACAAGGTTATCGACCATCTGTAGGCTTCTTAGGAAGAAGTAATTTTAATGGAAATGCAGCTCCTACTTTCGGTTTTGTTTTTGGTAGCCAAACAGATATCATAAGTAAAGGTATTGAACAAGGTTGGTTAGTTACCAGAGGAGAAAATGAAGATTATTTCAATAAGAATTTTGCTCAAACTCAAGCCAACAAATTAGATTATAACATTTCAATCAAACCATTTAAAGATTTTACTATTGACTTAAGAGGAACTCGTATTAGAACATCTAATACAAGCCAACAGTTAGATATAGTTAGATTTGCAGATGGTAGCGTAAGACAAAATCCAGACTTATTAGCATTTGAAACTGGAAACTTTAATATTAGTCATTTCATGCTAGGAACTATGTTTGAAGATAGTGATGCATTGTATGAAAAGTTCTTAGGCTACAGGCAAATTGTATCTGATAGACTAGCGAGTCAAGCACAACCTAATGGAATTTTTAGAGCTTTTCAAAGAGAAGGACAACAATCTATGTTACCAGCTTTCTTAGCTGCTTATTCTGGAGTTAATCCTAACGATGTAGACACAGGTATTTTTAGAAATATACCAATTCCAAATTGGACGATGCGTTATAATGGTTTAATGAAAGTTAAATGGTTTAAAAAGAGATTCTCTTCTTTTACTTTATCTCATAGTTATAAATCATCTTATAGTATTCTTAATTATACAAATAATTTACAGTTCGATCCTAATGATCTTAGTTTAACAAATAGTTCGGGGAATTATCAACCAGAATTATTAATTTCGTCAGCAACTTTAGTAGACGAGTTTTCGCCTTTAATTAAAGTGGATATGAAAATGAAAAATTCCTTTTCATTCCGTGGGCAAATTAATAAAGATAGAAGTTTAACACTTAACTTTAATAATAACACATTAACAGATATTAAAGGAACTGAGTACGTTCTTGGACTAGGATATAGAATAAAAGACGTTAAATTTATCACGAGAATTACTGGCAAAAAAGAAACTCTTAAAGGAGATGTTAATTTCAGAGCAGACATATCTTTGCGAGATAACTTAACATTAATACGTTCTATTGATGAGCAAAATAATCAGATTACTGGAGGAGAACGCTTATTCGGATTAAAGTTTTTAGCAGATTATAATTTAAATAAGAACTTAACAGTTTCATTTTATTATAACCATAATACATTCGATTATGCTATTTCAACAAATTTTCCTAGACAATCAATTAATGGAGGATTTAATCTAGTATATAACTTAGGAAACTAAAATCAAATCTAAACATATATAAAACAACATTACAATGAATATTCCAGCAGAATTAAAGTACACGAAAGACCATGAATGGATAAAAATAGAGGGTGATGTGGCTACAATAGGAATCACTGACTTTGCACAAAGTGAGTTAGGTGATATCGTTTACGTGGACGTAGATACTTTAGATGATACTGTAGCAATAGAAGAAGTTTTTGGCTCTGTAGAAGCTGTAAAAACTGTTTCAGACCTTTTTATGCCTTTAACAGGTGAGGTGACTGAATTTAATGAAACTTTAGAAGACGAGCCAGAATTGGTGAATTCTGATCCTTATGGAGCAGGTTGGATGATTAAAATAAAAATAGCTGATACTAGCCAAATAGAAGGATTATTAGATGCTGAAGCTTATCAAGAGCTTATTAAAGGATAAAGCTATATACCTTGCTATATTACTAACTTTAATAATTACTTACTTAAGCTTAGCAAATCTTAAAGGAAAGTCAATAATAAATTTTAGTTCTATAGATAAAGTACAACATGCTTTAGCATACTTTACACTAGCTGTAATTTGGATGTTAGCTTTCATAAAAAAAAGCAAGAAAAAAGCAGTTGTAATCTTATGTATCGCTTTTGGAATTTTAATGGAATTTCTTCAAGCGAATTTAACGAGCTACAGATCGTTTGAATATCTAGATATGCTAGCAAATACTGTAGGAGTATTAATAGGTTTGTTATTTTTTAATAGAATTGAAAAAAATCTAATCAATATGTTAAATAGCTTGTAAAAGTCCAAAGAATTTAACTAAATTAGCAAACCAGAAAAAACTAAAAGGATGGAAATAAAGAAAAATCCAAAATTTAACCTTGAAAACTATAGTAAGTTGTTTATACAACTTGGTTTGGTTTTAGCTTTATTCGTTACTTACGTAGCAATAGAGTATAAAACTTACGAGAAAGACTATGGTGATTTAGGTAGTGCGGATCTTGGTTCCGAAGTAGAGGAAGAGACGTTAGTCATTAATGCACCGCCACCACCGCCACCGCCACCACCTGCTCCACCACCACCAACACCTGAAAAAATTGAAGTTGTTGAGGACGACAAGGAGATAGAAGAAACTGTAATCGAATCTACTGAAACTGATGAATCTGAAGCTGTAGAAGTTGAAGAAATAGAAGAGATAGAAGAAGTAGAGGAAGTTGTGGAAGATGTACCGTTCTCTATTATTGAAGAGGTACCTGTATTTCCTGGTTGTAAAGGAACTAATCAGCAGAAGAAAGACTGTTTGAACAAAAAAATGCGTAAGCACGTTCAAAGATACTTTGATGCAGAATTAGCAAATGAGTTAGGTTTAGCACCTGGTAAAAAAAGAATCTTTGTTCAGTTTAAAATTGATAAAGACGGAACAATTACTAGTGTAAGAGCAAGAGCACCGCATCCAAGATTAAAAAAGGAAGCAGAGAGAATTGCAAAAAAGCTACCTAAAATGGTACCTGGTAGACAAAGAGGTAAACCAGTACGTGTAGGTTATACTTTACCTATTACCTTTAATGTAGAATAACATTTATAGATATAAATAAAAAAGCAGCTTTTAAGCTGCTTTTTTTATGGCATGTTTTTTGGTGTTTTTAAATATCAATTTAAAAACTAATAAGATGAAAAAGTTTAAAAAAAATCCAAAAAAACAGCTAGAGAAATTCTCAACTATTTTTATGCAGTTAGGCTTAGTGGCTGTGCTTTTTATTGTTTTTGTAACACTAGAGTACAAAACTGAGTTAAAAAAAGAAGTAGCAGAAAAGTATGATGAAGACAATTCCAAACCAATCGTTTTTGAACAATTACCAGTTCTAATCAAACGAGTTGAAAAGGTTGAGCAGGCGGTTAAAAAAACTAGACAAAAACCTGTTGTATTAGAAAAACCAGAAGTCGTAGAAAATGATCAAGAGATTATTGAGCAAGTCATAGACAGTGATGATGATATTGTTGAAGTTAATGATGACGATATTATAGAAATTGTTGAAGAAGATGTTGCTAAAAAAGAAGACGAACCAGTCTCAATGACTTTTGTACAGAAAGCTCCTATTTTTAAAGGATGTGAAGATTTATCTGAAAGCGAAGCTAGAGTTTGTTTTGAGAAGAAAATGAAACGTTTAGTTCAACGTCATTTTAATACTGATTTGGCAAATGAATTAGGTTTACAAAGTGGTAAAAAAAGAATTGTAACTCAATTTGTGATAGATAAAAAGGGAGAAATTACTGATATTGTGATTAGGGCGCCACACCCACGATTAAAGAAAGAAACAAGTAGAATTATTAAAAAAATTCCAAAGTTTAAACCAGGAATTCAAAATAATGAACCAGCAAAGGTGAGATATACCTTACCAATAAGCTTTATGGTAGAATAAAAAATAAGAGTCCAATTTTAATTGGGCTTTTTTTAATGAAGAATAAAAAGAAAATTCCTTATTGTAAATTTTCAACAATATAAATTATTGAAGAAGAAAAAATTGTGTTAAAAATTTAACAATAAAATGTTAATTTATTTTGGACAAAACAGAATTAACTTTATATTTGTTATGTGGTTATAAACCACTTTCTTTTTCTTTTTCATAGCAATTTTTCCCACTCAGACGTGAGTGGGTTTTTATTTCATAAAACATAAATAAATACACTACTAAATACTCCACAAAAACAAACCATAAATTTTCTTTCCAAGGTGTATTAGCGTAAGCTTGATAACTTAAAATAATCATGGCCGACCATATTAAAGGAAATCGATATTTAGTGAATATAGATAATACGATTAACGTGGCTAAATACCATGGATGCATTGTTGTTGTTGTGAAATAGTAGAACGAAAGCCCAAATAACATAGATGTAGCCAAAGTTTCAAATAAATTATTACGTTTAAAGAAAGTTAGATATGCTAAAAAAAGAATGGTTAAAACCGGTGTTATTTTGCCTATTGTGGCAATTTCATTATAACCTCTAAACATATAGCCAATCTCTCTTAAAATATAGTAGAAACTAGCATTAAATTCAAAATTACGGAACCATAAACCAATAGAGTTAGTGTAACTATCTATCAATTCATTTGAAAAAAATGGAACAAATAAAGCGATAGACATTAATATTATGATGCTGTAAAATAAAATTAGTTTACCAAATTGATTCCATTGTATGTTGTTTTCTTTCTTTATAAACCAAAAGAAAAACAATGGTAAGAAAAGAAGCGGAATCAATTTCACATTGATTGAAAATGCAATTAAAAATGCTGATAGAATCCAATTTTTTTTCTGAAGATTATATAAAGCCCAAACAAAAAAGAATAGCATAACAGGTTCAAAATGTAAATTTCCTGTGAGTTCAATAATTATAAAAGGATTTAAAAGATACAAGAAAATTAAATTAGGATTTTTATTCAGATTTTTTAAGAGCTTGTATCCGAAATAAAATATTCCAATATCAGCTAGAATAATAATAACTCTCATTACTATAGCTGCACCTAAAATTGATTCATTAGATAATAAGGCTGCAATGTAAAAGCACAATTGATTTATTGGTGGATAGTTTGTAAAATGACTTCCATTCATGGCTCCCATACCAGCATAAAGCTCTGTTGCTTGCTTTATGGGATAATTTCCTTCATTTATAAAGATTTCAGGTAAAGAGATATATGGGTTGAATCCTTCAAAAATCATTCTTCCATCCCAAATAAAACGATAAAAATCTTGAGATAAATTGGGAATTGTAGCAATAAATATCAAACGAAATACTATGGCTATTGTCAAATAGTAATTCGTAGGTATTTTTGTTTTTTTTGTAAGTAAATAGTATCCTGAAAACAATAATAACCAAATTGTAACAACTTGTGTAAATTGAGTTCTTACAGTATGATAAGCGAAAAAATAATATAGTACACTAGAAAAAAGTGCAACTAATAATATCGTTGAATTTCTTTTTAGAAAATTCATTTATGCTTTAGAAAATACTGATTTAAAGAATACATATCCAAAACCAATGAATAGCATCAAATGGAAAGGGAAAAGTCCAAAGTCACCATCACCATCACCAACTGTAAAAGCACTAAACAAACCGAAAGCAAAATACAGAACAAGTAAACCTTCTATAACTACATTTAAAGATGGTCGTTTTTTAATGTATTTGTTATTCTTCCAGCTATCAGCTAATGTTTTGATGTTGAATTTTGGTGTTCTTACAAATTCACTCTTCTTTCCAATATGTCCTTCAAGAACTGCAATCGTATTATGTAAAGAGAATCCCATGGCTATAGAAAAGAAAGTAAAAAAAGCTCCAATATATTTTATAAAGTTTTTGAAACCGCCACCAAATGAATTTTTATACATAAACCAATAGCAAACAAAGAAAATAATTGTACTTGTAACAAAGAAACTCATTACCCAAAAGTATAATTCTAAGTGTCCATATTTATTTTTAATGTAAAGCATAGGAATACTTAAAATTCCCATTAAAAATACACAAGTAAACATAGAGCTATTTAACAAGTGAAGCAAACTATGTACTTTCGTTTTTAAATTAATGTTTTTACTAGTAATAATTCTAGCCATCATTTTTTGAAAGTTTTCTGCACCACCTTTATTCCATCTAAATTGTTGAGACCTAGCTGCGCTAATTACAACTGGTAATTCAGCTGGAGTAACAACATCTTCTAAATATTTAAACTTCCATTTTTTTAACTGTGCTCTGTAACTCAGATCTAAATCTTCAGTAAGTGTATCTCCTTCCCAATTTCCTGCGTCGATAATACATTCTTTACGCCATATACCAGCTGTTCCATTAAAATTGATAAAATGTCCTTTACTATTTCGGCCAACTTGTTCTAAAGAAAAATGTGCATCTAAAGCAAAAGCTTGCACTTTAGTAAGGGTAGAGTAATCTCTATTGATATGTCCCCAACGAGTTTGAACTACACCAATTTCAGGATCTTTAAAATAAGGAACAGTTTTTTCTAACCAACATGGTTTCGGTAAAAAATCAGCATCAAAAATGGCAATAAACTCACCTTTAGCAAATTTTAAGCCTTCTTTTAAAGCACCAGCTTTAAAACCAGTTCTGTTCTCTCTACGAATATGTTGAATGTCTAATCCAGTTTCTTGAAGCTTTTTTATTTGAGCGGCTGTTGATGCTACAGATTCATCAGTAGAATCATCTAAAACTTGGATTTCCAGTTTGTCTTTTGGGTATTGAATCAGTGCAATGTTATCTAATAACCTTTCCATTACGTATAATTCATTATATACTGGAAGTTGAATAGTAATGTAAGGAACTTCATCTTCATTTGTTAAGTCAAATTTCGGTGAATTATCAACTTTCTTTTTTGAAGATAGGTAGTTAAATAATAAATTTAACTGAGCAATAGCATATAAAAAAACTAATAATAGAGATATACTATATAAACTGATAATGATGTATTCAAGTATCATTATTTAAAACTGTATTTAAAAATCCAACTTAATATTTTTACGCCTGCTAATATAGTTCCTTTTATTGTACCTGAAACTTTAGATACACCAATTCTGTTCCTATATTTTACAGGAATTTCTACGTAAGAATATTTCCTTTTAATTGCCTTTAATTGCATTTCTACTGTCCAACCGTATGTTTTATCTTCCATATCAAGTGCCAAAAGCTTATCAAACTTTATAGCTCTAAAAGGTCCCAAATCTGTAAACTTAGCATTAAAAAACACTTTCATTAGAAAAGTAGCTAACCAATTACCGAAAACTTGTTGTGGAGTCATAGCTCCACTTTCACGTAGTCGTTTAACACGAGAACCAATTACAAAATCAATATCTTTATCAAGAATTGGCTTTATAATTTCAACAAGTTCCTCAGGGTAATCTGAATAATCGCCATCTAAAAACACAACGATATCAGTCTCTAGATTATTTGATGTGATATAATTTATTCCTTTTAAACAAGCATAACCGTATCCTTTTCTTTCTTCTGATAAAACTGTAGCACCTGCTTTTTTAGCATTTTCAGGAGTGTTGTCTGTTGAATTATTATTTACAACAATTACTTCCTCTACAATATCAGGAATATCATGAATTACTTTAGGAATAGAGTCTTGTTCATTATATGCAGGTATAATTACTCTGATTAATGGCTGCCTCATTATTTTAAATCATTAAGATTATTTTCTCTTTTGAAAGAAGAGAAATCCGTCCACTCTTTTACTTTTTTACCATTCACAAACTTAGAAGCTTTAATTAATTTACTTTTTTGGTAAATTAAACAGTATCCATTTTTAATGTCATTTTTCAATTGACATTTATGTTCTACAGTACCTTTATTATCATAATAAAGCCACCACTTGTTTTGCATACCATTTATATAATGTCCTTCTTTTAATTTAGAAGCATTATCGCGGTAAAAGTACCAATATTTATCTTTTAAGCCCTTACTGTAATGTCCTTTTTCTTTGATTTCTCCATTAGGATAATAGAATTTCCAATAAGCATGTCTTAAGTTATCTTTCATCCAGCCTTCTTCTTTAATAGAACCGTCTGAATAATATTTTTTTTGATATACTTTTTGAGCAATTCCTATGAAGCCAATCAATAAAAAGAATAATAAAAACTTATTTTTCATTCATTAATTTTATCAAATCTACATCATTACCTAACAATACTTGTGTTGGGTTAATTCTTCCATCTTCTGGTCCGTTTTCTAATTTTAAAACTCCTCTAGGACAAACAGCAGAACATACACCACAACCAACGCAACTAGAACGAATTATATTTTCTCCTTTTTGAGCATAAGATCTTACATCGATACCTTGCTCACAGTAGGTAGAACAGTTTCCACAAGAAATACATTGACCTCCATTAGTTGTAATTCTGAAACGTGATTTGAAACGTTGTACTAATCCCATATAAGCAGCTAAAGGACAACCAAAACGACACCAAACACGGTTTCCTAAAATAGGATAGAATCCTGTTCCAATAACTCCAGAGAAAATAGAACCAATTAAGAATCCGTATGAACTTTGTACATCATATACAGAAAGGCCAAAAGCTAATTCTTTCCAAGTTTCCATTTCTGCAAAATATGTGTACAATGTTAATGCTGTCATTACCGTAGCAAAAACTAAAACTCCATGAATTAACCAACGCTCAACTTTCCATGAAAATAAAGACTTACTAGATAATTGTCTATATGGATCTCCTAAAGTTTCGGCTAAACCACCACAACCACAAACCCATGAACAATACCATCTTTTTCCGTAGAAATATACCATTACAGGAACAATAACTAGGGTTAAAATGATTCCCCATACTAACATGAAGATTCCTAAGTTTCCATTCTCTATTAAACTATTAATATTCCAGTCGAAAAAGAACGTATAATTTAAAGGCCAAGCATTTTTAAAATCGAACCAAGGTTTGTTAAATGCAACTAGAATTTCAGGAATTAAGAAAGCAAAAGCAATTTGGAAAAATAATACGACAGCAGTTCTTACAATTTGATAATTATTATGTCTGTATTTGATAAACATTCTGATTGCAAAAACGGTCATTACAGAACAATACATGAATCCATATAAAAACCATTGATCTGAAGCATTACCATTTAAAGCTTGCTTGATTGGATTTACAGATAAAATAGGGTTGATTAAGTAATTTGGGAAGAAATACAAAAGCATATAAAACCCTACGAAATATACGAAAGCAATCATTCCTAAAACACCTCTATTGGTTGCAGAATGTTGGAAAATTCCATTATTTTTTATTCCTGCAGGTCCTAATAGCTTATAATCAGCTCCAAAGAATAATAGTCCACCTAAAATGGCTAATCCGAAGGTTAAAAAGAAAAACAATCCTTGGTTTTGAACAACCCAACCAGTGGCAGAAGACCTAACTAATGGATAAACAAAATCTTTATATGTTTTATTCCATTTTATCCAAATGATTTTATCCCAAGCAATTTCCTTTTGACTTTTATGATATTCGTTAGATTGTTTAGCGATATCAACAATTTTAGAAGACAATTGAGCGGCACTAAGTTCTTTACCAACAATTTCTTTTTTCGCTTTTTCAATAAAAACTTCACTTTTAACTTTCTGTGAAGCCCAAGTATTAAATGTTTCTTCAGAAACTTTATTAGTTCCTGTAAACATACTTGCTGTAAAAATAGCAAACCCAATAAGTGAGATTACTAAACCTATATTTTTAATTACTTTCATGGTATTCATTAATTTTTTTATGCCTTACTAAATATGCGTTTCCAACTTTTCTTTTTTACTTGAAGATTAGTACCGTTTTCTTTATTGAATTGCGATACAATTGCTTCTTCGTGTTGTTTAAAGAATTCAGGATCAAAATTGGCATCCTTAAAATGTTCTAAAACATGAGTTACACTTTTTTTCTCGGTAAGCACTTTATCGAAAAATTCATGTCTAAGTCGAATTCCGAAAGTATTAATACCAATAAACTCTTGGGTTTCCTTATCATAATTTAAATGAATGGCTTTTTTACCAGTTTCATCTTTCCAGAAAAAACGTGCTTCATTTTCTTTTGGCTTAGCCCAAACCCATCCATAAGTTTGATATTCAATGTCAATGAATTTTGCTGAATTAAACCAATGTCCAGGTTTATATTCAATTCGATTTCCACAAATAGTTTGCGCTACAGTTTCTCCCATCATTCTACCAGTATACCAAACAGCTTCTATTGGCCTTCTTTGTCCAATAGCTTCATGTTGCTCAGCACAATCACCAATAGCATAAATATCTTTTTCACTAGTTTCTAAAAAACGATTTACAAGTATTCCTCTATTTGTTTCAATAGAAGATTCTTTTACAAAGTTGATGTTTGGGGAAACACCAGCAGTTAATCCAACAACATTACAAGCAATTTCTTCACCAGTTTCTGCAATAACGATAGATTTTACGTTACCGTTTTTATCTGCTTTAATTTCTTTTAAGTTTACACCTAATCTTAAATCAATATGATTTTCTAAAATTTCTTTATTAATCATTTCAGATTCTTGTTCAGGTAATACACCATTCCAAAAACTAGCTTCACGAACTAAGAAAGTTACGGGGATATTTCTACTATGTAACATTTCTGCAAGCTCAATACCAATAAGTCCACCACCAACAATTACTGCACGTTTACACACTTTATTGTTTGGAGCATATTTTTCTAAACTTTCTAAATCTTGTTTATGGTACATGCCCATAACACCATCTAAATCTTGACCAGGCCAACCAAATTTATTTGGTTTAGAACCTGTAGCAAGAATTAATTTATCATAAGAAAAAGAGCTCCCATCTTGCAATAGCAATTGTTTATTCTCAGCATCAATTTTTTCTACTAAGGCTTTTTTTAATTCGATTCGATTCTTTTTCCAAAACCAATCTTCGTAGGGTTTGGTGTTTTCGAATTTCATATGCCCCATGTATATGTACATAAGTGCTGTTCTAGAGAAAAAATGTTCAGTTTCTGAGGAGATAATGGTAATTTTTTTATCCGAAAGCTTTCGAATATGTCTTGCGGCAGTAACGCCAGAAATACCATTACCGATAATAACGATGTGTTCCATGTTTTTGAAAATTGCTATTGACTATGTCGATAGAAAAGATAATAATTTACTTTTGTTCTAAATTTAGAATTGTTTTAAATAAGAAAAAGAGTTAGGGTTTTTATGTAATGCCATGTTTTTTTAAACGACTTAGCGTACAATAAAAAACTAATTATGAAACGAATTTCAATTCTTTTAGCATTATTTACATTCAGTTCTTTTGTGTTTTCTCAAGAAGAAAATCAAGAAGAAGAAAAGAACAATTTACAAGTATTTACACCGTCTAAACTATTAAATAAAGGCCAGTGGGATATCAAATGGTTTAATGGTTTATACACACAAACTAGAGAAACAGGTCAAAATAATAGTGAGGGAAGCGATGTAGCAAGATCAAACTTTTTCACGTCTACGTTAGAAGTTTTCACAGGTATTTCAGATAATAACAGAATCAATGTAGGTGCTATTGTAGAATTTCGTTCAAATACATTTGGAGGTAGACAAGCTCTGTCTGTATTTAGTTTAGAAGATACTCCAACAAATAGAGTGGGATTTTCTTCAATTGCCCCATCGGTGAAAATTCAACCTTTTGAAAACGTAGGTAATTTTTCTATTCAGAGTGCTATTCATATTCCTTTATTAGGAAGTGGTGATGAAAGTAATCCAGATGGAGGATTTTTAGATCAAACAGCATGGTCGTTTCAAAATAGATTCTTTTATGATTACACATTTCCAAGCGGAAAGTGGCAGTTATTCACAGAGTTAAATACTGAATATGGTTTTGGAGATGACAAAAGTTTTGCTAACAATACTTTTTTAGTAGTTCCGGGAGCATTTATCAGTTATTTCCCAACTCAGAAAGCAACAGTATTAGCTTTTGCTCAACATTCTGAGCGTTTTGGAGATTTTGAGCAAGACAATACTTCTTTAGGTTTTGGTGGTAAATACCAATTAACAGATGTAATTAACCTAGAAGTTTTATACAGTAACATTGTAAGAGGATTTAATTTTCAAGGTCTAGGAGAAACATATAGTTTCGGAATTAGAGCTTTATTTTAAACTTTTAATGTATAAAGAAGTGTAATTTAATGGCTATTTTAATGCATGAAGATCAAGCAAATTTTTCTAGTATCATTTTTATTACTATGTACTTCTTGCAATAGTCAGAAAGAAAAAATAAACGGATTAAGCTTTGTTGCTTCTTCGGAAGCAATAAATGATAAACATACAACACCCGTAGTTAAGGCATCAGCGAATTATGTTTCGTTGATGCCTTTTGGTTTTATAAAAGATTTAGCCTCTCCAGAAGTTCGATATAATTCGTCTCGACAATGGTTTGGTGAAACCAAAAAAGGAGTAAAACAATATGCTGAAGAATTTAAAAAACTAGGGATAAAGTTTATGATTAAACCTCAGATTTGGGTTTGGAGAGGTGAATTTACTGGATATATAGAAATGAAAACTGAAGAGGAATGGAAAATCTTAGAAAACTCTTACAGTGCTTTTATTTTAGATTATGCGAAAGCTGCTGAAGAAGTTAAAGCAGATATATTTTGCATTGGTACTGAGTTAGAAAAGTTTGTAATGAACAGACCGAATTATTGGAATTCATTAATTCAGAAAATAAAAAAAATATATTCAGGCAAATTAACCTATGCAGCAAATTGGGATGAGTTTAAAAGAGTTCCGTTTTGGAATCAATTAGATTTTATTGGTGTAGATGCCTATTTTCCTTTAAGTGAAGCGAAAACGCCTTCTGTTGAAGAGTTAGAGCTAGGTTGGAAACCCCATAAAGCAACAATTAAAGAGTTGTATCAAAAATTTGATAAACCTATTTTATTTACTGAATTCGGATATAGAAGTGTAAATTACACTGGTAAAGAACCTTGGAGTTCGAACAGAATTTCTGGAGAAGTAAATTTAAAAGCTCAAGAAAACGCTACGCAAGCAATTTATAATCAGTTTTGGAATGAAGATTGGTTTGCTGGAGGATTCTTATGGAAATGGTTTCACGATCACGAAAAAGTTGGAGGAGAAAATAACAACCGATTTACACCTCAGAATAAACCAGCAGAAAAATTAATTCAGAAATTATATGCACAGTAAGTGGATACTTATTGTTACAATACTACTTTTTTCATGTAGTAAAGATGAAAAATCAACCAATTTATCTAATACTATTTTAAGTGATTTTTTACTTAATCATTCAGATAAAGTTTTAGATGAAGTTATTGCATGTGCAGGAAGTAGTAACAACGAAGATGCAGTTTTGGTGTATTATTTTCCTGAAGAAGGAAGTTTTGATTTTAAATATTACGAAACTGAGAGTGCAAATGTAAATCCTGACGATTTTTCTAATTATAAGCTTAAAAATTTATCTATTGAAGGTGTTTTTGGAAACAAACTTTCAGCTTTTAAAAGAAATGAATTACAAGATGCTTGGGGAATTGTTACATACCAAACCGAAGGTAAAATTCATAAATCGAATCCTATACGAATAAAGCATACACAACAAGCAACAGTATATAATTCTGATGTGACAATTGATACTTCTGTTCGTTTATCACCAGAATTTCGTTGGAATGAAAGCGAATTACAAAATGATGCTATTTATTTTCAAGTCTTATTAGAGCACAACAGCATCTTTGTATCAGGAACTTATACTTTTGATCGATTTTTCCGTTATTATGATACATCTAATGTAGTTTTAACGATAAATCCAACCACGCCTCCTAAATTAGAAATAGCAAATGATTACCAGTTTATTGTACTAGGTGTAAGTCTAGATAATTGGGTAAATAGTTATTCCTACAAAAATTTTACCGCAGAGTAATAATGAAGAAATTAATAACCATATTGCTTTTAATACTTTATACATTTCCCGTGCTCTCTCAAGAAGATGGAATGATAGTTCGTTCAGTTACTTTTAAAGGAATGAAAAGAACGAAAGCATCTTTTTTGAAATCGATAACAGAGACAAAGAAAGGAGATGTATATAATACTAGAAAAGTTGAACAAGATATTACTATTTTAAAGCGATTACCAGCTGTTGCACATGCCTATTTAAAGACAAATACCGAAGGTGGAAAATGTGATCTTGAGTTTCACATTCAAGAAAGCTCAACGATTTTACCAGAATTAGCTTTTTGGACAACAACTAATAATATATTTGCTTATAAATTAGGTGTTTATGAATATAATTTCTTAGGTAGAAATATCGCAGTTGGCGGATTTTATCAGAATAACGGACATGATACTTATGCGTTTAATGTTAGAGCTCCTAATTTATTTTCAAAAAAGTTTGGATTAGGTTTTAGTCATCAAAATTGGAAAAGTGAGGAGCCTTTATTTTTCGACAATCAGACAGCAAATTACTTGTATAACAATATTTCAACTGAATTATTAGGGTTGTATCAAATTAATTTTAATCATCATCTAACTTTTGGAGTTAATTATTTTCAAGAAAAATATCAGTACTTAAATGGAGCTACAAGTCCTGAAGTTCCAAGAGATTTAAAAGTAAATAAGATCTTGTATAAGCTTTTGTATACTTATGAAGATCTTGAATATTATTTCCATTATTTGGACGGATTTAAGAGTATTCTTTATTTACAGTATGTAACTTCTCAAAATAATTTTCAGGACAAGTTTTTAATAGCATGGAACGATTTTTTCTACTATGATAGAGTAGGAAAGAAAGGAAACTGGGCAAATCGATTACGTATCGGTTTTGCTTCTAATAGCGACTCACCTTTTGCTCCATTTGCTTTAGATAATAATATTAATTTAAGAGGTGTTGGTTTTATTGTAGATCGAGGTACAGCAAGTATAGTATACAATACTGAATACAGACATACACTTTACGATAAAAAATGGCTGACAATTCAGGGAAATGGATTTTTAGATATAGGAACTTGGAGACAACCAGGTGGAGAAATTTCAGATTTTTGGAAATCTGAGAATGTTAGAGCGTATTCAGGAATTGGTTTGCGTTTTATCAATAAGAAGATTTACAACGCAGTTTTTCGAATCGATTACGGAATTAGCTTAACCGATAATACAAATGGATTAGTTTTTGGTATTGGACAGTATTTTTAGGTTTAAAACTTGAATGTTAATCTAACGTTGTTTTTTAAAAAAACATTTTAAGTAACTTTGTAGCTAATTAATAGTATGTACAATTGTAATGATTGTTTACTAGAAAACTATGCAAAAGTGAAAAAGATATTAAATGCTCTAATTTTATTACTTTTTATTCTATGTAATTTTAAAGGTTATTGTCAAGATATTCATTTAGAGTCTATTCAGGAAATAATTGAAGTTAAAGACGATTCATCCTTCACAAATAATGTTTCAATTCATTTTAAAAAAAGTGACGAACGCCGTTTTTACCCCATATTTTATGATACAGAATTGGAAAAAGTATCTGACATAAAATTATTCATAAAGAAAAGGAAAAGAGAGAAGCCAATATATATTAAAAAAATTTACGAAGAAGATGCTAAGCTAGAATATATCACTAGTAAAAAAATCAAATATGTTATGATTCCTGCTGATAAAGAAATTAAACTTTCTTATTCAGTCAGTTGTAAAGAGTTAATGTATTTTTCAAGCTTGCCTTTTTTTTCTTATAATCAATTAGATACACTTAATTATAAAATAAAGGTTCCTGAAAATTTTGAATTAGTTTATAATACGATTTACAAAGAATCTATTCCTTACTATAAAATTGATTCTACTAAAACAGAAACTAGTTCAGTGTGGAATATAAAAGTAGTTCCTCAAAAAGTAGAACCAGATCCTTTTCAGTTTTTTGGTGTTTATAAGAATATGAGAAATCCTTTGATGCGAATTATAGTTACTCCAGATTCCTATAAAAATAGACCTACTAATTACATTAACGATTGGTATTCAGAGAAAGTAGCTTCAAAAAAAGGATTAAACTATCAGGTAAAACAAAAAATAGATCAACTAACTGCTAACATTAAAGATCCTTCTGAAATTACCAACATCATCTACAACTATGTTAAAAATAACTTCAAGTATGTAGCTATAGAAGTGGGTATGGGCGCTTTTATTCCAACTCATGCAAATGCTGTTTATTTAAATAAAGAAGGGGATTGTAAAGATTTATCAAACTTTTTATCCGAAGCATTAAGATACAAAGGAATTAGTAGTGATATTGCTTTAGCTGCCACTTTTGATCATATTAGTGATTGTGATTTTCCTTCATTAAGTTCTGCTAATCACGTAATTGCTGTGGCTTATTTAAACGGTAAAGTAGTTTTACTAGATCCTACAGATTCAATTCATAGAGAAGGAACACCAGTAGAGAGTTTACAGGACCGTAATATCTTAATTGTAAGTTCTAAGGGAGGTGTATTCCACAATGTAAAAAGTTTTACTCCAGAAGAGAATACTATTTTATATCAATTGGAATTAAAAGAAGATAAAACAAGCATAAACGGAACATTCAAAACTACTTACAAAGGTATTTCAGGTAACTTTTTAAGACGTAGAATTAAAGGTAAAAATCAAAAAGAGCTTCTTGACTTTGGTAATGTATTTTATGAAGAAATTTTCAGAAATCAATCTATCTCGAATTTAGAACTATTTAACGATAGTGAAAAAATAGAGTGTAAGGGAAATGTGTCTATTAATAGTAAATCTTTTGATGACGGTGAAAGTAAATATTTATTTATCGATTTTTTACCTAGAATTATAGAAATAGAGAATAGAGAAACATTAATAGAAGGTATTAATTTGGCGAATCCATTTCATAAAAAAGTTCGAGCAAAAATTAGAATTAATGAACCCATAAAAGATTTCGATCCCATAACATATGATTATCAAGAAGAAGGTATTAAGCTAAGTGTGATTATTAAACCAGTATCAAAATCAGAAATTGAGTGCAATTATGATTTCATTCTCAGTCATGTTTACTTAGAAAAAGAAAAAGTTAGTAAAATAAATGAGATTTTAAAATCATTTAAAAAAATAATTAATGAACCCATTATCCTCAAAAAACAGAAAAGTTAGTTTATTTATAGTAAGTATATGTTTACTTTTTTATAGTTTTAAATCTGTTTTAATCAATGGAGATGATCCTTTTACAGCGCTTTGTAAAAAGTCAGATGCATATTATACATATTCTTATAAAGATATTACTTACGCCAAAGAATGGTCAGGGTATAAAAAATATACTTCTGTAACCAATAAGTTAGTAATCAACACATCTAAAGGTGTTGAAGATTATGCTTTTTTAAATTTAAATGAATATGAAAGTAATCATTTACAAAGTATTAAAGTTAAAACTCTTAAAGCAGATGGAACTAAAGTTAAATTAGATTCTAGTTTGGTATTTAAACGCACTACTAAAGGAAAGAAATTTGGAGAAATAAATTATCCTATTCCAGCTGTAGAACCAGGAGATACAATTGAAATGAATTATGTATACTATGAAAGATTAAATAAGAATGATTTAAAGAGTTATGTGAGTTTATATTCAGATTTACCTAGTTTAAATACTCAATATACAATTAAGACTCTTCCAGATGTTGTGTTACGTTATAAATCTTACAATGGCTTTCCAGAGCCAGCAGTAATATCAAATGATACTTTGCTTTACGCACAGTTTTCTATGAATAAAGTTAAGGGAATTAAAAAAAATGAATTTAATTGTTTGCCTTGTGAAAAACCATATTTATATTATTCTATAGATAAAAAAGGGACGAAATTAAGAACTTGGAAAGATGTATATAATGAAGAGTTTAATTTTGTAACCCAACCATTTGCCTTAGATTATGAAAAATTCTCATATTATAAAAGGTGGAAGAGAAAAGTTATTGGGAAAGCTAAAGATAGTTCTAAATACTATAAATTCAACTTATTGCACTCAGAGGTGATAAATAACTTTAAAATGGGACCTACTAGAAAAGAAGAGTTAATTAAGTCTAGTGGTTATTTTTTAAAGAAAAAACGATTTGACCCACTAAGTATAAAAAGGTTTTACCGACAAATATTAGAAGATTTAGAGATAGAATATTGGGCTGTTTTTGGTAGAACCAAACGTTCAGGTCCTATTAGTAAACATTACATTAGAAAAGGAGAGTTTGATCATATATTTTTTGCTTTTGAAGATGAAAAAAAAGAGTTAAAATTATTATATCCACACGAAGACTTTTATCAATATCGAATTGATGAAATTCCAATTTCTATTTACAACTCTGATATCATTCTTGTAAAACCATACTTAACTAAAAAAAGGAGAAAAAAAGATAAGTTTATTTCTAGGAACTTAAAACTTGCTGAAGCAGACTCAGTATCTATCAAAACAGTTAAGCTACCTGGTATGAATGCAAATACTAATTATCTCCATCAAATAGTTTCCGCTGAAGTAAATGTTAAGCTGAAAAAGACTTCTTTCAAGTCAATTTTTAAAATTTCTGGAGGAGTATCTACTGAATTACGTAGTTTTTATGGGATGTTAGATAAAAATAAAGAAGTAAACGATTTTTATAATGCTTTATCAGAATATCAAGGTGTTGATAACACTATAGATATAGACACAATTACAAGTAGAACGTTAAGTTCGAAAAGACCATTTACCTATAAGGTTAGAGGTAGAGGTACATTAAAAAATGCAATTACATTTATAAATGATAGCCTTGTTAGTATTTCTTTAGATAAACTGATAAACCATAATCAACTAGACAATGACACTAATTCTTCGGAGTTAAATTATTATTTAGATTATGGTTATTCTGATTTAATGATGTTTTTTTTAAAATTCCCTAATGATATAGAGATTTTAGGCGAAAAGACGGCTAACCTGAAGTTGAAAAATAATTTAGGAGAATATTCTTTTGAACTAAAAAAAACTAAAAATAATCAACTTAAAATAAAATCAGATTATAAAATTTTAAAAGATTTAATACCTAAAGAAAAGCTTATTGATGTAAAATTAATCAATGAAAAAGTTAAAGAAGCAAAAGGTAAACGTTTTGTAATTAAACTAAAAAAGACAAAATCATAAGGAGATGGTACAATTGAAGAATTAAATTATGATTCTTTTCTGTTGATAGGATACAACTCCTGTCCAATAAAATTATTTGGGAATTTTTCGTCACCTTCAAAACCAATTTCAATATCTCTACCAGAATACGGAATATAGTTTGTTTTAAAAATATAGTCCCAAATACTTAACGTAATACCGAAGTTCACACCATTTTTTCGGTCTTCTGGTAATTCTTTAACATGATGCCAAATATGCATTTTAGGATTGTTTAAAATATATTTTAAAACACCATAATCCCAATTAATATTAGCGTGGTTTAAATGTCCGATTGTAATATTAAAAAAATGTACAATAGCAACATCTTGAGCTGTAAATCCACCCATAATAGCGAGCGGAATATATTTCATTGATTTATACACAACAGGTTCCATCCAATGGTAACGTAAATGAGCTGCAAATCCCATTTGTTTTACAGAATGATGCACTTTATGAAAGTTCCATAAAAATTCATATTTGTGTAATAATGTATGTGTGTACCATTGAACAAAATCAATAATAATAAAGAATACAAACAAACGAAGTGCGTATGGAAAATCATTAATATTGAATAACTGAAGATCTGTTACCGAAACATCTATCAATCCTAAAATATCATTAAAAACTTCAGAAGCAGTATTAGAAAGAGCAATCAGAACAATTAAGTTTAATAAGAAGAAATTAAAGAACATGTAAAATGTATCTAACCAAAAATCTTTTCTGAAAATAGATTGATTCTTACGCCAAGGAAACACAATTTCTAATGCCCAAACAACAAGAGAGATTAAGATTAATCCATAGAAATAATTCTCCCAGTTCAATTCAAATAAAACAGATTGTTTTATGTAATTCCAATAACCAGTGTAAGAATTCTTTATAATTTCTAAATATTTCTCCATACGACTAAGATACTCAACAAAACAAAGTTTATTGATTATAAAGTCGAATAAAAAGGAAACAGTTTACATAAAAAAACGCCTTTTTTAAATTAGAAAGACGTTTTTGAAGTATAAAATTTTAATCTTATTCTACATAAATGTTTCCGTTTGTTCTAATGTAAATGGTAACATCTTCTTTGTTATTATTGGTTACTTGATGTTCTGCTTTAGTAGTTGATGTAAAATAACTTCCTGGATCTAACGTTTTTATTTCTTGATTTAGAGGTAAGGTATAGTTTAATTTCCCTTTGATAATAACTGCATGTAAAATTGTACCATCTGTTTTAATTTTCCCATCAAATTGTTTTGGAAGTTTTATAAAAAGACCTTTGGTTTTATTCGTGTTTTTGCCTTCCCAAAGAAAACTGATTTCAGCATTACTTTTAGAATCGATCCAATTTGTTTTAGTATGATTTAACCAAACAACATTGTTAGCACTAATATTTACAGGTCTCTCTCCATTATCGAAAGCTTGATCTATTGGTTTTACTAAATAAGGTCCGTGATCAATCTCTACATATGCAATATTTACATTTCCTTTAGCAGAAGTAATATGAGATTCTCCTTTTGGCTGTGTCCAAAATGAACCTTTAGGCATCCACATATTTGCAGCAGCTGGATCATCATTATGAATTAAGCCTTCAATAACTACTGCTCTGTAAGTTACATTATGAATATGCGGAGGCGAAGAAAACCCATCAACAAATTTTGCTAAAAAACCTGTAGCTACTTTTCCTTTTCGATCTCCCCAAATGGTTCCGGCTTGTGGACTTTTATCTCCTCTTGCAGGATTTAATTTTTCCCAAATAATTTCAGAACTAAGTACAACTTTATTGGTAGGATTCTCAATTTTAGAAACTTCTTTTTTTTCTGTTTGATTACAAGAAATAAAGAAGGATAAAACGAATAAACTAATAATTATTTTCTTCATTTTTAATGTCTTTTGATTCACAAAACTAGTTATAGCTTACAGCATTATCAATAACTATCATTTTTGATAGTTGCACTTTTAAGAATATTTTTAGATTATAAAGAACTTTTCAATCCCTATACAATAACAAAAAAAATAGTAGTGAAAAACTAAGAGAAGCTAATTGTTCGTTAGTAATATACGATATCTTGATTGACCTGAAACATTAAATTAATATTTAAAAAAAAGGAAAACCACATTTTTAAGTGCGGTTTTCCCATTTATAAGTTAAAAAGATTTCTTTATCTGGCAGTTTTAAAACTGATATTTCAATCCAAGTTGTGCTCTCCAGCGAGAATTAATTCCATCTAAAACCCAAGGTGTAGCGTTTTCATCTAAAGTAAATTGATACACAGGTTGATTATTCTGAACACCTCTAAATTCTAATAAGTTGAAATTTGAGTTTACTACGTTAGGAACAAAAACTAATCGTCCCCAATTTTTATGAATTAAGTTTAAAACATTAAAAATATCTAAACTGATTTGTAAATTCGAATTATTTTCAAAAGGAAGATTGTATACAAACTTAGCATCTAATTGATGATTCCAAGGTGTTCTACCTCCGTTTCTCTCTGCATAACTTCCTCTATTTTCTCTCAAATAATCATTATTCTCAATAAAAGCATCTAAACGATTCCATTGTTCTTGAGCAGAAACCAACACATTTCCATTGGTATCAGTAATATCTTGTAATTGAATTTCTCCTTGATTTGCAGGAATATAAACTAAATCATTTCTAGATGATCCATCTCTATTTACGTCTCCTTGATACACTACAGAATACGGGCTTCCTGAGGTTCCTGTATATAAAGCAGAAAGTTGTATTTGATGTTTGTTTTTGAAGTTGATATTGTAACTGTGAGATGAAACAAACTTATGACGCAAATCGAAATTAGAAAACGATACATCTGGATCGTGAGAGTTTATTGCCTGATTCCATTCAAAGTTTGCAGCAGAAGAATTACGAACAGTACTCGATATTTCTTTACTTTTTCCATTTGTATACCCTAAGAATCCAGAATAATTGTCGGTTTCTTTATATAAGCCAAGATTGATGTTATAACGGTATCCTTTGTTTGTATTACTTAATAAAAATACATTGGTAAAGTTGTCGTTTACACGAGTTCCATTATAAAATAAACGATTATCTGCTCCAGAATAATTACCAAATTCTTGTCTTCTATTTATCGATTGAAAGAAAATTCCTTTTAAAACATCAGTATAAGTTGCTTCAGCTGTAAATCTAAACTTCCTTGGTAATTTTGCTTCAAAGTGTAAGCGAGTTTTCCATTCTCTTGGTAATTCAAAATCATTATCAATTAAATTGATTTCTGTTAAACCTGGCTGTTGAGCTGCTAATGTTCCTAAATTTTCTTCTAAACGAACTGTATTTCCATTAGGGCGAATATCTACATTAAAATAATCTGTTCCAGAAATATATTCTGCATATGCAAACCATAAATACGGAATTCTACCTGTAAATAATCCGCTTCCTCCACTAAGTTTATATTTCTTGTCTTCATCTAGCGTATACTCAAAACTTACTCTTGGATTGATATGCGGATTTACTTCTATTTGATTCGTGAAATTACTGAACTCAGGAGTGTTTCTAACTAACGGACTTAAAGGTAAATCATTTAATAATAACTGGTTGTCTAATCGAACACCTAAATTCAAAGAGAATTTATCACTGATTCTTATTTTATCTTGAAGATAAAAAGCTGAAGTCAAAACATCAATTGTTGCTGAAGGACGATTATTTACAAAATCAAAAGAATTGTTTGTAACGTGGTATACTCCACGAATTCTAGAAGGTCTATCATTTAAAAAATCATCGACAGAACGATAAGCCCAACGTCCATTCCATGCAGTTAAAAACCCGTAATCAATATCATTGTATTGAAATAATAATCCACCTGTAATCGTATTATTATTTTTATAATACGTTAACTTATTGGTAAGTTGAAAAGTGTTCAGGTTTGTATTGTAAATAGAAGCTTCTCGATATGTTCCGGCAAAAATTCTATTAGAAGAATCGTTAATTTCTATATGTGGAAAAACTCTTCCGTCATACGAACGATCTTCCTTTACTTTTGTGTAACCGAAAGTTAAAATATTTGATGTGTTTTCAGATAAACTAGAGTTTAATTCTAAAGTAGTACCGTTAAGAATACTATTGTGTCGGTATCCTTGATTTCCAAAATTAAAAACCGCTTGGTTCCATTCTAAATTATCAGCAAAACTCTTTACAAAGTTGTTACGTAAAGTAAGTTTGTGTTTTTCTGAAATATTATAATCTAAACGAGCAAAAATCTTCGTAGAAGCAGTTTCAATATCACTGCTTTCAAAAGCACCAGGATCATAATTATAATCTGTTCTTAATTTATCTGCAATATCAATCACAGTTTGTTGACTAATATTTGATCCTGAAGAACCCGGAGCTCCGATAAGAGGAGTTTTACTCAACGCTTGCTCAACATTTACATAATAAAATAGTTTATCTTTTTTTATGGCTCCACCAACGCCACCACCAAACTGAATATCATAAAAACTATTCACTTCTTGTTCAATTCCATCAGCAAAAGAACCAATTAATAGTTGATTATTTCCATAGCCATATATTTCGGCTTTTGTAGTATTTGTTCCGTTTTTTGTAACCACATTAATATTGGCTCCTGTAAAGTTCCCTATACTTACATCAAACGGAGACGTTTTTACAGAAAGCTCTTTAATTGCTCCGAAACTAATAGGCTGACTACGAGATAAACTTCCCGGAGTTCCATTTGCAGAAGATCCTGCTGCACCACTTGCTGGCTCTTGAAAACCAACAACGTCGTTACTTGCTATTCCATCAATATTAAAATTATTAAATCTATTGCTTGCTCCTCCAAATGAATTCAAATTTGCTTCAGATAAGTTTCTTGTTAAATCTTGCACACTTCTACTAATTGTAGGTGTTTTTAACAGTTGTTTGGTGTTAATAACAGACGGATTTATCCTATTCGATTTTCCAGAAATTACAACTTCATCTAACGTCGCATTTTCTTCCTGTAAAGGAATATCTATAGTTAATGTTTTTCCCAACTGAATTGTAATTCCTGTTTTAACATATGTATGATAGCCAATAAAATGAACTTCGATTTTATAAGTATTTCCGGGTGGAATATTAGCAATTACATAATGACCAGATTCTTGAGAACTTGTTCCATAAGAAAAGTTAGTTTCTGTATCTGTTATAATTACCGAAGCAAAAGGAATTGAAAGTCCTTGTTTATCTGTTATTTTTCCCTCAACATTTCCTGTAGTTTCTTGAGCGTAACTGAATAAAACAGAAAAAAGAACAGCAATAAAAAATTTAATTTTCATAAGAATGAAAAATGATTTAGTTAATTAAAATAAAGGTGTGCATAGCTTATACTTTTAAGTCACTACTTAAAAGTTCATAACAAGTAAATAATATGATTAAGCTAATAGGGGAGAACCTTTATTGTGCTGACTTTTTATATAAGCTTCTGAAGAAGTACATTCAGTGTAAAAAGGGATACTGAAGACTGAAATGATTGTTAAAATGATACTTTCTAAAACAGAATTTTCAGTGTTTAAAAAGTAAAAAAGATCACTTTTAGAATCTACATCTTTTAAAGGGGTTAAAAGAAGAGGTGATAAATTTTCTTTAGTGAATAGTGTAGATAAAGCTTCTAACAATTTTGAAGTTTGCCAAGGTAATGAAGCAAACTCATCTTTTTGGAATTGTTGTTTTGAAATTCCTATTAAATATACTCCACCATCAAAAGCAGGACCTAAGGTGTTTCTATGTTCAATTAAATTTTCATGAGCGATTAAAATATGTTCTGAATTTAACTCGGGACTATCGTTACCAATAGTAATTACATGATCGTATCCTTGATTAAAAACCGTTTCAATTGCATTAGAAAATCGTTCACCGAAAGTTTTTCCTTTTTGATTGTTTTCATTGAAAACAAGAGTGTCTAAGCCTGTTTTCTGAGCTTCAGAAAGTGCTTTTTGATGTAAGTGTTTAAATAAAAGTTGACCATTATGTATTTGCTTTTCTTTTACTTCTTTTTGAGAAGTATTTGAAAACAATAAAATGGCAGTATTGGTACTTTTATTTAACATTCTTTTTAATAAAGTGGGGTATATAGTCGATATAAATTACAATACATTACTTGATAAAGCAAAAAAACGACCAAAAAGGTCGTTTTTTAACAATGAATATGCTGTAATATTATTGACTTTTAAATCTTTAATTCGTCAAATAATTCAATAAGTTTCTTGTTTGAAGGTCTAGGTGCATAAGATTTTACAATGTTTCCTTCTGGATCAATTAAAATAAAATGAGGAATTCCTTGAACTTGATAATCTAAAACGAATTTAGATTGCCAGTCTTTGTCAGCCATTAATTGAATTCCTCCTAGTTCTTCATCTTTAACCATCTTTTTCCAAGTATCATGATCAGCTTTAGCGTCAATTGAAATACTAACAAAAGCTATGTTTTTACCACTGTATTTTTCTTCTACTTTCTTTAAAAATGGAATTTCAGCTTTACAAGGTTGACACCAAGTAGCCCATAGATCAATGTATACATATTTTCCTTTTAAGTCAGCTAAAGATGTTGTTCCTCCAGCGTTATTCTCATAGTTTTCAAATGATGGAGAAACTTTACCGTCTGCAAGTTTTTGCATTGAAGTATACTGTTTCGTTAATTTTTCTTTGAACTCTTCATCATTAGAAAGTTCCATAATACCATTGTATAAAACTTCAGAGTTCGGATTACTAATAGATACCTGAAATGCTAAGCCTTTCAATATATCATTTTTTATTACATCGCTTTTTTGATTTTTTAAATAAGTAATTGCCGCAGCTTCAAAAGAAATATTTTCTTTTTTAGCATTTTTACTTGCCGTTTTTGAAAGATGATAACGAACAATTTCTTTATAAGCATCATACTTCTCAAAATGTTCCTCATTAGTAACATCTATTTTCTCCAAATCAATAGGAAAAGCTTCTGAAACTGTGAAGTCTTTATTTTTAGAAAAATATCGATACGCATCTTGGTACTTCATCATATGCGTTAATTGTTCGTATTTGATTTTAATTTTTTCTTCTTCAGCAAAATCACTATCGACTTTCTCGAGTGCTTTTTCCAACTCCTTATTTAAATTGTTCATTTTATCTACGTATGCAGATTCTTCTAGTCCGTAAAGCTCAGGAGGAGATCCAGCTCTTTCTTTGATTAGGTATTTTTGAGCTAAGAAATTATTTACTTCGTTACCTTTACCTGTGTAAACAATTGTTTCATCAAACTCTTTAGTATCCATATTTAAAGAAAGATCATAACCATCTTTTAAATAAAAAGAAGAAGATTCTTTTCCGTCACTAAAACGATGATGTCCGTTTGCATTAAAAATAGTGTCAGTAAATGAACCATCATCTAATACTTTAATAGTTCTAACCAATTCGTTTGAGCTGTTTGTAATTTTTAATTCTTTGCCATTAGGATTTTTAATATTTCCTTTAAATAGAGCGTAGTTAACGGTTTCTTCCTTACCGCATGAAACTAAAGCTATAGTAGCGATACCAAAAAGTAGCTTTTTCATAATTTTTAAGATTTAGATTGGTTTTTAATATGAAATAAATATATGTTTTTTATCAAAAACAATGCCGATTCTATATCTTATTTAACTGATTTTTAATTGTTTTATTTCTTTTTGTTGTGAATTTGCTAAAGTTATATAATCAAAAAAACGACCCAAAAGGTCGTTTTTTTGATTATAATATGTTTTGATTATTAACAGCATCCACCTCCATCATAATGGAATGTAGATTCTGAAAAATAAATATCATCTCTTCCTAAAGCTTGTAAAGCAGCAGCTGTTTTATCACAAATTGCTAAAGGTTGATTTTGTAATAAGGTGTGTCCTTTACCATCATCGAAATATTCTTCTTCACCATAGTAAATAGCAGCTTTTCCGGTAAAAATACATGGACCATCTTCTGGCATAGGATCTTTTATTGCAGCTACTTCTATAGATTCGATATAAATCAATTCATCTGTAGGGTAATTTTTTGGATCTAAAATTCTGTAAGGTTTTCTAGCTCTAATTTCTATAGTACCGAAACCAGCGTCAGTTAACATTTTTACATATTCAGCAATTGGTAAACTTCCACTTAAACATAAAGCACGTAAACGTTCGTCGTTACGTAAAGTGTCATTCATTGGTTGTTCACAAGTTGGATCACTCATTACTAAACGTCCGTGAGGTTTTAATACACGATACATTTCAGCAATAGCTTTCTTTAAATCGTCTGCTTTAAAAATGTTGAATAAACAGTTTTGAGCAGCAACATCGATAGAATTATCTTCTACAGGTAAATTCATTGCGTCACCTTTACGAAGATCAACAAATTCACTTTTAAACCAATCGTTTTGCTCTTCAGCTTCAATAAAGTTTTTTCGAGAAGCTTCTAGCATTTCGTCTACTACATCTAAACCAATAACACCATTTTTTTGACGAGAGAAGTAAGAGAATTGTAATAATTCCATTCCACCTCCAACACCAACGTATAATATTTTCGGACTATTAGTTAAATCTCTAGCATGCACTGTTGAACCACAACCGTAGTTCATTTCTTGCATGATTTTAGGGATTTTTAATCCTGGTAATTCCCAAATTGGGTTAGTAGTACAACATAATCCTACATCTGGAGTTAATGCTGCTTCTTTATATACATCTTTTGTTGTTTCTAAATAACTCATTCTTACTTGTCTTTTTTTATTAAAAAGTCTACAGAAAATTTATCAAGTTCTTTTGGTAATAATAATAAACTTACCAAAAGTATTGTTCTATACATTACATGAGATAAATCCCAAATAGGATCCTTTAAACCGTGACCAAAAGTTACAATCACTAAAACTAAGGCTAAAGTATATAAGGCATAATCTCTTTTTAAACCAATTACTAACAAAAAACCGCCGATAAACTCCGCTAAAGAAGTAAAGTAAGCAGAAAATAACAATAAAAAGTCAGGAAGTAATTCACCATAACTAGATTGGAAGAAGTTCTTGTAAACATTATCCAACCCAAATTTGAATACCTTTCCGAATCCTTGGAAAAAGAAAATAAATCCAAGAATTAGTCTAATTGTTAAAACAGCTATTTGTTTGTTAAGCATTATAGTTCTTTAATTAAATCTTTAAATATAGCGACCAAATTAGGTTCTGCTTTTCCAGCAGTTGCGATAATATCAGCAATGTCTACTGGTTGTAAATTTTTAGGATCGCACTCATCAGTTAAAACAGATATAGCGCAACATGGAATATTTAATTGTTTTGCTACAATTACTTCAGGAACAGTACTCATACCTACAGCATCTGTTTCAAGTATTTGAAGCATTCTGTATTCTGCACGCGTTTCTAATTGCGGACCCAATACACTAGCATATACTCCTTCGTGTAGCGTTATGTCGTGTTTTTGAGCAATACCTTTCAGTAAATCATTTAATTTTTTTGAATAAGGTTCTAACATGTCCGCAAAAATGTTTCCGAATTCTTTGGCTTCACCAAAAGCTAAAGGAGATTGTCCTTGTAAATTAATATGATCTTCAATAAGCATTAATTCACCTTTGTTGTATGATAAATTAATAGCTCCGGCTGCATTAGAAATTAATAAGTTTTCAATTCCTAATCCGTGCATAGTTCGAATTCCGTAAGTAACTTCCCATGGTGTATAGCCTTCATATAAATGAAAACGACCAGACATTACAACCACTTTTTTACCAGCTAATTCTCCGTAGATTAATTTCCCTGAATGAAATTCTACTGTAGCTTCTGGAAAATTTGGAATATCACTGTAAGGGATTTCTGTTTCTATTGTAATTTCATCTACTAATTTTCCTAAACCTGTACCTAATACAATTCCGATTTTAGGATTTGTAATACCATTTTCTTTAAGATAATTTATAGTTTCTTGTAGCTGTTGTTTTTTCATAAGTTTAAAAATTGTTGAAACGCAGGGTGTTGTTGAATGTCTTCAATAACATCAACATCATTTAACATTGGTAATAAATGTACACTTTCTTTTTGTAAGTCTTGTAGTGTTTCTTGTCTTACAGTTGAGGTTCCCCAAGCTTTGTTTTGGAATATTTCAGGATACACTTTTTTGCTGGCTAATAAATAATAACCACCATCTTCTGCTGGACCAATAACAACATCGTTACGATCTAATTTTTCAAAAGCTTCACTAATATGATCTGGAGTTAAATCGAATAAATCACTACCGATAATAGCAACTTTTTCGTAACCATTTTCAAAAGCTTCTGTAAATGCATTTTGCATACGTATACCTAAATCTTCTCCAGATTGTTGGTGTTTTGTATACGCTGTATCCCAAATATCGTTAGTTCTAATTTTTACAGAATAAAAAACAGCTTTATCACAAGATAAATGCTGCGTAACTTCTTTGGTTTTATTCAGTAAGAATTTATATATATCTAATGCTTTTTGATCTCCTAGAGATTTTGCAAGCCTTGTTTTTACTTTACCCAATTCTGGGTTTCGCGTAAAAATCATCAGCAAATTTTTACTCATATACTTTTATGCCCTTTTTTAACCATTTTCCCCATTCTTTATCAAAAGCATGTACTTTTTCTGTAGGCTTGTTATTTGTGTTAATCACAGTAAAGCCTTTGTTTTTCCATTCAAAAATACCTCCGTATAAATTAAATACATTGGTAAATCCTTTTTTCTTAAGCTGTTCTGCAATGTCTTCAGAGCGTACTCCGAGAGAGCAATATACTACTATTTTAGCATCTTTCTTATTCGCTAAAATTACATCTGTAGTTCTTTTTAAATCGAAATTTTGATAACCAACAAAGATTCCATTTTTAATACTGCTAACATCATATTCTTTAGATTCTCGAGCATCTAATAAAATGTAATCGCTTTTTTCTTTTGATAACTCTTCAGCAGTAATGTATGGAACAGACTCAGTATTGTATTTTTTCAATAACTGTTTTAAACTACTTTGTGAGAAAGTAAATGAAAAAATAAAAAACGATAGAAAAAATACAATTTTAGTCTTCATGGTTTATGCAACAGTTCCTTGACAGCTACTTCCTGCTCCAGCAGTACACCCGTAACAATGTTGATTGATAATGATGTTTCTGTTTTGAAGTAATTCTTCGTTATATTCAGAAATGTGCTTGACTTTACTTGCTACTTTTAGGTTTAACATTTGGTTGAAATCACAATCATATAACCAACCATCCCAACTTATAGATAAAGTATTTGTACACATTACATTTTCTACAGCCATTGGATTATAAGCTTCAACTAAAGCATACATATAATCTTCATAATTTTCAGAAGCGATTAAATAATCTAAAAATCTACTGATTGGTAAATTTGTAATTGCAAATAAGCTGTTGAAAACAATATCAAAATCTTCATGCAATGCTTTTTTGAAATCACTTTCTAAAGCTGCTTGATCTCCTGGTAAAAATGCTCCTGAAGGATTGTAAACTAAATCCAATTGAAGTCCAGAACCTTCTTTTCCATATCCAACTTCATTTAGCATTTGAAGTGCTTTAATAGACTTGTCAAAAACACCGTCACCTCTTTGTTTGTCTGTCTTTCCTCTTGTCCAGTGTGGCATAGAAGAAACAACATGAACATTATGTTTTTTGAAGAACTCTGGTAAATCGTAGTATTTTTTATTGGCTCTAATAATTGTTAAGTTAGAACGAACGATAAAATCTTTGATTCCTGCTTTAGAAGCTTCTTCAACAAACCATCTGAAATTTGGATTCATTTCTGGCGCTCCACCAGTTAAATCTAACGTGTGTGCTCCAGTTTTTTTAATAACATCTAAGCATTGTTGCATAGTTTCTGTGGTCATAATTTCTTTTCTATCCGGACCAGCATCAACATGACAATGCGCACAAACTTGATTACACATATAACCTAAGTTTATTTGTAAAATTTCTAGCTTTTTTGGACGTAAAGGAAACTGATTTGTCTCCTTTATCTTATCTGCAAATGTTGGTAATTCACCATTTTGAAATATTCCGTTAGATAATATTTCTAATTGGCGAGTAGTATTTGCCAAATCATTATTTCTAGCTAAGAGTGATTTTTTCATTGAGTTTTAATTGTGAATTAAAAATTATAAACGAAATCAAGTTCAATTCATAATTTAGAATAATTCATAGCATGATTACATTTCAAGCTTATTCACTTTATTCATCATTTGCACACCATGTACTAAAGTTGCTCCACTTTTTATAGCAGCTCCAACATGAATTGCTTCCATCATTTCTTCTTTAGTTATGCCTCGTTGTAATCCGTCTTTTGTGTAAGCATCAATACAATAAGGACATTGCTCTGTGTGTGCTACAGCTAAAGCAATTAAGCTTTTTTCACGAGCAGTAAGTGCTCCTTCTTCAAAAACTTTTCCATAATAGTCGAAGAACTTGTTTCCAAGTTCTTCGCTCCATTCTGTGATTTTTCCAAACTTTCTTAAGTCTGAAGGATCGTAATATGTTTTAGACATTGATAATTTCTTATGTGTTTAGAAAACTAAAGATACTATTTTCCGTTTAGATTCCAGTCGTAAGGTAAGTGATGGATTTTAGCATCGCTAGCTACTTTTTCATCAGCATACTTATTAATATAGTCTACAATAGAACCTTCTTTTGTGAAATCTCCTTTAAACCAGTTGAAGATTTCTGAGATGTGTATTGTTTTCTTTTTGTTTAATTTATTTCTTTTTGAATCATTTATGAATTGCTTCATTAAGCTTTCTAATTCACTATCTACATTTTTAGCTGTAAAAGCTTTATTGTGTAATTTAGGACAAGAATCAGAAGCACAATTTACACCAACATGAATTCTTGGATCGAATAACTTTTTTCTTAAAATATTATGTTCTATATGATCTAAAGTATATGTTTTACCACCAACTTTTGCAAATGGTATTTTCCATGCGCTTTTACCTTTCTTTTTAATTTTAGTGATACTCTTTAATGGGTAGTTCTCTAAAATTAATTTTATTGTATATGCATTATAAGCATTCATCCAAAAAGCTTTTTGCTTGTTTTTAGACCAAGAACTGCTAGGCGTTGTTTGGTTTAAATATGCTAAATAAGAATCTAAAGTAGCTTCATCTTTTTTTAATGCTTTATAATTAACATTTCCCTTAGTGTCTACATGTTTATTTAATAATGTATTGAATGTAGCCGTTTGAGCAATTACAGTTGCTGATAAAAATATGGATAGGATAAAAACGATTTTCTTCATGATAATTGTTATTTATAATAGTAGACGGATTTTTTACAAGAACTTTACAAAGAGTGTTCCAAAAAAAAGTACAATAATTAATTTAAATAAAAAAACCCACTCAAAGATTGAGTGGGAAAATTGCTATGAAAAAGAAAAAGTGTTCTCAAACGTCTCTGAGAACACTACAAATATAAAGCAATTAAAAAGTATAAATACAGGAAAAACATGGTTTTTTTTGTGGTATTTTTTATAGTGCTGTAAATCAACGGTTAAGAGATTGGGTTTTTATGTTAAAGTTTCTTAAAGTTTGATAGATGGTTTAAATATTACTGATTTTGGTCATTTTTTGTAAGATTTTTGTTTTGAAATACTTCTAAAGTTAGTTCGGGATATTGTAATGTATTAAGATCAATTTTTTCTGCTTTAAGATGTTTTTTAAAAAATGCAATAACAAGTTTTCTACTGATATTAATTGCTAGTTCTGGATTAATATTTCCAGATTCATTGATTGATTGTAATGGTATCATAAATGGTATGTCCATAAAGTTGCTGTGCCCTGATTGTAAAATTTTAGCTTCGTAGAAATAAGAGGTACTTTTATTGACGTATGCGTGTTTGTTGTAATTTGGGTGTTTTTCTGGCCAATCTGAAGAAAGAAAGAGAAAAGGTTTTTGAAAAGTTGTATCTACAATTTGTCCCCACTGTACACCATCTAAATTAGCTCCTGCTTTTATTTTATTATTAATTAATAAAGCTTCTCCTGCTGCTGCGCCTCCTCTTGAGTGTCCGAAAACACCAATTTTATTAAGATCTAATCTATTTTCAAAAAATCCTTCAGAATTATATTCGTTTAACTTTGCAGTAACAGAGTTAATATCTTCAGCCCAGCGTTTAATCATATTTTTTACGAAATAAGACGTCAAACTTTTTCGAACTATGGGATGACGATTTTCAAAAGTCATATTTTGTTGAAAAGCTTTAATAGATGGTTCTATAGTGTTCCAAGAATCTTTTTCAATTTTATTAGCAAACTCATAACTAAAGTATTTTATAGAATCATCAGGGAAATGTGAGCCAGTACTTTCATAGGTGTGATTTATAGCAAATATTATAAAACCATGGCTAGCAATTTCAGAAAGTAAAGCATAATAACCATTCGCTTTTGAATGATATCCATGGGAAAAAATTAGAACAGGAAACTTTTCTTCTGCGACATTAATATTTTTATAAACTTCTGTTTCTATTTTGTTCAAATAGTTAAATGTTGAATTAGGTAATCCGTATTTTTTTGCGAAGCCATATCTACCAGCTTTATCAATGTAATAGTCTTTTGTTCCTTTTTTGTCATTTGAAGGATACCAAACTTTTATTGTAAGTTCTCTTTTATCTGTTGTAATTGAAGTGATAATTTCTTCACGATTCGTTTTTAAGAAGAGGTCTTGTGTTCCTACTTTATAAGCCCCTGTTGTTTTAGGTAGTTTGAAAATAGGTAGGAGAGAAGGAAGTAAAAAACCAATACCAGTTAATAAAACAATTCCTATTGTTTTTAAAATACGAACTATAATATGATGCTTCTTTTTATGTTGTTTAATAATTGCAAAAACAGAGATAATTATTAGCACATATGTAGGAATCATTTGCCATCTGTATCCTTCCATGATTAAATGGATGAATAGTATAAGGGAAAAATATCCTAGTAAATAAGATTTCTTAGCTTTAGTGTTAATAAATTTTTTGATAAAGAGGAAGCCTAAAGTGCTTAAGATTAAAATGTATTCGAAATTTTGCATTTTGTTTTCTTACAAATCTCGTAGTCAAGGTGTTTTTATACAACGTTATATCGCTGTTAAAACTTGCTTTTAGACTGTATAATTAAGTAAGTATAATAAATGAGGAGAGAATAGAGGTTTTATTTTTTAAATAAAAAAACCGTTAAAAATCATAAGATTAATAACGGTTTAGTACAGAAGGCGGGACTTGAACCCGCACGGGCATTACGGCCCATTGGATTTTAAGTCCAACGTGTCTACCAATTCCACCACTTCTGCATGGTATTTTTAAGAGTTAGAGCGAAAGACGGGATTTGAACCCGCGACCCTCACCTTGGCAAGGTGATGCTCTACCCCTGAGCTACTTTCGCATTAGCCTTTTATAAGAACTTGTGCAATTGTTATTGCGGGTGCAAATATACAATGGTTTTTTTATTTTGCAAGTGAAAAACTATAATTAAAATAACTTTTTTCAAGTAAAATGATTAAATGTCTAGTTTTAAAAAGAAAAGAATGATCGAATAGTTGAAAAAAATGTTTTGTAAACAAAAAACCGTTAAAAATCGTAAGATTAATAACGGTTTAGTACAGAAGGCGGGACTTGAACCCGCACGGGCATTACGGCCCATTGGATTTTAAGTCCAACGTGTCTACCAATTCCACCACTTCTGCATGGTGATTAAATTTTTAATATCAAAAGTGATATGCAAATTTAAGAACTTGTGCAATTGTTATTGCGGGTGCAAATATACAATGGTTTTTTTATTCTGCAAACAAAAAACATAATTTTTTAAATAAAATATTTTTACAATGTAATAAAACTCAAAAAACATGGTGGTTACACTATTATAGAATATCTTTGCAAAAAATTTGGAATTAGCAAGGTGGGTTTAGTTTTGGTTGAAGATAAGTCGATATTGAAAACAGTTTTTTTAGATTTTAAGCAGCTTACTAAAGTAGGGCTTTCAGTAAGTGTTGTATTTACATCAATAGCCGGATATTTATTAGGTGCAGACACTATAGAATTTACAACAATACTTATGTTGGCTACAGGTGGTTTTTTGATGGTTGGTGCCTCAAATGCATTCAATCAAGTCATAGAGAAAGATATAGATAAATTAATGCAAAGAACAAAAGATAGACCATTGCCTTCTGGAAGAATGAGTCCCACAATTGCATTAACCATAGCTACTTTATTTACGATATCTGGTATTGTGATATTGTACGCTATTAATCCAAAATGTGCATTGTTCGGAGCAATATCTATTTTTTTGTACACAAGTGCTTACACTCCTTTAAAAGCTGTAACACCTTTAGCAGTTTTCGTTGGAGCAATTCCTGGAGCTATTCCTTTTATGTTAGGTTGGGTTGCAGCCACAGGTAAGTTTGGTATTGAAGCGGGCTTCTTATTTATGATTCAGTTTTTCTGGCAGTTTCCTCATTTTTGGGCCATTGGTTGGCTACAATTTGAAGAATACAATAAAGCAGGCCTTCATATGCTTCCTATGGATAAAAAAGATAAAGGAGCTGTTGTTCAAATGATATTTTATACTGCAGTGATGATTTTAATCTCTATTGCACCAGTTTTAAAGAGTACAGGTAGTTTATATATATACCCTATTACGGCAATTATCGTAGCTATATTAGGATTGTTGATGTTGTTTTATGCAATAAAGTTGTATAAATCAGAGTCAAATTTAGATGCAAGAAAGTTAATGTTGGCAAGTGTGTTTTACATCACAGTATTGCCTATTATATATGTTATTGATAAATTTTTACACTAATGAATAGAGCTCAAGTTGATAACGAGTTAAGAGTAGCGAAAAGAAAATCAGCTAAACCGATGCTATGGGTTTCACTTATCAGTATGGTAATGTTTTTTGCTGGTTTAACGAGTGCGTACATAATAAGTATGAAGAGAGATGATTGGGTAACTTTTGATTTACCTCAAGCTTTTTATGTTAGTACTGTTTTAATTGTTTTAAGTAGTATTACTTTGTTTTTATCGCATCGATTCTTAAAACAAGATAAACTAAAGATATCGTTTATATTATTAAGTCTAACTTTTTTACTAGGGTTAGGGTTTGTTTGGTATCAATATATAGGTTTTGAACAACTAAGAAATTCAGGTTTGTATTTCACAGGACCTGGTAGTACAGTTTCAGTATCATTATTATTGATCATTACTTTTATGCACGTTTTACACCTTTTAGGAGGAATTATAGTGCTAATTGTTGTTATTTATAATCATTTTAAAAAGAAGTACAGTTCCGCCGATATGCTTGGTTTTGAACTAGGTGGAATCTTTTGGCATTTTGTAGATGTTTTATGGATTTATCTATTTTTCTTTTTCTATTTCATTAGATGATTAAAAATGTGTAATTTTGGCGGACGATTTAACAAAATTTAACTGATAAAGATATTTATGGAAGCTAATATCGCTGTAAATTCTGATAATAAAGAGACCTGGAGCGGAGGTGGAGCAAGACCATTTGGCGCTAGTTATGGTAAAATGATGATGTGGTTCTTCATCTTGTCTGATGCATTAACCTTTTCTGGGTTTTTAGCTGCTTATGGTTTAACACGTTTTAAGTTTATAGATTCTTGGCCAATAGCCGATGAAGTATTTACTCACGTTCCTTTTTTCCATGGTAATTACCCAATGTATTATGTTGCATTTATGACTTTTATACTTATCGTTTCATCTGTAACAATGGTTTTAGCTGTAGATGCAGGTCATAAAATGAAACAAAAGAAAGTAGCATTTTACATGTTTGTTACTATCGTATTTGGTTTGATATTTGTTGGTTCTCAGGCTTGGGAATGGAAAACATTTATTAAAGGATCTTACGGAGCTTTAAAAACTACAGATAATCATATACTTCAATTCGTTAAAGATGGAGAGCAAATAGCTTTAGCTGATTTTGTTCAAAGTGATCGAACTGACGGTAGAGTTCAGCACTCAAGAAAAAATGGATTATGGTTCACTAATGAAGCTACAATTTCTCAATATTCAGTAGCTCAAGTACAAGAAGCATTCAAAAATGATCCTTCTTTACAAGTGAGAGGAGAGAAAATTGACTTAGCAACTAAAAAGAAAATTATCCTTTCAAGAGAAGAAAGTTTGAAACAAGTAGCTAAGGGGAAATTAGTAGTAGAAGGAGCAAATTTAAGAGATAACGAATATGGTAACCCTATTTTTGCAGATTTCTTTTTCTTCATTACTGGATTCCACGGTTTCCACGTATTCTCAGGAATAGTAATCAACATCATCATCTTCTTTAATGTAGTTTTAGGAACTTATGAAAAAAGAGGTCATTATGAGATGGTAGAAAAAGTTGGATTATATTGGCACTTTGTAGATTTAGTTTGGGTATTCGTATTTACATTCTTCTACTTAGTATAATTAATATTTAAAGTATTTAAAATGGCAGGTCATACACACGAGTCAAATAAAAGAATCTGGATAGTATTAGCAATATTATCTATTATCACTGCAGTAGAAGTAGGTTTAGGTATTGTAAAACCAGACGCTTTACACCTACATGGTCCAGGTACAAGTTGGTTAAACTGGATATTCATTATATTAACCTTAGCAAAGGCTTATTATATTGCTTGGGCGTTCATGCACTTAGAAGGAGAGAAAAAATGGTTTAGAAGATCTATAGTATGGACAGGAGTTTTCTTAATTTGTTACTTATTATTTATAGTACTTTTAGAAGGCGATTATTTATATGATACATTAGCGCCATTAATTAAATGGTAATAATATAAATTGGTGGTTTTAACCACCTTTTTTTTGCTTTAAACTATACACTTTTAATGAAAATTAGTAAAAAACATTTAGTTCTTTTTATCCTATTTATAGTTCCATTATTGTTTTATATATATCTACAAATGGGAACTTATAATTTCGGTAAACTTCCTATTGTAACTAAAAATGTTATTGATGTGAGTAACATTGATAAAAAATTAAAGTTTAAAGGAAAGGTTACAGTTGTAAACTTCATAGGAAAAGATACTACAGATAGTAGAGGAGAGATCTTTAATTTGAATGAAAAGATTTATAAGAAATTTTATGGATACACAGATTTTCAGTTAATTTCATTTGTAGATAAAGCGTACAAAAGCCAAACGGAAGCGTTACAAAAGAAATTAAGTAAGTACACTAACATGGTAAAGTGGAAGTTTCTATATGCTTCAAAAGAAGAAATAAATGCATTGTACGAAAGTTTTCAAACAAATGAGAAATTAGACGATAATATCCACACCATAAAAGCTTTTATCATAGACAAAGAAGTTGCCTTAAGAAGAGGGGAATCTACCATAAAGAAATTAAAAAAGAAGAAGCTTTTTGGTTATAATATGCAATCTGTTGCTGAGTTGAAGAATGATATGTTCGATGATGTGAAAGTTGTTCTAGCTGAGTATAGTTTAGCGCTTAAGAAAAACAATAGAAGTGAAGACAGAAGGATAAAAAGTATATCGAATGAAGAAAAGTAACTATTCTTATATAGGAATTTCATTTATTATTTTATTATTTGGAATATATTCTATTCCAAAGATTGTAAAGCATTTTCAAAAGGCTGACCTACATAAATTTGGAAAGGTTCCAAGTTTTGAATTTACAAATCAAAACGGAAAAACCATTACTGATAGTGATTATAAGGGAAAGGTTTATGTAGTAGAGTTTTTTTTCACAACATGCCCAACTATTTGTCCAATCATGAATAGAAAGATGGTGACTATACAAAATGAGTTTTTAGGAAATCCCAATTTTGGAATAGCATCATTTAGTATCACTCCTGATAAGGATACACCTGAAGTTCTAAAAAATTATGCTGATAATTATAAAATATCTCACGTGAACTGGCATATGTTAACAGGTAAACCTGTAGAGGAAGTATTTAAACTTTCTGAAACTGGTTTTAAGTTACCTGCTGGAGTAGGAGGTGAAGATCATGGAGGCTTTTATCACTCAGGTTTATTCGCCTTAGTGGATAAGGAAGGTTATATACGTTCTAGATACGATGAACACGGAAATCCAATTATGTATTATAGAGCGTTAGAAGAAGAAACATTTTCAGATCAAATTACCGAATTAAAACAAGATATAAAGTTATTATTAAATGAGTAATTTAACGATACAAGAAAAAAAATATAAAAAATTTATAACTATTGTTTCAATAGTAGTGCCAATAGCGGTTGCTGCACTGTTTGGAATTAAAATACCTGATGTAGAACCATTACGTTTTTTGCCTCCAATTTATGCTACAATGAATGGAATAACAGCTTTGTTGTTAATATTTTCTGTTTTAGCAATAAAGAAAGGTAATAAAAAAAGACACGAATTATTAAATACATTAGCTATAGTTTGCTCTGCGCTATTTTTAGTTATGTATGTTGCTTATCACATGACTTCTGAATCAACACCTTTTGGAGGAGAAGGTTTAATAAGATATATCTACTATTTTATTTTGATAACACATATATTATTATCTATTGTAATCATTCCTTTTGTGTTATTTACATTTATGAGAGCCAAGTTAGGACAGTTTGTTCAGCATAAAAAAATAGCCAAAATTGCTTATCCGCTATGGTTGTATGTTGCAGTTACTGGAGTTATTATTTATATCATGATTTCACCTTATTATGGTTAAAAAGATCTTATTTTTTGTTTTATTAATTACACAGTTAGCTGACGCTCAATGTGCCATGTGTAAAGCTGTTATAGAAGGAGGTAATGAGTCTGTTGCAGAGGGAGTTAATAATGGTATTACATACTTAATGGTGTTTCCTTATTTGTTAATAGGCTTACTTTTATTCTTTTTGTACAGACATAGAAAAAAAACTAATAGCTAATTTCATTCTTTTTTTGTAACATATTGTTTACTTTGTCGTCATATCGATACTTACTAAATAAACAAGATTGTGAAGAACAAAAAATTACTACTGTTATTTCCTTTTTTATTAGTCACTATACTTTCTTACAGTCAAAAAGAATGGACTTTAAAAGAGTGTGTTGATCATGCTATGAAAAATAACATACAGGTTAAGATAAACGAACTTAATGTACAAGTTGCAGAAAAAGATGTAAAAAGTAATAAAGGAAATTTTCTACCTACTCTAAGTGTTTCTACAGGAGGAGCTTTATCTACAGGTTCTACTTTTGATCCAGTTACACAAAACAGAACACCAAATACTACTTTATTCGGAGGGTCATTAGGAGTTGTTTCTAGTTATTCAGTTTTCAATGGCTATAGAAATTTGAATACGTATAAGCAGGCAAAACTAGGAGTAGAAAGAAGTAAGTTAGATTTAGAAGTAATAGAAAATGATATAGCATTACGAGTGGTAAACACTTATCTAAATGTTTTGTTTGCTAAAGAAAATTTAGAAGTAGCTAAGGTTCAAGCAGACATAAGTAAAAAGCAGATAGAGCGAGCACAAGCACAGTTTGATACAGGAGCTATTCCTAAGGGAGATTTACTAAATATTAAATCTACTGCAGCAAACGATGCTCAAAATGTTGTTACTCAAGAAAACACTTTAAACATAGCGTTATTAAATTTATCACAGTTATTACAAGTAGATTATGAAGGTTTTCAGGTAGCCAAAATAGAAATTGGTTCACCTTCTTCAGCTTTACTATATAGTAGTTCTAACGAAGTATATCAAAAAGCATTAAAAACAAGACCAGAGATTGATAAAGCCAAATTGAATATCGAAAATTCTAATTTTGCAATTGAAATAGCAAAATCTGGCTATTATCCTACAGTAGGACTTTCCTTATCTGCAGATTCTAACTATAGATATATTTTAGATCCATCTATTCCTACAGGTCAATTCTTTGATCAGTTAGATGGTAATTTAGGTTATAGTTTACGTTTTAATGTAACCATACCTATTTTTAATGGTTTTAGAAATGATGCAAATGTAGAGCGTTCAAAAATTCAGAAATTAATATCTGAGGAAAATTTAGAAGTAGAAAAATTACAATTAAAACAAACGATAGAACAAGCTTATTTAGATGCTAAAGCAGCTGCTAAAACTTTTGAAGCGGCAAGTATTTCTCTAGAATCTCAAGATGAGGCATTCAAGAATGCTCAAGCTAGTTATGAGTACGGAGCAATGACACGATTTGATTATGATCAAGTACGTAACAGATTAGTAAATGCAAAATCAGCTTTAATTAGAGCAAAATTTGATTATGTTTTTAAAACAAAAGTCTTAAAATTCTATTACGGTGAAAATATTTTAGATTAAAAGTAACTAACTATACTTAATCTCAGACCTCGCAAATTAATTTGCGGGGTTTTGTTTTATCTGTAATATATTTGCATACAAATTATATTTATGGCTTTAATTTTAAATATAGAAACATCAACTAAGAATTGTTCAGTATGTATTGCTAATCAAGGAAAAGTAATTTATCATAAAGAACTTCATGATATCAACTATTCTCACGCAGAAAAACTGCATCCATTTATTTTAGATGTTGTAGAAAAGTCTGGCGTTTCTATAAATGATTTAGATGCTGTAGCCGTAAGCAAAGGTCCTGGTTCTTATACTGGTTTGCGAATTGGAGTTTCAGCAGCTAAAGGACTTTGTTTTGCTTTAAATAAGCCATTAATAAGTATTGGAACTTTAAATGCCTTGGCACATTCTATAGATGTAAAAGAAGACGCTCATATCATTCCAATGCTAGATGCTAGACGTATGGAAGTATATTCTGCTGTTTATACCAATGAAAATTTAGAAATTAGAGAAGTAAAGGCTGAAATTATAGATGAAAACTCTTTTGAAGAGTATACAGACAAAAAAGTTTATTTGATAGGAGACGGAAGTGAAAAGTGTAAAGAGGTGTTAAAACACGCTAATTTTATCTTTATTGAGGATAAGCATCCGTCATCTATACAAATGGCAGAATTAAGTTACATAAAGTATAAAAAAAACGACATCGAAGATGTCGCTTATTTTGAGCCTTTTTATTTAAAAGATTTTATGGTAACACCACAAAAGAAATAATTATAATGAACTATAATATCTTAAGATTCTAAATAAATCTTCTTTTCTTTTATGTTTTAATCCATTTTCTTTAGCAAACTTTTTAACCTGATCTTTCTTATCTCCCATTAATTTAAAGAAAGCTTTCTTTTTCTTAGGTAACTCTTTAAATTTTCCATCTTTATAACGTAAATAGTATACGTCTTTTAACCTTTTAAATCTTGCAGGTTTAGCTATATCGTAACTAGAAACGGCTTGTTTTGCTTTTAAGAACTTAACTTTTTGCTTAGATAATAAAGTAAAGTTATCTAAAACTAATTCTTCTTTGTAATAACCAATCGTTTCAGTTTTTGGATTTTTTAATACAGTATACGCTAATTTTAAGCTGCTGTTATAAACTTTATTACCTTCTTTTCTTGGTAATTCATAAGTTTTAGAATTAGCTTTAATTTCTACTACATCTCTATAAGCATTATATCTAAAAAGTACTTCGTTTGGGTATTCATTAATTTTCCCTTGGAAAAATTCTTTAACAATGTATGGTGATCCATCTACCCCAGTGTAATCTACACTTTTTCCTTCTTTGTTAATTAGGTCACTAAAGAATCTCCCCCTAGATCCTACATTAGATGAACCTATGCTTTGTGCAAAAGTGCTAGTAGTGATTAAAAATACTAAAAGCTTAAGAACGTTTTTTTTCATGATTTTTATATTTAACTCTATTTTTGAATTTCGACCGAATGTGGATAAGGTATTTCGATCCCCGCCTTATCTAATTCAATCTTTGTGTTTTCTATAATGTGAAAATGTGCATTCCAATAATCTGAAGATTTCACCCAAGTTCTAGTGATAAAATTCACCGAACTATCTGCTAATTCTCCAACCAATACTACAGGAGCTGGATCTTTTAGTGTGAATGGAGTGTTTTCAGTAACAGATAAAAGTACTTCTTTTGTTTGCTTTATATCAGCATCATAAGAAACACCAAAAGTTAAATCAACACGTCTTTTTTCCTCAGATGAGTAATTAATTATATTTCCATTAGATAATACACCATTAGGAATAATTACTTCTTTATTGTCTACAGTATTTAATTTAGTAGTGAAAATTTGAATGTCCTTTACAACTCCTTGTTCACCTTGAGCCTCAATATAATCACCAACTTTAAAAGGTCTAAAAATCATGATAAGTGCACCACCAGCAAAATTTGATAATGAACCCTGTAGAGCCATACCTATTGCTAAACCTGCTGCAGCAATTATAGCAGCAAAAGATGTAGTTTCCACACCAAGTTGTCCTGCAACAGTAACTAATAAAAAGATTTTCAATGTCCAGTTTACTAGACTTCCTAAAAATCCTCTCAAAGAAGTATCAATACCTCTTTTTTCCATTAGTTTACGAACTGCCTTAGTAACAATGCTTATTATCCATAATCCAATAATTAATAATAATAAAGCTGCAACTACTTTTGGGGCATATTCTACAAGTATACCCTTTAACTTGTCTATGTTTTTTTCCATGTTTAAATTGATTGTTAACTGAGGTTTTCAAATTAACAGTCTACATAATCTAAAAAGATTGAATACTTGATCTATCTTAATAAAGATTACGTAGTATAACAGTTAAAAATAAATAACCCCTACCTGTTTAATAAATTTTTTGAATGTTTTGTGTTATAATTAACATTTTGTCAATTAAATAAATAAAAAAAGCGGCATTTTATACCGCATTTTATAATAGTAGTAGTTTTTTCTTAGTTTACTTCAAAGGTTACCTTTAAGTTTACTCTAAATTCAGATACTTCGTCATCTTTAACAACAACACTTTGTGATTGTACAAATGCCGATCTGATGTTTTTTACAGATTTTGATGCTTGACTCACTGCTTTTTTAGTCGCATCTTCCCAGCTTTTTTCTGAATTAGCTAGAATTTCAATTACTTTCATTACTGCCATAATAGATTTTTTTAATTAATTATTAGTTACAAATATAAAACTATTTGATATTCAAATAGGAAAAACACTCAATGTTAATTTAATGTAAACAAAAGTTTGTTTAAAAGTAAACTTATTGTTATATTTGTAATGCAAATGTTAATGATTAAATGTTTTAGATATGAAAAAATTAGTAGTTTTAATTTGTTTCTTAGTTGTAGGAAGCATGTATGCGCAAAATGAAACAAAACCTTTATACGAAAAAGAAGGTGATTTAATAAAAGTAACTCACTTCCATGATAATGGTAATATCAAAGAACAAGGTTTTTATAAAGATAAATTACTCCATGGAAAATGGGTCATTTATGATGCGCAAGGAGATAAAAAAGTTATGGCATTTTATAACCAAGGAAAAAAAGTAGGTAAATGGTTTATCTGGGAAAAAGATGAATTGAAAGAGATAAACTACGAAAACAATGCTGTTGCAAGCATACAATCTTGGAAAGAAAGCACTAAGATTGCAGTTAAATAAAAAAGGCTACTACAAAATATAACAAAACCCAGTGAACACTTTCACCGGGTTTTATTTTTTTTAGCAAAAATTATGCTTGCTTAATCGAAATTACTATAAACCTCTGGTCCAACCAGCTGTCCATGAAGGAGCGTCAGCTCCATTACCTGCACCAGTAGCAGTTCCTTCAGTTAGGAAAGAAGAACCAGCAGCACCAGTGTAATCAGTAATTTGGAAACTAGTAGCGTTGTTAGCAAACTGAACATTAGTCATAACTAAATCTCCATTTTCAATTCTAACAGCAGCTTCAGCATCAGTTGACTTAACTTTAACTCCTAAGTCAACTGCAGAGATATAGAAGTTATCAATAGTAAAGTTTCCACCACCTTCTTTGTAGAATAATGCACCTTCAGTTACAGTTCCCACAACAGTGATGTTTCTTAATGTTAGGTTTGTTACAGGCATAACATCACCGTTATCTCCATTATTTGAAGCCTCAACACCAGCTTTAGCACTTCCTGAAATGTATACGTTTTCAATTGTACCGTTATATCCGTCAGCAACGTCTAATGAATCATCACCAGAATTTGTACAAACTAAGTAGCTTCCGTTAACAGTACCTCCAAAAAACTCGATACCATCATCTCCACCTTCAAAAGACTGAACGTATTCTACAGTAGTTCCGTTACCAACACCGAATAAAGAAAGTCCGTTGAACTCTTTTGAAGAGTTAAAAGTAGCACCCGTATATTCAATTCTTAAATAACGAATAGATCCTGAATTATCTGTAGTTTCAGTACCACCATATGTTAAACCAGCAACTTCAGAAGTAGCAACAGCACCTACGTTAGTTGGAGCTTTACCACAAACTACTAATCCACCCCAATCTTTAGGACCTGGAGTTGCAGCACCCGAAGTCATGATTACTGGATCATTAGCAGTTCCTTCTACAAATATTTGACCTCCTTGAGCTACAGCAATATAAGAAGAAGTACCTCCAGTTGCTTTTATAGTAGTTCCTGCAGGAATAGTTAATTTACCACCGTCTTTTACTACAAATGCACTAGTTAATAAATATTCAACATCAGCATTTAAAGTAATATTTCCAGTTATTTCACCAGCTAAGTTTTCAGAAGTAACTCCACTGTTACTTAAACCTCTTGTCCAGCCAGCAGCCCATTGTGGAGCAGCAGCACCACTACCGGCACCAGAAGTTACACCTTGAGAAATGAATGATTGGTTTGTACCAGCATAATCAGTCATATTAAATCCTGAAGCGTTAGAAGCAAACTGAACATTAGTCATTACTAAGTCTCCGTTTTCGATTCTTGTAGCAGCTTCAGCATCTGTATCTTTTACTTTAACACCTAAATCAACCCCTGAAATGAAAAAGTTGTCGATAGTAAAGTTTCCTCCACCTTCTTTGTAGAATAAAGCACCTTCAGTAACAGGGCCTACAACAGAAATATTTTTTAACGTAGCGTTAGTTACAGGAGTAACATCACCATTATCACCATTATTAGAACCTTCAATACCAGCTTTAGCACTTCCAGAAATATACCAGTATTCACCAGTACCAGCCCATCCGTCAGCGAAGTCAATTGAATCATCACCAGAATTTGTAGCAATTAAATATTTACCATTAACAGTACCTCCGAAAAATTCAATACCGTCATCACCACCTTCATAAGATTGTACGTACTCTACAGTAGTTCCGTTACCAACACCAAATAAAGAAAGTCCGTTAAATTCTTTAGAAGAATTAAAAGTAGCACCAGTATATTCAATTCTTAAGTAACGGATAGATCCTGAATTATCTGCAGCATCTGTACCACCATAAGTTAAACCAGCAACTTCAGAAGTAGCTGTAGATCCTACGTTAGTTGGAGCTTTACCACAAACAACTAATCCACCCCAATCTTTTGGAGCTGGGTTAGCAGCACCTGAAGTCATAACAACTGGATTGTCTTGGTTACCATTAATAAATATTTTACCACCTTGAGCTACTGCAATGTAAGCAGAAGTTCCACCTGTAGCTTCAATTTTTGTTCCAGCAGGAATGTTTAAAGTTCCTCCGTCTTGTACAACGTAAGCTCCAGTTAACTTATAAGTTACATCTGCTTCTAATGTAACTTCTGTAGTTACATCACCAGATAAATTAGCACTAGTACAAGGTTGGCATGAAGACCCCCCACAGTCTACTCCAGTTTCATCTCCGTTTTGAATTCCATCAGAACAAGAAGAAGTTCTAACTGGATCGTCGTCTCCACATGATACAACGAAAGCTAGCGTAGCAACCATGACTATCAAGCTAAAAATTTGTTTTTTCATTTTAATAAAAATTTGTGTTCTTATATATTTTCAATGCTACAAAAGAAACAACCCAAGATTAATTCAATGTTTTATGAAAATTAATCTTGGGTTATTGGATTGTAAATAAAATGTTACGTGTATCTAGAATTTATATGATAAAGAGAAATTAAGATTAACACCTCTTCTAAAAGATAAAATAGTAACATCTTGGTTGTCTTGAAATCTTTCGATACTAGGATTTAATAAGTTTTTAGCAGAAAGACCAACACTAATATTTTCGTTTATGTTAGACTTTAAAATTAAATCTAAAGTTCCATATCCTTTGTCTACTAAATTCCCTTTACCTTCAGTTCCTAAAGCAAAAATTCTATCTGAAAAATAGTTGAAAACTATAGTAGATTGGATATTCATACCATTTCTAAAATCTTTTAAATATGTGAAATCTGTATTTAATAAGAAGTCAGAAGCTCCAGCAAAACCATCTTCTTCATTAGAAAAATCTACACTAGTTCCAGGGTTTTCTCTAATGATTTTTTCTTTATTTAACTCTTGGTTATGCATCATGTACGATCCATTAAATCCAAAAGTTAATTTGTTGTTTAATGTTTTGTCTTCTGTTTCAGTTTCAAAATTGAAAAGATTTTTTCTTAGTTCTAATTCAATTCCATAAGCAATACCCCAATCACCAGTATTGGCATAGCTAATATCATTAGAAGCAGAATTGATTTGCACTTCATTAATAGGGTTTTCAATATACTTACCAAATAAACCTGCTGAAATAATTTCTTCTTTTTCTGGGTAAAATTCCCATTTGAAATCAACATTATAGTTGTCTGAAGAATATAAGTTAGGGTTACCTAAAGAGTTGTTTACAATATCTTCGAATAAGAAAGGAGCTCTTTCTTTAAATTGAGGTAAAGTATATGTTTTACTAGCTGCAAACTTTAAATTGTTCTTGTCATTTAAAGTATATTTTAAAGAAGCTGAAGGTAAGATTTGAGTTTCGTCTAATTCACTTTCTCCAGTTAAGATAGAGGTATTGTAGAATAAAGATTGATTGATTTTTTCTCCTCTTACACCAAAAATACCAGTGAATTTATCTGAAAACTTATATTCAAGTTGTGCATAGGCAGCATTAATGTTTTGTGTACCTCCATAAGTTTGTGGTAAAAGAACATCTATCGTGCTACTTAGTCCTCCTCTAAATGTTCTAATTGCAAATAGGCCGGCATTAAAATTTTCTTGATTGAAATAGCTATCTAAATTATAAACATCATCAACAATAGGTTGAGTTACGGTTCTTAAAGTAATGGCAAAGTTAAATTGAGTAGCATCAAACTCTACATCTTTAAACCTTCCGCTGTAACCTAATTTTAATTTAGCTCTATTAATATCGTCTGCATCTTTAGCAAATTTGTATGTGATACTAGAATTCGCAGCAATTTCTTCTTCTTCTAGATCAGAGAAAAATCTATGATTATCAGAGTCATTACTAATTAATAAAAAAGACTTAGGTCCATTTGGCTCGTCATTTCTATTTGGTAAAACAGTACTTTGCTTTCTATCTGGAACGTTATTTTTATTAAAGTTATATGAAGCTCCCCAGTCGAATTCAATATTTTCACCAAATTTATGATCTCCTAATAATTGGTGAACAAACAATGTGTTTTGAATATAAGTTTGTCTTTGAATAACAGCACCACCTTCTGGAGCATTATCAAAAATATCATAAATACCTTGATAATCGTCATGAGTATCGCTAGAATTGTTAACCATTAAACCATTATACTTAAATTCATGAGATTTATATTTTAAACGTAAATTACCCATTGCAGTAGTATTCGTATTATACGTGTAAGATTCTCTTACTAAATCTCTTCGAGCAACTGCTGAAACGTTTACGTCTGCTCTTGTAACTCCTTGTTGATACGTGTAATCATTGTTAAAAGAACCAACAGCAAAGAAACTTAATCTAGTATTTTCAGATAAATTAAAAGAATCTCCACCTTTAATGGCAATTGAAGTATTTACTGGAGCATTACCTTCTTGTCTGTCCCAGCTAGTTGTAAAATTATAATTGTTTAATGGAAATGCAGGATAATTAGTTTTGTAAAAACCAAAACTATTAGGTCCATCTGAACCGTAAAAAGTTTTATTATTCGCTACTGTATTAAGTCCTGTACCCAAGCTAATCTCAGCAAATCCTTTTCCTTTATAAACTTTTGAAGAAATATCAACATTAGCACCTGCAAAGTCCCCATAGTTATTAAGTGCATAAGTTTTGTCAATTCCAATGTACTCAACGATATCAGTAGAAAAAATACTTAAATCGATATTTTTCTTAGAAGGATCGTTAGATGGTAAAGGTAATCCATTAAGAGTAGTTACATTGTATCGATCTCCTAGACCTCTTACAAATACAGAACCAGAACCTTCCTCTTTTGATACTCCAGTTGTTTTTGTAACTGCTGTAGCAACATCTCCAACACCTTTTCTAGCAAGTTCTTGATTTCCTATTTTTTGTTGTATTACAACAGCCTTTTTTTGCTCTAATAAAAGAGCACTTTCTTTCTCTCTATTGACAGTAGTATTAATCTGAACTTCTTCTAATTGTTCACCACCACTAGCACCAAGTTCTTGGTTTATAACTAAAGTCTTACCAGCTACAACTGTAATTGGCTTTTCTATAGTTTGGTACCCCACAAAACTAAAAACTAAAGTGTGATTTCCTGCAGGAACAGAAATGGTATACTTTCCATCTAAATCTGTATTACCACCGATAGAAGTACCTTTGATAAATACATTAGCAAATGGTAAGCTATCACCATTCATTTCTTTATCAGTAACAGTCCCCGTAACTGTACCTTTGTCTTGTGCACCGACCATTTGACACAGACAAACTAAAGCAATCAATAAAATTTTTTTCATTTTTACGTATTCTAAAATCAATTGCAAAAGTCAACTGATTGTGTAAACAAAAGGTTACTTTTAAATTATGCTTAGTTTATTAGAATGTTTATTTTATGTTAAGTAAAAGGGTTTTAAAAGTTAAGCCAAATAAAATAGCTACTTCAGTCTAGATAAAGTAGCTATTTGTTTATTAGTTGATTATGTGTATTAATTAGCAAGTCATTAATGAATTTTCTTTTCTAAAGAGTGTTTTTGGCCTTTATAATCTGTAGATCTAATTTTAATCTCGATCAGAATTTTTGTTTAATCTTAATGGTAACTATCAAAAAATGTTTTTGAGTTCCATTATTGATTTCTATTTTAGTTCTGAAAGAGCTAGTGGTTTATTTATTTTAATCTATGGCTTTTAACATTTTCTTACTGTCTAAATATTCAAAGTATCGTGCTGAAATTTTAAACTTCTCATCTAAAATTATTATTGCAGGGAGTGAGAAGTCTTTATTGTTTCTTGAAGCTAACAGTAAAGGAATATCATGAGTAGGATTTCTTTTTTTTCCAATTTGTTTATTAATAAAAGTATCACCTCCAAAGAAAATGGTATCGGTACTTTCAGCATTCATTTTAACAGCATAATAACTAGTGTTTAATTTTGAAATAACTTTAGGGTTTTTAAAAGCTACCTTTTCCATTTTTTTACAATAAATACACCAGTCTGCATAAAAGTCAATAAATACTTTTTTAGGCTTTACAGAAAGAGAGTCTTCTAGTTGCTCAAATGTAATCCAGTTAATGCTACTATCTTTTTGAGCTATTATAGAATGAGATAAGAAGTAAAATAATAGTATGTATGTTACCTTTTTTATATGCATAATTGTATAAAATAGAGATTGTAACCAGTTGCGCTTTTGCATTAAAATTATGTCAATTCGAGTGATTTTTAAGAGTAAGAATTTTAACTTTTAAACAGTTCTCGATACATCCCGATTTCACATCGAGTTACTCGAACTGACATCTTTTAGCTATATTATATTAATGAAATTTCCCAAATTTTATACCTACAAAAAATGTTCTTGGTAGATTAGGACCATAAACATAGTCTGAATCACGACCCGCACCTGTATCAAAATCATCTTGATAACTATTAAATAGATTATTAATTCCACCCGATAAGGTAATCATAAAGTTGTCGTTAAAATCTATGTGTTTTTCAAGTTTTAAGTTTAAATCAAAAAAAGGATCCACTTCGTTTAAAGCTAAAAAACCTGTGTCACTTATAACTAACGGTACTATCATTTTGCCAGTATATGTACCTGTAAGGTCTATATTGAATTTTTTACTAGGTAGCCAAGTAGCATTAAGATACCCATAAAAATTAGGAACTCTAACAAATTCTTCGATAATAATATCGTTTTCTCCAGGAGTTCCATCGCTTTCAAAAAGTATTTGTGGTTCATCATACTCAGTACGTTGTAAAGTTCCACCCAATTGAAAACGCCATTTAGAATTTGGCGAAATTCCTAACTCAAAATTAGAACCAAACACACTAGCATCAGAACCATTACGAACTTCTTCAAGTATAGAGCCGTTTGCTAAAGTAGCACCTGTACTTACTAAAGTAAAAGGATCTTGTAAACCAGTAAAAAATGTTTCTAAGAGTAAATCGACTTGTAGTAAATTAATCGTTTTTGAATAATTAAAAGACCATGTAAATGCATTGGAAAATTCAGCATTTAAATCATCTGATAAAATAACAAACTGTTGTTCGCCTCCTACACTAGAAATATGTAAATCTTCATTAAATGCTTGAGGTGCTCTAAAGCCACGTGCATATCCGCCTCGCAGTTTTATTTCTTTAGAAAGTTGGTAAGATAGTGTCAACCTAGGAGAGATTGCTGTTTGATTAATATCAGCTTCCCTAGATATTCCACCGATAGTATATTTACCATCAACAGCTATATGATCTAATCGAGTGCCAAATAAAGCCGTAAACTTTTCAGAAGGTTTCCATTCGTATTGTGCATAAACACCTAATGAATTTACACTTTGATCAATCAATCTATTATAACCAGGAATTATATCTTCTGTATTACTAATGTTATACTCAGCACCAGCTGTAAACACATCATTATTTTTCAGGTATTTCGTGAACTGAGCACCATTAATCCAAGCTAAATCTTTAGTAGTTCCAAACGCATTATTAGCTGTGATACTATCTTGTCTTGTACGAGCACCACCTAAACCACCATAATAACTATCTCTATTAGTATATGAAGCGGATGTGTATAATTGAAACTTGTTCGTGTTATCTTTGCTACTTATTTCATAGTCTGCTCCACCGATAAAAGTATCGTGATCAAGTTCTTCTGTAATATCTGTAAATTGAGGAGCTAATTCTAAGCGATCACCACCACGTCTGTATTCACGTATAGCGTTTAGATTTACTGAAATTCTACTACGATCATTAGGTTTTATAAAAGCTTTTGCTCCTACAGTTGTATTGCGTAATTCTACAATTTCAGTAAAACCGTCATTATTTGCATCATAAGATTCTCTGTTACGATAAGTTCCATATAAAGTAACACCACTGTTCAAATCATCTGCAACATTAGAAGTGTTGAAAGTAACATTTTTGTCCCAAGCATCTCCGTCAATAATAGCTAGATTGCTACCAACTTCCCATGTGTTTAAAACAGGGTCTTTCGTGATGATATTTATTGTACCTGCAATAGCATTAGAACCAAATAATGCAGAACCACCACTACGAACCACTTCAACGCGATCTATAATATTTGTAGGAATTTGCTCTAAACCATATACGCCTAATAATGAGCTGAAAACAGGACGACTATTTAAAAGTATCTGTGTATATCCGCCATCTAAACCGTTAAGTCTAACTTGTGTAAATCCACAGTTTTGACAATTGGTTTCCACTCTTACACCAGGTGCATAATTTAATCCGTCTGCTACAGTAAGAGATTGAGTAGCGTTTAATAAGCGTGGTTTTATAGAAGAAACTATAACAGGAGTATTTTTTCGTTCAACACGATTTCTGGTTGCGCTTACAACCACTTCATCTAGTCCTAATACATCTTCTATTAGTTTAAAGTTTACTTTCTTGCTCTCCCCTTTTGTTATCGTAATTTCCCTTTCTACACTACGAAACCCTTGTGAACTTACAACTAAAATGATTGTTCCTGTTGGTGTTTCAAAGCTGTAGTTTCCATATTTATCTGTTGTGGTGTTTAAGTTACTATTCTTAATTAAAACAGTGGCAAATGGTATAGGTTCTTCTTCCGATGTTATGGTACCACTTACTGTAGCAGTTTGTGCTTGAATTGTAATTCCAAACAATAAGAATATGATTGAATAAATGGGTTTCATTTTGTTTTTCTAAAATTTATTTCAGTACAAATATAAACTAATTTTTAGACTTATCTAAAAATTGAATTTCACTAATGTAAATTTTTGTATGTTTGCACAAGAAAAATCAGTTATGTTTTCACAATCTGAAGAAAATTATATTAAAACAATTTATCATCTAAGTATAGATTTTGATGGAGGTATAAGTACAAATGCTATAGCCAAACAGTTAAGTACTAAAGCTTCTTCTGTTACAGATATGGTTAAGAAATTATCTGAAAAAGAAGTTGTGGTATATAAAAAATATCAAGGTGTTACTTTAACTGATTTGGGAAAGAAAGTAGCAGCAAGCATTATTAGGAAGCATAGATTGTGGGAAGTTTTTCTAGTAGAGAAGCTCAATTTTTCTTGGGATGAAGTTCATGAAGTTGCAGAACAGTTAGAACATATAAAGTCTCCAAAGCTTATTTCTGAATTAGATGCATTTCTTGGGCATCCAAAGCAAGATCCGCATGGAGATCCCATTCCAGATGCAGATGGAAATATTCACCAAATAGAAAAAAAACTATTATCGTTGTTAACAGTAGATGAAGAAGGTGTTTGTGTTGGTGTTGACGACACTTCATCTGAGTTTTTAAAATTTCTAGATAAGCAAGGAATAGGTTTAGGAAATCGTATTAAAATAGTAGAAATTGAACCTTTTGATGGTTCTCTAGTAATAAAAGTAAATGAGAAGGTTCTTACCATCTCAAATAAAATAGCAAGTAATTTATACATACAAAAAAGATGAGTTTTTTTGATCAACTAGTTAATTTCGCCAAGGAACATCCAATTCAAGGAGCATTATATGCTTCGTTGTTTACTTGGGGATTAACAGCATTAGGTGCTGCGTTAGTTTTCTTTTTTAAGAAGTTGAATAGGGCAGTTTTAGATGGAATGTTAGGTTTTACAGGTGGGGTGATGGTAGCTGCAAGTTTTTGGAGTTTATTATCACCAGCTATTGATAACAGTCCGGGTGAAGGTTTTGTAAAAGTTATTCCTTCAGCAATTGGTTTCGCATTAGGAGCATTAGCTTTATTCGGAATGGATAAATGGCTACCACACTTACATATCAATTTTAAAGAAGATGAAGCGGAAGGTGTAAAAACGAATTGGCATAAAACAACATTATTAGTTTTAGCAATTACATTACATAACATACCTGAAGGTTTAGCAGTGGGAGTTTTATTTGGAGCTGCATCTACATTAGTAGGAGTAGAGCAAACGGAAATGATTATTGCTGCTATTTCTTTAGCAATTGGTATTGGTATTCAAAATTTTCCAGAAGGATTTGCAGTAGCAATGCCTTTAAGAAGACAAGGTGTAAGTCGTAGAAAAAGTTTTTGGTACGGACAGTTATCTGCCATAGTAGAACCTTTTGCAGCTGTATTAGGAGCATTAGCAGTTTCTTTCTTTACACCAATTTTACCTTATGCTTTAGCTTTTGCAGCAGGAGCGATGATTTTCGTTGTGGTAGAAGAAGTTATTCCAGAAACACAAAGAGATAAATACACAGATATAGCTACACTAGGTTTTATAGGTGGATTTATCGTAATGATGTCTTTAGATGTTGGTTTAGGGTAAAAAAGAATATACTTATCCATAATGTGCAATAATAAATAAACGTCAACCTGAACTTGTTTCAGGTTCTCATCATAAATCTTTGTTTCTTAATATTATGTGATTCCGAAATAAATTCGGAATGACGCTAAAACATCAAAAATGATTTTTAACGGATATTCAAAAAAAGAATAACACTTTATATAAAAAACGAAAAGAGACGCTAATTTTTTAGTGTCTCTTTTGATTTATACAGTAAGTTTTAAATGTTATAATCGTTTTAATAATTCCTCTGTAGAAATTACTTCAGCAAATTCTTCATTCAAATTCGCTAGTGTAGTTTGATGAATAGTTTCAGCAGAGAAAACTTCTCCGTTAATTCCTTTTCTATCAAATGTTGCTGTGGCATCAGAAATTAAAAAGGTGTTAAAACCTAAATTTCCAGACATTCTTGTCGTTGTAGAAATACAATGATTTGTAGTTAATCCAACAATTACAACGGTGTTGATATTTTTCTCTTCTAAAGTCTCTTTTAGATTTGTTCCTATAAAAGCACTATTTACATTTTTAACAATTACAGGTTCGTTTGGTAAAGGTTTAATTTCATCACAAAGTTCGAAACCAGGATGTGATTCATGTAATAAAGATTTCGGATCTTGAGAACTATGCATAATGTGATACACAGGTAATTCAGCAGCTCTCCATTTTGCTAAAATCTCTTCACATTTTTTTTCAGCATCTTTATTGTTTCTATTTCCACCCCAATAATCTTCGTCTTCAAATCCTTTTTGAATATCAACAAGTAATAAAGCGGTATTTAAATCTTTTAAGCTCATAAGTAATTAGTTAGAAAAATCAATAATAGATTGTCTTTCTGTATTTAAAGTAAGTTTTGTAATATCTGGTCGAGAATAATGTCCGACACAATCAAAATTATGACGTTCTTCTAATACTTTCTGAAAATCAATTTCTCCAGTAAAAAGTCCTTCTTTTCCTGTAGCTGGCGGAATTATCCATTCTCCATCTGGGCCAGCAATACAAGATCCTCCGTTTGCTAAAACTTCTGGAGCATTTTTTACAATAACATCGTAGTTAGGTGTGTCTTTAGGAAAATCTTTAATACTCATAAATCCGCTAACAGAAACTACAAACGATCTGCTTTCTTTAGCGATAAATTTCGTGATATCAAAAGTGTTTCTTTCTGCACCAGGCCAAACAGCAACATGTAAATTTTCACCTTGAGCATATAAAGCAGTTCTTGGTAATGGCATCCAATTTTCCCAACAATTTAAGCCGCCAACTGTAAAGTCTTTTAATGGGTGAACTTGTAGTCCATGTCCATCTCCAGGAGACCAAGTGAGTCGTTCTTCGTATGTAGGTTGTAATTTTCTGTGAACAGATTTAATTTCTCCTAATTCATTAATGTAAACTAGTGAGCAATATAAACTATGATTTCCTCTGTTAGCTGCTCTTTCAATAATACCTAAATAAATAGCGATTGATTTTTCTTTAGCGATTTTGCAGATATCATCTAAATCGCCTTTTTCAATCTGAACAGAATTCTTGATATAATGAGCATGTATCTCTTTTTGGATTTGTGAATTGAATTCAGAACCATTAGTTATCGATAACCAAAACGGATATCCAGGTAATAATCCTTCACCAAATATCACAAGATCACAATTTTCATCTGCTGCCTGAAGAATATAAGATTTCACTTTATCAATGGTCTTTTCTTTGTTCAGCCAAACAGGAGAGATTTGCGCCATTCCAATTTTTAAGATACTGCTCATTATAGTTATTTAGGTTTGTTTGTTACACGAATATATTCAAAAATGAGATGAGAATTTTAAAATGAAAACGGATTTAACAAATTGTTATAAAATGTAGAGTTTGCAACAAAACTCGTGTGTTATAAGTACATATACCGTATGCGTACATCAAAAAATTGTTTTTAAAAGCAGCTTGTTTTTGTTTTGATGAAAATTTTAAAACAGAAAAAATGAAATTAAAATTGATGGTTGTATTGTTGTTGCTTTTGACTAGTAATTTCTATGCGCAAAAAAGTGTTCAACAATACGAATTTAAAAAAGGAGAGGTATTAGATATACTTTTAATTAGTAATACCAAGAAAGATTTTAACAAACTGTTCGATCGCTATAAGAAAACTATTTTTCCTGTGGGAGTTAAATATTCCTTCACTCCGCAGAAAGGATTTAAAACAGGTGAACTAATTTTAGGAAGTTATCTTCCGAAGAGTTTGATCTTTGGAAAGTGGGAAAATATTGTGAAGAGAGAGCAGTTTTTAAATGTTATTGAAAAAGAAGTTCCAGATTTTCATGAACAAAGAAGAAGGTTGTTTACACATTTTGAATTAGCATATTATGAAATACAAAGTGATATAAAATTTGAGATTAATCGAAATAAATATAATGTAGTCACCTCATTTTGGAAGAATAATAAGAAGAGTGAAAAATTTATAAAAGATTGGATTCAAGAAGTTGAAAAATCAGGAGGAAAGATTATTATAAAACTAGCAAACGGAAAATCTCCTTTAGGCTATTATTATAATCCAACTTTAGTTACGATTGTAACTTGGGAAACTAAGCAAGCGTTTCAGTCTTTTTTAAAGCGACATCCATTATCAACGTATAAAGATTTAAAACATGTACATCAATTTGTAATTGATTAAATTCACCACAAAAAATATGCAGACAATACTTAATCAACTTATTTATTTTGGCTTTTTCCAAAGCCTGTTTATCATTAGTATTTATTTTATTTCTTTAAAAAAGAGGGAGTATATTAATAGTTTCATGTTGATTTTAATTGCTGTTCTCTCTGTAGGTTTTCTAGGTAAAGTTTTGCATAGTGGTGGTTTTTTCAATAAGAATTTTAGACTAATTGCTATGTCGGAGTTTTCTGCCTTGCTATTTGGTCCAACTATTTTCCTTTTTGTAAGATCTGTATTGCATAAACAAAAGTTTGTGAAGAAAGATATAGTGCATTATGTGCCTGGTTTCTTCTATTCAATATTCATTTTAAGTTATTTTATTTTACCATCTAGAGAAACCCAATTGGCTAGAAATAAAGTTGTTCCGTTAATGCATGTAATTTATATGTGTCATGCTGTGGGATTAATCGTAAACATTTGGTATTGGTTTTTGGGTGTTAAAGTTTTTCGATCTTTTTCTGAAGTATATCGAAAAGAGATTTCTTATGTTCCGCATACAAAGTTCTTAAAGAATTTTCTTTTAATAACAGGATTGTGTTTGCTGGTTTGGTTGATTTTATTTTTAACCAGTTTCTTAGGTTTCCCAATGTTAGAAAGAAATGCAAGACCATACATCTGGCTGATTTTCACATTCATCATTTTCTTTATTACCTACTACTTAATGTTGAATCCAAAAGTGTTACAATCAATTCCAGAGTTAAAAGAGAAAAAGTATCAGCAATCAAAATTAGATGTTCAAGATTTAGAACGATTAAAAGTAGATTTAGAACAATTAATGCTAGAGAAGAAACCGTATTTAAATAATAAACTTTTAAAAAAGGAATTAGCTGAAATGTTAGGAGTTCATAGTCCAGAGTTATCAAGATTATTGAATGAAAACATAGGAATGAATTTCTTTGAATATGTCAACTACTATCGAATAAAAGAATTTGTACAATTAGCAGAATCAGAAAAAGGAAAACAACTCACATTTTTTGGATTAGCCCAAGAAGCTGGATTCAATTCAAAAACAACATTTAATAAATCATTTAAAAATTTGATGGGAGTATCCCCATCAGCATATTTCAATAAAAATCAGTAAAAAATGAAACATAAAATTATCATTCTATTTCTTTTAGTCAATGCAGTAGTGTTTGGACAAATAAAAACTCCAAGTCTAAGTCCAAAATCTGTAAGTACACAAAGTGTCGGACTTTCAGAAATTACTATTGAATATTCAAGGCCAAGTAAAAGAGAGAGAAAAATCTTTGGCGAATTATTGCCGTTTTCTCAAGTATGGAGAACAGGAGCAAATGCAGCTACCAAAATATCGTTTTCAAAACCAGTAAAAGTAAACGGTCAATTATTAAAAAAGGGAAGTTATACGTTGTTGAGTTATCCAAATAAAAACAATTGGGAAATTAAATGGTTTAACTATTCGAGTTCTAGATGGACAAATTATGTAAAGGAACAGCCATTGATTACGATACAAGTTCCGGTAAATAAAATGGTATCTAATGTAGAAACTTTAGATATCCGTTTACAAGATATTACGTTAAACAGCGCTAAGCTTTTTATTGAATGGGAAACGACAAGAGTTGTAATTCCTCTAGAATTAGATGAGCAGAAAGAAATATTAAAATCAATAGATAAGACCTTATCTGGTCCTAGTAACAACGATTATTTTAGAGCGGCAGTTTATTTGCACGAAACAAAAACAGATTTAGACAAAGCTTTAAATTATGTTCAAAAAGTTACGAGTTCGAATAAAGCTTTGTTCTTTCAAGTAACAAGAGAAGCTTTAATACTTAAAGATTTAAATAGAAAATCAGAAGCTTTAGATTCAGCAAAACGAGCTTTAGCGTTATCAGAAAAAGCGAAAAACGACGATTTTATAAGAATCAATGCTAAACTTATTAAAGAGTTACAGTAACTCAAATATTAAAATTACCCTATTTATTTAGGGTAATTTTTATTTACCTTGCATAAAATTTAGTACGTGCAAGATACATCTGTTTTTCAAATATATAATGCTTCAGCAGGTAGCGGAAAAACGTTTACACTTGTTAAAGAATATCTTAAGATTTTGCTACAGTCGAAAGATATCTTTTACTTTCAAAAAGTTTTAGCAGTTACATTTACCAACAAGGCAGCAGGAGAAATGAAAGAAAGAGTGTTAAAAAACTTAAACGCTTTTTCTAATGGAGAGTCTACAGATATGCTAGAATTGATCTTGCAGGAAACTCCAATAGATGTAACTATAATTAAAGAAAGAAGTCAGAAAGTTTTAAATGCGATTCTTCAAAACTATTCTGCATTTTCAATTACAACTATCGATAGTTTTACGCATAAGATTATTAAGAATTTCGCTTATGATCTTGGACTAACTTTAAATTTTGAAGTTGAAATGGATGCGGTTTCATTACTGAATGAAGCTGTTGATATTTTAGTCTCTAAAATTGGTATTCGAAACGATATTACTAAGCTTTTAATTGAATATTCTGCATCTAAAATAGATGAAGATAAATCTTGGGATGTTTCTTTTGAATTGAAAGAGTTTTCTAAGGTTTTACTGAGAGAAGATGATGTAAAACATTTCAGGAAATTAAGTCAGAAAACCGTTGGAGATTTTAATGCTTTACAGGATAAGCTGAAGAAAAGTAAAAAGGAAGCAGTAAAAAGATTAAAAGAAATTGGGGCAAGAGGATTAGAAGTAATAGCAACTATGAATCTCGATCATAAAGATTTCTATTATTCTTTAATTCCTAAACATTTTATTGCCTTACAAAAAGATCCTTTACAAGCTAAGTTTTTTGATCAAAGTAAACTGAAAGAAAGAATAGAAGAAAATATGTTCTATTCGAAATCAAAGTCTGAAGATATTAAATCTGCAATCGATGGAATTCTTCCAGAACTTTTGAATCTCTATTTTGAATCAGAAAAGATTTTTCAAGATGTATTATTGCAACAGTTAGCTTTAAAAAGTTTGGTTCCATTAGCGGTGTTAAATAATGTCAATAAGGAATTAAATACCATTAAAGAAGAAAATAATATTCGATTAAATGCCGAATTTAATCAACTGATTTCAGATCATATTAAAGATCAACCTACACCATATATATATGAAAGAATTGGTCAGCGTTTCATGCATTATTTTATTGATGAAATGCAAGATACTTCAATCTTACAATGGCAAAATTTAATTCCTTTAATAGATAATGCGTTAGCACAAGAAAGTAGTAGTTTGTTGTTAGTAGGAGATGCAAAGCAAGCGATTTATAGATGGCGTGGAGGAAAAGCAGAACAGTTAATTAATTTGAGTTCTTCTGAAAATGTAACTTTCAATATTGAAAAAGAGTTAAAACTTTTAGGAAGAAACTTTAGAAGTTATTCTGAAGTTATCAATTTCAATAATGATTTTTTCCAGCATGTAGCCACCTTATTTTCTAATCCGAATTATAAAGAGTTATTCATAGAAGGAAATCAGCAACAAGAAAACAGTAAAACAGGAGGTTGTGTTAGTATTTCGTTTTTAGAAAAGAAAGAAGATAAAGAAGAAGAGAAAAATAAATATCCAGAAAAAGTTTATCATCAAATTGTAGAGTTGCAGAAGGAATACGCTTTAAGTGAAATTTCTGTTTTAGTTCGCAAAAAAAAAGAAGGAATTGCTGTTGCGAATTATTTATCGGAAAAAGGAATTCCGATAGTTTCTTCAGAAACATTATTGTTAGCAAATAGTAATAAGGTATTATTCATCATTAATTTTTTGAAATTAATTTTATATCCTAATGACGAGCAAAACCGATTCGAGTTACTATGTTTTCTTCATAAGCATTTACAAACAAAAAGTGATCTACATACATTTCTAACAGATAAGGTAAAGTGTAGTTTGCCAACTTTCATAGAGTTGTTAAATGGTTTAGGAACGAATTTTAAATTAGAGCTTTTTAATACGTTGCCTTTCTACGAAAAGATAGAATATATCATCCGTGGATTTTCGCTATTAGAAACATCAGATGCATACGTGCAGTTTTTTCTTGATTTGGTTTTAGATCAACAGGGAAGAGGTGTTACGATTCAAGATTTCTTAGACTTTTGGAGTTCTAAAAAAGATAATTTAAGTATAGCAACACCAGATGAATCTGAAGCGGTTAAAATAATGACGATTCATAAGTCTAAAGGTTTAGAGTTTCCTGTGGTTATTTTTCCTTTCGATTTAGATATTTATCGACAAGTAAAACCTAAAGTTTGGTTTCATAATTTGTCAAACGACTTTTTAGGTTTTGAAGAGTTGCTTATCGATTACAGTAAAAGTCTCGAATATATTAATGATTTAGGGAAGGAAATTTATCATCAACAACGACAAGAATTAGAATTAGATAATTTCAACCTATTATATGTTGCATTAACAAGATCGGTAGAGCAATTACATATTATCACGGAGAAAAGATTGACTAAATCTGGTGAAAATATGAATTATTATTCCGGAGCTTTTATTTCTTATTTGAAAAAAGTAGGAAGATGGGAAGAAGATGTAAATGAATACGTTTTTGGAGAATCAAAAAGAAATAGTGAGAAAGTTGTTGTTGATACTAATAAACTGAAATTACAAGATCAATTTATTTCTACTTCTTGGCAAGATCACAATATTGTTTTGTTGTCAAGTGCATCGAAAGTTTGGAATACCGATGCAGAAGAAGCTGTTGCTTATGGAAATATTACGCACGATATTTTGTCTAAGATAAAAACGAACGAAGATGTAGATGAAATTTTAAATTTTTATAAGAGTAAAGGAGATTTAGATGTAGAGGTTTTAGATAATCTTGCTGTTCGAATTCGAAATATTATAAATCACCCTAAGCTTACTTACTTTTATTCCAATCAGGTAACGGTTGTTAACGAAAGAGAAATACGAAACGGTATGGATGAAATTATTATTCCAGATCGTTTAGTGTTCTATAATAATATGGTAACTGTTATCGATTATAAAACAGGAAAACCAGACCGTTCACATATACATCAAATTAATAAATACGCCAACGATTTAGGTCTGTTGAATTTTAAGGTAGATAAAAAAATATTGATATATATAAATGATGAAATTTTAGTGGAAGAAATTGCATAATTTTACCACACAAACAAACAAGCCATGTACGGAAAAATAAAAGAACATTTACAAAAAGAAATTCAGGATATTAAAGATGCTGGATTATATAAAACAGAGCGTATCATTACATCTTCACAAGATGCTGTAATTAAGATTTCTACAGGTGAAGAAGTAATTAACTTTTGTGCAAATAACTATTTAGGTTTATCAAATCACCCAGAAGTAATTCAGGCGGCTAAAGATACTATGGATACGCATGGTTTTGGAATGTCTTCTGTGCGTTTCATTTGTGGAACTCAAGATATTCATAAAGCTTTAGAAGCTAAAATTGCTGAGTTTTATCAAACTGAAGATACCATTTTATATGCAGCAGCTTTTGACGCAAACGGGGGTGTTTTTGAACCATTATTAACAAAAGAAGACGCTATTATTTCTGATAGTTTAAATCATGCTTCTATCATCGATGGTGTTCGTTTATGTAAAGCGGCACGTTATCGTTATAATAATAATGATATGGCTTCATTAGAAGAGCAATTAATTGAAGCAAATAAACAAAACCATAGATTTAAAATCATTGTTACTGATGGAGTATTCTCTATGGATGGTATCGTTGCTGAATTAGACAAGATCTGTGATTTAGCTGATAAATACGATGCTATGGTTATGATAGATGAATGCCATGCTGCAGGTTTTATTGGTGAAACTGGTAGAGGTACCTTAGAGTTAAAGAGAGTAATGGGTAGAATAGATATCATTACGGGAACTTTAGGGAAAGCTTTAGGTGGAGCAATGGGAGGTTACACTACTGGTAAAAAAGAAATTATAGAAATTTTACGTCAAAGGTCAAGACCATATTTGTTCTCTAACTCACTTGCACCAGCAATTGTTGGAGCTTCATTAAAGGTTTTTGATCTGCTATCTAATGATACTTCTTTAAGAGATAAATTGGAATGGAATACAAATTACTTCAGGTCAGAAATGGAAAAAGCTGGTTTTGATTTGGTGGGTGCAGATGCAGCTATAGTACCAGTTATGTTGTACGATGCAAAGCTTTCTCAAGTAATGGCAAATGAACTTTTAAAAGAAGGAATTTATGTAATAGGATTCTTTTATCCAGTAGTTCCAAAAGAGCAAGCAAGAATAAGAGTGCAATTGTCTGCTGCACACGAAAAAGAACATTTAGATAAGGCAATAAATGCATTTGTAAAAGTAGGAAAAGCGTTAAGCGTTATTTCGTAAAAGACGAACAAAAACTTGTTTTTTTTATAAGTTTTTGTAGATTTGCTTTTGTAAATAAGTTTTTTGAACTTACATTTGCGTTATATATAAACGAACTTTTAATTTAAATTTTTGATAATGAAACAATTAAATTTAGCTATGATTTTTATAGCTGTGTTAACATTACTTCCTTTTAGTAAAGTTAATGCGCAAGATGAAAACAATCCTTGGGTTGTTGGTTTCGGTGTTAATGTTGTAGACGTTAGAATTCCTAGTGAATTTGGAGACTATTTACAAGACTACGTTGGAACTTCAGAATGGTCTGATAACTTATTACCATCTATTTCAAGAGTAAGCGTTGAAAAGTATTTAGCTGACGGATTTACTTTACAGTTAGCTGGGTCTATCAATAAAGTTAAGACTTACGCAACAGAAAGAGATATTAATGAATTATATTGGGCTATTGACTTAAACGCTAAGTGGGATGTAAATCACTTAATCGGAGATACAGCTTGGTGGGATCCTTACGTATACGTAGGGGGTGGATACACTGATTTTGGTAGAGTTGTAAACGGAGTTTTCGTTGACGGTGGAGAAGGTACTTTAAATGTAGGTGCTGGTTTCAACGTTTGGTTTAACGAAAATATTGGTTTAAACTTCCAAACTGGAGCAAAGAAAGAATTTGCTGATAAAATACAAGATCATTTCCAACATACTTTAGGTGTAGTTTTCCGTTTCGGAGGAAAAGATACTGATGGTGATGGTGTTTACGATAAAGATGATGCTTGTCCAGAAGTTGCAGGTTTAAAAGAATTTAACGGATGTCCAGATGCTGATGGTGATGGTATCAAAGATTCTGATGATGCTTGTCCAAACGAAGCTGGTAAAGCTGAGTTAAACGGATGTCCAGATGCTGATAACGATGGTATCGCTGATAAAGATGACGCATGTCCAACTGAAGCTGGTACAAAAGCAATGAACGGTTGTCCTGATTCTGATGGTGACGGTATTGCTGATAAGAATGATAAGTGTCCAAACGAGGCTGGTCCTGCTGAAAACAAAGGATGTCCTTGGGGAGATAAAGATAAAGATGGAGTTAAAGATAATGTAGACAAGTGTCCAGATGTACCTGGTGTAGCTTCAAGACAAGGATGTCCAGAGCCTAAGCCAGTTATCGAGGAAGTGAAGTTAAAAGAATTACAAAACTTCGCAAGAGCTATCTACTTTAACTCAGGAAGATCTACTTTTAGACCAGGTGTAACTGGAAAATTAGATTTAATCGCTGCTATCATGAAGGAGTATCCTAAAGCTAACTTCAACATTGAAGGTCACACTGATAGCCAAGGAGCAAATGCAGCTAACCAAAGATTATCTGAAAGAAGAGCTAAAGCTGTATTAGATTACTTAGCTTCTCACGGAATCGATGGTGCTAGATTATCATCTGTAGGTTTAGGTGAAGATTATCCAATCGCATCTAACAAAACTAGAGCTGGTAGAGCGCAAAACAGACGTGTAGAAATTAACTTAAAGAAATAATTTATTTCTAAATTAAGTTGAAATAATATAAAGCCTCGCATTTGCGAGGCTTTTTTTATTAAATAACCATAAGTAAAATTTATCTATAAAGGTTTTTTATATTGTTATAAAAAAATTACCTTTGCGCACTGAAAAGTGACATAAGAAACACTTAATAAATACAATAACTTAATTACAGAAAGTAATGTCTACAATAAAAGGTAAAGTTTCTCAGATTATTGGTCCGGTTATCGATGTTGAGTTTAACACTGAAAATTCAGAGTTACCAAAAATTTATGATTCATTAGAAATTAAAAAAACTGATGGTACTACATTAGTTTTAGAAGTTCAACAACACATAGGTGAGGATACTGTCCGTACAATATCAATGGATGCTACAGATGGTTTACAAAGAGGTCAAGAAGTAGTAGCTACTGGAAATCCAATCCAAATGCCAATAGGGGATGATATCTATGGACGTTTATTTAATGTAACTGGAGAAGCTATCGATGGATTAGGTGATTTAGCTAAAACTGGTAAAAATGGTTTGCCAATTCACCGTCAAGCACCTAAGTTTGAAGAGTTATCGACTTCTACAGAAGTTTTATTTACTGGTATTAAAGTTATCGATTTAATTGAGCCTTATGCTAAAGGAGGTAAAATTGGATTATTTGGAGGTGCAGGTGTAGGTAAAACTGTATTGATTCAAGAATTAATTAATAATATTGCTAAAGGTCACGGTGGTTTATCAGTATTCGCAGGTGTAGGTGAAAGAACACGTGAAGGAAACGATTTATTAAGAGAGATGTTAGAGTCTGGAATTATCAAATATGGTGATGATTTTATGCATTCTATGGAAGAAGGTGGATGGGATTTATCTAAAGTAGATAAAGCTACAATGAGAGATTCTAAAGCTACTTTCGTATTTGGACAAATGAATGAGCCACCAGGTGCACGTGCACGTGTTGCATTATCTGGATTAACTATAGCTGAATATTTCCGTGATGGAGCAGGAGAAGATCAAGGAAAAGACGTATTATTTTTCGTAGATAATATCTTCCGTTTTACACAAGCAGGATCTGAGGTATCAGCATTATTAGGACGTATGCCTTCTGCCGTAGGTTACCAACCAACATTAGCTACAGAGATGGGAGCTATGCAAGAACGTATTACTTCTACAAAGAAAGGATCGATTACTTCTGTACAGGCAGTATATGTACCAGCAGATGATTTAACGGATCCGGCACCAGCAACTACTTTTGCTCACTTAGATGCTACTACTGTATTATCTCGTAAGATTGCTGAGTTAGGTATTTATCCAGCGGTAGACCCATTAGATTCTACTTCGAGAATTTTAACTCCTGAAATCTTAGGAGATGAGCACTATGGTTGTGCACAAAGAGTTAAAGAGTTATTACAACGTTATAAAGAGTTACAAGATATTATTGCGATCTTAGGTATGGAAGAATTATCTGAAGAAGATAAGTTAGTAGTACACAGAGCTCGTCGTGTTCAACGTTTCTTATCTCAACCATTCCACGTAGCAGAGCAATTTACTGGTATTCCTGGAGTATTAGTAGATATTAAGGATACTATCAAAGGTTTCAACATGATTATGGATGGAGAGTTAGATAAATATCCTGAAGCAGCATTCAACTTAAGAGGTTCAATTGATGATGCAATTGAAGCTGGTGAGAAAATGTTAGCTGAAGCTTAATATTAATATATAGAAGTTAATTATGTTTTTAGAAATTGTTACTCCAGAAGCAGTAGTATTCTCATCAGAAATAGATTCTGTTGTTGTGCCAGGTGTTAACGGAGAGTTCCAAGTTTTAAACAATCACGCACCTATTGTGTCTGTTTTAAATGGAGGGGTAGTTAAAGTACATGTTCATAGTCAGAATCATTTAGTTTTTGATGATTTACACGGTAGCATTGAGAAATTACCAGCTGATGATAAAGTACTAACTTTAGCGATCAATTCTGGAACAATAGAGATTAAAGATAATAAAGCAATTATACTAGCAGACTAGTTCTTGTTTTACTATAATATTAAAAACCCCGTAATTTATTTTACGGGGTTTTATATTTATAAAAATTCTATCTTATTTAATCTATTTGCGAAACACGAAGTGTGTTTACCATACCTCTTTCTTCAACAGGCATAGAAGTTAAGTTAATCACGAAATCACCTGTTTTTACAAAGTTTTTCTCTTTAATAATTTCATTAATATCTTTTACGGTGTCATCGGTATTTAAATCTCTGTCATAATAATAAGCTCTAACTCCCCACAAGAGATTTAGTTTCCCTAATATTCTCTTTTCTGAAGAAAATGCGATTACGTGAGATTTTGGCCTCCATGCAGAAATTTGAAAAGCAGTATACCCACTATTAGTTAATGTAGAGATAGCAGAAGCTTTTATATCGTCAGCCATTAAAGCAGCATGATGACATACAGATTTTGTTATAAACCTGTTTGTTCTCACATGTGGTGGTTCAACAGGTACTTTGATTAAAGGAGAAAATTCAACACTACCAATAATTTCGGTCATCTTTTGAATAACCTTTACAGGATGTTTTCCTACAGATGTTTCTCCAGATAACATTACCGCATCAGCACCGTCCATAATAGAGTTGGCTACATCATTAACTTCAGCACGAGTTGGAACACTATTCTCAATCATAGTCTCCATCATTTGAGTTGCTATAATTACTGGAATTCTAGCTTTTTTAGCTCTTCGCACTAAGCTTTTTTGTATCAATGGAACATCTTGCATTGGAACTTCTACACCTAAGTCACCTCTTGCTACCATTAAACCATCACAATATGGAATTAAGGCATCTATATTTTCAACAGCTTCTGGTTTTTCAATTTTTGCAATTACTGGTACACGATATCTTGATTTTTGCTTTATTAAATCACGAAGCATTCTTAAATCCTCAGGATTTCTAACAAAAGATAGAGCAATCCAGTCTACTTCTTGTTCTAGTGCAAAAACAACATCTTTCTTGTCTTTTTCTGTAAGTGCAGGTAAAGAAATATCTGTATTAGGTAAGTTTACACCTTTTTTTGATTTTAAAGATCCTCCGTTAATTACTTCAGTAACAACTTCTTTTTCTTTATCTGTAGAAATTACCTTAAAAAGTAACTTTCCATCATCTACAAGAATATTTTCACCAGGTTTAACATCTTTAGGAAAACGCTGATATGTCATAAAAGCTTTTTCTTTTGTACCAGTACATTTTTCAGTGGTAAAAATAAAACGATCTCCAGCCTTAACTTCTACACCTTCCTCCATTACTCCAACTCTAAGCTTTGGACCTTGTAAATCGGCTAATATGGCTACATTATATCCGTTTTCTTCGTTTATCTCACGTATCTGACTTACTCGTTCTTTCACAATATCATAATCTGCATGAGAAAAGTTTATTCTGAAAACATTAACTCCAGCTTCAGCCATTTTTGTAAGAACTTCTTTTGTACTCGTTGCAGGTCCTAGTGTGGCAACAATTTTTGTTTTTTTGTTGTGTGGCATAGGTTAAAAAATTAAAGACTCTTTAGATTTTAGTTTGTTTGTATCTATGGAATAAGAAGTGATTACCTGAGAAATTTTATTTATTTTTTCTATAGTTTGGTTAATAATTACAGAATTAAAATCCCCTTCTAATTTTAAAAAGTAATCAACTTTTTTCCTTTCAGGAAGCAAATATGTTACTGTTTGACTTTCTGAAAATAAACTTAAATTATTTCCTACAACCTTATTTTTATGATAATTTGAAATTAGATACCATGAATTTTCTGTTGTATTGTGAGTAAATTCATAAAGTGAGAAAAAAGCATCTATGCCTTTTCTTTTTAGATCTATATCTAACTTTGATCGTTTTAAATTTAGTTGCAAGTGTAAATTCAAAAAATACGCTAAACGGTAATCTTCAACTGTGCTATGAATACCTATTAAGCTATAATTAGAAGATGAAAAATCATCTAACGTAAGTGAATGAATTTGCATAAAATAATTTATGCTAATTTACAGAATGTAATGTGAAAATAATATGAAATTAACGAAAACGATTTCTTGTAAGCTTATTATGAATTAGTTATTTGATTCTGAAAAGCATAGTAAACTCTTTTAGCAGCCATCTCTTCTGCTTTCTTTTTTGAAGTAGCTCTTCCTTTAGCAATTTTCTGTCCGTCAATAATTACTCGAACACTAAAATGTTTTTGATTTTGATTGCCTGAATCTTCATAGCTTTCAAAAGCATATTTTCTTTTTGTTTTTTGACACCATTCGATAATAAAACCTTTATAACTTGTGATTTTATTTTCTAATTGTTGAAGATCGATGTAAGGAAAAATAACTTGATCATATATAAATTGATGACAATAATTATAACCTCTATCTAAATAAATAGCACCAATTAAAGCTTCAAAAATGTTACCGTGAATATTTTCTCCTACTTGATTTTGATTGATGTTGCTTTTTACAAATCGAATCAAGTCAAGCTCTTTTCCTAGTTTATTAAGATTTTCCCTACTAACAACTTTTGAACGCATTTGAGTTAAATAACCTTCATTTCCTCTGGGAGCTTCTTTATATAAAAATGAAGCTATTACAGAGCCTAAAATAGCATCTCCTAAGAATTCTAAGCGTTCGTAGTTTATAGGTTTCCCTTTATTATCGGTCATTTTTAAAGACCTATGTATAAAAGCTTTTTTGTAGTGATTAAGAACAATCGGTTTAAAGTTAAGCAATGTTTTCAGTTCATAATAAAATTCTTCGTCCTCTTTAGTTTTAGGTCTAACTATTTTGCGAAGAAAATTCATATATGTAACTAATTAATTATTGCTTGTATTTTTTAAAAGCGATACACGCATTATGACCACCAAACCCAAACGTATTACTTAACGCAACATTTATATCTTTTTCTTGTGCTTTATTAAGTGTAAGATTCAAGTCTGGATTAATATTATCATCTACAGTACTATGATTAATAGTAGGAGGAACAATTCCATGCTTCATAGCTAATAATGAAGCAATAGCTTCAATAGCACCCGCAGCACCAAGTAAATGTCCTGTCATAGATTTTGTAGAATTAATATTGATATTTTTTGCATGATCTCCAAAAACTTCTGAAATAGCTTTAAGCTCAGCTACATCACCAAGAGGTGTAGAAGTTCCATGTGTATTGATATGATCAACGTCTTCTGGATTTATACCAGCATTTTCAAGACAGTTTTTCATAACTGCGATAACACCTAATCCTTCTGGATGTGGTGCTGTCATGTGATGTGCATCTGAAGACATTCCACCACCAACTACTTCGGCATAAATTTTAGCCCCACGAGCTTTTGCGTGCTCATATTCCTCTAGAATTAATGCTCCAGCTCCTTCACCTAAAACAAATCCATCTCTTTCTGCATCAAAAGGTCTAGATGCAGTTTCAGGGCTTTCATTTCTTTTAGATAAAGCGTGCATTGCATTAAAACCACCCATACCAGCTATAGTAACGGCAGCTTCGCTACCTCCAGTAACAATAACATCACAGTGTCCTAAGCGAATATAGTTTAATGCATCAATCATTGCATTAGCAGATGACGCACAAGCAGATACTGTAGTATAGTTTGGTCCCATAAATCCATTTTTAATGGAAATGTTTCCAGGAGCTATATCAGCAATCATTTTAGGAATAAAGAAAGGATTAAATTTAGGAGTACCATCACCAGCAGCAAAATTGATAACTTCATTTTGAAAAGTTTCTAATCCACCGATACCAGCTCCCCAAATTACACCTACTTTATATTTGTTAAGTTGATCTAAATTTAATTCAGCATCTTTAATAGCTTCATCGGAAGCAATCATTGCGTACTGAGTAAATCGATCCATTCTTCGAGCTTCTTTTCTGTCAATGTAGTCTTTGACATCGAAGTTTTTCAGCTCGCATGCGAAACGAGTTTTGAACTTGGCAGCATCAAAATATGTAATAGGTGCAGCACCGCTAACTCCGTTAACTAAGCCATTCCAGTATTCTTCAATATTGTTTCCTATTGGCGTTAATGCGCCAAGTCCAGTTACGACAACTCGTTTTAATTGCATATGTAATTAATTTACTTCTTTGCTTCTTCTATATAGCTAATTGCTTGACCAACTGTGGCAATGTTCTCAGCTTGATCGTCTGGGATTTGAATATCAAATTCCTTTTCAAACTCCATGATTAACTCAACAGTATCTAACGAATCAGCTCCTAAGTCGTTAGTAAAACTTGCTTCGTTAGTTACTTCGTTATCGTCTACTCCTAATTTATCAACGATAATTGCCTTTACTCTAGATGCAATGTCTGACATAATTTTTTAATTTTTAAATTTAAAATCGAGGCAAAAATACGAATCCTGTGATTTTATTCTAATTTTTGCTCAAAAATGTGGGGTCTAAAATAAAAAATCTTTTGTTTAGGACCACATTCATATTAATAATTATTGTTTTTTTGCAGTAACAACACAGCTATATTTAAGATTATGAAACGAATAGTAATTTTTGCTTCGGGGTCCGGAAGTAATGCCGAGAATATTATAGGGTTTTTTCAAACTAAAGAGACTGCTAAGGTTACTCATGTGCTAACTAACAACGAACGTGCCAAAGTTTTGGAAAGGTGTAAAAGACTGGAAGTTAATAGTTTGGTTTTTGATAGAGAAACTTTCTTTAAGACAGATGAGATACTTAATTTCTTGAAAAAAGAAGCAGATTTAATTATTCTTGCAGGCTTTTTATGGAAAGTTCCAGAAAATATTGTGGCTAATTTTCCAAATAAAATAGTAAATATTCATCCTGCATTATTACCAAAATATGGTGGAAAAGGAATGTATGGAAATCATGTTCATAAAGCAGTAAAAAATAATAATGAAGTTGAAACAGGTATAACAATTCACTATGTAAATGAGCATTATGATGAAGGAGCAATCGTTTTTCAGGCAAAAACAACCTTAAATGAAGAAGATTCTGTTGAAGATATTGCAAAAAAAGTACATGAATTGGAATATAAGCATTACCCAAAAGTGATTGAGGATATCATTTTATCTGAATAATGAGTAAAAAAAAGAAATTCTACGTTGTCTGGAAAGGGAAAAAAACAGGCGTTTTTAATAAATGGGAGACTTGTAAAAAACAAATATCAGGCTTCGAAGGAGCACAATACAAAGCTTTTTTAAGTGAAGAAGAAGCAAAAGTTGCTTTTACTAAGAGTTATAATGATTATAAAGGTAAAGACACAAGCAAGAAAAAATTATCTGCATCTGAAAGGGCACAATATGGTACTCCTATTTTAGAAAGTTTATCTGTAGATGCAGCGTGTTCAGGAAATCCTGGTATACTTGAATATAGAGGTGTAGATACTAAAACAAAAAAACAAATTTTTATTCAGGGGCCTTTTAAAGAAGGAACAAATAATATTGGAGAGTTTTTAGCTTTAGTTCACGGTTTAGCGTTACTTAAAAAACAAAAACTACCTAATTATCCTTTGTATTCTGATTCAAAGATTGCGATATCTTGGGTGAAGAAAAAGCAGTGTAGAACAAATGTTGTTTTTTCAGAAGTTAATCAAGATTTACTCGATCTTATAAAAAGAGCAGAAAAATGGCTTAAAGAGAATCAAGTAACTAATCCTATTTTAAAATGGGAAACAAAAGCTTGGGGAGAAATACCTGCCGATTTCGGAAGAAAATAAAAGATTTTATTTTACAAAATCATGTAATAAATCTACAATAGATTTTAGTTCATCAGGTGGATTGTCATGATCAAATTCACTTGAGGTAAAAACTTCATTAGTAGTTTTTATAATCAAAGATGCATGCAATGCTGCGTCTGATGCTCTATTATTTGATGGAGCTTGCAATTCAGAAATAAATTTCAAATCTAATTTTTGAATTAAATTTAAGAGGTGTTCTTTTTGATTTTGTTCTAATGTGAATGTTTTAGTGGTGCTGTAATTTTTGTACGTTACAGCATTGTCAATAACAGAAATATTTTCTATCGCTCCTCTTGTATGTGCATCAAAAACAACTTCTAATATTTCAGAAGTTTGGTTTTCTTTCTGAGAAACACAACTGAAGGAAGTTATAATAATAATTAACAGTATGACTTTTTTCATGATATAAAAATAGCAAAGATGTTTGTTTAGAACATCTTTGCTGGATATTTTAGTTTTAACTAAGCATCATTTTAGCTTTTTGAACAGCTTCTATCATGATATCAATTTCTTCTTTGGTATTATAAAAACTCAAAGAAGCTCTCACGGTTCCAGGAATTCTATAAAAATCCATTATGGGTTGGGCGCAATGATGACCTGTTCTTACTGCTATTCCCAATTTATCTAAAATAGAACCAATATCATAAGGATGTATTCCTTCTATATTGAATGAAATCACTGAGGTCTTAGTAGAAGTACCATATATCTTTAAACCATCAATAGTTAAAAGTTTTTCGGTAGCATAATTCAAAAGTTCATGTTCTGTCTTTTGAATATTTTCAAACCCTATAGAATTCATATAATCTACAGCTACTCCAAAAGCAATTCCTCCACAGATGTTTGGAGTTCCTGCTTCAAATTTATGAGGCAAACCAGCATAAGTAGTTTTCTCAAAAGTTACGGTGTCTATCATCTCTCCTCCACCTTGGTAAGGAGGTAGTTTTTCTAATAGTTCTTGTTTTCCATATAAAATTCCAACACCAGTAGGTCCGCACATTTTATGAGCAGAAACCACATAAAAATCAACATCTAATGCTTGTACATCTGGTTTAATGTGAGGACAAGCTTGTGCTCCATCTATTAAAACGTAAGCACCAAATTTATGAGCTTTGTCAATAATAGTTTCAATAGGATTTATTGTACCTAAAGCATTCGATACATGATTACAGAAGACCAATTTGGTTTTGTTACTTAACATTTCATCATAAAGGTCGATTCGTAAAGAACCGTCTTCATCCATGGGTATTACTCGTAAAATTGCACCAGCTTTTTCACACATCATTTGCCAAGGAACAATATTAGAATGATGTTCTAATGCTGAAACAATTACTTCATCACCTTCTTGTAATAGTGAAGAAAATCCTGAAGCTACAATGTTTACACTTTCTGTAGTTCCAGCTGTTAAAATGATTTCGTAAGCATGTTTAGCATTAAAATGTTTTTGAATTTTAATTCTAGCTTCTTCATATTTATCAGTGGCTTCTTGACTTAAAGTATGAACACCACGGTGAATGTTTGCGTTGTAATTAGAGTAGTAATCAATAATAGCATCAATTACTACAGTTGGAGTTTGTGATGTAGCTCCGTTATCGAAATATATTAATGGTTTTCCATGCACTTTTCTTTTAAGAATAGGAAAATCTGCACGGATTTTTTTGATATCTAGCATGAAATTAATTTTATACAAAAATACGGCTATGTTATTAAAAGAACAATCAAACAGATAAATTCTTACATTTGTGAAAACGACCCAAATTATGAGAATTTTTAAAAGAGTATTGCTGCTCTTAATAGCTATTCTGCTAGTAGCTGTCTTCTATAATTATCCGAAATTAAATATTATTGCTGGTTACACCGCTAAAAATACAGCTTCGTCAGTTTTTTTAGCGAAGCGAACTTTGCAATTTACAGATAGCACAGATACTAATTTCTCACCAATTGATCTGGCTTCTAATAGCGTTAATGAAAATGAAAAAGAAGCTTATGCTTCTGCTTTCGGTTTGTTAACTAGAAAAGCGATTTATAGAGAAGGTTTAGGAAGTGTTTTGGTTGTTGATGGTGTAGATTTAGAAGAGAAACCTTTGATTCCTAAAAGAGCAACTTCAGATAATAATACTCCTTTTCCATATGGGAATTTAGATCCGATAGATTCTGTTTTTACTGAAGTTAATTATGATAAATTAAACAAAGCTGTAGGGGATATGTTTAATGATGACTATAAAACTAGAGCGTTTTTAGTCGTGTATAAGGATAAGATTATTGCTGAAAAATATGCTGATGGTTTTGATAAAAACTCATTATTGTTAGGTTGGTCTATGACTAAAAGTCTTACGAGTACGGTAATGGGAATTTTGCAATGTGATGGTAGGTTAAATGTATATGATAAAGCTCCTTTTTCGGAGTGGGCTAACGATGAAAGGAAGAATATTACAATTCATAATTTATTACAAATGAATAGTGGTTTAGAGTGGGTTGAAGATTACAATTCAATTTCTGATGTAACTAAAATGCTGTTCTTAGCAGAAGATGTAACAGAATTGCAGATTAATAAGCCTTTAGTAGGAAAACCAAATGAAGCTTGGAATTATTCTTCAGGGACCACAAATGTATTATCTGCAATTATTAGAAAACAGTTCGATTCTCACCAAGCCTATTTAGATTTTTGGTACGAAGAGTTGATAGATAAGATTGGAATGAATTCGATGGTTGTTGAAACAGATATGAAAGGAAATTATGTAGGATCTTCATATTCTTGGGCTACAGCTAGAGATTGGGCGAAATTTGGTTTGTTGTATTTAAAAAATGGACAATGGAATGGTGAATCTCTTTTTGATAAAGATTGGGTAGAATATGCAACAACACCAACTCCTACTTCAAATGGTTGGTATGGAGCACAGATTTGGTTAAATGCAGGAGGGAGATATCCAGATGTACCTAAAAATATGTATTCTTTTAATGGTTATCAGGGGCAGAATGTATTTGTTTTACCAGATCAAGAAATGGTAATTGTTCGTTTAGGATTAACCAAAAATGCAGATGTTAACCATTTTCTTAGTGAGATATTAAACTCTTTTAAATAAATAAGAAAGCCTTCAAAATACTTGAAGGCTTTCTTGTTTATTATATGTGTTTCTTTACATTCTCACAGAAGTAGATTTTGTTGAGATGTAAAATTCATTACAGTTTTCTAAAAGGCTAACTAAAGCTCCAACTAAATCTTGAGTTTCTAATAAAATACTAAAGTATAATGTAGTGTTTTTAGGACTCGTTTCATCTGTACGAATTCGATCTACTTGATTTTCGATTGAGTTGTATAAGTCTGAAGTTAAATCCTTCTGATCATCTAGGATATAAGTAAGGTTGTCAAATGTTTTTCGATCAAACGTAGCACTTACCTTTGTTAGTAACTCTCCTAATTTATTGTCAATATTTTTAAGGTCTTTTAATTGAGATTTCTTAAGGTTTTTATGATTATTGTTTACATGATTAAATGTAATCTTTGAAATGTAGCTAATCGATTGAGTAACGTCTTGTAAATAACTTAAAATTAATATATAAAACTTACTAGCTTTTACAGAAGTATCATCTAGCGATTTAATAAAATAAAACACACCGTTTTTTAAATTCTCTATTTCCTCATTTAATTTTAAAACGTGTTTTTCTGTTTTTCTTAATTTATTTAAATCATGAGTAGCAAGATCATTAACAACGTTCGAATATAGTTTATTCACACGTTGAGCTACGTTTGCAATGTGTTCAGAACTTTCATCAATAATTTCATTGATAGATAATAATTCTGCACGCTCTACAAACTGTTGTTGTTTTTCTTCTTTATTCTTTTTAGAATATTGGATAGTTGTTCTAACTAACATTGCAATTACAACTAATAATAATACAGGGATCATAGCTTGGTGCCATGAAATTAAAGAAGCAACTATAGCAGCTGCTGTAAAAGCTATGATAGCTGTTAAAAACCATCCGCCTATAACATTTAATACTCCAGCAACTCTGTATACAGCACTTTCTCGTCCCCAAGCTCTATCTGCTAAAGATGTTCCCATGGCAACCATAAATGTAACATAAGTAGTAGAAAGAGGTAATTTCATAGACGTAGCAATAGAAATTAAAATACTGGCCATAATTAAATTTACAGCTGCTCTTACTAAATCGAAAGCTGGTAATTCGTAAGTTTTATCTTTTGGTAACTTTATTACAGGTTTTTCAAATTTTGAATTGATGTAATTTCTTGTTTTTTCAGGTATAATAGCGTTAAGACCTAAGTTAGCAAACATGGCAGCTCTAACAACTATTCTAGATAAATTGTTTGGTCTAAATTTTTCGTGTCCATCACCTTGTCTAGATAAATTAATTCCAGTTTCAATAACAGCTCTAGCTTTTTTAGATGTCCATAAAGTAATGACCATAATAGCTCCGGCTACTAATAATAAAGCAACATTAGAAGGAACTTTCTTAGCTAAAATACCCATTGAAAATTCATTAGCAGCTTCACCAGAAAGTTGCCAAGCATCATAAGAATTTAAAGCGGCAATTGGTACTCCAATAAAGTTTACTAAATCATTTCCAGCAAAAGCCATTGCTAAAGAAAAAGTACCAATAGCTATAATTGCTGTTAGGATATTAATTTTTAAGAATTTAATTAAAGCAAGTGAAATAGCAGACCATAAAATAAAGCTTCCGGCTATAATAGCAACTGAATTTCCTTCAATTAAGCCTTTCATACTTCCGTAAAAAGGAGTTCCTTTTAAACCTTTAATGATAATAAAATATGTAATCGCAGTGATTGCAAATCCTCCAAATAAGGCGTTGATATATAGAGGTCTCTTTTCAAAATCAAAAGAATAAATAATTCTAGAGAAGTACTGTACGATGGCCCCAACACTAAAAGCAACAACAACAGATAAAATAATTCCAAGAATGATTCTACTTGCTGTTTCATAATTAATATAGTTCCAGATTTCTGTAATAGATTGATCTGTTCCGGATATTTTAATCAAAGCTATGGCTACAGCAGCTCCTAGTAATTCAAATACGATAGATACTGTAGTTGATGTGGGCATTCCTAAAGAGTTAAAAATATCAAGCAGTAATATATCTGTAATCATAACTGCCATAAAGATGTACATGATTTCTTCAAACATGAACATATTTGGGTTAAAAATACCCTTCCTTGCAACCTCCATCATTCCGCTAGAAGACACAGCACCAAAAAATACGCCGACACTAGCGATGATCATTATGGTTTTAATAGGAATAGCTTTAGAACCTATAGCCGAGTTTAAAAAGTTAACAGCATCGTTACTTACACCTACAACTAAATCTAAAATTGCTAGTGCTCCCAGTGCAACTAGCATTAAAATAAAAGGATCTCCCATCTCTTATATTAAGATAATTAAACTCGACAAAAGTAAACACCTACGATTTGCGGTATGTTACGTAATTGTTATGAAATGCTGCAAATCTACATAATTACTTAAGTTTTCAGGTCCTTCTAGGATAGTTTTAACAATTTGCATTGTACCATTTTCGTGGGTAATTATATGCCACTTTATCAGGGTGATTTGATAGTCTTCTATTTCGATGCCCGTAATGCATCTAGGATGAACACAGCTTCCGTCATTAAAGTACGGTAATTCATTAGGTTGAGGGAATCTAGGTCGATGTGTATGACCAGTAACAACAACTTGATTATTGTTGTTTCTAATCCATTTTTCTATATGTTTCTCTACTTTAATTAATTCTTTAAAGTTTTGAGCAGGACTTGTAGGATCTTTAATTCCAACGATTTGTAAAGGTTTCCATAAGTATTTGACTAAAAATCGACTGAATTTCCAAAAAGAGTAATTAAACCAATCTGCTTGATGTCCGTGAAGTAAAAAGATAGATTTTCCGTTGTCGTTTTCTAGTTTTATTGCTTCACAGAAAGAAGCATTGGGCATTAATTCTATATGTTCTTCTGTAGCAGATTCATAATAATGACTTAGGTTTTTTTTAATGTGTTTCGGATTTTTATAATCCATGTCGTGATTTCCCCAGATAAAATGAATCCTATTTTTATCGTAGAACTTTTTTAATAGTAGAAAAGTGTCTTTGTTAGCATTAAAAATAGCATCAAACTTATTTTCCCAGAGTTCATCACCATCTCCAAGTTCTATATAAGTAAATCCGTTATTGAAATATTGAGAAATAGCATAGTTGTATACTTTTCTATTATGAGAAAAATCGTCTGCAAAACTATTATCACCACGATGACAATCTGAGAAAAGTATATATTTTGAATCTTGATTAAGCGGAAGTTTTTTTGCGTTTTTAAAAGCTCTCGATAATCGACTATTAGCAGACATGGTTTGTTTTTGATAAATTTCAATAAAAAAACCGAGTTTTCAAAACTCGGTTTTTTAGCTTAAGTATAAACTGTAAGACTTTTATTAGTTACCAACAATAGTTAAATTGTCAATTTGAAAAGTAGTAGTAACATCACCGTCACCTCCTAAATATTTGAAAGCGATATAAACATCTCCACTAAAACTTGATAAATCGATTGCTCCAGATTCTGTAAAATCAAACTGGAAACCACTACTTGGTCCGTTAGCTAAAGTAGCATTTAACGTTTGCCAAGTTGCAGTAGTTACATCGCCTGTAAAATCTGTAGAAATTAAAACTGATAAAGCTGCTCCATTATTAAATCCTGTTTTAGTGCCAAAAGATAATTCCTCATCAGTATTGCTATCTAAATTGATTGCTGGAGATACAAACCACATTTCTAATGGATTTTCACCAGTTCTAAAAGCTGATGCTTGCATGAATTGATTTCCTCCAAAATTTCTTAAAGTAAAAGTTGTAGATCCTCCGTTAACATTTACATTAGTCCATCCAGCAGCTTCAACATCTGAAGTAGAACCAAATGATTCAAAATCTTGACTGTAAAAAGGAGTTAAAGGTTGGCATAATGTATCTTCAAATTTAATGTCTTCTATATCGTTAATTACTAAAACGAAATTATCACCTCTAAAATCTTTTGTAACTACAGCATCAATAAAACCACCTGTTTGAGATTGCATTTTAACAGAACTAAAGTTTGCAAACGAGCTTGTTTCTAAAATAAAATTAGAAAAACCAGCACCGCTACAAGAAGATAATGTTCTTTGAGTGTCAAAATCTTCGTTTGGATCAACAATAGGTTCACCATCTAAAGCTGGAGGGAAAAATGCATTTTCAATTCTTACAAAAGTACCCACAGCATTATCATTGATTTCTCCTACACTGATAGTTTTTGGAACTATAGTTTCTGTAACTGCAGAACGGAAAATATGATCTTTTAATTGGTTTTCACTAATAACATCAACTTCATTATTATCTGCTGCATCTATTTTTCCTCCTATAGTAATAATACCATCTCTAGAATTTGTTTCTCCTAAGTATAAACCATTTAAATAAATATAAACCTCTCTACCTACATTGTATTTAGTATAATTGTTTCTTAAGTTTAAAACTACTTTAATACCTGTAGTTGGGTTTTCGGCAGCATCTTGAATATAAATCTCTTGAAAGAAGTTTCCGTTACGATCAGAAGAAACAACATAACCCTTCACAACGTCATTTTCGTTAATTAATAGTGGAGCGTCTCCAGAGTTAAATCTTGCTTTAAGATCAGCAATTGTTACTAAATTCCAGTCAGCTTCACTCGCGATATTACCTAATATAATGCTTAACTCACTGTTTTCCTCGTTGCCAGATGGCGTTGGTACTTCAAAGTTATCATCAACACAAGATGATAGTAATAATGTAATTAAGATTACAGTTATTAATTTAATTGAATTAATTTTCATAATTGAAATGTATTTTTTTATGTTTTAGAATCTGTAATAAACGTTAAAGAAGTAATTTGTACCTCTACCAAACCAATATCTTGGACCAAATAATCGCTTAGATCTGTTGAAATCTTCACTTAATTGATTGAAACCACCAGTTCTTGCTTGTTCAAAACCACCAGTTCTGAACTGTTGATTAAAGATATTGCTAATTCCTAAAGTAAAACCAATGTATTTGTTGTCTTTACTTACTTTCCATGATTTTCCACCAATAGCATTTGCTATAAAATATCCACCAAATTCTTCTTGTTCTAATAATCTTTTAGCTTCGATTGGATCGTAATTATTAATAGGTAAACCATCGTTATCAGTAAAGAAAGCACTACTTCTTAATACTGGACTTACACCAATGTAAGTATCGTCGAAATAGTTACCAGTTAAACTAACCCACCAATAATCTGGGTCACGATACTCGATACCTAACGAGTATGCTTTTTGTGGACCAGAGTTTAATCTATAATTCTTTAAGTATGTTGTTCCAAAACTTTGTACTCCATTAACAAAACCTTGAGCTCTAGCTGTTTCTGTGTCTTCAGCAGAAAACTGAACATTATCAGGGTTATTGCTATAATAGTACTCTCCAATATTAGCGGCACCTTTTAAGTTTAATGTAGAAGTTAATTTGTATTCAAAACCTAATTCAACTCCCATGTGTCTTTTGTCTGCTCCAGTAACAGTTTCTTGTACGAAACTATCAAATAAATCAGATTGGAAAAAGAAGAAGTTAGAGTCGATATCATCAGTAATTTGAGAAAAATATCCAGTAACTCTAGATGTAAATCTTGGAGATCTGATGATGTAACTAGCATCAAATGATAAAATCTTTTCAGTATCTAATCCTTCTGTAATTAAGTTACTTTCTCTAATTTGAGTAAATGTATTTCTTATGGTTGGTGCTTTTTCTAAATATCCAGCATTGAAATCTAAGATATGTCTACCAGATAATTTATAAGTAATACCTCCTTTTACACCAAAAGTTGTGAATTCTTGTTTTTCAGATTTTCCAAATGAATTATTTTCAAAACGTCCACTTTGGTACAATCCTTCTCTTTGGTGAGAAGTTCTAGTAATATCCCCAGCGATATAAAAATCTACTTTGTTGTATTTAAACTGTGCTTGTAAGAAACCATTCATCACTTCAGAGTTGATGATGTAGTTATACTTAAAACGGTCTCCTTCTTGTACAATTCTATTTGGGTTTAATAAGTCACTTTGTCTTTCAGGATCTCCAATAGAACCAAATCTATTAATATCCAAATAACCAGTAGTACTTCCTAAAAGATCTAAAACATTAGCAAAACGTTCAGACTCTAATTTTGTATACTGTAATTTACCATTAAGTGTAATGTTATCTGTAAGATCTGCGTTTAAAATCGTGTTTACATTAAAAATATCATCATCGACTCTATCTTCGTTTAAAACATATGCTGCATCTATACCTTGCTGAGAGTTGTTAATATTAGCACTGTAAATTTCTTCCCAATCGATTTGCCCATCATTTAAAAAACGTTGTTCAGCTTCAAAAGCTTCTGCTAAATCACCCTCATCTATCCAAAAGCTTGGTAAGTTTCTAAAGTCAGTTGGGTTAGGATTTTGACCTCCGTTAAAATCAATTCTACTTCTACCTATCTTTCCAAATTGATAAGAAACGTTCGTATTTAAGTTTACTCTGTCGTTTATTTTCCAGTAATGACTTAACATTGTAAAAGGTTCTTCAACGTCTTTAATTCTAGAATTTCTGATTTCTCCATTTTGGAATCCCCAGTTTGAATTATAACGAATACCTCTTAAATCTGTAACTTCTTGAGTGTTTGGAGAACCAACTCCTCTTTTATTAGAAGCAAAAATCGAAGTCAAGTTTAAGCTATGACTATCATTAAAAACTTTTTCTACAGATGCAAATAATGAAGTAGCATCGTAAGAAGTTCCATCAACAAAACCTTCGCTTCCAGCTCTTCTGGTACCAGAAACAGAAAAAGCCCATCCGTCTTTCAATAATCCAGATGAATATGTTCCCATTACTCTATGTCTGTAACTTCTGTTAGAAGAAGCATAAGAAATTCTCGCTCCTTTTCTATATTGAGAAGCTCTAGTGCTAATATGTGTAGAACCTAAAATACCACCAAATGTATAATTTGATGGAGCTAAACCATTTGTGAATTCTTGATTTCTTAAAACATCATTTAATCCACCCCAGTTAGCCCACTCAGGACGACCAGTTTCTAATTTGTTCATTTCGATTCCGTTAATCAATAACTTTGCATTATCAGAATCTAAACCACGAATTCTAAAGAAAGCCGCACTAAATTCGAAAGCTGCAGCACGTAAGTATACATCTCTAGATGATTGTAATAAACTAGAAATATTGTCTGCAGCACTACTATCATCGTTTAATTCATCATCGGCAATAATAATAGTACTTAAATCTTGGTTGTCAGAAAACTCGTCTACGTACATAAAAATGTCTCCTAGATTAATTACACTGCCTGATAATGTAACAGGGTAATTCTGAGTTTCATAACCTACTTTTTTTAAGGTAACAATAAATTTTCCGTCAGGTAAATTTTGTAAAGCAAATGTCCCATCAATGTTAGTAACCTGACTTTCATCTCTGCCCTCAATACTGACTGAAACACCTTGTAGTACCTTTTCTGAGTCGCTATCTTTAACAACTCCTTTTACAGTATTTTGTGCTAGTGCTCCATAAGATATTGTAAAGCAAAACAATACTGTTAAGATAATTTGTTTCATAAAAGTTTATATTTTTTAAAAAAAATGCCTGCAAACTTAGTTTTTTTTAAAAGTGTTAATGTTAAGTTAATATTAACAAATAAGAATATTATACACAATCAGGGAATTGGCTTGAAATTTGTTTTTACTTTTGTGCCGTTAAAAAATAATTTCATGAGAAAATTAATAGTACTATTAGTTTCTGTATTGAGTGTGTTTTCTGTAAGCGCTCAAAAAGAGTACAAGATTAGAACTGTAGCATTTTATAATGTTGAAAATTTATTTGACACTATTAATGATACAACTAAAAATGATGAGTTTAGTCCAATGATGGAACTAAAAGCAGGAAGATCTAAAGTATACTGGGACAAGATTGATAAATTAGGTAAGGTAATTAGTGAGTTAGGAGCAGAGAAAGCTAAAACTAGTCCAGCTATTTTAGGAGTAGCAGAGATTGAAAATAAACAAGTTTTAGAGGACTTAGTGAAAAACAAACACTTAAAAAAGAAGCGTTATGGAATTATTCATTTCGACTCTCCCGATAAAAGAGGAATTGATGTAGCTTTATTGTATCAACAAAGGTATTTTAAACCTGTACATTTTGAAGCAGTAAATCCTAATATCTATTCAAATAATAAGAAAATATACACAAGAGACATTCTTTGGGTATCTGGATATTTAGATGACGAGTTAGTACATATTCTTGTTAATCACTGGCCTTCAAGAAGAGGAGGAGAAGCTAAAAGTAGTCCATTAAGAGAAAAAGCAGCTTATAAAGTGACTCAAATTATGGAAAAGATCAGAGAGAATGATAAAGATGCGAAAATCATTATCATGGGAGATTTTAATGATGATCCTATGAATAAGTCTTTCAAAGAGGTTATAAAGACAAAATCTGACAAAGAAGATGTTACTAAAAATGATGTATTTAATCCTTACGAAAACATGTTTGAGAAGGGATTAAATACAACTGCATATAGAGATAATTTAAGCCTTTTTGATCAGATTATGTTTACAGCTCCATTATTAAATAAGAAAGGGAGAAAAGATTTTTCAACTTATAAAATGTTTAAGTCAGGTATTTTTAATAAGCGTTTTTTAATGCAAAAGCAAGGTAGATATAAAGGGTATCCTTTTAGAAGTTTTTCTAACGGACAGTACTCTGGGGGTTATAGTGATCACTACCCAGTCTACTTATATTTGATAAAAGAGAAATAAAAAGTTCGGTTTTCCCACACCAAAAGTGTGGGTAACCCGAACTCATGTTTTTTTTAGCATAACTATTTTTGTCTTGAAAAAGTAAAAAATAAAAAAATGCTAAAAGAAAAGTTAAATTATATAAAACTGTTCCTTTGTTTTTTAGGAACAGTTTTATTTTTTTCGAGCTGTAATGAAGAAGAGCTCGAGTTGGAATCAATCAATGAACTCAATTTCAAAACAGTCTCCATTTCAAGGGCTAAACAAATTTTTGATCTAAATTCTGATCAAAACAATAAAACGGACCATTTGTTTTTGAGAAAAGGAGAAAAACGATTTACTATTACACCTAATTGGAGTACTTTAAGTCAATTAGATGTAGACTTTACAGATGCTTTGTTAACCAATGTACAAGTAGCATTAAATGTCAATATTCCTTTTAAAAGTCGATTGATTTTTATTGAAGTAAATGGTAAAGAAATTTCATTAATAGAAACTACAGAAGAGCATAGTAGTAATAATGGAAATTTAAATGACGGAAACATTTATTATCATACTTATGATGGGACATTTTTTGATGCTTATAAAATTAGTGACGGTAAGGTATCTCATAGATTAATAGTACAAGAGAAAATTCAAAAAGCAAGTTTATTTTCTTTCATTAGTTTTTTTCAGGATGACGATGATGATTGTGATGAAAAGCTAAATCCTAACTCTAAGTTTTGTAACAATCATTTAGAAGAAGTTGTGATTGGCGGTCATTCTAGTTCGTCTAGCCCAATACCAATATTATCACTTTTTGGTCATGGAGCTTCTATTACAGACGTAACTTCTAACGCAAGTGGAGGTGGAGGAGGGAATAATTCAGCTTTTACTCCTTGCGTGAATGGAAAAGTTAAAGATAAGTCTGGAAATTGTGTGGAAAAACCTTGTGATGGTGATCCTGTTGTAAATCCTGAAATTGCGCCACAGAAAAATTCTGGAACAAAAGGAGGGATGTATGGAAATACTAGGAAAAAGAAAAACCCTAATGGAAGAGGGTTGTTACCTAAATTTCATGGCGGAGTAGATTTAAAGAATAATTACGGAAGTCCGGTTTTTGCACTTTACGACGGAACAGTTACACAACATTGGTTTCCTAAGGCTGGATATATAGTGGCAATTTCATCTGTAGTTGATGGTAAAGAAGTACTGGTTCAATATTTTCATTTGCAAGAAAAGAATAGAGCTTTAGGTAAAGTTAAAAAAGGAGCGATAGTAGGTTATCAAGGAGATTCAGGTAATTTAAAAGGAGCGATACAAAGTGGATTTGCAGTATCTCATGTACACTTAAAAATCAAAGAAAATGGAAAAATAGTTGATCCTTTAAACCATTTAAAAACAAAGATTAATAAAAATACAGGAAAAGTAGAAGAACCGTGTTCAAATTAAATATAAAGAGAGAAAATATGAAAGCTATAAAAATTTTAATAACCGTTTTGGTACTTAGTTGTTTAGGTGATGTTCATGCTCAAATAACTAGTAGTGTGAAGAATAATATAGAAATTCAAGATTATGAATCTATTCTGATTAAAGGTAATAAGTTTAATGAAGTATTAAAAACAAATGGAAGTAAAGAAAAGATAGAAGATCTTTTAAATGAGGAATTTAATGTTGAACAGTCTAGTTTAGGATATGGTCTTAAAAGATTTGAAAATGATTTTTATAAGTTTTATTTCAGTGATGAGGATGAAGATGGTGAATATGACTTAGAATCTTTTGAGATAAAAAAATCAAGTATAGTTTTTAAGTCAATTGTTTTTAACATTGGTGATAGTTTAACAAGCTCAAAATTTGAAGGTTTTATTGTAACGAAAGAAAATGACGGAAGTAAGGTAATTGTACTAAAAGATCATGAAGTTGGGGCAACTATTTTTGTAAAATTTGATGCTTTAACTAATAGAATTAAAACAATTTCCTACAGTTCTAATAACTAAAGGAAGTGTTTTTTGTTTTTATATCGTGAATAGGCTAGCTAATGAATAGTTAGCCTATTTTATTCAATTTTTACAAATTTCTTCGATATAATCATTGAATTTTAATTGAAATAACGTTCCTTTTAGTAAATCTTCGATTTGACCTAAATCAACCATAGAAACTGCTAAACTTACTTTGTTAGATGGAGTTCGAAGTAATAAAGATCTACAGTTTCTACTTTCCATACATTCACTACATTTCTTTTGTCTTTTAGCATCAATAGTTTGCTCTAAAAAAAGCTCAATTTCATTTGTTGTTAAGTGAAACCCAGTATCTCTAAATATAACTTGTGTTAATTGTTTACATGAATTTACCCATTGGAATGAAATACCAATATCATTCGTGTATACAGTTTTTATTTGTTCCATAGTGTTTGTTTTTTATAGAACAAATATATTATTTTTATTTAATCTAAATAAGTTATTTTAAATCTTTCAATTGAAGTTGTATGAATGTATTTCCATTCCATGTATTTTCATCAAGTTGATAAACAATATCAAACTCTTGTTGTACATGTGCTATTTTATTTCCTAAACTAAAGCCGATTGCTCCAATACAGTTTTTAGGATTTCCTTGAAAAACAGTAAGTTTTAGATGAGTTTTATCTTGTCCAACTTGTTTCCCATAACCATTATCTCTAACTGAGTTAGACTGAAAAATAGGTCTCCTATTTAATGGGCCGAAAGGAGCCATCTGATTTATAATTCTGTAAAATTTAGGAGAAATATTACTAAGATGTAATTCTGCGTCAATTTCAATTTCAGGTTCTAATAATTCTTTTTGAATCGTATTTTTTACAACTTCTTCAAATTTTGCTTTAAAAGCATTATAATTTTCTGGTTTTATAGATAATCCAGCAGCATATTTATGCCCACCAAACTGTTCAATATATTCTGAACAAGCATCTAAAGCATTATAAACATCAAAACCTTTAACAGATCTTGCAGAAGCAGCTAAAAATTCACAGCTTTTAGTAAAAACTACTGTAGGGCGATAGTATGTTTCAGTTAGTCTAGAAGCAACAATTCCAATAACACCTTTATGCCAATTTTCATCGTAAACAGTTGTGGTGTAATTATGTTCTTCATTATTTGTTTCTATTTGAAGTAAAGCTTCTTTTGTAATTTCCTTATCTAACTCTTTTCTATGTGCATTAAATTCCTCAATTTCTTTTGCAATATTTTTTGCTAAATCCAGATCTTCAGAGATTAACAAATCAACAGCGTAGCTAGCGTGTTTAATTCTTCCAGCAGCATTAATTCTAGGAGCTATAATAAAAACAACATCAGTTATAGAAAGTTCTTTTTTATTTATGTGTTGCGTTAAAGCTTGTATACCAATACGAGGAGTGGTATTTATCACTTTTAAACCATAATATGCTAAAACTCTATTTTCACCAGTCATAGGAACAATATCCGCTCCAATAGCAGTAACAACTAGATCTAAAAAGGGAAGTAAATCGTTTATAGTTTGCTTTTTGTTTTGTGCTATTGCCTGAATTAATTTAAATCCAACACCACATCCACAAAGTTCTTTGTAAGGATATTCACAATCTATTCGTTTCGGATTTAATACAGCAACGGCATCAGGTATTTTTTCTCCTGGTTTGTGATGATCACAAATAATAAAATCTATTCCTTTCTCTTCAGCATAAGCTACTTTTTCAATAGCTTTAATTCCACAATCGAGAGCAATGATTAAAGAAAATTCATTATCATGAGCAAAATCTATTCCTGCAAATGAAACACCATAACCTTCTTTATATCTATCAGGAATATAAGTTGCTAAATACGGATGAATATTCTTCAAATACGAATACATTAATGAAACAGATGTAGTTCCATCAACATCATAATCACCGTAAATTAAAACCTTCTCCCCATTTTCTATTGCTTTTTCAACTCTAGAAACAGCCTCATGCATGTCTTTCATCAAAAAGGGATCATGAAGATCTTCTAATGAAGGTCTAAAAAAATGTTTAGCTTCATTAAAAGTTTTAATTCCTCTTTGGACTAAGATTTCAGCCAGTTTTATATCTACATTTAATTCGTTAGCTAAAGTATTTACAGTATTTAAATCAGGTTTGGGCTTTAAAGTCCATTTCATAGCGAAAAAATCACGTTGTTAGTCATTGAAGACGATTTCTGTAGTTACTTTTGAAAATTGACGAAACATTTCCATAACTCCGCAATATTTATCAATAGATAGGTTTACTACTTTAGTTAGTTTCTCAGAATCTAAATTGTTACCCTCAAAAATATACTTTACATGAACTTTATCATAGTATTTAGGATGTTCGTCGGTCAAGTTAGCTTCAACAATAATTTTTAAATCTTCAAAAGGAGCACGCATTTTCTCAGCAATCATAACTACGTCTAATCCAGAGCATCCGGCCAAAGAAGATAACATTAAAGCTTTAGGAGAAGCTCCAACCGCATTTCCACCGTTAGCATATGAAGTGTCCATCAAAACTTGAGCGCCATTTGGATTATCACTTTTGAATAATAAATTTTTCTTCCACTCTGTTGTTATAATATTAGATGCCATATGAGATTTTTTTTGTTACTTGTATTAAATTACAAAATTACTTAAATAAAAAATAAATTATGCCATTAGTAAGCCCCTTAGATCCTAATCACGACGAGGAGACAAAAAGGTTATCAGATTTCTATAATGAAACGTTAGGATTTTGTCCTAATTCGATACTTACAATGCAAAGAAGACCAGAGATTTCTAAAGCATTTATTAACTTAAACAAAGCAGTGATGGCTAATCACGGTCGCGTAACTTCTGCCTTAAAAAGAATGATCGCATGGGTTAGCAGTAATGCTACAGGTTGTAGATATTGCCAAGCACATGCAATTAGAGCAGCTGAGCGTTACGGAGCAGAACAAGAAAAGTTAGATAATATTTGGGAATATAAAACGCATCCTGCATTTTCTGATGCAGAAAGAGCAGCATTAGACTTTTCTTTAGCAGCTTCTGGAGTACCAAATAATGTGGATGAAGCCGTAAAAACAGAATTATATAAATATTGGGATGAAGGAGAAATTGTAGAGATGTTAGGTGTGATTTCTTTATTCGGATATTTAAATAGATGGAATGATTCAATGGGAACAAGTATTGAAGATGGAGCTGTAGAAAGTGGAGAACAATACTTAGGTAAGCATGGATGGAATAAAGGGAAGCATGTTTAAGATTACATTTTAAACTAAAATACTTAAGTTCTAAAAACCTTTGTTTATTTACAATAAACAAAGGTTTTTTTATGGTAAAAGAATTCCCTGAAAACAGGGTAGTACACTAGTTGGTAATACTTTATTCTTGTACCATTAAAATTATAAAATAATTGTAGCTATAAGTTTACTAATGAAATAAGAAACAGTAGTTTACATGTTAATAATAATCCCTATGAAACTTTTATCGAAAATTAGCTATTTAATACTATTTATGAATAGCTTTCATCTTTTTTCACAAACTATAGACAGTAATGGTTGGACAAAATTAAATGCCGAGAACGCTTCTAAAATTATATATGTTAGTAGCGAAGAAGGAGACGATGATACCGCCGAAGTATATGCTCATACAGATGGAGCAGTGGGTGCTGATCCTTTTTTGCCTAGCGGATCAATAAAAGCGTTTAAAACAATAAAAGAAGCGCTAACCAATGTTACTGACGGAGAAGCAGCGTGGATTCTTTTAAAGAGAGGAGATACTTTTACAGAAACATTAGAACCTAAAAGTGGAGCATCAGCAACTGCACCTTTTGTATATGCAACCTACGGAACTTCAAAAGAATTGCCTTTAATTTTATTAGATGGAAAAATAGGATTTAGAAGTTTAGGTGAATTGAATCACTTTTATGTAATAGGAATTGAATTTTATGCAAAGAAAAGTGATCCGAACGATGTTGAGTTTACTTCGTTTAAAGGAAATATACCAGGATTTTTTATTTACGCAGCTTCTGCAGGAACTGTAAATGATGTGTTGGTAGAAGGTTGTGCTTTTCGTTTTACCGAAGGATGTAATATTTCTTCAAAAGAATTAGGTGGAGTAACCAATATTAGATTAAGAAGAAATTTGTTTTTTGATAGTTATGCTGCTGATAGTCATTCATCGGGGATTTTTACAGAGCAGGTGAACGATATAACATTAGAAGAAAATATCTTTGACCATAACGGATGGTATCAAAAATCGTTAGCTGGTAATAACGATCAAAATGGAGGTCAGGCTACTATTTTTAATCACAATTTATACTTTAGTTCCGTAAAAAATACGGTGTTTGACGGTAACTCTTTTTACAGACCAAGTAGTATTGGAGCAAAATTTACAGCGAATAAAGGAGAAGGAAGTAGTACAGATATTACCATTACAAACAACTTTTATTACGATTGTGAAATAGGAATTTCGTTAGGAGGTAATGTGCGTACAGGTGCTTATCGATTTAAAAACTTATTGGTAAATGACAACGTATTTAATTCGTTAGGAGAATCTAAACAAACAAATAGAACTTTAGGTTGGGCTATTGAAATTGATGATTGGGAAAATGGAATTTTTAAATACAACTTTATTGTACACCAAAATGTAAATGAAGCTTCTCATTTTGGAATTGGAATGTATTTAAGAGGAGAGAATAAAGATGTGCAAATTGAAAACAACATACTTTACAATTTAAAATCGACCAATTATATTTATTTAGATAGAAGTGAATTTACAAACAGTACTTTAAGCAATAACATTGTGCACAATACCCACGATGGTTCGAAGCATGTTTTTGTAAATAGAACTTTTGCATCCGAAGATTTAGTTTTTTCAGAAAACACTTATTCTGGACAAGGAACAACTCCATCTTTATATATTCAAAGAGATTTACAAAGTATTGCTGATTGGAAAGACAAGACATCAGAAGAGATAACGAATACAACATTACCAAATTATGTAGATCCTGATAGATCTTTTGAACGATACATTACTGAAGTGTTAGGATTGGATTCTTTAGAAACTTTTTATAAGAATCTTCGTAAGTTAAATATGCATAACTGGAAAAATGAATATACAGCTATTGAAATTAATAGATGGATTAAAGAAGGATTTGAAATTAATACTGGTGCAACTGTAGCTGTGACTTCGGTAGCTTTTAATGAAGATCAAGAGAATATATCCATAGAAAAAAATAAAGAGTTACAATTATTTCCAATTATTCAACCAACAAACGCAACCAATACAAATGTTACTTGGACTTCTAGTGATGAAGCAGTAGCAACAGTAGATGCAACGGGGAAGTTAACTTTTTTAACCACAGGAAATGTTACGATTAAAGCAATTACTGAAGATGGAGGATTTGAAGCTGAAAGTAATATTGTTGTGTTAGCAGAAGCAGATAATACAGTAGCGGTAACGGGTGTTTTTGTTGCTGAAGAACAAAAGTTTTTAACTATAGATCAAGGAAATGAATTATTGTTATTGCCACCAATTATCAGACCGTACAATGCTACTAATACAAATTATACATGGGCATCTAGTGATGAAAGTATCGCTACTATTGATGCTAGCGGATTGGTAAAAGCATTGAATGTAGGCGAAGTGATACTTAGTGCAACTACTGAAGATGGTGGTTTTACGGCAACAGTTAAAATGATTATAACGCCTACAGTGAACGATGCTACTTATCAGGAGTTTGTGTATAAGCAAACGGGTGGTGAAGATGTAAGTTTACGAGTATATTATCCTGAATCGTGGACAAATGCTGACAATAGAAAAGCAATTGTTATGTTTCATGGAGGTAGTTGGGTGTCTGGATCGTATTTTCAAATGTTTCCGTGGTGTAATTATTTAGCGTCTCAAGGAATGGTTGCAATATCTGTTTCTTATACCTACGGAAGTGTGGAGAGTTGTGTTTTAGATGCTAGAAGTGCTATGCGTTGGGTACGATCTAATAGTGCTATGTTAGGAATTAATCCGAATGAAATTTCAGCGGCAGGTGCCTCGGCAGGTTCGCATATTGCAATGTCTACTTTTTTATCTGAAGGTTTAGATGATACTAACGATGATTTAAGTGTATCTCCTAAACCAAATGCTTTCTTTTTAATAGATCCGGCTATAAAAATACCAACAGATGATTATAACGAGATAAAAGAAGATTGGGGAGAAGAGATTGCTAAGTTAACAGATCCTATTACTCACAAAGTGTATGGGGCAGATTTTCCTCCAGTAATATGCTTTTCAGGAACCAATGATGGAAGAGTGTCAGAAGCACACCAAATGGTACAATATTTACATTACAAAGGTGTACCAGCCAGTTTATGGTTAGGTAGTGAGCAAGTTCATGGTTTTGCGGATAAGTCTGAGTGGTTTGCGAGTATTATGAATAGAATTCATGACTTTTTTAACGATCAAGGTATTTTACCAAATGCATATCCGATAGAAATTAAAAATCCGAAGTTAACATTCCATGATTTTGCAGGAGATAAAGAAGGTTTATTTTCACCTGCTTCAATAGTAAGTTTCCCAACAGAAAGAAATCCATCTGTAGCAGAGAATTTAATTAATGATTCTGGTTTTTCAGAAGGAGTTATAACACCAGGAACTGTGCACGATGAAGATGAAAGTAGTATGTGGTTTACAGAAAGAGGTTATACTTCTGGTGAAATTATTTTTGATTTAGGCGAAGCTAAAGACATTGATCAAGTTCATTTATGGAATTGGAATAGCGCTACACAATCGGTTAAAACAGGATTAAGGGATATAGAAATTTATACAGCTACAACAGATGATATTGATGACTTAACCTACGCAACCAAAATAGCTATCTATCCTGGAGGGAACTTTGCTCAAAACTTCAATGTTAAAAAGGAAGGAGTAAAATTGGTAAAGTTTACTATTTTAAATCCTTTCAACAGTGCTTTTCAATCTATGGGCTTAGCAGAAGTTAAATTTTCTGGAACAACAAGTACATTAAGCGTAGCTGAAGAAACGTTGGAAGAAGGTGATGTTACTATTTTAAAATACAACATTGGTAATGGTAGATTTGCAGTAAACAATACTCATCTTTTAAAACTACATTTTGTTGATGTTATCAACTTAAGCGGAGCTTTAATTCGTACAATTAAATTGGTAGATGGTTATGGTAGTATTGAAGGTTTATCAAACGGAATGTATTATTTAAAGTTTAAAAACGACGCTAAAGAAACAGTAGCGGTAGAAAAATATATTAAAAAATAAAGTATTGTAATTCAGTAAATTGAACCCATATTTTAGGCTGAGTTTTAACAAGTGTTGTATTTGAGAGAGGTTATTTAGAATTGAGAAATAAAACCAACTAAATTAACCTCTCTTGATAATTTAAGCTTTTTTCTAACTCTGTACCTTCCCATTTTTACACTATCATAAGAGATTCCCATTAAATTGGAAATATCTTTTGTGCTTAAATTTAGTTTTAATAAAGAACAAAGTTTTAATTCCGATGGAGTTAAATCTGGATAGCTTTCTTTTAGTTTAGAATAAAAATTTTGATTTACTTGTTCGAATGTAGCTTTAAATTCCTTCCATTTACACTTTGAGTTATTTTGAATAGTAAAGTTTAATTTTTCTAGTATCGAATGGTATTTTTTAGGTATTTCAGTTTTAATTTGAACTAGATTTGTGTTGATTTTTTTTACAAATTCTTCATTTTCTAGAGCTTGAAGTAGTAATGTGGTAAGTTCTTTATTTTTTAATTCTAAAACATCTTTAGTTTCAGATAGCTTTAATTTCATGTCTTCTTCTCTATTTTCTATGCGCTTTTTTTCTAATTTATGTTTAGATTTTTGCTTATTGAAATACAGAAGTACAATACCTAATACCAATACAGATGAGATATAATATATCCAGTTAAGAATTGAAGTAATCTTTAATTCTTTTTCATTAATAACAAGTTGTTTTTGGTTTAATTTCGTCTTAAAATTACTATTAAGCTGAGAAATTTCCCAAGAGTTTTTAGTGCCAAAAATACTGTCTTTAAGTTTTATGCCTTTTTTAAAATATTTGAAAGCCATACCACTTTCTTGATTGCTTTCACATAATTCAGCTAAATTCAATAAAATTTTAGATTTTAATCTTATATCCTTAATTTGATCGGATAATTCTATGGCTTTTATGAAGTATGATTTCGATTTATCATATTCGTGTAGAGCTTGGTATAATAATCCCACGAAATAATACGCTTCACAAGTGATAAATGAATCATCATATTCCTCAATAAAAATGAGATTATCTAAAAGTAGTTTTTTTGCTGTTTTTAACTTGTTAATACCTAAATAAATAGCTCCTTCCTGAATAGAAATGAGGCTTTCTACAAAGATTTTCTCTCGTTGATTAATACTAGATTTTCTTAAAAAAGTAAGTGCTTTTTTTAAGTATTGAAAAGCCTTTTTATCATCTTCATTTTTATATGTAATTGCTAAATTTATATATCTAAGACTTAATTTATGATATCTGGCATTTATAGATTGAGGATATTGATCTAAAATATCAATAGATTTTAAATAAAAACTTCGAGCAATTTTAGGTTTATCAAAATAAGAATATATAGCAGCAATGTTATTATAAATGTTAAGTGTAGCTTTTGGGTCATTCTTGTTCTTCAGTAAATTAAGTGCTTTTTGATATGTGTCTAACGAATTCACATAATCTGATTTAATCGTATAATTTATTCCGAGAGCATTCAGTTCTTTTGCAGTTCTCTTATAATCATTTATTGAGGTACTAATTTTTATAGCTTCCTTAAAAAGATGTATAGAAGAGTCTATATTAGTTTTCCGTAGAGCCTTTGCCTTAAAGTCAATTGAATCTATAACAATAGTATCAGAAAGTTTCGAAGTACTAATGCGATTAATCTGTGAAAAAAGGCGTATTGAACCACAGAAAAAAAGGGTGAGAAAAGATGTAAATACAATAACTACTTTAATACTAAAGTAGTAGTTTGGGGAATTCATGGTTTTTCATTTTAAAGGGGTATGATCATCAACGTATTAAAGTTTAAAAAAGTGTAAAGGCAATTGTGTATTTAATCCGGAAACATCTAAACACCTGAAAATTAGTTATTTATTTTTTGTATGTATACCTTTTATTTGCTTTTTTTGATGATCAATTGTTTAGAAATATACTTTATTACAGTTTTTTATAAGACTGTAAAAAGAGGAAAAATGATTTTGCCACTTTTTATCACCTAGTATTTACTTTAGGTAGTATGTGTTTTTACTTTATGTAATCTTGTATTTTTCTGTGACACAGATGTTCACTATTAATTTTGAGCTGGAAAAAATTAAACATAAACCCCTAATTGAAATTAGTAATGAAAAAAATAATACTATTTTTTGTGTGTACAATTTTACCCGCAGTATTATTGTCGCAAACCCCAACTGCACCTTCAGGTAAAAGGTGGCAAAAAGTTAATATACTTTCTGATGAGTTTAACGGAGATAAATTAGATGAAACAAAATGGGATGATTATCATCCACATTGGTCAGGAAGACCTCCAAGTGCATTCAAGAAAGGGAATGCTTTTGTAGAAGGAGGTTACTTGAAATTAAGATCTACACTCAAAAGAGATCCGTCTACCGTTAATAATCCTTTAAAGAATGTCTGGGTGAATTCTGCAGCTTGTGTTTCAAAAGGTTGGGACGCAAAGCCTGGGTATTACTATGAAGCTAAGTTTAAAGCATCGTCGCTGTCAATGACGTCTTCATTTTGGTTTAGAGTAGGAGATTTTTCTGAAATAGATGTAATTGAGCATATTGGAAATCCTTCAATAGAAAAGAGACAAAAGGATTTACCATTTGAATATGCTGCTAATACTCATTATTACGGTAAGCATAAAGGATTAAAAAATAAAAAAGCAAAATGGAAAATGCCAACAAGAGGTCGTGATGGTTTTCATACCTATGGTTTCTGGTGGAAAAGTGCTAACGAATTATTGTTCTATTATGACGGTAAAGAAGTAATGAAAATAGTACCTCGTGTACCTTTCAATGAAAATTTAAAAATGATTTTTGATACTGAAGTCTTTCCTTTTGCTCAAGCTGGAGTTCCTAGTATCGGTTTGCCTAAAGTAGAAAATCTTAATGATAATTCTAAAAATACCATGATGGTTGATTGGGTAAGAGTATATGAACTAAAAGATGAAGAAAAAGTCAACGATAAAATTTCTTTTAAAAATACTCCTACAGACTTAAGTCAAGAAACAGAATATACTTTCGATATTGAGTATACGGCTGCTACAGATAGAGAGATTGTAGTAGGATTTTATAAAGATGATAATTGGGTAGCATCTGGAAAGGTAAATGTAGGAAAAGGCAGAGGTGTAGCATCTGTAAAGGTAATATTACCAGAGTTACCTGTAGCTGGAAATGGTTATAGTCTTAAATCTCATATTCGTCCTTTAGATACAACATGGAGAAATGCGATAGACAATGATGAGATAAATAATGTTAGTATCTCTAAGAAATTTTCACAGATAATACCTAATGGAACTTACTATATAACTTCAGCTTCAAATAGTCAACGTTTATTATCAAGAGCTTTAGAAAACCATAGTGCTAGAATGCATGATTCAGGTAATTTTAATGATCAAAGATGGATTTTTACTCACATAAACAATAACGTTTATACTATTCAAAATAAATTAACGCTAAGATATTTAGAAGTTCCTTTTGCAAAGTGTGAAAACGGTACTGATGTTGCAACTTGGAAGCAAGCTATAGCTAGTCATCAACAATGGCAAATTGTAGAAAATTCTAAAGGATCTTATTCATTTAAACCAATGCATTGTCCAGATTTAGCTTTAGATAGAGCGGCAGGAGTCTTAAATGCTAATGTTCAAATTTGGAATTATAATAAAACCAATGCAAATCAACAATGGAAAATAATAGAAGACACGAATATTAATAATAGAAACTTGTTAAGTCCATCTATATTATCAAAAAAAATAGAAACTGATAAATTTCTAGTATATCCTAATCCATCTAAAGAGGTTTTATACATGTCAGGGTTAAATGTTGGGGATGAAATTGCCATACTAAACATACAAGGTCAAGAAATCTTAACATTTACAACAAAAAACAAAAAAGAAGTAGTTTCTATAGGTGGACTTTCTAAAGGGATTTATTTAATTAGAAAAAACAATAAATCACTTTACAGATTTATTAAAGAATAGAACTTCATAAAAATCAACCCTTCAAAAAACTTCCAAAATGAATTTTAAAAAAATAATACTACTTATTTGTATATGTCTTGTGCAGCAAATATGTGCAAAAGATTACTATGTAGCAAAGAACGGAAAAGACACCAATAACGGTTCTTACAATCAACCCTTCAAAACTTTTAGTAAGGCTGTTTCTGTTATGAAAGCAGGTGATGTTTGCATCATTAGAGGCGGAGTATACACCGAGCCTTTAATTGTTAATAAAAAAGGAACAAAAGCTAATTATTTAACTTTTAAAGCTGCTGATGGAGAAAATGTAAAAATTAAAGCAACAAAGTTTATCAATGGATGGCAATTACATTCAGGTAACATCTACAAAACTTCTGTTGATATGGCTATTGAAGAAAGATTTAGAAATGTGTACCACAATCAAAAACACATGGACTTGGCAAGGTGGCCAAATAATACCGACAATAATAGGTTTACAGTAGACTGTAAGTTTATTGACAATGGAGGTAGTAACTTTTTCAGTCTATCTGGTGTGCCAAACTTTGATTGGAAAGGTGGATTAGTATATTACATAGGAGGTCATTCTGGTACCAGCTGGACAAGAAGGATTACTAAAAGTACCGCTAATAGAATTGAGCATGCCGGAGTAAACATTAATAAATGGCCTTTTAATCCGCACAATCCAACTATTTTAAGAAATGGACACAGAGGTCAATTGTATTTATTTAACAAGTTACAAGCGTTAGATTATGCAAGAGAATGGTATTATGATAAATCTAGCAAAACACTTTATTTTCAGCCTGCGAATGGTAAAAAACCTGCCAATAATACTGTAGAATATGCAACTCGTAAGTTTATTGCAGAATTAAAAGGTGATTTTATAAAAGTTCAAGGAATTGAGTTTTTTGGAGGTAGTGTAAAAATTAACGGTCGTGCTACTATTTTTGAAAATAATAAAGTAATTCATGGTAGTGAAGGTTTTGATAATATTAGAAGTGTAAGTGCAGGTGTTGGAGAATCATCTATTGAGGTACTTGCGCCAGATGTTGTAATTAGAGGTTGTGTAATTAATCACAGTTCAGCAAACGGAATTTCAGTGCAAAACTGGGCTGGAGCTCACAATGCCATTATCGAAAAGAACACAATTTCAAATATAGATTACCTAGGTATTCATGCAACGCCTATTAGAACTAGAGCAAATAATGTAAAAGTTTTTAAGAATAAAATTACAAACTCTGGTAGAGATGGAATGTATGTAAGTGGTGATAATTGCGAAGTTGCTTATAACGACGTGTCTAGAGCTCAGTTAATTAATGCTGATTCAGGAGTGTTTTACACTGTTGGTGATGATAGAAGAAAAGGAACTGAAATTCACCATAACTGGTTTCACGATTCTAAACCACCAGCTTATGCAGGTAATAAAGCAGCAGGAATTTATTTAGATAACAATAGTAAAGGTTATGTAGTACATCATAATGTGGTATGGAATGTGTCATGGACTGGTTATCAGGTAAACTGGAATAACGAGCATTTAGATTTTTTCCATAATACAATTTGGAATGCAGGTGAAGCTATGGACTCTTGGGTAAACGGATATCCACAGAGTGATAACAGAGTGTACAACAACTATTCAAATAACCCAGGTTGGCATATTGCTCCAGGTTTTGAGTATAAAAATAACATCATTAATAGTACTTCTCCTTTTGAAGATGCAAATGGGTTAAATTTTATGCCTTTAGCAAATGGATCTGTTGTAGATGCTGGTATTGTAATAGCTGGATTCGATAAGAAATTTAATGGAAATAAACCAGATATAGGAGCTTATGAACTTGGAGGAACTAGATGGACGGCAGGAGTAAATGCTGTTGAAGATACAGGTGAAGGAGATGCTACAGTAGATACAATTCAATTGAGTAATGTTCCAACAGTATTAAGTCCTTCTGATACTTATACTTTTGAAATTGTGTATAGTGCATCAACTAATAGAGAAGTTGTAGTTAGTTTTTGGAATAACGGAACTTGGATTGCAGCAGAAGTTGCTCAAGTACGAGCAGGTGAAGCTAAAAAGCAAAGTGTTACCGTAACATTACCTTCTATTGCAGCAGCAGGAAATGGATATATGGTAAAATCACATATAAGACCAATTGGAACAGATCATCAATCAGCTATAGCTAATGATCAAGTTGATGGTATTGCAGTAGTAGCTATTAAAGATGAAATAAAACTTGCAAATGTTACTACTACATTAAGTCCTGCAGATAGTTATACTTTTGAAGTTGTGTATAGTGCATCAACCAATAGAGAAGTTGTAGTTAGTTTTTGGAACAACGGAACTTGGGTAGCAGCACAAGTAGAGGAAGTTACTTCAGGAGAAAACAAAAGCAAAAGTGTTACTATATCACTTCCTTCGGTTACAACTTCAGGAAATGGTTACAGTTTAAAAGCTCATATAAGACCAGTTGGAACAAATCATCAGTCTGCATTAGCTACTGATGAAGTAACAGACATCAATGTATTTAATCAGTTAATTTCTAATGGAACTTATTTTATCAAGTCACCGTTTGGTACTCAGCGATTGTTAGCAAGAGGATTAGAAAATCATAGTGCAAGAATGCATGATGCAGGGAATTTTGATGATCAAAAGTGGATTTTCACACATTTAGGAGATAATGTATACTCTATTCAAAACAAAGGAACTCAAAGATATTTAGAGGTACCTAATGCAGATTGTAGTAACGGTGTAAATGTAGCTACATGGACAAAGGCAATTGCGAATCACCAAAAGTGGAAAGTAGTAGCTAACGGAAGTGTAGTGTATGGTTTAAAGCCTATGCATTGTCAAGATTTAGGACTAGATAGAGCGCAAGGAGCTGTAGATGCAAATGCTATTATTTGGAATTATAATGCAAATAATAATAACCAAAAATGGGAAATTATTCATGAATCTAAAAAAGAGAAGGAAACTGTCTTATCTAGATCAGTCAATAACAAAATACATAACAAGTTTATGTTCTTTCCAAACCCAACGAAAGACGTATTATTTATTTCAGGAACAAAAATAGGAGATCGTATTTCAATATTAAATCTTCAAGGTCAAAAAATTAATGAGATTCAAGCGGAAAATATTCAGCAAAAAATTTCAGTATCAAGTTTGTCTAAAGGAATGTATCTAGTTAAAATAAATGATACATTCATTTACAAGTTAGTAAAAGAATAACGAGTCAAATTCTAAAGGAGTATTGGTATATACCAATACTCCTTTATATAAATAAACATAAATGACTTTTTAATATATATAAATGATAAAATCATCTTATCTAAAGTATATAAATAGTGTTAAATTACTGTTTGTTAGTTGTTTATGATTGTCTAATAAACTTTGTAATAATTTAATCTTTCTGCCTATGTAAAACTAAAGAATAACCCCTATAACCAAATTATTTATTGTAAAAAGATCCCCTAAAATATGATAAACGATTAGCTGTTGATGTTACGCTAAACATTCAACATATAACTACATAAAGCTATTCGTATTCACTTCATTTTTTTGATACCCCCTATTTATTGTAGGTTACTAAAAACCAAATGAATTCATAAAAAAAAATAGAATATTATGAAATTAAATCAATTAAAAAACATATTGTTTTTTATGTTTTGTTATGCCATAACTTATGGTCAAACCACTTCTGGTGAACTTAAAAGATGGCATAAAATATCACTAACATTTAACGGACCCAATACTTCTGAAACCGCAAATCCTAATCCGTTTTCAGATTATAGATTAGAAGTAACTTTTACTCACAATTCTAGTAATAGATCTTATACTATTCCTGGCTTTTTTGCTGCATGTGGAAATGCTGAAAATAACAGTTGCGCTTCTGGAAATAAATGGAGAGTTCACTTTGCACCTGATCAAACAGGACAGTGGAGTTGGAAAGCTTCCTTTAAAAAAGGTGCAGACGTAGCTATTAATGGTGGAGGAACTAGTGCAGGGTTTATGGATGGAACTTCAGGAAACTTAACTATTACTGAATCTAATAAAAGCGGAAGAGATTTTCGAAATAAAAATTTAGGAAGGTTACAATATATTGGTGAACATTACTTGAAGCATACAGGAACAAATCCTCAAAATCCAAACGGAAAATGGTTTGTAAAGGCAGGTGCAGATTCACCAGAAAATGCTTTCAATTATGTCGATTTTGATGCTACACCTAGTTATAAAAATAACTTAAATAAAATCGGAAGTAAAACTTGGCAGCCACACCAGCAAGATTATGTAGCTACTGATGCAAGTAGTTATACATGGGCTAATGGTAAAGGATCTGAAATTTTAGGAATGGTAAACTATTTGCATAACCAAGGAGCAAACGTAATGTCGTTTTTAACTTGGAATACTAGTGGAGATTGTGGTGCAGTTTTTCCTCATATTTTAAAAGTATCATTACAAGAGTACGGTAATACAGCTAGAGGTCAGCAGTGGAATAAAGTACACAAAGATCGTTTTGATGTTTCTAAAATGGCACAATGGGAAAAAGTGATGGAATATGCCGATAAGAAAGGAATTTATCTTCACTTTAAAACCATGGAAACTGAGAATGATAATAAAATGGATGGAAATACTTTTGGTAAGCAAAGAAAGTTGTATTACAGAGAGTTAATTGCTAGATTTTCTCATCACTTAGCTTTAAACTGGAATATCACTGAAGAAACTACATTACCAAATAATGTGGTAAAAGCTACATCTACGTATATAAAGCAGTTAGATCCATATAATCATAATATTGTTATTCATACGTATCCAGGTGAAAAAGATCAGCGTTATACACCACTTTTAGGAAATGCATCAGATTTAACAGGAGCATCTTTACAGTCAAACCAAAATTCTATACACAAAGATGTAATCAATTGGTTAACAAAGTCTAGAAACTCAGGTAAAAAATGGGTAGTTGCTAATGATGAACAAGGTTCTGCTTCACAAGGGATTCGAGTATCGGATAAAGATGTAAGAAAGAAAGTACTTTGGGGTACTTTATTAGCTGGTGGAGCTGGAGTTGAATACTACAGTGGTTATTTAAATGATGATGGAGATATTAATGGTAACGATCATAGAAAAAGAGGTAAAAAATATAAAGAAGGTAGTTATGCGCTAGATTTCTTTAATAAGAATTTACAACCTCATCTTATTGATATGATTAGTGCAGATGGTGTCACTAATGATAATGGAGATTTTGTATTTGCAAAAGCAGGTGAAGTTTATGCAGTTTATAGACCTAACGGAGGTTCAACAGGTTTAAGTTTACCAAATGGTAATGGTAAGTACAATGTGCAATGGTTTAATCCTAGGACTGGAGGAAACTTGTCAGGAAAAAATACTTTAGGTGGAAGTTTAGTAGCTCCTGATAATAATGATTGGGTAGCATTAATTACAAAGAAAGACAGCACAGGTGGAGGTAATCCAGGCGGTGGTGATGGAGACGGAGATTGCGCCGCTTTAGAGCAAAATGGAATAGTAGCTGTTGAGGCAGAACATTTTGTGAGCCAGTCAAAAACTGGAAAAAGACAATGGTATAAGAATACAGATAGTAATTTACCAGGACCAGATCCAGATGCTTTACATACAAACGGAGCAAGTAAGAGTGGATATTTAGAAATTTTACCTGATACTAGAGTGACACACGGAGATCCTTTGATTAACGGAGAAAGTTTTTCAAATACACCAGGGCAAGTTGCAATTATCAATTATAGAGTAAAGTTTACGACTCCAGGTAAATATTTTGTTTGGGTTAGAGCTCATTCGACAGGGTCAGAAGATAATGGTGTTCATGTAGGTATTAACGGAACATGGCCAGCATCAGGACAAAGAATGCAGTGGTGTACTGGTAAAAACGCGTGGACTTGGGAAAGCAAACAGAGAACTGGTGCAAACCATTGTGGTGAACCACAAAAGATTTTTGTAAATGTTCCTTCTGCTGGTGTACATACAATTTCATTTTCAATGAGAGAAGATGGTTTCGAAATGGATAAATTTGTATTATCAAAAACATACACAAAACCAACAGGTGTTGGTCCTGCTGAGGTATTAGTTGATTGTGGAGGAAATAATCAAGCACCACAAGTATCAATTACTTCTCCAGCTAATGGCAATGAGTTTACTGTGAATGAACCAATACAATTAACAGCAAACGCATCTGATTCAGATGGAAATATTGCTAAAGTTGAATTCTTTTCAAATGGAAATTTAATAGCTACAGAAAATACAGCTCCTTACAATACTTCAGTAACAATTGCTCAAGCAGGAAATTATGAAATTACAGCAAAAGCAACTGATAATGATGGTGCTACAACTACGTCAAACTCTGTTTCAATAAAAGTGAAAGGAGTGAGTGCTGCTATTCAATTACCAGGAAATTTTGAAGCTGAAAATTACTCAAGTAAATCGGGTAGTGTGAAAATAGAAGACACACCAAATTCAACGGGTAAAAATCTAGGTTTTATTAAAAATGGAGATACTGTTTCTTACAATGTGAATGTTGGTAGTACAGGAGATTATCTGTTTGAATTCTATGCTTCAAGCAACGGCGTAGGAGGTGAAATTGAAGTTTTAGATGATGGTATTTCAGTAGGAAGTGTTGCCGTTCCAGTGAATAATACATGGCACGATTACCAGAAGTATAGTGTAAGTGTAAGATTAACTTCTGGAGAAAAAACTCTAAAGTTCTTATTTAACGGAGCTACAGGTTTCTTATTTAATTTAGATAAGGTAATTGTAAAAGCAGAGCAAATTGTTGATCAAGACTTAGAGTTAAGCCCAATTCACGATACATATTTACAAAATGGAAAGAACTTTAATTCTGATATGATTCGTATTGAGAGCGGAATGAGATTAGGATATTTATTATATGATCTTTCTGCTATTTCTGGTGTAGTGAAAAAAGCTTCATTAACTTTTACCGTATATTCAGATGCTGGTAGTGGTGCATTAACCGTTTATAAAGGGTCGAATTCAAACTGGACTGAAACATCACTTTCAAATACTAATAAACCAAATAATGATGGTGTTTTAGGTCAAGTTAATACGACGTTTGGAGTTTCTAAAGTAGTAACAATTCCTTTAGATGCTTCTAAAATTACAGCAGATCAATTAAGTTTAATTTTAAGCTTAAGTGGAGGTAATGATTTTGCTTTTGCTTCAAAAGAAAATGCTACTGTAGCTTCAGCTAAATTGAACATAACTTACGGAAGCGCAACAAATGCTGTATCTAATAATGATGTGCAAATTACTTTGTTCCCAAATCCGATGACAGATGTTTTACGAGTTTCAAATGTTGAGCAAGTTTCAAAGGTGAAATTGTTTAATCAATCTGGAGCTTTAATAAAGCAAGTAGAGAATGTAAATCAACCTGTAGATGTGTCAGAAATGCCTCGAGGATATTATATTATAAAAATATATGATAAAACTGGAAGAGTGATTTCTAAAAAGAAGTTGATTAAAAACTAATAAAAAAGAGGCTATTGATAATTCAATAGCCTCTTTAACTTTATAGTGATTTGAAGATTAGTTCTTCTTTAATAAATCTCTAATTTCAGCTAATAAGTCTTCTTGAGTTGGTCCAGCTGGAGCAGCAGGAGCTTCCTCTTCTTTTTTCTTCATAGCATTAACACCTTTTACAATCATAAACATTACAAATGCAACGATAATAAAATCGATAACATTAGTAATAAATTCACCATATAGTATGGCGACTTCACCAGATACTTTTCCAGAAGCATCAGCTACGCCTTCTTTAACTATATACTTTAAGTCTTTAAAGTCGGCATTAAAGATTAGACCAATTAATGGAGATACGATACCTCCAGTGAATGAAGAAACAACTTTGTTGAAAGCAGCACCCATTACAAAACCAACTGCAATGTCTACTAAATTACCTTTCATGGCAAAGTCTTTAAACTCTTTTAACATTCCCATTTGAATAGATTTTTTATGATTATTAATTAATTACTGGTTGTAATTTAATAAAATTTTAACGTTTTACAAATCTTTTTATACGCTGAGAAAGAGCTGTTAAGATTTCATAAGGAATAGTTTCACACTTATGAGCCATATATTCAATGTGTTGCTGATGATTAAAAACAATTACTTCATCACCTTCTTTACAGTCTATGGTTGTAACATCAACCATAAGCATATCCATACATACATTTCCAATGATTGGAGCAGGTTGATTATTAATAATTACGAATCCATCTTTATTTCCTAGTTTTCTAGAAATACCGTCAGCATGTCCTACAGGAATAGTTGCACTTCGAGTTGGTCTGCTAGCAACAAAAGCTCTGTTGTATCCAACTGTTTCTCCTGGCTGAACTATATGGATTTGAGAGATAATAGTTTTTAAACTATGTGTATTTTTTAGGTTTGCTGTTTCTTTAGGATCATTTCCAAAACCGTATAATCCAATTCCAATACGTACCATATCGAATTGAGCTTTCGGATAATTAATAACTCCTGATGTGTTCAAAATATGCAACATAGGTTCGTAACCTAAATGTTGATAAATTTGTTTTACAATATAGGCGAAGTTATTAATCTGATTAATTGTGAATTCTTGCTCATTAGGATCTTCACTAGCTGCTAAATGAGAGAAAATAGATTGTACAATAACATTGTTAGATTTCTTTAGTGTAGAAATAATGTTAGGAACATCAGAATGCCAAAAACCTAATCTATTTAAACCCGTATTAAATTTGATATGAATTGGATAATTCATTAAAGGAACATTGTTAGCATAATTTAAAAAAGCTTCAAAAATTTTGAAATTATATAAATTTGGCTCTAATCGATATTTAACAATAGCTTCAATATTTGGTATTTGCGGATGAAGTACTAGAATTGGAGTATCAATTCCTGCTTCTCTTAAAGCGATACCTTCTTGGCTGTAGGCAACTGCAAAATAATCTACATGATCTTTTACAATTTTAGCTATTTCTATAGCTTCACTTCCATAACCAAAAGCTTTAACAACAGCTAAAATTTTAGTAGTAGGCTGTAGTTTTTGTTTAAAATAACTAAGGTTATGCAAAACAGCGTTTGCATCAATTTCTAATACGGTAACATGGTTGTTCATTCTTCCTCTTCTTTAAGTTGAGCGTTTTGCTCTTGTATGGCTTTGTAGTAAGCAGCTCTACTAAGTGGTTCGTATTCTTGAGTTTCGCCTAAAAGTACAATATTATCACTTTCAGCTTTTCTGAAACTATAATGTGCTAAGTTACCGGTTCTTGTACAAACCGCATGAACTTTAGTTACATATTCTGCTGTTGCCATTAAAGCAGGCATTGGACCGAAAGGATTTCCTTTAAAATCCATATCTAATCCTGCTACAATAACTCGAATTCCTCTATTTGCTAAATCGTTACAAACAGCAACAATTTCATTGTCAAAAAATTGAGCTTCATCAATTCCTACAACGTCAACATTATTAGCAAGTAATCTAATGTTTGCAGAAGCTGGTACTGGTGTAGATCGAATTCTATTGTCATTATGAGAAACTACTTCCTCTTCATCATATCTTACATCAATAGCAGGTTTAAAAATTTCAACTCTTTGTTTGGCAAATTTTGCTCTTTTTAATCTACGAATTAATTCCTCAGTTTTCCCCGAAAACATTGAGCCGCAAATTACCTCTATCCACCCAAACTGTTCTGTATGATTTACTGTATTTTCAAGAAACATTTTGTAATTTTAATGCTCAAATAATTATTTTTGTCTTACATTTCGATAAGGGAACAAATTTATTAAAATTTAAGAGCAAAAAATAAAACCTACTCATAACTTATGCACAAAAAATTGGCTTCAGATCTAACTAGTTTAGCGCATAGCATTTTAAAGATGAAAAACAAAGAAGATGTTTTTGCATTAAAAGAAAAAGCATATGAAGTTTACGAAAAGTTAGCCGTATTGGCTTATATAGAAGAGTATATTAATACAACTCCTCAAGCAGAAGAAACTAAAGAAGAATTGATTGAGATAGTTACGCAAATTGAAACAGCAAGGAATACTAATGTTGTAAATCAAGAGGAGGAAGTCACCAATACAAATCATGAAGAAGAAATAGCTGAGGTAATAGAAGAAAGACCAATTGTTAATTCAATTGATGAAAAACTAGAAGTTGTTGAAGAAGTTCTAGATGTTGCAGAATCAAATGAGGTTGAGGTTGATACAGTAGAAAAAAATACTATTACTGAATCGACAAATGAAAAAGTAGAGCTTCTAGAAGAAATTCAAGTTATTACACAAGAAGTTGAAGAAGAAATAGAAATAATTGAAGAGGCTCCAATACATGTAGAATCAATAGAAGAGGAGGTTCAAGTTTTAGAGGAACAAATTACTGAAGAAACTAAAGAAGAAGAACTTCCTGAAGTTATTGAAGAGATTATTGAAGAACCAACTTTAATTCAAGTAAAAGAAGAAAAAGTTGAAGAGAAAGTTCAAGAAATAGAAGAGCAACCTTTTGACGAGCTTGAAAATTTATTGTTTGGAAATGATGATCCAACAATTTTTGACGAAGCCCAATTTATTGAAGAATTAAAAGCACCTCAAGAAGAGAAAAAAGAAGAAGTACCTACCGAACCAAAAACACCTACTTTAGAAGATGAATTAAAAGATACTTTGCCTGTAGACGTAATGGCAGATTTATTTCAAAAAGTAGAACCTAAAAAAACTGTAAATGATCATTTGCAGTCTACAATACAAATTGGACTTAACGATCGTATTGCTTTTGTAAAACATTTATTTGATGGAAATCAAACTGATTTTAATAGAGTTGTTTCGCAATTAAATACTTTTAAAACAGAAAGAGAAGCTAAAAACTTTATCAGTAAAATGGTAAAACCAGATTACGATTGGAGTACAAAAGAAGAATATGAAGTACGTTTTTTAGAAATAATAGAGCGTCGTTTCATTTAATACAAAAGATAAATTAAGATAATGAAGATTGAAGTTTCTAACGGAGAAATAATAGATAAGTATACCATTTTAGCAATTAAGTTAACTGAAATAAAAGATCAAAATAAGCTTAAAAACATTCAAAATGAATATGACGTGTTAACACCAGTTGTAAATCATATTTATAAAGAAGTCTCAAATCAAGATGAATTGAAAAAACTACACAATGATTTATTAGAAATTAATAAAAAATTGTGGAAAATTGAAGATGATATTAGAGAGTGTGAGCGTGCTAAAGATTTTGGAGAAACTTTTGTAAACCTAGCCCGTGCAGTATATTTTACTAACGATGATCGTTCCGTAGTTAAAAAAGATATTAATACGTTAACTGGTTCAGATTTAGTAGAAGAAAAATCGTACGAAGATTACAAATAAAAAGTAAGATGTTATGAAAAAGGCTTTATCAAAATTTTTAGCTTCTTTAGGTATTTCAGGATCTAAAGAAGTTAAAAAAACGGTTCAAGATAATTCTTATTCTCAAAGAATAAACGATATTAAATTTACAGATCAACAAGGAAATGAAATATCAAAAGAAGAATTATCACAAGCTACAGGCAGGTATAATTATGCCGTTTACAGCAAAAATAAATCTTCTGATAAAGCTAAAAAATTACATCAAAAAGCAAGAGAATATGGGCAGAAAGGAGATTATACTGAAGCGATCAGTCATCTTGAAGAAGCTATACACGACTCACCTGAATGGGCTTATCCGTATTATGATTTAGCTTACACATATTTGTTAAATGATGATTTTGAAAAAGCGTTAAAGTATTACGAGTTAACAGATAAAGTGGCTCCAAATGGTTTTTTTACCTCTAAAACAGCAGTAGATGTTTTAAGAAAAGAAAAAAAAGGAGTTTTTAGTGAGGGTTTGTATAAAAACTACATGACTTTAGAGTGGATCGATAACCCACAAGAAAAGGCTCAAATGTTAAAACTATTAGTTGATAATTATCCTTCTTTAGCTCCAGCTTGGAAAGATTACTCAAATTTTTTAGAAGGAGAAGAAAGACTTCAAGCTATAGAAAAGGGATTAAATGAGAATCCAGATATTGAAACTGAAGGAGTTCTTACTATTAATAAAGCTTTAGTTCTAAATTTAAACGGACAGTTTAATGAAGCCAAAGAATTATTAATGCAAGTTATATTCAACTCTAAATCTACTTTCGGAAACCAAGAACTAGCAAAATTAGTACTGAACAGTATTTCAGAAGAAAATAAGAAAAAATAAAATGTTTGTAAAAAAAGCGATATCAGTTTTATATGTAATTTTAATATCACTGTTGTGTTTCAGTTGTCGTTCAACCTATAAAACACAAGCTTTTTTACAAGAAAATATTCCTGTTAAACCAGATTATACGAAAGAAAGTTCTTGGGCAGTTCTGCCAACCAAATATCAAGAGAATTTTAAAACTCATGCGTCTAATCGTTTAGATACATTACAAGCTGATGTTTTTTATGTATACCCTACTTTAAATACAAGTAAAAAAGATATCCGTTGGAATGTTCCAATTACAGACAAAGAACAAAATAATACAGTTTTAAATAAAGCTGTGTTAATGCAAGCTTCAGCTTTTGCAACTTCAGGTAAAGTATATGTACCCTTTTATCGTCAGGCTCATATTCGTTCTTACCGATTATTCGATAAAGGAGGAAAAGAAGCTCAAGATTTAGCATATTCAGATGTCAAAAGCGCTTTTGAGGTGTATTTAAAGGAATACAATAAAGGAAGACCAATTATCATGGTTGGTCATAGCCAAGGAACAACGCATACAGTACGATTATTAAAAGATTTTTTTGATGGTAAAGAATTGCAAAAGCAACTAATTGCAGCTTATATTCCAGGGATTAGAGTAAAAGAAAATGAGTTTTCGTCAATAAAGCTAATGAAATCTCCCACCGAGATAGGAGGTTTTGTTTCTTGGAATACGTACAAGAAAAATCATTATCCTAAAAAAGATAAAGATTGGTATAAAGGTTCGGTAACTACAAATCCAATTACTTGGGATAATTCTATAGAAACTACACTTAAAGAACATAAAGGTTTTTTATATACAAACGGAAAGATTTATAATGAAGCATTAACTATTCAAATTACAGATGGATTAGTTTGGAGTACAAATCCGAAATTTCCATTGCGTTTCTTTATGTCATTTTTAAAAAATTATCATGCCGGAGATATTAATTTATTTTGGCAAGATATTAAAGAGAATGCTGAGTTGAGAACGAATACTTGGTTGAATATCAATTAAAAATAAAATTCTTGTGTAACAAAAAATTATAGGTGTCGTCTTCATTACAAAAACCAAGTATTATGAAACGATTAATAACCACTATTTTAATTTGTATCGCATTTGCGATTAATGCACAAAACACAGCTTATTCAGACTTTTATAAAGCGAATAAAGATGAAAGTCAATTTTCAATGAGCGTTCCTGTTTCTTTAGGAGGTTTCTTTTCTGATGAAGAAGAAACGGAAGAGTTCGAAGAATTAATGAAAAAAGCAGAACATTGTAAAATTGTTATTTTTAATAACGAAAACAATGCAACTGAGAATAACTTTAAAAAATTCACAAGAAAAAAAGGCTTAAAAACTTTAATGAAAGTTAGAGATGGTAAAGATAAAGCGGGAGTTTTCTTTATTGAAGAAAATGATCTAGTGAAAGAAATTATTATTAGAGCAAACAGTGATGAAGAAAAAATGGTAATGATTGGCTTAAAAATTACATTAACTAAAGATGAATTAGCTTCTGTTGTCTCTAAAGTTAAAAAAGATAATTAATGTTAGCTTTCCTTGAAAACTGAAACATAAAGTAAACCAAGTTTTTTAAAGGATATACTTTTTTAAGCAAGGGTTCAGTTTAAGAATACTAATATATAATTAGAAAAAAGCTTCTTGTTAAAGAAGCTTTTGCTTTAAACTTTCAACAGTTTTTTTACTGTTTCCAATAAAAATTTCATCGTTAACAATAAATACAGGACGCTTTAAAAAAGTATATTCATCAAGTATGTGTTGTTTGTAATCATCTTCAGTTAAATTCTGATTTTTTAAATCCTTTTCTTTATATAGTCTAGCTCTTTTATTAAAAAGAGCTTCATAACTTTTAGAGAAGCTATACATTTCTTCTAATTGAGAAAAAGTAACTGGATTCGATTTTATTTCTTGTTTTTCAAAACCGTCTAGATTTACTTCTTTTAAAATTCTTCTACAAGTATCACAAGTTTGTAAAAAATAAACTTTCTTCATGGTATTAAGTGTATCTTTATAAACGCTAAAATAGGCAGAAAAATGAACACACAATTTGATATTTTAAGAAAATCCAGAGAACTTGTTTTAAAAAGAATAGAGGGTTTAACTCACGAACAATTACATAAAATCCCTGAAGGATTTAATAATAATATAGCATGGAATGTTGCTCATTTAGTAGTAACTCAACAATTATTACATTATAAATTATCAGGATTACAATGTTTAATTCCAGATGATTTAATTGAAAAATATAGAAAAGGAACAGCTCCAACAGAAGAATTATCAGAAGAAGAGTTTGAAGAAGTTAAAGAATTATTAGCTGGTTTGCCAGATACTTTAGAAGAAGATTACAAAGAAGGAATTTTTAAAGAATATACAGAATATCCAACAAGTACAGGATATGTATTAAGTTCAATTGATAATGCAATTGCTTTTAATAATTTACATGAAGGAATTCATTTAGGAGCTATAATGGCATTATCTAAATTAGTATAAATGTAATTTTACTTGATGAAGTTTAATACGAAAACCATACATGGAGGTCAGCAACATGAAGAAGCTACAGGTTCAGTAATGACACCAATATTTCAAACTTCTACATATGCACAATCAAGTCCAGGTGTAAACAAAGGATATGTATATTCACGTTCAGCTAATCCAACAAGAACTGCTCTAGAAAATGCTTTTGCATCTTTAGAAAACGGAACACATGGTTATGCTTTTGCTTCAGGTTTAGCAGCTATAGATTGCGTTTTAAGATTATTAAAACCAGGTGATGAGGTAATAGCTGGAGACGATTTATATGGAGGTACGTACAGAATGTTTACAAGATTATTTGAAAAATACGGACTTAAATTTCAATATGTAAATATGAATGATTCTAGTAATGTTGTAAATGCCATTACAGAATTTACTAAGTTAATTTGGATTGAAACCCCAACAAATCCATTAATGAAAATTGCTGATATTGAAGAAATTTCGAACTCAGTGAAACAGACGAATAAAGATATTTTAATTGCTGTTGATAATACATTTGCAACGCCTTATCTGCAACAGCCGTTAGATTTAGGAGCAGACATTGTAATGCATTCTGCTACAAAATATTTAGGAGGTCATTCCGATTTAGTGATGGGAGCTTTAATAGTAAAAGATGCAGAGTTAGGTAAAGAGCTTAACTTCATTCAGTTTGCTGCAGGAGCAATTGCAGGTCCTATGGATTCTTTTCTCGCTTTACGAGGAATTAAAACATTACATGTTCGTATGCAACGACATTGTGAAAATGGAAGAAAGGTAGCTGAATTTTTACGTGATCATGAAAAAGTAGGAGCAATATATTATCCAGGATTTAAAAGTCATGAGAATTATGAGATTGCAAAAAAGCAGATGAAAGACTTTGGAGGTATGGTTTCTTTCCGATTAAAAGACGAAAGTAAGTCTGCTACTTTTAAATTTTTAGAGCATGTAAAAGTATTTACTTTGGCTGAATCACTAGGTGGAGTAGAAAGTTTAGTTAATCATCCTGTAAGTATGACACATGGTTCAATTCCTGAAGCAGAGCGGTTAAAAATGGGAATTACAGATTCTTTAATTCGCTTAAGTATAGGTATTGAAGATATTGATGATTTACTCTTAGATTTAGATCAAGCATTAAGAAAGTAAAAATAAGTTCCTCATTATGAGGAATTTTTTTTGTTAAAAAATATACCAATCGGTATATTTTTATATATTTGTCTCATATGTTGAAATCTGAGAAGACAAGATTACATATTATTGAAACAGTTGCTCCTATATTTAATAAAAAAGGATATTCAGCAATGAGTTTGTCAAAAATAACTCAAGCTGCTGGTTTAACTAAAGGAGCTATATACGGGCATTTTGAAAGTAAAGAAGAATTAGCAATTGAAGCTTTTCGATACTGTATTAGAACTGTTTTGAAAGATTTAAATGCACACGTTGCAAAGGGGAACACAGCGTTAAATAGATTAATTAATGTCTCTGGTTTTTACAGAAACTATTATAGTTATTGTAAAAAGTTTGGAGGTTGTCCAATATTAAATATTGGTGTGGATTCTGAATATCAACAAAACTCTATATCTAAGTTAGTTAGATCATATAATGAGCGAATTTTAGAAAAATTCACGAATTTAATTGAACTAGCAAAAGAAACTAAAGAAGTAAAAGAGGAAGTAGATAGTGCCATATATGCAAAACGATTTTCTTACATGATAGAAGGTGCAGTATATATGTCTCATATTATGAAAGATGAATCGTATTTATTTGATTTGGCTGATGTAATGAAGAATATGATAAATAACGAAATGAAAAACTAAAAATTTTTAAAATAAAATATACCGATTGGTATAATTTTAATTAATCCCACTTATGTTTATTGTTGAACATAAAAAAAATAGCTCTAAATGAGCAAAGTCATACTAAATTAGTTCTTTAGTGTATTTTAATTTGTTAACGTTGCCTTCGAGAACTAATGTAGAAGGCAGGCTTAAACTATTTGAAAAGATTGTACAACCATTTTTAAACAAACAAACTTCTAAAAGAATAAAAAAGTTTACGATTTTCGAAAAAAGGTATAAGCAAAAAAGCACCCGTTCTGGGTGCTTTTTTTATAATAAAGTTGTAGCTATTTTATTTAGCTTCAGCATATCTTCTTTCAACTTCGTTCCAGTTAATCACTTTAAAGAAAGCATCAATATAATCTGGTCTTCTGTTTTGATAATTTAAATAATATGCATGCTCCCATACGTCTAATCCTAAGATTGGAGTTCCTCCGCAAGCAACACCTGGCATTAATGGATTATCTTGGTTTGGTGTAGAACATACTTCTACTTTACCACCTTTGTGTACACATAACCAAGCCCATCCAGAACCGAATTGAGTAGCTGCAGCCTTAGAGAAAGCATCGATAAAAGCTTCTTTAGAACCAAATTCTGCTTCAATAGCATCTTTTAATTCTCCAGATAAATAACCTCTATCTTCTGGCTTCATAACAGTCCAGAATAAAGAGTGATTGTAAAAACCACCTCCGTTATTACGAACTCCAGCATTAGTCATATCTAAGTTCGTTAAAATATCTTCGATAGATTTTCCTTCTAAATCTGTTCCTTCAATTGCAGCATTTAATTTATTTGTATATCCATTGTGATGCTTAGAGTGGTGAATCTCCATAGTTCTTGCATCTATATTTGGTTCTAACGCGTCGTAAGCGTATCCTAATTCTGGTAATTCAAAAGCCATAATTTTTGTTTATTTGATTACTAATTAACAAATACGAAGTTACATAAAAAAAAAGGACTAACAACAGTTAGTCCTATTAGATTCTTATACTAGAATAAGATAATGTTATAGTTGAATAAAGTTCTTGTTATTCAGTATGTTTACTCATAAATTCCTCTGCTTTTATGACCATATTTTTACTTCCGCAGAAAAAAGGAATTCTTTGGTGTAATTCAGTGGGTTCTACATCAAGAATCCTATTATAACCGTCACTAGCTTTTCCTTTAGCTTGTTCCGCTATAAATGCCATAGGATTGCATTCGTACAATAAACGAAGTTTACCGTTAGAGTTTTTTGAACTTTTTGGATACATGTAAATTCCTCCTTTAATCATATTTCTATGGAAATCAGAAACTAAAGATCCGATATACCTACTTGTATAAGGTCTGTCACCTTCTTCTTCTTGGCAATATTTAATGTATTTTTTAACTCCAATTGGGAAATGAATATAATTTCCTTCATTAACAGAATATATTTTTCCATCTTCTGGAAATTCCATGTTTGGGTGTGATAAATAAAACGTTCCAATAGCAGGGTTTAAAGTAAAACCATTTACACCATCTCCGGTTGTATATACTAACATTGTTGAAGTTCCATACACTACATATCCGGCAGCTACTTGTTCACTACCTTTTTGCAAGAAATCCTCAAGTTTTACAGGAGTTCCTACTGGCGTTACTCTTCTGTATACAGAAAAAATTGTACCTACAGAAACATTAACATCTATGTTTGATGATCCATCTAAAGGATCAATCAATACAACATATTTGTTTTGATGATTTTCATCTTGACTATTAACAATAATAAAATCGTCTTCCTCTTCACTGGCAATACCACAAACAATATTCCTATTGGTTAATGTTTGGATGAATTTATCGTTTGCATAAACATCTAGTTTTTGCTGATCTTCTCCTTGAATATTAGTTTCACCAGCAGCACCAATAATATCTACTAAACCAGCTTTGTTAACTTCATGATTCACAACTTTTGCTGCTAAACGAATGGAATTGATTAAACGAGATAATTCCCCTGAAGTATATTTAAAAGAAGCTTGATTTTCAATGATAAATTCGCCGAGAGTCTGATTTTTTTTAGCCATAAAAAGTACACTGTTTTGTCTTTCTACAAAGATGATAACTTTTTTTACAACTACAACGTTTTAGTTTGGTATTTTACAGGAATAATTAATATGGAAAAATCAACAAAAGAGTTGTATATGTTGTAATTTGTTATTTTTTTTAACAAGGTGTTATAAAAACTATTTTTGCTAAAAATTTTAAACATGAATTTCAATATTCGTAAAGGAAAAAAGGAAGATGCTCAAGCCATTCACAATTTAATTGTTGAGTTAGCTGTTTTTGAAAAAGAGCCAGATGCAGTAGAAATTACTGTCGAAGATTTAATTGAAGATGGGTTCTCTGAGAATCCTAGATTCAACACTTTTGTAGCTGAAGAGTCTGATGGAACTATTATAGGAATGGCGCTATTCTATGAAAGATATTCTACATGGAAAGGAAAGGCAATCCATTTAGAAGATTTAATGGTAACAGCATCTAAAAGAGGAATAGGAGCAGGGAAAGAATTGTATAAATCAGTTATGAAATATGCTTCAGATAATGGATATGAACGCGTAGCATGGGAAGTATTAGACTGGAATACCAACGCAATTAATTTTTATGAAAAAAGTGGAGCAAAAGTTCTAAGAGATTGGGACGTAGCTCAAATGAATAAACAAAATTTAGAAAAATTTATAAATGAGAATTTTTAAGTTTGGAGGAGCATCAGTAAAAAATCCTGATGCAGTGAAGAATGTTGTTCGTGTATTGCAACATGAAGGAACAGAAAATACTTTAGTAGTAATTTCTGCGATGGGGAAAATGACAAATGCTTTTGAGCGTTTAATAAAAGCATATACAGAAAGTACAGACGATGTAAAACCTGCTTTGGAAGCCATAAAAGACTTTCATACAGAAATGTTAGATGGTCTTTTCGATAAAGGAGATGAAGTATATACTAAAGTAATGTACTTATTTGGTGAGTTGGCTGGTAGAATGGCCATAAACACATCTGCAGATTACAATTATATATATGATCAAATTGTTGGTTTTGGAGAAATATTATCAACAACAATTGTAAGTGCTTATTTAACAAAAATTGGTGTAGAAAATCAATGGTTAGATGTTCGTGAGTACATAAAAACAGATAATAATTATAGAGATGCTAAGGTGAATTGGGAACTTACAGAAACTATAATTAAAGAAAAAGTAGATACTACAAAGTTAAATATCACTCAAGGTTTCTTAGGAAATGATGGAGAATATACAACAACTTTAGGTAGAGAAGGCTCAGATTATACAGCTGGTATTTTTGCATATTGTTTAGAAGCAGACAGCGTAACTATATGGAAAGATGTACCTGGAGTATTAAATGCAGATCCAAGAGTATTTAGTGAAACAGAACTTTTAAGAAAAATCTCTTATACGGAAGCAATTGAAATGGCATTTTATGGAGCATCTGTGATTCATCCAAAAACAATTCAGCCATTAGAACAAAAACAAATTCCATTATACGTTCGTTCTTTTGATGATTTAGATAGAGAAGGAACAACAGTTTTAAAGACTGAAGGAATTACTCCAGAAGTTCCTTGTTACATAGTAAAGAAAAATCAAATACTAGTATCGATTTCTGCTAAAGATTTCTCTTTTATGGTAGAAGATAATATTAGTGATGTGTTTAAGAAATTACATGATTGTAAGTTAAAAGTAAACTTAATTCAAAATTCGGCAATAAGCTTTTCTGTTTGTATTGAAGACAAGTTTAATATGTTTGACACTTTTTATGATGAATTAAAATCTTTCTACACGATTAAATCTTATAGAGATGTTACGCTTTACACGATACGACATTTTGACGATGAAGCAATTAATAGTATAAGAGCGAAAGGAAAAGCGATTATCAGACAAATTAATACGGAAACGGCTCAGTTAGTAATTCAAGAAAAAGGCTAACCAAAGCATTTTTCTCCTATATTTGCGACATACGATTATATCAAACTTTATGAGTTTAGTTACACCTAAAGAATTCGCAAAGACTATTAAACTTGATAAATTAGGTTTTTTAGGAAATTTTTTTAGCTGGGTTTTAATGAAGATTTTGCGTATTACTACAGCAAACAAAATCTACGATAAGAATAAGCATTTGAACGATCTTCCTTTTTTAAAAGGAGTATTAGATACGCTTCATATTGAGTATGAGATTCCTGAAGAAGATTTAAAAAGAATTCCTAAAGACGGACCTTTTATTACTATATCTAATCATCCATTAGGTGGTGTTGATGGTGTATTGTTACTGCGTTTATTAGTAGAACATCGTGTAGATTATAAAATTATAGCAAATTTTTTATTGCATAGAGTAGAGCCATTAAAGCCTTACGTAATGCCAGTTAATCCTTTTGAGAATCATAAAGATGCTAAATCAAGTGTTTCAGGAATAAAAAATGCACTATTACATTTACGAGAAGGAAAACCTTTAGGTATTTTTCCTGCTGGAGAAGTTTCAACCTTTAAAGAAGGTAAGCTTATGGTTGATAAGGAGTGGGAAGAAGGAGCCATAAAACTAATAAAAAAAGCAAAGGTTCCTGTGATACCTATTTATTTTCATGCCAGAAACAGTCGATTATTCTATTTCCTATCTAAAATAAGTGGCACGTTAAGAACTGCAAAATTACCTTCAGAACTATTATCACAAAAAAATAGAGTAATTAAGGTAAGAATAGGAAAGCCAATATCAGTTAAAGATCAAGATACTTATAAAGACATTCCAGCTTTCTATGAATTCATAAGAAAGAAAACATATATGTTAGCGAATCCTTTTGAGAAAAATCAAAGATTGATTTCTACTCAGAAGCTAAAAATTCCTAAAAAGGCAAAAAAAATAAGTACTCAGAGGACTCCTGAATTATTTGCAAAAGAAATTGACGGATTGAGAGATCATGGCAAGCGATTATTAGCAAGTAAGAATTACGAGGTGTTTTTTGCAGAAACTAAAGAGATACCTAATATACTTCATGAAATTGGCCGTTTGCGAGAAATAACATTTAGAGAAGTAGGAGAAGGAACAAATACCCCTTTAGATTTAGATAAGTTCGATAAATATTATCATCATTTATTACTGTGGGATAATAATGCAAAAAAAGTTGTTGGAGCTTATAGAATGGGATTAGGAAAAGATATTTATAAGCGTTACGGAATAAACGGTTTTTATGTCCAAACTTTATTCAAAATAGAACCTGAACTTCACCCAATGATGGAAAATACCATCGAAATGGGAAGAGCGTTTATTACTAAAGAATATCAACAAAAACCTATGCCTTTATTCTTACTGTGGAAAGGTATTGTACACGTAACTTTACGTTATCCTAAATATAAATATTTAATGGGTGGCGTGAGTATTAGTAATCAGTTTTCAGATTTCTCAAAGTCACTAATGATTGAATTCATGAAATCTCATTATTACGATCCGTATGTAGCTCAATATATCCATCCAAAAAAAGAATTTAAGGTAAAATTAAAGGATGGAGATAAAGACTTCGTTTTTGATGCAACGCAATCTGACATGAATAAGTTTGATAAAATTATAGATGAAGTTGAACCAGGAGCATTGAGAATTCCTGTTTTAATTAAAAAGTATATCAAACAAAACGCTCGATTGGTTGCCTTTAATGTTGATCCAAAATTTAACAATGCGATAGATGGGTTAATGTACATTAAAGTAGCAGATTTACCTGAGAGCACTGTAAAACCTGTTCTTGAAGAATTTCAGGCTGAATTAGAACGCAAGGCTTTGGAAAATTCCAACAAGTAAATTGGAGTTGTTTTCAGTTTAATTTTTTGTGGTAATTATAGTTAATAGTAACATTATGTTATTGTTAGGAACGTTATATAAATAAGGATCTTCTATTATGAAGTAACGTTCAAACTATAAAATGATGAAAAAGCTAAGAGTTATTGTTGTAAATGAAGAGAATGGCTTAAAAAGAACTTATGCACCTTCACAAGGTTTTACTTCAAATGAAGTTCTATTAGATTTTGGCGTACTTAACTCTTCAGTAAAAATTACCTTAAATGAACTTTTGGAACAAATCTTATCTAAGTGTGGTTTTTCTTTAGTTTCCAACGTGCAAAAAAGCAATACAATTGATAAGCTTTTTATTCATGTTAACGAGTCGTATATAGCAATACAAGTAGATGATATTATAAAATGTGAAGCGAGTGGAAATTATACCATTTTTTATACAAAAGATAAAAAAGAATTTATAGTTTCTAAATTACTTAAGTATTATGAGAATTTACTTAAAAACCAAGGTTTTATAAGGGTGAACAGGTCGATATTAGTGAATATGAAATTAGTGAAACAGGTATACAAAAAGGAAGCTGTTATTCTAAATAACAATGAAAGGATAATAGTATCTGCAAGAAATAAAGCTAAACTCATGAGTTTTATAAATAAGCATACTTGAATTTTAAAAAATATAAGGTAGCGATAAGTTAACTAAGGTTCCTTCGTTTTCTTCACTAATAATCGAAAAACCTGATTTTTTATTTAAAGATTTAGAATAAATTTTAATTCTTTGTTTCAGAATGTCGCCAGATAGAGATTCGTGATTAATATCTTTAGTTGAGTTGTTTATTCCAATACCGTTATCTTTAATTTCAAAAAGTAATAATTTATTTTTTTCTTCCTTCAGAACTTTTATTTCAATAAAATCAGATGCTGAATTAGTAAATCCGTGAAGTATTGAGTTTTCAACAAATGGTTGAATAAACATTGGAGGGATATAAATATTATTTTGATCAATATCTTCACTAACTATTATTTTATAATTGAATTTTTTAGAAAAATTAGATTGTAATTCTAGATAATTTTCTATTGATTTTAGTTCGTCGTTCAATAAGACAAATTCTTCTTTGGAGTTTTTTATGGTAAGCCTTAATAAACTAGATAATCTATTGATATATGGTATAGAATTATCAGATTTTTTGAGAACTAAACTAGCCAAATTATTTAAAGAGTTAAATAAAAAGTGAGGACTTAATTGCGATCTTAATAAACGTTGTTCTAAGTTTACAGTCTCATATTTATTTTTTAATATTCTTTGCTTATAAATTAAAACACCAATCAAAATAAGTGCTAATAACGTAAGAATTAGTAATGCTAAGAGGTAGTTCTGTTGCTTTATTTTAGTTTTGTGATGAATGTTTTTTTGTGTTAAATCTAATATAGATGCATCCTTTTCTTTTGCTTCATATATAGCGTTTAGTTCATCTAGTTTCTCACCAATTAACTCATTGTGAAATTCTTCAAATAATTTTGTTTTATTTTGAGATATATCTAAGGCTTTCTCCAAGTTGTCAGTATTGCGGTAAGCTTTTATTAAATAGTCATAAGTTTTAAATTTTAACCCTTTTACTTCGTCATCAACTTTTATGTTTTTAATGCTATCTAAAACAGTATTCAAAAGTTGTATAGCTTTTTTATTTTTCCCTTTATGAATAAGTACGTATCCATAATTAGATAGGGTGAAACATTCTGAAAGAAGTCTAAAAGGACTAGGCTTATTTTTGTATTTATCTAAAATATCCTTAGATTTTGTATAATGATATATAGTAGAATCTATAAGGTCATTTTTTTGATAAAAATCACCTAAGTTACTATGTGAAGATAACTTGCCCCAGTCATATTCTTTCTTTATACTAATATCTAGTGATTTTTGGTAATAAAATAAGGCAGAGTCATTTGCATTTAAATCTTCATGTAAAATAGCTAAATGTGTGTAAGATGTACTAGCTCTTGAAGTGCTAGCCATATATGCCGAATCATTTTTAACAATTAGCCGATACTTCAAAGCCTTTTTCTTATCGCCAAGTTTTAAGTAATTGTTGGCTAAGTACACGTAAATATAAATATTAGATGCTTTATGGATTTTTTTATTCTTTTTAGATATTTCTAAAGTTTTAAAGAGATATTCAGTTGACTTTCTATATTTTTGAGTTTTGCTTAGAGCTATACCGGCATACAGATAAATATTTTTCATTTGTTTTTTTTCTGCAGCAGGAAGAGGATCTTGATGATATATATTTGATGCTTTTCTAGTATAAAAAAGAACAGAGTCGTATTGTTTTTTTGTTAAATGGTAGTGGCTTTTTTTTCTAAAATAATATAACCATCCTGTAAGTTTTTTATCCGATAACAGCATTTTTTTATACGTGTTTTGTTGTTCCGGAGTATTCGGGGTTATTTCATAATTATTGATTTCTCTTTGTGTAAATATTTTGTTTTGACTCGTTAAATTCAGAGAGAAAAGGAATATCACAAGTAAAAAAAGTTTTTTCAAACTCATAATTGTTAGTGTGTGAATTTTGCGTTAACAAAATAAATAAAATATGATTAATAAAATTTCAGTCATCATTATTGAAAATGAAAAAGAAGCTCAAGATTACTTAATTTCTTTAATAGAAAAGGTAGAGTTAGATGTAGAAGTTTTAGGTGTTTTCTCTAATGTTAAAGATAGTTTAAAAGGGCTTGAAACATACAAACCAGAGATTGTTTTTATGGATATCGAATTAGATGATGGAAATGCCTTTGACATTTTAAATGCTATTGAAAATTACGATTTTGAAGTGGTTTTTATCACAGCTTTCAATGATTATCTAGAAAAAGTTTTAGAATATTGTTCTTTTCAGTTTATAAAAAAACCATTTGATTTTGAAACGTTGAAATCTACACTTTTTAGATACTATAAAATTCAAAAACGATTCTTAACAAAATCAAAATTTAAATTATATAAAGAGTTTAACGAGTCATCTAAACTTTTACTTAATGTTGGAGTTTCCCATGTTTTAATTGATATTAATAAAGTAATAAAGTGTGAGGCAAATGGAAATTACACACTTTTTTTTATGAGCGATGGAGAGAAACATGTGGCTTCAAAAGCTTTAAAGTTTTATGACGAAATACTTTCTTATAAAAATTTTTTCAGAGCAAATAGATTTGTTCTTGTAAACGTAAATTATGTAAAGTCTATTTATAAAAGAGAAGCTTTAATTCTAAAAAATAAAGATAAAATTGTGGTCTCTGTTAGAAATAGAACTAACTTAAATAAAATGATCAAAAATTTATTAGATTAAGATAGTTGCTACACTTATCAGGGATGTATTTACACTAAGATTTTTTTAGCCTACACTTAAATTTTTTCTCTTTTTCTTTTTTCTCAAAAAAAATACTTTTGAATTCGTATTTGATCAAATATCAAACTATCTGAATAGGTAATTTGAAAAATAAAGTCGTAATCAATTGTAATGCTTCTTTATGAACACATGTAAATTTAAAATTTTAAAAATGGAGAAAATATTATTTTTTGTACTGTTTTGCTTAAGTGTTTCAGCTTTTGCTCAACAAGTACCAGGAGGACAAGTTCCTAATGATTATTACAAACAAGGATACAATACAGGTTGTAATTTAGGAAAATTAGATGATACAAAATTATTGAATGCTACTATGAGTGAACCAAATTTTCCAAGTGAATATAAAGTTGGTGTATTAGAAGGATTTAATAAATGCCACAAACCAAAAAAAGATACTGATTCAGGAGGAATAACAAAATTTGCTGACTGTCTTAACAGACCAGGAGGATCTATAGGTAAATGTAGTAAGTATAGATTCCCTAGTAATCCTGAAGTAAAACATTAAATTCGTGGGAAATTTGTGAGAATAAATGCTACTCTATTTGGAGTAGCATTTTTTATTTATATAATATTTAAAGAAAGCTTCCGTTAAAGTAACAACCAATTTAAATTTTAATATGAGAAAAGCTATAATCCTCCTAAGTGTTTCTACATTAGCATTAACATCATGTGTTTCTAAGAAGAAATATATAGAATTACAAAAACAGTATCAAGATACTAAGGGTAATCTTCAGAAGACAACTTTTGAGAAGAAAGAGCTGGAAGCAAAATTTGCAAAAATTGAAAAGAGAGTTGATAATTACAATGAAAAAATCAATTCACTTAAAAATTATAATTCTTCTTTAAAAGATGAAAATAATGTGAAATTAGATATGGTTGGTAAAACAGCAGTGATGTCTAATTCTATGAAAGAGAAAATGAGAGAGACTTTAGCTAAAGTAGATCCTGCAGAGTTATCAAATGCTAAAACTTTAAAAGACTCGATGGATGTTGCTATTGCTTATAATTTGAGGAAATCTATCAATACGTCTGAATTAGAAGGTTCAGAAGATATTAATGTAGATATCGATCAGACTGTTGTGATGATATCAGTTTCTGATGAGTTATTATTCAATACAGCAAGCTATAGAGTAAAGAAAAAAGCATATAGTTTAATTAAAAAGCTAGCAGACGTAATTAATTCAGAGCCAAGTATGGATGTTATGATTGAAGGACATACAGATTCTAGATCAATTAATAATGCAGTGATTCAAGATAACTGGGATTTAAGTGTGAAAAGAGCGACTTCTATAGTTCGTTTATTAGAGAAAAAATATAATGTAGATTCAAATAGATTAATTGCTGCTGGGAGAGGAAGTTCAGTGCCTTTAGTAGATAATTCTACAGCTAAAAATAGAGCAAGAAATCGTAGAACTAGAATTGTGATTTTACCGAATTTAGATAAATTCTTTGGATTATTAGCTCAAGAAGAAACAATTACTCCTTAGTAGTAATTTACTTGGATAATCCCTAAACTTTGTGAAAACTAATCCTTGAAAAAGGATTAGTTTTTTTTATCTTATTTTCCAAATAACCTCTGAAAGAAATTTTTTGCTTTTCCTTTTGCTTCCTTTAATTCCTCAACAGCATCTTCAGCTAAATCAGCAGCTTTTTCAGCAGCATCGTCAAAAGCTTCTTTTGCATCACCAGCCAATTCATTAGCTTTTGCTTTCATTTTTTGAACCTCTTCACTAGCTAACATTTCGTTCACTTTTTCTTTTGCACCATCAAAAGCTTCTTTAGCATCATCCGCTAAATCGGCAAGTTTTTCTCCCGCTTCTCCTGCAAATTCAGAAACTTTTTCTTCAGCAACTTTAGCGTATTCACCAGCTTTTTCAGCAGCATCTTTAAATGCTTCTTTTGCTTCTCCGGCTAATTCCGTAGCCTTATCTGTAGCTTTATTGAAGGCTTCTTTAGCAGATTCTTTAGTGTCATTAATGGTTTCTTCAGTTGTGTTTTCAGCGTTTTCTGCAGCTTCGTTTGCTTGATCTTCTAAATTCTTATTCTCTTCAGACATTTTTATTGATTTAAAGTGAGTTACTTATCAAATTTAAAAAAAATAAAAAGAAAACCCAGCAATATAATTTTGCCGGGCTTTTTGATCAGCTATGTAACTAATCGAACTATCAAAACAAATCTTTATGATTATTCTTTTGATTTCTTTCTATAAAAGCAATGTCTCTTGTGTTTTTTTGAACTGCAATTGCAGCATAAATACTTAACATAAATGATATGGCATAAAATCCTTTTTCACTTAACTCTAAATCTGCATTCCATAATCCTATAACTAAAAGAAGTATAGAAATAATAGTTGTTGCCCAACTTATACTATAATACATATTGGTAACTTCTATTCCTTCTAGTTTATCTCTTACTGCCTTTTGAACAGAGATTACAGAGAATAGTCCGAATAATAAAATAGTAAAGTAATATCCTTTTTCATTTAATAACATATCGGCATTCCATAAACCAATACAAAAAGCAATTGTTCCCACAAATAAAGACGCCCATGATGCACCAACGAAAGCACTTGTTGGTTTTTGATCGTACACTTTAATTTCTTTTCTTTTTTCTTTCTTATTTGTTGTTTCCTTATTAGTAATTGTTGTTTGATAATCCATAATAATTTATTTTAAATAATTACACTACAAAGATGAGAAGTAATCGAGAAGTGAAGAAAACTAAATTTCAATAAAACTGATGATATATAAGTTTACATACTTTAATTAATGGTTATATTTATTGAGTTTTTATGTTTAAAACTGACGATTAAAAATGAGTTTAAATGCAGTTATTTCTTCGTTTTCTACAGAAGATTATACACGGTTTATTAGTTTTTTAAGTAAGAAAAATAAAAGAACTGATGTGAAAAACATTCAGTTATTTAAATTGATTTATGCAAATGAACTTTCTTCAGAAGAGATGTGTGAGGCATTGTATTCAAACGGAAAGAAAGATGCATATCATGCACTTAGAAAACGGTTATATGAAGCTCTAATAGAATTTTTAGCGGCTTTAAATTTAGAGGAAGAGAATTCAGAGAAAGTAGCCGTGATAAAATACATTTTAGTTTCACGTTCTTTTTTACAGCAACAACAATATGCTTTAGGATTTAAATTATTGCAAAAGGCAACTAAAATCGCAGAAGAATATCAATTGTACCCTTACTTGAATGAAATTTATCATTTAAGAATTCAATTTTCACATGAGAATGAAAAAGAAAATTTAAACGAGTTAATTGAAGTATTTAGAAGAAATAAAAAACAAGCAGCATTAGAAGAAGAGCTTAATATCGTATATGCAAAAGTGAGAGCAATCTTACATCAGATTTCTGCAAAAGGAGAGGTAGTTGATTTTCAAAAAATTGTTTTAAAAATATTACATGATCAAAATATAGATATTAATAAAACACTTTCTTTTAAGTCGCTTTATCAATTATTAACTATAGCCAGTATTTCTGCATTTATAACTAAAGATTATTTAGAAGTAGAGTCTTTTATGTTGGATATGTATGAGTTTTTAAAGGAGAAACCAAATAAAGAAAAAGAACGGTTTTATCATATTCACGTATTGTATATGATCGCAAATACTTTGTTTAGAACAAAGCAATTTGAAAAATCTTTAAGTTTTTTGCAGCTTATGGATGCTGAGATTTTAAAGAATAAACGAAAGTATGAACGTACATTCAGATTAAAATATGAGTTGTTGTATACGCTGAATTTGAATTATATGAATAATCAGAATGAGGCTATTGAAAGATTAGAGTTTATTTTGAAAAAGAAACATTCAGATGTTGTTGGAACATTGGATCTTCATTTAAGTTTGGTGGTGTTTTATTTTCAGAAAGGAGCAATAAAAGAGTCGTATAAGTTATTGTCTAAATTATATCATACAGACAAATGGTATTTGGAAAAGGTTGGGAAAGAATGGGTAATTAAAAAGAGTTTAATTGAAATATTGCTGCTTGTTGAATTGGATAATTTTGATGTTTTTGAAAATCGATTGTCAAGATTTAAACGACAATATAGAACTTATATAAAGGAAGTAGGGCAGGAGCGTGTATTGATTTTCTTGAAATATGTAGCGCTTTATTATGATAATCCGAAAGAAATTACTTCAGACAAATTTTTTCAAACTGTAGAAAATTCTTTTGAGTGGATTGGTGCTAAACAAGAAGATATCTTTGTGATGAGTTTTTATGCTTGGTTAAAAAGTAAAATGGTAAATAAACCAATTTTCGAAGTTACTTTAGATTTAATAGCTCAGGCTCAAGAACTATAAAAAAGCTTCGTCAATTGGTTCCCAAAGCTCAATTTTATTGCCATCTAAATCAACAATCCAAGCAAATTTACCGTAGCTATATTCTTCAATTTCTCCAAGAACAGTAACACCTTCTTTTTTGAGTTGTTCCAATAAATCTTCTAAATATTCAACTCTGTAATTGATCATAAATCCTTTTTTTGAAGGTAGAAAATGATCGGTATCCTTTTTAAACGGACTCCATTGTGTCGATGCTTTGTTTCCATCATTATCTTTCCACCAAAATGTACATCCCCAATCATCAGTATTAAAACCTAAATGTTTTTTGTACCATTCTTTAGTTGAATTTACATCTTCAGTTTTAAAAAATACGCCACCAATTCCCGTTACTTTACCTTTTTTCATCTCTTTACATTTTTTTCATACGTTGCAATCCAATCCTCAACTGTTATTTTACTACATAATTCCCCAATTAATTCATACGGAATATCATCTAGCTTTTTAAAACGAATACAACTTTTACCCATATCGAGTTTTCGTTTACAATGCTTCGGGTATTCACTTACAAACCAATCATGTATTTCTGGATTGGCGTAAATTCCACTATGATATAAATTCACAGAGTTTTTCTGAGAAGCGATATTCATAAAAGGTAAAGGTAATTTTGGATCACAATGGTAACCATCTGGATACAAAGAATGCGGAACATAATATCCAATCATGTTGTAATTAATACCTTCTTCAAAACCTTCAGGAAGATGTTTTTTAATAACATCTCGTAATTGCTGAATAACAGATTGACGATCTTCCGGAAGTTGGTCTATATATTCTTGTGGAGTATTCGCTTCGTATTTCATTTCTAGTAAAATTGGAATTAAACTGAAACAATATACGAAAAGAGAAAATAGTACTACAATTAGTTAATCCAGCAACCGTCCCAAGGGCTACTTGTTAAAGGAATATCAAAATCTTCATTGTTTAATGTATTTCCAGAAGCTGTTCCCGAAACTTGTAAAAAACGATACGCCCAACATCTGTTATCGTGAGTTACTTTATTGTTGGTTAAAGTAAGATTGGTCATTTCTTTAAAAGCTAAATGTCCATGATCCATTAAATTGTTTTTAATCACTAAATCAGCTCCTTTATACATATACATTCCACAATTATTTAGAATGTTATTTTCTATAAAAGTTGTAGCCGGATTGGTTTTAGGATTATCATTAGAATACATAATAATTCCATTCCAGTTATTTACAGAAACAGTTCTCATGGTAATGCTATTATTTGTCACAATCATATCTGCATTTTTCCAGTACACTAAAGGTCCATCTATATATTGACTGTCTTCTCCTTGCGTAAGAATATTATTGTCAATTTTTATATTTTTTCCATCAGTATTAACAATATCTCCACCTCTGTTATTATGGAAGTAATTCTTTTTGATTGTTATATCTTCATTTAATCGACCTGCACCTTCTAAGTCTACTCCAAATTGAGGTGATGTTCCGTTAGTATGATGTATTTCATTATCTTCTATTAGAATATTTTTTCCTCCAACAATAGAAACACCTTGTCTTCTGTTATCTGTAAAATGATTTCTTTTAATATGAATGTTTTGTAATTCTTGAGGTTCGTTTCTTGGGCTTCCAACTAATAAAATTCCGTCGCCATTTGCTTTACCAAGTGTTACATTTTGTACCGTTACATTTTTACTGTTTCCTTCGATACAAATCAAATGTCCTTCATCATGAACTTGACTACCATCAGACGATCTTGGTGTATAAACATGATTATCACGATCACCAAGTATTGTTCCTCCAGAAATAACTACATTACTCTCATTACGAATAGCTATAGCACAGTAATTCCATTTATCATTTGGAGCCATTTCTATAATAGCATCTTTATCTAATAAAAAAGCAACATTGCTTTTCAATTCAATTCCTGCTTGGTAAATATCATTTCCAAATTTTCCAATTAAATAATGACCTTTAGGTAGTTTTATAGTTCCAAAGCCCTCATTTATAGCCCAGTCAATAGCTTCTTGAAGATTGTCTGTTGTTTTTTCAGGATTTGATCTATTGTTCTGAATATCCCATCGTTCTAATTCAATAACATAAGTATTGTCAGAAATATCAGTGTAAGGAATAGTACTAATTGGATCCATAGTACCATTAAACGGATTAGGATTATTAGGATCTGAAGGTGATAATTCTGTTATCGTTTGAATATTGATTGATGGCTCTTTTGAGCAAGAAAAAGCAATTGCTATGATCGAAAAAGTGAGGATTATTTTTTTCATGATATATTTTTTTCGGTTTAAATTTAAGAAAGACCGTTAATATAACGGCCTTTTTTATGATTATCTTTTAATAATTTGAGTTTTATATCTCTCAGATACAGAAATAAAGTATAAACCTTTCGCTAATTCTTTGGTGTTTAAAGTAGCTGTATTGCTACTTGCTTTTTTCTGAAGTAATTCTTTACCGTTTACATCATACAATCGTATAATATCGTTTTTTAGAATCCCATTCACTGTAATTTTATCAGTTGTTGGGTTTGGATATATTTTTATTTTAGAAGCCTCATTATTAGTTGAAATATCAATTTGAGTATTTCTGTTAGATACAGCTGGTGAAATTTTCCATTTCTGATTATTATTTGTCGATTTATATTCCCAAATCTGAACATTTGCATTTGTCGCTCCAGCTGCAATATCTAAAGCAGAGTTCAAACAATGATTAGGTTTCAAACTATACGAATTATCAGTGTTTTGAATAATGGTCCATCTTTGATGATCTAAGGAAGCTTGGTTTGTAGTACTTACATCTTTTCCGTTGAAACACCCGTTATTTGAAACTTCTAAATATCGATTATTTCCTTTATTTTTTATAGTGTATGTATTATTTCCAAGATGTTTAAATTCCCATTTTTGGTCATTCCAGTTTCCTGGGTTGTGCATACGCGCACTGTGATTTTCAAGATTTCTAGATAATAACCTCTGATTAGAAATTGTGGAAGTTAAAAAGTAAGTTCCGTTAGCAATAAGTTGTGCAGGTAAAACGGTTACATTGTTAATTTGCTTTCTGTCTAAAGCTTCTCTCCAAGTTGTTCCTACAGGTCTAATATGAGTTTTATAAATGTAACCATTTCCTGGTGTTGGAGCTTCTGGTAAAGTTATAGTGATGTTCGTTGTACCTTTTCCTTTAGCTACATTTTTCTTTTCACTACCTAACCATTTAGTTGCTGACCAAAATTCTACAACAACATCTCTTGAAGCATTTGCTTCATAATTAATATTAAAAGTATAGTTTTTCTGAGAAGTAATACTTGTTTTAGGGTTGTTAAAGCTAACTTTGTCAGTAATCGGACTATTGTCATCAACAAGCTCGTAAGATCTAACCCAGTCATAATATGTTGTTCTTTCAGATAAAGGTCTGTTCATTCCATCATTTCCAGATTTAGCCGGATTCCAGTCGTAAGTTTCTACAACAAAGCGTAAAAACATATTTAAATTAAAATCAGAAGGTAAGTTAATAGTTCCAACATCTTTTCCATCTAAATAAAAAGTAGCTTGATCTTTATTTCTATACCAAACACCATAAGTATGATAATCTTTCCAAGAAGGAGCGCCAATTTTAGCTTTATTACCTTTAGTTCCTCGTGTATAATTGCATCCAGCTGGCCACGGACAATTACTAATTTGTCCGCCTGGAGGATTCGGACACCAAGGTTGTCTACTGTGAGAATTCGAGTTCATAGTGTTTGGAAAACTTCCATTCGGATTTCTAGTATCGATTCCAACAACTTCAACAACGTCAAGTTCTGTAACTCTTCTGTCGCAAGTGCTAGTTGCTGAATTAGATTGGTTAATAAGCCAAAATGTAGAAGACATAAAAGTTTTGTTAGCCTTCATGCGAGTTTCGTAGTAACCATATGGCGCTTTATTTACACTTCTTACAGCAGCACCTTCGTGTGTCCATCCTGAAAAAGGATTGGCTTTGGTTTTAGCAACTAATTTCAAGTTTCCATCTGCAACAGAAACGTTAGCTGTTTCAAATCTTGCAGGTCTTCTTCCTTCCCATCCAGGGATATTTTTTGCCCATTTACTGGTATTAAATCCGTTGTTGAATTCATCGGATAAAGACTCGATTTTTTTCCATTTTTTTCCAGTTGGAGGAGCAGGTTGAGCGTAAGCGTTGTATGCAAACAGTACGATTGCCACAACTAAAATTAATTTAGGGGTTTTCATTTTAATAATTTGAAGGTTTTTAAATTTGATATATTGGTATACGAAGTCTAGAGCTAATTATTGTTTAGCTTTAGTAAATAATTAAGAATTAATAACCTAAGTTAATAATTGCTTTAATTTAGGGGATCCATAAGAGTAGCAAGTTTGTAAGTGAAACTGCTTTTTGTTATTTGTGAAATAACTGTATATCAATATATTAAAAAGTGAAGTTTAAGAATGATACTTTTTTATCTTATCTACAATAGTTTGCGCCAATTTTATCTTGCTTTCAACAGTCCAACCTGCAACATGTGGTGATAGCAATACTTTGTCGGAATCTATTAAATATTTAAAAGCTTCTGGTATTTCACTTTCAGTAAAAAGATTTTCAAAAGACTTTTTTTCATACTCTAAAACATCTAAACCTGCACCCAAAATTCTACCACTTTCTAAAGCAGAAACTAAATCTTTTGTAACTACAGATTTTCCTCTTGCTGTATTAATTAACCAGAACGGTTTTTTAAAGTTATTAATGAATTCTTCATTAACCATATTCATAGTTAATTCTGTTTGTGGTGTATGTAAACTCAATACATCAGCCTTTTCTTGAAGTTCTTGTAAAGAAACTTGTTTGCAATTTTCATTACCAACTCCATCTTTAATATCGTAACAAAGTACCTCAACATCAAAACCTCGAAGTTTTTTAGCAAAAGCTTTTCCCATGTTACCATAACCAATAAGTCCGATTGTTTTACCGTCGAGTTCTATTCCTCTATTTTCTTCACGAAGCCATTTTCCTGAACGCACTTCTTGATCGGCTTTATTTAGTTTGTTGAATAAAGATAAAAGCATTCCTAAAGCATGTTCGCCTACTGCATTTCGATTTCCTTCAGGAGCAGAAATAAGTTGAATACCTTTTGAAACAGCATAATCACAATCAATATTTTCCAATCCAGCTCCAACACGACCAATAAATTTTAGATTTGTTGCTTTATCTAAAAATTGTTTGTCAATAGTAAAACGACTTCGAATTATAAAACCATCGTAATTATGAATTTTAGCTTCGATTTCTTCTTTAGAAGAAGTATAATCTTCATGATTTTCGTAACCTAATTCGGTTAACTGTTGAATCATTAAATCGTGATTGGTATCTAGATGGAGTATTTTCATTAATTAGCAGCGAATTTTACAGTTATTGCTTTTTGTGTACTATAATAGATTACTTGATTTGTATAGTCTTGATTTTGTGATGCCTCTATTGAATATTCAAGTTTAGAGACTTTTAATTTTACAGTATCGCTCACTTCCACTTCTATAGATCCTGCCTGACAAAAAATACAGCTGTTGGATAGCAACAAGTAAACGACTAAAACAATTCTTTTTCTTTTCATAGCGTTATGTTAATACTGCTCATTTTCATTAGGAAAGTCTACACTTTTAACATCACTAATATATTGTTTAAAAGCATTGGTCATTTCCGTGTGTAGATCTAAATATCTACGTAAAAAACGAGGGTTAAATTCATGTGTCATCCCTAGCATATCGTGCATTACTAAAACTTGTCCGTCTACTCCGCTACCAGCACCAATTCCAATTACAGGAATAGTTAAACTTTCAGCAACTTCTTGAGCCAATTTAGCAGGAACTTTTTCTAAAACTAAAGCGAAACAACCTAATTCTTCTAATAATTTAGCGTCTTCTTTTAGTTTTTGAGCTTCAGCTTCTTCTTTAGCTCTTACAGTATATGTTCCGAATTTATAAATTGACTGTGGAGTTAAACCTAAGTGACCCATTACAGGAATTCCAGCAGTTAATATTCTAGATATTGATTGTTCTATTTCTGCACCACCTTCAAGTTTTACAGCATGACCTCCAGTTTCTTTCATAATACGAATGGCAGAATCTAAAGCTTGTTTAGAGTTTCCTTGGTATGTTCCAAAAGGTAAATCAACAACAACTAAACAACGATCTATAGCACGAATTACAGAACTTGCATGATAAATCATTTGATCTAAAGTAATAGGTAAAGTAGTTTCGTGACCAGCCATAACATTAGAGGCAGAATCTCCAACTAAAATAACATCTATTCCAGCACCATCAACTATTTTGGCCATGGTATAATCGTAAGCAGTAAGCATTGAAATTTTCTCGTTGTTGTTTTTCATTTCGATCAACGACTTTACCGTGACTCTCTTATATTGTTTTTTAGCTACAGACATGTATGAATTATTATAAATATCAGGTAAAAATATACAAAATACGGCAAACTCGTTAATATTGTGTTAATTTGATTCTGATACTTTCTTTTTTGTTAGATTTACATAAATTATTTACATGCGTAAGTTTTCATTTTTTGTCTTATTAATCTTTAACTTCTTTGTTGTTAACTCCCAAGAAACCAAAGTAGAGCAAGAAATTAAAAGTGTAATTAATGTGTTTTTTGATGGGTTACACAAAGGTGATTCCTCTTTAATAAAAAAGACATTACACAACGATATAAAAATTCAAACTACGTACACGAATAAAGAGGGGAACAGGGTTTTAGTTACAGAATCAAAAGAGAAATTATTGAAAACCATAGCTTCAAAAAAGCAATCTGATGTTTACTTTGAAAAACTATTATCCTATACCATAAAAATTGATGGAAACTTAGCTTCAGTATGGACACCGTACGAATTTTATTTAAACAATAAATTCAGTCATTGTGGAGCGAATTCATTTCAGTTGTTTAATAACAACGGTTCTTGGGAGATTATATATTTAGTTGATATGAGAAGAAGGAAAAACTGTGGTAAAAATCGAGAGAAAAATTAATGTATATTTGACCCCGTGGATAAAGTGAGTAAAATGCATACCTTAAGTCCTGATAAATGGATAGATAACTATTCTGACTACCTGTATAACTATGCAGTAGTTAGGGTGAATAATAGTGATACAGCTAAAGACCTAGTACAAGAAACTTTTTTTGCGGGTTTACGTTCTGCAAAAAATTTCGAAGGTAAGTCAACTGAAAGAACTTGGTTGATTTCTATTCTTAAAAGAAAAATCATCGATTATTATCGTAAAATAAATTCTAAAAAAGGACAAGCTGAAGTTAGAATGAGTTTTTATGAAGATGGAGAAAATGAAGGAAATTGGATAGAAGAACGCGTACCACAATCCTGGAATAGTGAGGCTGAAAAAAATATAGAAAACGAAGAGCTAAAAAATCAAATTGATATTTGTATTGACAATCTTCCAGAAAAATATGCTATGGTTTTTAGAATGAAAACTATACAAGAGTTTGAAACAGAAGAAATTTGTAAGGAACTAGATATTACTCCGTCTAACTTATGGGTAATAATCCATAGAGCAAGAACTCAGTTGAGAACTTGTATGGAGAAAAATTGGTTTAATAAATAAAAAGATGTTTAAATTTTTTAAAATTACATGTAAAGAAGCTAATGAGATTTGTAATAAATCTCAGTACAATGAGTCTACTTTCTTAGAAAGGATGAAGCTACAATTACATATTGCTTTTTGTCACAAATGTGCAAAATATACCAAGCAGAATTTAAAACTGACTGATATTTTTAAAGCTAAAGCGATGGACTGTAAAAGTGAAGTTCACTGCTTGACTGAAAGCGATAAAGAGTTACTAAAAGAAAAATTGAAGCAGGAAATGTCTTCATAAAGATTTCGGTTTTTATAAACCGTTTTTTTGATTTTTTGTTAGATTGAACGGAATTTACATCAATGTGGATTCCGTTTTTTATACTTTATAATACAACTAAAATGCACTTTTTACCTCAAAAAATAGATGATTATGTAGTTGAGCATTCTGAAAAAGAGCCTCAACTCTTACAAGAGTTAAGTAAAGAAACTTGGCAAAAAGTTTTAAATCCAAGAATGCTTAGTGGAGCCTTTCAAGGAAGAATTTTAAGTATGATTTCTAAATTGGTAACACCTCAGAAAATTTTAGAGATAGGAACTTATACTGGATATTCTGCTTTGTGTTTGGCTGAAGGATTAGCCAAAGATGGAATATTGTATACGATTGATAAAAATGAAGAGTTAGAGGAGTTACAACACAAATATTTTCAGAAATCTGAATTTAAAAATCAAATTCAACAATATATCGGAAATGCTATTGAAATTATACCGACCATAGATGAGAAGTTTGATTTAGTTTTTATTGATGCTGATAAGTCTAACTATCCTAATTATTTTGAATTAATCATTGATAAAATGAACAAAGGTGGAATAATTTTATCAGATAATGTTTTATGGAGTGGTAAAGTTGTAGAAGAGTTAAACCCTAAAGATATAGATACTAAAATGTTATTAGCTTACAATAAATTGTTAGTAACTGATACTAGAGTTGAAACTGTTTTATTACCGATTAGAGATGGATTAACAATTAGTAGAGTAAAATAATTACATCTTTCTTTTTATAGGACCAGTTAAATCATCAAGGTTATCTTTAACATCATTGATTTCTTTGTTGATGTCTGAAACAATTTCGGTGTCGATACCTTGTTTTTGAGCGCTTTCATTAATTTCACGCTTAATATCATTTGTAGCATCTTTTACCTGACGAATACCTTTACCTAATCCTCTAGCTATTTCAGGAATTTTATCAGCACCAAAAACAACCACAACGAATAGCATGATTATAAAAATCTCAGGTCCACCAATAAATAAATAAGATATTTTCATAGGCACAAAGATAACTAATTAACTGTTTCCTATTTTTTTATTTTTATCAGTTTTTGTTAAAAACTAAATTCATCAAATACCTTAATATTATTTTTTAAAAGTTGATGTTGACTTTATTTTTCTAGAGCTTTACTACCTTCAAGAATACGATTTATAATGCCCTTGTTTTTATAATTAGCTGAAAATCACTATATTTAATATCTTACAAATCAATTAATTATGGGAATAAAGAGTTTTCAAGGCAAGCGTACAGCAGTTTTAAAGAAAGAAACAGAGCCTATTTTAGTTTCTGATTACATGACAAAAAATTTAATTACTTTTTCTAAGAATCAATCACTAGAAGATGTTATAGCAACACTTGTAGCGAATAGAATTTCTGGGGGTCCAGTTGTTAATGAAAATAACGAGTTGATAGGTATAATTTCTGAAGGAGATTGTATCAAACACATTTCAGAAAGTAGATATTATAATTTACCGGTGGATAAAGATAATACTGTAGAAAGGGCAATGGCTACCGAAGTAGAAACAATAGATGGTAATATGAATATTTTTGATGCAGCAAATCAGTTTCTAAAATCAAAAAGAAGACGATTTCCAATTTTAGAAAATGGGAAATTAATCGGACAAATAAGTCAGAAAGATATTTTAAAAGCTGCGTTAAAAATGAAAGGTAATTCTTGGAAATAAATAATCTTACTTTTTATTTATCCGTTCTTTAGGCAAGTCAGTAATCAATAATTTTTGATTATCGTTACTTTCTAGAGTTGCTATTTTAGAGTACGTATATCCCTCTATAGGTTCGTTTAAATTTTTCCACTTACCAATTCCAGCAACTGTAATTTCTTCATTAATTTCTACGATAGCTTCTTTGTAACGTAAAGATTTATTAAAACCTAAGAAAGCTTTACTTTTAATATGATATCGATCTAATAATTTTTGAAATTCTGGAGATGCACCATTAAAAGTACTGGTTGAGTGTTTTTTATCTACAACTAAATGTGCTTTAAAATTTTTTAAGTCTTGAGAAGGTTGAACCATTACATATTCACCATTTTTCATTAGAAAGAAAGGCTGAATTTTCTCTTCTTTAGCTACAGTAACCCAAGTAGGAGTATTTCCATTATGTTTCTTTTGTTCTATCTTAATTCTATAAAATACACATTTACGTTTACTAAAAGGCGCGATTAGAGGTTCATTTATATGCAGTGCTTTACCTGTAATTTTAGTAAGCTGATTTGTTTTTAAGTTATTTACTGAAGCGTTAGGAATTTCTTTAAGTTTTCGAATTAAAACTTTTTTACTACTATAATAATTAGCCAAGAAAATAACTGAACCGAATGTGATAATTATAATGAAAACAATATACATAAAGACAATTTTTAACTATAAGTAGCGTAAATCCTCAAAACGTTACATGATTTTGTTTAACTTAGTGTCTATTAGATTAATTTCTAGTATTTAGTATTGCTATGAAGAAGTATATTACTTTTCTTTATTTATTTTTTAGTGTGTTGTATATAAATTCACAACATGTCGCTAAACCTATTCCGTTAGAATCTTTATACATTCAAACAAATAAAGATATTTTTACTTCTGGAGAAGAAATAAAATTTAAAGTAACCATTTTAAATTCAAGAACATTAAAGCCTTCTTATGCTAGTGAAATTTTGTATTTACAGATTTTAGATATTCATAAAAATGTAAAATTTAGCCATAAGTTTCCTATAGATAGAGGTGTCTGTAAAGGAAGATATAAATTGAGTGATGTAATGAAGAATGGATTATACTTTTTAAATGTATTTACGGTAAATTCCATAAATGAAAATTTCAATATTCGAGCTCAAAAACCATTTTACATAGAACAAAATTTTCATAAAAGATTACACATAACATACAATCTAGAACGCGATAGTATTTCTAGTCAATTATTTGCTAGTTTTAAAGTTAACGACAGAAAATATGCTCCTTATAAAAACGTAAAAACTCAATTAGTTTACAAGACAAAGTCTGGAAGAAGTAGAAAGCAAAAGATAAAAACAAACGATAAAGGAATAGTTACTTTTAAGTTAAAGGATATTTCTAAAATTGATTTTAGTAGGATAGTCTTTACAGTTTTCGATGATGCAGGAAAAAGAGAAGAGGTTATTAATTTAATTCCGCCTAAGTTTAAAAATCATTTTAATGTGCGTTTTTTTCCAGAAGGAGGACATTTATTTTCAGGAATTAAACAGAGAGTAGGAATTAAAGTTTTTAATGAATGGAATGAATCTATTCAGGGAAAAATCTTTTTGTATGAAGATGATCAAAAAATACAAGAATTAAAGCTAGAAGGAGGAGTAACATCAGTTACACATCATTTTAAAAACGAAAAAAAATATTCTATTAAAACTAATATAAACACAAAAGAATTTAGTGTTAGTTTTCCAGAATTTAAAAAGTCGGGAGTGTATCTAAAAGTTACAGATAAAGGAAAAACTCTAAAAGTAGATTTGAATCCAGTTAATTTTAAAAGCACTAAGACCTTTACTTTAAAGGCCTATTATAATGGAAAAGAAATTCATAATGAGTTTATTTCTTCTTTACAAAGTTTAGTGAGTTTTCCAGTACATGTGCAAGATCTTAATATGGGCATAGTGTATCTAGATTTGTTAGACACAAATCAAACTGTTTTAGCTTCTAGAGCAGTATTTGTGAATCAACATAAAAAATTACGTGTAAAACCGTTGAAAAGTATCAGAAAAAAATACCAGCCTAAAGAGAAGGTAAAGCTAAAATTTAAAATCCTAGATGATCAAAATCAAATAAAGAGAGCTGTAGCTTCTGTAAGAATAAGTAATGAAAAAAGTATTTTTAATGAAGAAGGTATTAATCTAAGTTCGTATTATCATTTAATTAAAAACTCAAAAGAAAGAATACCTTCATCAAAAAGATATTTTATAAAAAGCTATTCAAAGTCTTTAGATCATTTAATGTTAAATAACTATTTCAAAAAGAATGATTCAAATTATAAGAGGCAGTCTAAACTTTACAGTGAAGATATAATAGGTAAATTATATGGAAGAGGATTGCTAAATAATTTGGTTGTCGAAAAAAATAAAATGATTCCTGTTTTAGGAGGAAAAAAAGTAAACTCAGTAGCTGTTGATTCATTAGGGAATTTTAAAATAACACCTTCTCAATTACAAGAAATGGATAATGAGAATTTAACCCTCGCTTATGGTAATAATGAAACGCATTTATTTACAAATTTTGATTTTCTGATACAATCAGAAGAAATTCTAAAGAAACCTAATATCAATATTACAAATAATATAGACTTTTTAAGTAGAAAAAAAATATCGAAGAAGTATCTTGAAGATTTTAGTTTTGATTATTTAAATTCATTAGATGAAGTAGTGGTCACTAAAAAAGTGAGAAAACCTAAGCCATTTGGAGTAAGTAAGTTGTACAAAGGTTCTGTGTTTGATTATGTGTGTATTGAGTACAATATTTTAAATTGTACAAATCATAAATTTGGAGGTATAAAACCAATAGATGGACAAGAATATTTTATTAATGGAGGTGAAAGAGTAGTTTATAAGAAGCCAGAATCTAAAATAAAAAAAGAAAAAAGTGTAGTTAGCAATATGCTACACTTAAAAGGTTTTTATGATTACCCAAAAAAGGAAAAAATAGAAAACTTCTATGATTTAAGAACAAATTTATATTGGAATCCATATCTTCTTAATCAACAAAATGGAGAGTTTGAAATAGAATTTACAACAAGTGAGGTGAGGGGTTTATATCAAGCGAGCATTGAAGTGAATAGTCAAGATGGGTTATTAGGAACTTACTATTTCAGTTTTGAAGTGAAATAATTAATCATCTAATTTTACTAATAAATATAATTCATTTTCTAATTCTAAGTATCCTTGATTGTAAACGTAATAATAAATATTACCTGTTTTTGTCTGATAAAGTGAAGTAAATAGTTTAAAATCAAAACCTTTATCGTACAATTTTGTTCGAGATACTTTTGTTTTTCCTTTTGTATTTAAGTCAGAAAGAACTTTATAATTTTTTTTCAGCCTATTATTAATATTCCTAATTAAATTTTTGGTGTCTTTATCTACTCGATTATTATACGAGTTTCTACAGTAATCTGAACAAAACTTTTGATCAGCTCTACCTTTTAGAGGCGCGCCACATTCAAGACAATTTCTTTTTTCCATCATATGGTCCAAATATACAAATTTATCCGAATGTAATCGACTACAAACGTTTACAATCGAAAGTAACTATTTTGCAACCGACTCTAACTTCAAATAGGTTGCATCTTTGCAGTGTTAGTTCACAAGAACAACAATTTTAATCTTAACTGTTTAAACAATAATTAATATCATGAATGCACTAAAAAACAAAGTACAGTTAATTGGTCACTTAGGAAACAAACCAGAAATTATTAATCTAGACTCTGGAAAGAAGATAGCTAGATTTTCTATCGCTACCAATGAAACGTACAAAAATTCACAAGGAGAAAAAATAACAGATACACAATGGCACACGATAGTGGCATGGAACAAAACTGCTGAAATAATAGAAAATTATTTAGACAAAGGAAGTGAGATAATGGTTGAAGGAAAATTAACATCTCGAAGTTATGAAACTAATGAAGGTGAAAAACGCTATGTTACAGAAGTTGTATGTAATGAACTTTTAATGTTAGGTAATAAGTAGAGGGGAAATTTGCTAGAAACGTATTGAATTGAAAAAGAAGAAAAACCAGTAGTCTAACTACTGGTTTTTTTTCATTTGCTTCATCTTATTTTTTCTATTCTTTTTTTAATTTTACACAAAAATTTAAACCAACAAATAGCTATGATTCTTGCTTTTGATACATATTATTTTGATAATAAAGCTAAAACAGTTTGTGTTAGTTTTAATAAAATAACAGACGCTGAGCCAACAGAAATTAAAGATGAAATTATTAAAGATGTTCCAGAATATGAACCAGGGTCATTTTACAAGAGAGAATTACCTTGTATTCTAAGTCTTTTAAAAAAGTATAATTTAGAAGAAGTAGAACTTATTATTGTCGACGGTTATGCTATTCTTAATAATGAAGGAAAATTAGGTTTAGGTGGATATTTATACGAAGAGTTGAATAAAACTATTCCTGTAATTGGTGTTGCGAAGTCTCAGTTTAACGTAGAAAACAAATTTGCTAAAGAACTGTTTCGAGGGGAAAGTAAAAAGCCATTATATGTTTCTGCAATAGGTTTGGATTTAAAAGAAGCTTATAATGCTATTAAAGATATGGATGGTAATTACCGTATGCCTACACTATTAAAAGTTCTAGATACTAAGACGAGGGAATAAGTTAATAAATAGTTAATGAAGTTTTTTTAATATGATTTAAATTAAATTGTTTTATATTTTTTGAAAATTTAAAAACTATGATAACAAAAATTAAAAATCTTGGACTAGAATTAGAAAAATCAGAGCAAAAACAAATTGAAGGAGGTTTAGGAACTCCATATAGAGGTCCTGATTACGATCATGTACCAGAAGGTCCTTTTCCTGAACCTTGTATTGAAGAGTTATGTTATACAGATCCTGATATGATGTTTCACCCTTGCTGTAGTCATATAAAAAATGATGCTGATTTAATAATAACATAAGAAATAACAAAAAAGCTAACTATTAATAGTTAGCTTTTTTATTTAATTTTTTTTTCTAGAATTTTAATCAATTTAAATGATTTTAATAAATGAAATAATCCAGGAATAATAATTAATTCTAAAGCACAAAAAAGAATCTTATTACCTGTTGAACATTCTTTCAATTATACTTAGTTTTTTTGAATAAAATTCAAGTTGTCCAGACATATTATGGGAAAAAGGAATATTATGGTTTAAGCTCGTTTTTAATCCATTCGGAAGTTTTACATCGATATAATAAACAGAATCTAAATATACTCTAGATTTATTTTTAACTACTCCTTTCAAGTCGCCATACTCATTATATGGGTAATCGTTAAGTTTAATGAAAATAGTATCATGAATAGATAAATTTCCATAACCACTTGCATTTAAAACACCTTTAGCCATAATCGCATTAGCTTCAGGAAGTATAGTGAATAAAGGTGTGTTTTTTAAAACATGTTGATCTGTGTTAAAAAATGGTTGATTAAATTCAACTTTACCTGAAATTGGTGCTTTAATAAGATGATTATATTCCCAAAAATCAATGGCTGTTTTTAATTCGAAAAAATACTTTTTCACATTAAATTCAGCTTTTAAAAAAAGTTCTAATCTTTGTTTTTTGAGGAGTTTTATTTTATCTAATAATTCTTCATTGTTATAATTTAAATCTTTATTCAACTTTTCTATATCTAATCTTTTCTCATTTATGTTTAACATGTCAATTTTCGATTTATTAAACTTACTTTGAACAATAGTATTATATTTATAAAGTATTGAATCCGATTTAAGAATATTTTTTATGAGTTTAGATTTTTCAATAGTAATATGATATAAGTAGTTATTATCCTTTATTTTATTTTTATTTCGGTTGATAATATTTGATATATTATTAATTTCTATTTTATTTATATCTGTTTCTATCAGGGTAATATACTCGAATAAAGCTCCTAGGAAATTATTATAGTTATGCTCAACATTACCTAGCCTTAAATTCTGATTGTAATCATAGAGTTGGATAGATTTTTTTATACTATCTATATTAAATAAGCTCAATTGTTTTTTTAGAAATAAGATATCTTTATAGGATGTAGGAGTCTCTATTAGCGCCAGAATATCTGATTGTTTAACAGTGGAATTTTCGTTTATAAATAAAGTTATTTTACCCGTACTGGGAGACGAAATTTTATTAACCTGCTGTTTCGAAACAATAAATACGTTACCAATTATTTTTTCTGGATATTTAACTAAGAAACCTAAAGAGATAATAATAAACAAGAATATAAGTATGTATGCAATTACAACTTTATAATTGAAAATATTACTGCTCAAAGTTATTTCCCTTAGTTCTTCGGATTGGTACTTTTTGTTATACATCTTCAAAAGTATTTTTACTTATTTCTTTTTGGAACATTTTGAATAATAAGGAGTTCTTATCTTCTATTAAGCTTTTATAAGTGCCAGAGTTTATTAACTTTCCATTTTCCATAACTAAAATATTGTCTGCACAACGTATAGTAGAAAGTTTATGAGAGGCAATAATTATAGTTTGATTTTTAAGTCCTTTTAAAAATAAATTAGTGATATTTTCTGCGTTTTCAGAGTCCACTGCATTTGTAATTTCATCTAAAATCAGAAATTTTGGTCTTTTAAATAATGCACGAGCTAATAGTAATCTTTGTTTTTGACCTTGACTTAATCCTTTTCCTCCTTCATTTAGTTTTGTGTTTAATCCATCAGGAAAATTAGCAATTTCATCGCTTAAATTAACCCAACTTAAAACTTTATCTAATAGTTTCGGTGTATAATCATTTTCTTCTGATAGTACAATATTATTTAATATAGTGTCTTTGTATAAAGTGCTGTCTTGAAAGACAAAACCTGTTTTTTTTCGTAGAAAACTATTGTCAAAGTTTTTTAAATTAGTGTTACCAATAAAAATTTCGCCATTATAATCTGTGTAAACTTTAGAAATCAATTTCATTAAGGTTGTTTTTCCACTTCCACTTGTTCCAACTATAACAGTTGTTTTGTGTTCAGGAATGCTGAAAGTGAGATTCTTTAAAATTAGGTTTCTAGTTCCTTTGTATTTGAAAGACACATTTTCAAAGCGAATGTCATTATTGGTTTCCGAAAAGCTCCTTGTTAATGGTTGATCACTTTTTTGTTCTTCTTCCATACTATTAATTTCATTTAGTCTTAAAAAACTAATGAAAGCAGATTGTGATGACTTAATAAAATTAACCAATTCCATAACAGGACCATTAAGTTGACCAGCAATGAACTGAATAGAGATTAATGTTCCTATAGACATTTTTCCTTCTATAACAAGAAATGCGGCATAAAAAGTTAAGCATATGTCTTTAACCCCGTTAATAAAGTCTGCTCCAAGTTTTTGCAATCTATCTACATTCAATAATTTAATACCAACGCCATAAATTGAAACCTGAATTTTTTCCCATTTCCACCTTCTATTTGTAGCATAATTATTTAACTTAATATCTTCAAAGTTCTTTAATAATTCAATCCATGAACTCTGATTTTCCCCCATTAATTTATAATACTTTGTATCCATTTTTTTTCTAATATTAAAAAAAAGAGTTATCCAAGAAATATAAAAAACAGTTGATATTAAGAATATTAAGAATAAATTAAAGTTAAAAACGAATAAGATTATAGAATATATAAAAAGAATTAGTAGAGACATAAGAACAGAAATAGCAGAATTAGATATGAACTGTTGAATTCTTTCCTGATCTCTTGATCTTTGTATGATATCTCCAATCATCATATTTTCAACAAAATTGGCAGGCAATGAAAAAAGTTTGATAAAATAATCTGTAATTATAGATATTTTCATCCTACTAGCAATATGAAGTGATATAGACGATCTAATCCATTCACCTACACTCCTAAAAAAAAGTAAGCATATATTTGCTATTAAAATTATAATAATGAAATTGAAATCTTTACCCTCAACACCAATATCAATAATAGATCTAGTTAAAAAAGGTAGTATTGAGTAGACAAGAGATATAATTAGCATTACCCCAATTAAGTAAAGTAAATTTTTCTTGTAGGGATTTAAATGCCTAAATAAAAAATTGATTGCAGCTACATAAGTTGCTTTTTTTGATGTTATATTAACAAGACTTTCTGATGGAGTTAACGAAATTACCATACCATCTCCAAATTCTTTATTTAACCACAGTTTTAAAAAGTCAGTTTTATCATAAGTAATTAATCCTTTAGCTGGATCAGATATATATACAGTATCTTTTATAATTTTATATAATACTACAAAATGATTTTCATTTATATGAATAATTACGGGCTTAGTTATAGTAGTTAATTGCTCATACGATACTTTGTATGCGTTAGTTCTAAAGCCATTCGATTCCGCTATTCTACATAATGAATATATTGATAGTCCCTTTTCTTCTAGAATTTTAAGATATGGTGCTTCGTTGAAAAATCCAGAATAATATTTGGCTATTATTTTCAAGCAAAATAAACCACAACTGTTATTTCCTTTTTGCTTAAAAACAGGGAAATTTTTATTCATTTTCTTTGAGTTTAAGCATTACAAAAGGTATATATGATATAAAATAGTCATCAATTAAAATGATAGATAAAACCCTATATAAAATCTCTTTATACAGTGTCCATTTTTTTAATTCATGTTCAGGTAAATCAAATGTTATTAAGTGTGTTTTAAAGAGAGGTATTTCATCTATGTTTTCAATATTTTCTAGATCTTTGGTAATGTCATAATATGTAAATTCGTTATGGATAAGAATTTCTTTAAGACTTGTTTCCTGTTTAGAAAAAAGAGAGTTAAATTCAGATAATGTTTTTTCCCTTTTATATAATAATTCTTTAGTACTACTGCTAACTCCATCATCATAAGATGAAGGAAACCAATAGTTGAATAGATAGTTTAGAAAAGATTTGAACTTTGTGTCTTTGGAAAACCATTTTTTTTGTGTCTCTTTAAAAAATGAAATAGCAAAAACTAATTGAAAATTTTGATCTAAAGCAAAATGAGGTTTATCTATTAACAATTGTGAAGTCTTATAAAAAATAGGGGCTGTTTTTATATAAATCGAATCAGAAGAGAACCTATATCTAGGGTCAAATCTGAAAGGAAAAATAATTTTGAGTTTATTTTCCTTTTCTAGTAAAAATTTTAATCTATCTACTAAATAATCGTTAATAAAATTCTGTTCTGTGTCAATAACAAAATAAATATTTTGGTTTTCATCATTAAAACCTATAGAAGAAGAAATAAAGTAATAATAATTTAAAATTTTATACTCCTTTATTTTTTCCAGAACCTTTCTGATTTTTTCTATACAATGAATAATAGCATCTTTCTCACTCTTATCTTTAAGACTAATTTGTATTACTAGATAATTGGCAGAAACCTTTGAATAAGTAACATTGGAATAGTTATAATATGGTAACAAGCCTCCAAAATATTTTATTTCATTTTCAACAAGTTGTATAAGATGAGTTTTATCTTTTTCTATATAAAAGCTATTTATTGCCTTATTAATATTGTGGTATAGTGTTTCATCTAATTTTTTTATTTGTCTCATTCTGTGTTTATCATTACCACACCAATTACCATTAAATTTCAGTTTTAAAATTGTCAATGAGTCTATAAGATCCCAAATTGTGAGAAAAAGTTCTTCAAAATTGTTGTTTCCTTTAACATCATCCAATAAAGAAGTTATTTTTACTCTTAATTTAAATACTTCTTCATGTGATAATTTTCTTCCTCCGTTTTGTTGTAAATCAATACAATGCGTTTTAAAGTTTTTTAAAAATAATTTAGTGTCTTTAAGAATATAACCTTTAGATATCATATTAATGTAAGCACCTTTACAGGTAATATAATCAACCCATAAAAGTTCTTGAAGAATTTGAACAGGTATAATAATAGACTGAATTTTTAATTTATTGTAAGATATCATTTCACTGAAAAGCTTTTTTCTTTTCGTAGTGAAAATTAATACATCAATATCCGAAAATTCGTTATTGTTACCATCTACATAACTTCCTGATATTAAAACTGCATAAGGTTTAGGATAATATTCCCTTACAAAAGAATCAATTTTTTCTTTTTCAATTTTCATAGATTTAATTAATTTTGTTTAAAACAAAGTTGCGAAATTATATAAATTCTATGAGAAAATACATGTTACTTCTTTTAATTGATTTAATTTAATTTCCAGCATATTTCTAACTTATTAATTAAAATGATATGGAAAAATTACAGTTAAGTTTTCCTCAAGTTTCTGAGGAAGTTCAAAAGAAAATCTATGGAGGAACTGACTACTATGGTGAGTACATAGAAGACGAATGGGATTATTATGAAGATCTTTTTGATGGCTATGATGGTGAGGATGAGCATTATGAAGATTATGACGATTATCATAATAATAATAACAATGATAACAATAATAATGATTCTAGCTCTAATTCATCAGGCTCTAGCTCATCTGGATCTAGTAGTGGAGGTGGTCAGAATTATGATTACGATTACGGTTATTAATTAATCATTTTTTCATAAAAGGCAAGAAATATTAATATGTTTCTTGCCTTTTAAAATTTAATTTAAATCTAAAATATATTTAATTTTTTTCTAAAATTTTAATCAATTTAAATGATTTCAATAGATGAAATAATCCAGGAATAATAATTAATCCACCAACGATTAAAGAAATTCCGAGTACTCGAATTACTGAGTCAGGTGCAACATCTTCAAGAAGACTCATACTGTCGTTTTCAATTAAAAGTAAATGTGGGAAATGAGGAATTAAAGCTACAGCGATAATCAGTATCACTTGCAATCCTGCATAAATTCTGCTATTAATTCTATTTCCTTTTTTCACGGCAAACCATAGGGGAATTAATCCTAAAGCAGAAAGAAGAATCATTCCTACGCTAATAGGGTTTTTAATAATTCCATTTACAAAATAAGTATCAGTAATATATCCGTAAGCAATTGTAATGAAGCCAAGTAAAACTACAACAATTGTAGCAATTTTAGCTTTTCTAACATATACAGGATATCCTTCTTGATCAGCTTCACCAATTAATAATACAGCAGATAAGAAAGCACATAAACTAGCAAAAAATAGCCCGACTAAGAACGAAAACATATTAAACCAAGGTGTAATATAAGCTTCAGCAAAAGATGGTATAATAGTATCAGTTGGTAATATAATTTTACTAGAAATCATTCCGCCAAAAATCATCCCAAGGAAAATCGGCGTAACTAAACTAGAAACACGAAATAACCAATTGTAAATACGTTGAGATTTATCCACATAAGCATCATAATGTCTAAAAATAAAAGCAACACCACGTAAAGTAATTCCAATTAGCATTAAAGTAATAGGAATATGTAAAGAAGTAACCATTACTTTATAATATTGAGGAAAAGCAACCCAAAGAATTACAATTAAAATGATAATCCAAATATGGTTTGCTTCCCAAACGGGTCCCATCACTCTATAAATTGTCTTTTTAGTGATTTTCTGATTATCTTCAGAAGAAAATAATTCAATAATTCCAGCACCAAAATCGGCGCCACCCAACAAAACATATAATAAAAGAGAAAAGGCTAAAAAAAATAAAACAACAGCTATCATACACTTAATTTAGGTGAGTTATTTAATGATTTTATCTGTCTGCTTAACAACCAAGCTACGGTTACAGTTAAAATAGAATACAAGAAAACATACAAATAAAAACTATACTGAATTCCTGGCATGGGAGTTACAGCATCTTTAGTTCTCATAATTTTGTGAATAATCCAAGGTTGCCTTCCAACTTCAGTAACAATCCAACCAGCTTCTAAAGCAATGAATCCAGTAGGAGCTAAAAAAGCAAATAATTTCCAGAACAGTTTTTTATCTAACCATTGTTTTTTCTTGCTGTTTACAAAGAAAAAGAAAACTCCAGCCATGAGTAAAAGTCCGCCTAAACCAACCATGATTTGAAATGCATAATGTACAATAGCAACATTTGGAATTTCATCTTCAGGAAAGTCGTTTAAACCTTTTACTTCAGCATCAAAGTCACCAAAAGCTAAAAAAGACAAAGCTTTCGGAATTTCAATTTTGTATTTAACTTCTTTTTTCTCTTGATCTACAATTCCACCGATATATAAAGGAACACCTTTAGAAGTTTCGTAGTGTGCTTCCATAGCGGCTAATTTTACAGGTTGGCGTTGCGCAACATCTTTTGCAGAAATATCTCCGCTAATCGGTTGTAAAATTGCTGCAATTGCCCCAAATGTAATAGCTATTTTAAAAGCTTTCTTATGAATTTCAGTTTGTTTATTCTTTAAAATCTGAAAAGCATGAATACCGGCCACTGCAAATCCAGTTGCTGTAAAAGCAGCTAAAACCATATGTAAAGCTTGTGTAAACCACGCTGGATTAAGTAATGCTTTTACTGGATCAATATTTAAGAATTGTCCATCAACATAATCAAAGCCAGATGGAGCGTTCATCCAACCGTTAGCAGAAACTACTAAAATTCCAGACGCAACACCTGCAATTCCAACAATAACTCCTGTAAACCAATGAAATTTTGGAGAGATTTTATCCCATCCATATAAATAAAAACCAAGAGCAATTGCTTCAACAAAAAAAGCAGCTCCTTCAAGAGAAAAGGGCATACCGATTATAGGTCCGGCATGTTCCATAAATTCGGGCCATAAAAGTCCTAGTTCAAAGGAAAGTGCAGTACCCGAAACTGCACCAGTTACAAAGAAAATGGCAACACCTTTTTGCCATACTTTAGTTAATTTTAAATATACTGGATTTCCTGTATTCAACCACTTTTTGTGAGAGACAATCATAAAAAAAGGCATAACCATTCCGATACAGGCAAAAACAATATGAAAAATTAGCGTGAATGCCATTTGAAGTCTTGCAGCATCTATATTTTCCATAACGAAATGTTTAAAAGATAAGTCTTGTAAATTTACGAAATAATCAACTTTTAAACTAGTTATAAGACCTCAAAAAAGCAATGTTTTTAATGGTGATTTCACATTGTTTTTTATTTAATTAATTTGTTAATTATTGAGTATTTTATTAGTGATTTCGAATAAATTTCTATTCTTTTGATTGGTTAAAAGTATAACGAATATATTATTAGTTTTATCTCTAGTAACTAAACATTCAAAATTACCAGAAGATCCGTGATGATGATGAATATTAATATCATTATTCTTCCAAGAACAGCTTCCTAAAGGTGCTTGTGTATGTGTTTCTTTATTTGCTTTTTGAGATAAGAAGCGCATGGATTCTTTAGAGATGATTTCAAAATCATCTAACTTTTTCAGCCATAAATAAAGTCCATTCACATTAGAAGAGATTAGTTCATTTTTTATAGCAACTTTATAAGGATCGTCTTTAAAATCTTTATTGAAAGGCATAGCCATGTTTTCTTTATCTAAAAAAGGGAACTGATCTTTTATTTTAATTCCTTCTATTTGATAAGGATTTAACATGTTTTTAGTTAAGTACTCTTCAAAAGATAACTTCGTCACTTTTTCAATAATCTTTATTAGTAAAACCGGACTCATATTGGTGTATAAATAATCTGACCCAGGTGTAAACTTTAATTTGCTTACATTCTTAATATCCTCAAATAAACTTTTGTCTGTAGGAATAATTTGATTTGAAAAATAATGTTTCCAATTTACCTTTGGTAATCCACTTGAATATTGAAGTAAATGCTTGATAGTTATTTTAGCACTCCATTGAGGCAATTCTGGTAGGATTTTATGAATAGATTGATTAATTGTTAATTTATTATTTTCTACTAATTGCATTATAGCAACAGCTGGGAATTCTTTATAAATGGAACCCATAAGAAATTTAGAATGTATAGACAGTTGAGTTTGTTTATTACTAGTGGCATAGCCTAATGCTTTTTGATATATAATCTGATTATCTTTTATAACTAGTGCAGAACCGTTAAAAGTACCGTTAGTAAAATATGAGTTGAACAAACTATCAATAGCATGATCAGTTCTTTGGCTGAACCCTGTTATTGAAAAACAAAATATATATAGAAAGAATAATGGTCTCATTTCAAGTGTTTTTTAAGAAGACTTGAAACAAACTATAATGTTACTCTTTTTTTTAAATTATTTATTTGTGATAAGTCAGATGTGTAGTGCTTACAGGAATTAACTCATATAGACCATTGTATATAGCATATGCTTTTTGAGTAGTTGTTGCACAGGTTTTTCCTAGAGCATCATAATTAGATTCTACCATAAGAATCTCATTTTTTTGTCCGCCTTTTTGGTTAGGGAAAATATATTCTATCCAAGGTTCTGGTCCATCACAATGCGAATTTTCTAGTTGAGGTAGTTTTATAATATTTCCATCTTTTGTAATACACAGATAATGAGAAATTAAAGTAGAACAACATGCCGTATGAGAAGTAGTAATACGAACTACTTGTTTTATGTTATTGAAGTTATTAGTATTTAAAACATGAACTGAAGTTTCATCGTAAGACATTAAGTTTACAGATAATTCTAAGATGGTATTATTGTCTTTGTCTTTTAAAAAGATTGGTAAGTTTTGATTTTCATGAGGAAATTTGTCCCAGTATTCTCTTCGAGTTGTTGAATCGATTTCAGTGATGTAGAAATCATCAGTTTTTTCAAATTGTTGGCTAAAAGTATTTAATCCTAAAAACAAAGCGAATACGATTACTAAATTTTTCATTTTGTTGATTTTTTTAGTAAAAATATTAGCTGTTAGTTTAATATAAAATCAATATTGAGTAATCTTGATCTTTTAATGAGTGAACTTGATCGCGCAGTTATTTTACTAGTTTTATTGAATACGTTTTCTTGAAGTATCAATTTCTAGAACTTTATTTAACCCATCCGTAAAGGTCTACAGGAACTTTTTTTTCCTTGTAAAGAACCAAAAATGATTCAAGATTACTAGCAACAAAAGATACATTATCGTTATTATCAACCATAATTATTTGTTCCGTAAAACCATATTTATCGGGTAATAAGTCTATAAAATATCGATATTTATTGTCTTCATAAAACAAAACCCAAAAAGGACTTGCTTTTATAGGTATTACCTTTCGTTTATTTTTTAAAGTATCCTTAGTTTTTAAATTATCGTAATTATTATTGCTGAACTTGTCCATAATTTTCCATGAATTATTCATTATTTCATGATATTTAAGAAAAGGACCATTAGTGTTGTTGTGTAATAAAAGTAATTCTAGTGATTCGGGTATTAAATTGTTAGTTCTTTTAAGAAATTTATAGTTGTCTTTATAGGTAACTGGCCTGGCTTTTTCAATATATTCAAAATTATATTTTTTTAGGATTTGATTCCATAGTTTTTCAACTTTTTTCGGATCGTTTTTGACTTTCTTTCGTTTAAGTTTCTTGTAATTATTTAGAGTTTTTAATTTTGAGATGTAGTTATAGTCTTTATTTTCTTCAGGGGTTTGATTGTATAAAAAATCTAGATAAGGATAATTGTTATCTTCAGGATTAAAATAGAATTGTAAAAGTAAGTTCTCCTTATCTCTTTTCGTAAAGAATTTCAATGACTGATTATGAGACATTTTTAATTCTTCATTTTTATAGATTCCAATAAATATATCATTGATTCTGCTATGATAATTGTTAATTATAAAGTTTTCTAATTCTTTTATAATTAACATGTTTTTTATTGTTAAGTATATATCTGGCTCACTTTTTTCTTGAATATTTAGTAAAACTAAAAGCTTTTGTTTCTTTATCTTAGAAAATAAAGAAACTTGTTTGTTATCAAGTCCAAACTCTTTAAAATAAAAGTTTTCTTTAATGTTAGAACTAATGGAATCAATATTTTTTTCAGGTGAAAAGGACAATTTTTTTAAATCACTATAAAAGACATTTTTTAAGGAATCGTTTTTTTTATCTATGATTTTAAATTCCTCTTTAAAAGCTTTTTTTTCTTGTGAATAGTTATACATGTCAATATACGACAGTAGGCTATGAGCAATAATTAATAAACCGATTAAAAATAATCCAGAAAAATGCCATAAAGGCCTTTTTAAATTTTGAGTAACTCTGAGTTTAGTAGCATCTTTATTAATAGTAGTGCAAGAAGAGCAAATTATTTGTGTTCTTTTAGCAAGTGGAAAAAAAGGAATCCAAAAAATATGAAAATATTTAGCCATTCCAATTAATCTATGACGAGTTGTTTGATTACAAGCAGAACAATTTACTCGAATTTCTTTTTCTTTTAATTTTGAGGACCTTGTTCCAAATAAAATAAAAAACATAGCAATAATATAATGTTATTTTTCCAGCTTTAATTGAATACGTTTTCTTTTTATATCTACTTCTAAGACTTGAACTTGTACTTGCTGTTGTAAGCTTACTATTTTGTTAATATCATCAACGAAAGTATCAGATAAATTAGAAATATGAATTAGTCCGCTTTCTTTAATTCCTACATCTACAAAACAACCAAAATTAGTAATGTTATTTACTATTCCTGGTAAAACCATTCCTGTGCGTAAATCGTCTATAGTTTTTACATTATCATCAAAAGAAAATGCTTTTGCTTTTTCTCTGGGATCTAAACCAGGTTTTTCTAATTCTTTTACAATGTCTTTTAAAGTAGGTAAACCGAATTCGGCAGTAACATAATTATTCAATTTAATTTCTTTCAACTGTTTTGAGTTACCAATAAGATCTTCAGTTTTTAGTTTTAAATCTTTAGCTATGTTTTTAACTAAAGTATAACTCTCTGGGTGAACACTAGAATCATCTAATGGATTACTTCCTTGTTTAATACGTAAGAAACCCGCTGATTGTTCAAAAGCTTTTCCTCCCAAACGAGCTACTTTTTTAATATCATTTCTTGTTTTAAAAACGCCATGCTGATTTCTATGATTTACTATGTTTTCAGCAAGTTTAGGTCCAATTCCAGAAACGTAACTTAATAAAGAAGCACTAGCTGTATTTACATTTACACCAACTTTATTTACGCAAAGTTGTACTACAGTATCTAATGATTTTTTCAATTGATTTTGATCAACATCATGTTGGTATTGACCAACGCCAATTGATTTAGGATCAATTTTTACTAATTCTGCTAAAGGATCAGCTAATCTACGTCCAATAGAAACAGCTCCACGAACGGTTACATCTTCCTTAGGAAATTCATCCCTAGCAATTTTTGATGCAGAATAAATAGAAGCTCCAGCTTCATTTACAACAAATATTTCCAAAGTTTTAGCTGCTCCAATATTTTTAATAAAACGCTCAGTTTCTCTCGATGCAGTTCCATTACCAATAGAAATTGCTTCGATATTATATTTCTTAATTAAATGTTCAATTGTATATGCAGCTTCTGTAATTTTATTTTGAGGTGCATTTGGGTAAATAGCTGTATTATGTAATAATTCACCTTGTTCATTTAAACAAACTACTTTACAACCTGTTCTAAAACCGGGGTCTAAAGCTAAAATTCGTTTTTCACCTAATGGAGCTCCAAGTAATAATTGTTCAAGATTTTTCTTAAATACTGTAATCGCAGATTCATCTGCTTTTTCCTTAGCAATATTCATTGCTTCAGTAGTTAAAGAAGGTAGCAATAAACGTTTATAAGAATCATCAATAGCTAATTGAATCTCAGCACCACATTCATTATTATTTTTAATTAATTTTCGATCTATTTTTTCAAGAACTCTATCATCATCAATTGTAATTTTAACTCGAATAAAACCTTCTTTTTCTGCACGTAAAATAGCCAGTAAACGGTGAGATGGAATTCGACTTAAATTTTCAGACCAATCGAAATAATCTTTAAATTTTTGAGCATTTTCGTCATCTTTTTTCGTTTTTACAACTTTAGTTTCAATAGTAGAAAAACGTTCTAATTCTCTACGGATTAAATTACGGATATCACTACGTTCATTAATCCATTCTGCGATAATATGTCGAGCTCCTTCTAGTGCCTTATCTTCATTTTCTACACTGTCATTAATATACTTTGAAGCAATATAATCTAAGTTATCAGCACGTTGACTCATTATAATTTTAGCTAAAGGCTCTAGTCCATTTTTACGAGCAGTTTCAGCTTTAGTTTTTCGTTTCTTTTTATAAGGTAAATAAATGTCTTCTAGTGTAGTTAAGTCTTTTGCATGTAAGACTTTGTTTTTTAATTCTGAAGTTAATACCTCTTGTTCTTCTAGAGCTTTAAGAATAGTATTTTTTCTTTTTTCAAGAGCTTCAAAAGCTTCCTTTAAAGCAACAATTTCTCCAATTTCAACTTCGTCTAAATTTCCTGTTTTTTCTTTACGATAACGAGCAATAAACGGAATAGTACAATCTTCATTTAATAACTCAACTGTATTTTGAATACTTTTTTCTGAATATGAAGTTTGTGAGGATATATAGGATAAAAGTTGCATGATTGATTTCTTTTGCTGCAAAGAAACAAAAATGTGATTTGATTTAGAAAAATATCTCTTGAGCTAAACGAAATGTATTGGCATGGGCGTCTACGATGATTTTAATATCTTGAGAATATCCACCGCCCATACTACACATAACAGGTATTTTTAAATTTCTACAGGTTTGCAATACAAAACGATCACGTTCTTTACAACCTAATAAACTCACACTTAATTTACCAAGTTTATCACTTTCTAAAATATCAACACCACATAAGTAGAAAATAAAATCGGGTTGTTCTTGACTTATTAATTTGGGTAAGGTGCTTTTTAAAATGGAAAGATATTCTTCATCTTTAGTATCATTTTCTAAGGGAATATCTAGATCAGATTGTTCTTTGTGAAAAGGATAATTTGTCTTTCCATGCATAGAAAAAGTAAAAACAGAAGTATCATCTTTAAATATTTCAGCTGTTCCATTTCCTTGATGTACATCTAAATCTACAATTAAAATCTTTTTTGCCAATCCTTTTTTTTGAAGATAACGTGTAGCAATTGCTTGATCATTTAACATGCAGAAACCTTCACCACTATTAGTAAATGCATGATGTGTTCCACCTGCTATATTCATAGCAACTCCATATTCTAGAGCATATTCTGAAGCTTTCATTGTTCCATCGGCAATAATCATTTCTCGTGCAATAAGTTGTTCGCTTAATGGAAAACCGATTTTACGTTCTTCTTTTTTTGACAACGTAATATTTAATAAATCAAAAAAATATTCAGGAGTATGAACTGAAAAAAAATGCTTGTTGTTCGGAATTTCAGGTTCAAAGAAATTATCTTTTGTACAAGTTCCTTCATACAAAAGTTGTTGCGGAATTAGATCGTATTTCTCCATCGGAAAACGGTGCTTATCAGGTAACGGATGATTATAAATTTCGTGGTGTGCGATTTTTAACATTTAAAAAGCTAGAAATTTATACATGTTAGCAGATTGATCATAATAACTGTAAATCATTTTTCCATTCAATTCAAAAACATGGCTATTTTCTTGTTGCCTATTTTTTGTAACATAAGAATTTATAGTATCGTATACATTTTCTTTGATAGGAATGGAAACAAAGTTAAATTCATTATCTAAAACTCCTTTAAAATATGTAGATTTCTTATTCCTAAATGTATTTAAAATATAAGAATGCGGATCTAAAAAACCTCTGTAATTATTTACAGCATAAATAGAAACATTATCTCCCATTTTTAAACTCATCATAGGATTATGCAATGTAGCTGGCTTTTTTCCGCCAATGGTCACTATAAAATTATTATTTTGTTTCGCAACAGTAATTCCTATATCACTGTAGTATATTTTTCGAAAAAAAACTTTAGTCTGTTTTTTATTTACACTTTTGTACTCTTTGCCTTGAATTACAATTGGTACATCTTTAAAAGGTAATTTCTGTTGATAATTTAGCGTGAATTCTTTAAGTTTTTTTCCATTTTCTAGATCATATACAGCTACCCCAAGATTTTTTCTTGAGCAAGCTGTCATAAATAAGAAATTATTAAAAATGTAAGAATTTGAAGCTTTATTTCTTCCCGTAATTTCAGATAACGGTTTTTCTATTTTAATTAATGAGTGTGTACCCTTCTTTAAATTTAAAGTTAAAACTTGAGTGTAATATTTATTCTTATCGAAAACAATTTTGATGACATCATTTTCAGCATAAAGTTTTGTGTATTCAGCTGTAGTTTCAATTGAAACAGGTTGAATTTTGTTGCCTGTTTCACCATATTCAAAAGATTGAATTTTAGTTATGGTATAATCGTTATACAGGGTGTTGTATAAAAGTTTAGTTAAAGAAGTTTTTTTGTTTTTACCAATTAAAAAAGTATCTCCCTTTAAGTTGAATGTAGTATTTGTTGCTTTTTTATTATTTGTATAAGTTCTAACAACAAGTTCTGATGTTTTTTTTCTTAAAAAAACTAAGTGAGATTTATTTTGTTCATTAAAATTCTGAAGCAGGGTAAGTCCTTTTGTTTTAAAAGGATCTTTTGTGAAGACTACTGTATCTTTTTTAAAATCAAATTCTATAGTACCAAAAGTAGTAACATTAACATTAGAAACTACAAAAGAGAATTTATTATCTGGACTGTAAATTTTTCCAACAACTCCTCTGTATTTCGTGTTTTTTTTGAACTTGAGTTTCTTTTTAACTACGAATTTATCATCAGTTAAATATGCATAAATATGTTTTCGATCACTGATAAAAGTGGCAATATCATTGGTCATTTTATTTACAACAGAAAAAGAACCTTTAACAGTTTTGTTATCTGTTTGTAAAGAATGGCTAAACTCACCAATACTTTTCTGCCCAACTACAATAAAATTAAGGAATAAGAAAAAGGGGAAAATAAAAGCATTCTTCATATACACGTCTCTAAAAAAGCTAAATTACGTAATCTTTATGAAGGTTTCAAGTATCTGTGAACGAAAACAAAAATGATTTCTTATTGGTAATTTTCTATATTTGAGTATGATAATATTACCTGCGTTTACATTTCCTAACTTTAATTTATACAGTACACCTCTTTTAGTATTGGTTTTACAAGCATTGTTATTCTCAGTATTGTTAATCGTCAAATACTCAAAAAACAAAAATGTTTCGTATTTAATTTTATCAATCATTTTACTATTAGTTTCTTACCAGCAGATCTGTTATACAGTAGGTTTTATGGGATGGTATGATACCTACCGAACCACTAAAATCAACTACTGGTTAATGCCTGTTAGTTTAGTTGTAGCTCCAATGATTTATTTTTATGTGAGATCAATCACACAATCTAATTTTAAATTTAAAAAATCAGATATCAAACATTTTCTAATGATGTTGTCTTTGATTTTATTTCGAGTTTGTATTTACATTTATGATGCTTTTCAACCAGGTTTTCACGAAACTCAAAATGGAGTTTTAAAAGTAGCAATCGATGAAAAAATTATTCAGCCAATATTAGTTTTTTTAGATTTTGCAGTAATGCTGTTGTATTTGGCTTTTACGTTTCAATTATTTTACAATTACAGGAAAAAAATCAATCAATTTTTTTCTAATACTTATAAGCTAGAGTTAAACTGGGTATTGAGTTTTTTAATCGTATTTTCTATTTTGTTTTTATACGGAAGTATTCAAACTGTAATTGATGTTGCTTTTATATCGTTAAGTTATACCCAGCAATGGTGGTTAAATTTATTGATGGCAGTAAGTATGTTGTATATTGGAGTTCGTGGTTTTTTTACAGATACAGGAAAACTGAATACTGTAAAGTTTGATTTTAATGTAGAGGAAAAAGAAGTAAATCTACCTAATGAAAAAAAGAAGGTGTCTGAACAAGAAATTCAATTGATAGATGAGTACATGAAAGTAGAAAAACCATATTTAAATGCTGAGCTGAATTTATCAGATTTGGCATCAAATTTACACATGCATCGATCGCAATTATCACAAATTATTAATCAAGGTTTTGATAAAAACTTTAATGACTTTATCAACGAATTTCGAGTAAACGCTTTTAAAGAAGAGTTAAAAAAAGGATCACATAAAGAACTTTCTCTTCTAGGAATTGCCTTAGATTGTGGTTTTAATAGTAAGGCTACTTTTAATCGTGTTTTTAGAAAATTAACACAGACTTCACCAACAGAGTTTATCAAACAATTATCATTAGAGTAGTGAGTGAACAATAATTTGTTGACGAATTTATGAGGTTTGTTTTTTAACTTTTCTAGAAACTGAGAAATAAACTCAAATAAGGAATTTTTCACTCTCAACTAAAGCTTGTTACCATAGTTTAAGACGTCTCAAATCGTATTTGAGTCCTATAAATACAGGATAAGTCGTCAGTTTATGAATGTGTTTTCATCTTTGTGTCATCAAATTATAACACAAATTTTACAGATATGAAAACAATTTTCAAAACATTAATTACACCGGTTTTACAGAAACATTGGGGAATTGATTTACATTTTGCAATTATTCGTTTTATATGCGGAATGTTATTAACTATAGATTTTGGAGCAAGTAAGTTTGGAATGCCATGGACGCCTTCTGATCGAAATTTAGCTTTTTTTGAAGTTATAGCTTGGTTTCCAGAAGATGTAGAAGCTTACGGAGGAATATTCGCTTTGTTTCCTGTATTTTTTGCTTGGATGGGTGCTTTTAGTGAAGCAGTTGGAGGATTGTTTTTTGCTTTAGGTTTTAAGACTAGATTATCATCATTTTTAATTATTTGTACCATGTTAATTGCCATATTTATGCAAAAATGGAATAGCGGAACATGGGCAATGTTGCCAGCCATGGGATTTCTATGGGTAGCAACCTATAATTTATACTTAGGATCAGGAAGATTTGGAGTCGATTATTTAATTTCTAAAAAACTAAACTAATGAGAACGTTATTTATAATATCAATTTTATTCGGATTAACAAGCTGTGTACAAAAACAACACATTAAAGAAGTAACTATTAAAGTAGATACTAAAGGAATACAAGATGTTAAAACAATAGGTGTAAAAGGAAACTTTACCAGTCCAAGGTGGAAAGTAGAAATTCCGCTTACTGATGATGATAATGATGGTGTTTTTGAAGCTAAGTTAACTCAAGAAACAGCAGTAAGTTCTATTGAATTCAAATTGGTAAAGAACAATTCAATCTATGAGCTAAAAGGAAAACCAAATAGAGTTTTGAAGTTTGAATATAAACCAGAAACTATAGTTTACAAAGTGAAATATAATGATCCGGAATTTACGATTAAAAGAAATTAAAGGCCTATAAAGCTCGTCTTTCTAAACTTGTTTCAGAATCTCTACCTTTTTAAAAAGGATTAATAATGAGAAACTGAAACAAGTTCAGTTTGACTTAAATTTTATTTTAAGAAACCTGTTCTCCGTTTTTAGTATCTTTTTGAGGTTCCATAAAAGCTAAAGAACCATCTTCAGCATCTGTCATTAAAATCATTCCTTGACTTTCAACACCTCTAATTTTTCGTGGAGCTAAATTACAAAGTACAGTTACTTGTTGTCCAATAACATCTTCTGGTGAAAAACTTTCTGCAATTCCAGAAACGATCGTACGAACATCAATACCTACATCTATTTTAAGTTTTAAAAGCTTTTTAGTTTTAGCAATTTTTTCAGCTTCTAAAATAGTACCAATACGAATATCCATTTTAGTAAAGTCATCGAACTCTATAGTATCTTTTTGAGGTTCTACAGCTTTATTTGCAGCTTCATTTGCTTTTTTAGTAGCTTCTAATTTTTCTAATTGAGCTTCAATAGTTTTATCTTCAATTTTAGAGAATAATAACTCAGGCTTCCCTTCTTGAATCTTATGTCCTTCAGGTAATAAAGTATCTTTCTCAGTGATATCGTTCCAACCTAAATTTGGATCGGTTTTTAAAATGCCTTTTAGTTTTCCAGAAGTAAATGGTAAAAATGGCTCAGATAAAACAGATAATGCAGTTGCAATTTGTAAAGCAACATACATAATTGTTTTTACACGTTCTTCGTCAGTTTTAACTAATTTCCATGGCTCTTCATCTGCCAAATATTTATTTCCTAAACGAGCAAGATTCATAAACTCTTGAGAAGCTTCTCTAAATCTATAACGTTGAATCGATTTTTCAATAATATCAGGAAATTGTTGTAATTGTTCTAAAACCTCTTCATCTAATTCTGTGAACTCATTAGGTGCAGGAATAACTCCATCATAATATTTATTGGTAAGAACAGCCACACGGTTAATAAAGTTTCCGAATACAGCTACTAATTCATTATTGTTCTTTGCTTGAAAATCTTTCCAAGTAAAGTCATTATCTTTATTTTCAGGTGCATTAGCAGTTAATGTATAACGTAATACATCTTGCTGTCCAGGAAATTCTTCTAAATACTCATGTAACCAAACCGCCCAATTTTTAGAAGTGGATAATTTGTTTCCTTCTAAGTTTAAAAACTCATTTGCAGGAACGTTTTCTGGTAAAATATAATCTCCATGCGCTTTTAACATCGATGGGAAAATAATACAGTGGAATACAATATTATCTTTTCCAATAAAGTGCACTAATTTCGTGTCTTCGTTCTTCCAATAATCTTCCCAGTTTTTTCCTTCTCTTGCAGCCCATTCTTTTGTAGAAGAAATGTATCCGATAGGCGCATCAAACCAAACGTATAAAACTTTTCCTTCAGCGCCTTCAACAGGAACAGGAATTCCCCAATCTAAATCACGAGTTACAGCACGCGGACGTAATCCATCATCAATCCAAGATTTTACTTGTCCCAACACATTGGATTTCCAATCGTTTTTATGACCTTCTAAAATCCACTCACGTAAAAAAGGCTCGTGCTTATCTAAAGGTAAAAACCAATGTTTTGTTTGCTTTAACACAGGAACATTTCCAGTAATTGCAGATTTAGGATTAATTAAATCTGTTGCATTATGACTTGTTCCACATTTTTCACACTGATCACCATAACTTTCTTCATTCCCACATTTCGGACAAGTACCAATTACGAAACGATCGGCTAAAAACTGATCAGCTTCGGCATCGTATAATTGCTCAGAAACTTCTTCGATAAATTCACCATCAGCATACATCTTTTTGAAAAATTCAGAAGCTGTTTCATGATGAATTTTGTTTGAAGTTCTAGAGTAGTTATCAAAAGAAATTCCGAAGTCTTCAAAAGATTGTTTAATAATTGCATGATACTTATCAATAATCTCCGTTGGAGTTACGCCTTCTTTTTTAGCACGCATTGGTATAGCTACACCGTGCTCATCTGAACCACAGATGTAAGCAACATCATTACCTTTTAAACGTAAAAAACGCGAATAAATATCAGCAGGTACATAAACCCCAGCTAAATGTCCAATATGAATTGGTCCATTAGTATAAGGTAATGCAGCTGTAATCGTATATCTTTTAGAAGAACTCATGTTAAAATTATAATCTTATTTTGGGTTACAAATGTAGTTAATAATTCGTTTTTACTTCTTGTTTTTATAAACTATAACCGTTATAAAATCTACTTCAATATTTTTATTTAGATTTATTATAAATAAATTATCTTTGTCGAAGAAAAAATCACTAAATAATGAATTTTAAGAGTTTTATACTATGTGTTTTTGTAGTTGGAATGCTGCAAGAGCAAAAGAGTAAAAATATATTTTTAGATAGAGCTTTTTGGAAATCTAAACCAACATTAGAACTTGTAAAAACTAAAATTTCCGAAGGAAATGATCCTACAGCATTAAGCGGAAGTAGTTTTGATGCAATTTCTTATGCTTTATTGGAAACGTCCGACGTAGTTAGCAACGATATTATAAAGTATTTACTTACGATTAAAGGAAATGGAGTGAACAAATTAACTCACGATGGACGAACTTATGTTTTCTGGGCTGCCTACAAAAATCGTTTAGATTTGGTAAAATATTTAGTTGCTAAAGGAGCTAAATTAGATGTAATTGATAGTCATGGTTATACAGCGTTAAATTTTGCTGTGTCTACAGGAGTAAAGAATATAGCATTATTTGATTATCTAGTTTCTAAAGGAGTAGATGTAAAGAAAGATAAAGATTTACATGGAGCTAATGCATTATTATTAGCGATTCCTACTCAAAAAGATTTTGAACTGATTGATTATTTCGTGTCTAAAGGTTTGAGTTTAAACGATACTGATAACGATGGAAACGGAGCTATAAACTATGCTGCAAAAAAAGGAAATCAGAAAATTATTGATCAGTTAATAGCAAAAGGATTACCATACAAGAATAAAAATAAGATTGGAGGAAATGCCATGATTATGGCCACACAAGGTGGAAGAAGAGGTTATAATTCTTTAGCTTTTTTCAAATATTTAGAAGGTAAAGGAATTGCGCCAAATGTAACAACAACTAAAGGGTTAACTCCGCTTCACAACTTAGCGTATAGAAATCAAGATGTAGCTTCATTACAGTATTTCATAGACAAAGGTGTGAGTTTAGATCAACAAAATGAAGAAGGTAATACACCGTTAATGAATGCTAGTTATAGAAATTCTCTTGAAGTAGTTCAATTATTAGTAGAAAAAACAAAGAATATTAATGTTCAAAACAAGAAAGGACAATCTGCATTAACTAATTCATTAAGAAATAAAACAGCTGTAGTTAACTATTTGCTTGAGCAAAACGCAAATGTGTTTGTTGAAGATGCCAAAGGAAACAATTTAGCTTTTTATTTAGCTGCGTCTTATAATGCTAAAAAAGAAGACGAATTTGTATCGAAAATCAATTTGTTAAAAGCAAAAGGTTTTGACTTTACAAAAGCTCAGAAAGATGGAAATACATTATTCCATTTAGCTGCTGATAAAGGGAATTTACCATTATTAAAATTCTTACAGAAGTTTAAAATCGATGTGAATGCTAAGAATAAAGAAGGACAAACGGCTTTACAAAAAGCAGTAATGGTTGCTAAAAAACCTGAAATAGTAAAGTTTTTATTAGCTAATGGAGCAGATAAAACTGTGACGACAAGTTTTGATGAAACGATATACGATTTGGCACAAGAAAATGAACAATTATCAAAGTTCGATTTAAGTTTTTTAAAATAAGTAATACATGAAATTAATCACAAGAATAAGTTTAGTTCTCCTATTATCATTCACAGTTTTTGCTTTCACAATAAAGGAAACAGCAAAATACAAATGCATGATTCAGTTAAAGAATTATGATGGAGAAGGAGCATATATTGTAGTTTCTCTTTTAGATACAGAAGGAAAATATTTAGAAACACTTCAAGTATTGGGAGATGATGACGAATGGTATCATGAAATATCTGAATGGTGGGATTTTTATGGAAAAAGAAGACCAGATATTGATGCAGTTACAGGAGCAACAATTAGCGGAGGACAACGTGCAATTAAAGTGGTAGAAATTCCAACAGATAAAATTGATGCAGGTTATAAAATTCGATTTGAAACAGCTGTTGAAGATCAAGAGTATTATGCAGATGATGTTCAATTTGAATTAACTTCAGAAAACGTAAAAAGTAAGTTTGAAGGTAAAGGCTTCATTAGATATGTAAGAATGATGCCTCAAAAATAGAGGAGAAAATAATTATAAAAACTTTTTAAATTTTTGAAGTTTAATATAATATGACACTTTCAATTTGGAGATATAGTCATTTAACACTGGCTATATCTTCTTTCTTATTTATAATAGTAGCTGCAATTACAGGAGTTATTTTAGCTTTTGAACCTGTTTCTAATCAGTTAGAAACCTATTCGGTATCTCATCTTTCTGAGGTTTCAGTTGCAGAAATGATAACAGTATTACAAGAAGAATACGAAGAAGTTATTTCTGTTGAAATCGATAATAATAGTTTTGTAGTAGCGGATGTAATTACCAAAGAAGGTGAAAGTCAAACGTGTTATATTGATCCAAAAACAGGAAAAAAATTAGGAGATATTAAACCGAAAGCCTCAATTTATAAGTTTGCTACCACATTGCATCGTTCTTTATTTTTGAAAAGTATTGGTCGATTTTTTGTTGGCTTAGTTTCATTTTTATTGTTTTTAATTACAGTTTCTGGACTCGTTTTAATTCTGAAAAGACAAGGAAGTTTAAAGAAATTTTTTAATAAAGTTACTTGGGAAAATTTCTATCAGTACTTTCATGTAGTCTTAGGAAGGCTTTCTATAATTCCTTTAATCATTATAACAATATCTGGAGTATATCTTTCTCTAGAAAAGTTTAATCTTTTACCTAAAGAGAAAATCAGTCATGCTATAGATTTTGATCATTTAAAAGCTGAACCACAACAAAAGATTTCAAATTTTAAAATCTTTCAGCAAACAAAATTATCGGAACTCAGAAAAATAGATTTTCCATTTTCATCTGATGTAGAAGATTACTTTTTAGTACAAGTTACAGATAAAGAATTCACAGTAAATCAGATCACAGGAGAAGTATTAAGTGAAGTACATTATCCGTTTACAAAAGTAGTAGCTTACTACAGTTTACTTTTACATACTGGACAAGGAAGTATATTTTGGGCGATTATTTTAGCATTCTCAAGTATAGCCACTTTGTTTTTTGTGTATTCTGGATTTGCAATGACATTTCAACGCATAAAAGGAAAAACTCGAAATAAATTCAAGAAGGAAACATGTGAATATGTGATTTTGGTTGGTACAGAAAATGGAAGTACACAAACGTTTGCCAAAATGCTTTATAGAGCAATGATAAATGCTGGTAAAAAGGTTTTTATTACCGATTTAAATAAGTACACTACTTTTGAAAATATGCAACATTTAGTTGTATTAACAGCAACTTACGGAGAAGGTGAAGCTCCGTCTAATGCTTCTAAATTCTTGAAATTACTTCAAGATAAAACAATTCATAACCATCCGTTTTCTTTTTCAGTAGTTGCTTTTGGTTCGTTGGCTTATCCTAAGTTTTGTCAGTTCGGATTCGATGTTGATGCTGCTTTAACATCAAATGAAAATGCGACAATGCTATTACCAATTCATACAATAAATAATAAATCATTTGAAGCATTTTCACAATGGAAACAAGAATTCAGTAATACAAATCAAACTGAATTAAAACTCGATAAAACGATACTAACCAAAAGAAAAAAAACAGTTTTATTACCATTAGTTAGAAAAGTAACAAATGATTTCGCTAAAGAAACTTTTTTGTTAGAATTTGATTGTAATGTAAAGTTTACTTCTGGAGATTTATTAGGTATTTATCCGAATGATCAAGAACATGAACGTTTGTATTCTATCGCAAAAATTAATGATAAATTACTACTGAGTGTTAAGCGACATGAATTAGGTATTTGTTCTAACTATTTACACAATTTGGTAGCAGGAAATTCTATCAATGCGTTTGTGAAAAAGAATCCGACATTTCATTTTCCGGAGAAAGCTCCGAAAGTAATTATGATTGCTACAGGAACTGGTATCGCACCATTTTTAGGAATGATAAATGAAGCGAAATCAACAAAAGTAGATTTGTATTTTGGATTACCTAACAAAGCAAGTTTACAGATTTATGAATCTGTATTAAATGAAAAAAAATTATCGAAGATCAATTATGTGTTTTCAAGAGAAGGTGATAAAAAAGTATATGTTCAAGATGTAATTGCAGAGCAAATAGATCAAATTATTTCAGACTTACATAACGGAACAGTAATTATGATTTGTGGAGCCATAGCAATGCAAAACGCCATATTTTTAGTTTTGGAAACAGCACTTGAAAAAAACGGTAAAACTTTAAGTTATTATAAAAACAGAAACCAAATTTTGGTTGATTGCTACTAATTTTAGTTATTTGGTTGTATGAAGTTGACTACACCATCGTATCTTAAAAAAGGAGATACAGTTGCCATTATTGCTCCTGCAGGAATTTTAATAAATAGAGAAACTGTTATTAAAAAAGCAGTAGACTTACTAGAAAGTTGGGGTTTACAAGTAGTATTGGGTGATCATGTGTTTACGCAGTCAAATCATTTTGCAGGTTCAGATGAACAAAGAATCGAAGATTTTCAAAAAGCATTAGACAACCCAAATATTAAAGCGATTTGGTGTGCAAGAGGTGGTTATGGTTCTGTACGAATTATAGATCACTTAGATTTTAACCAATTTATGAAACAACCCAAATGGATCATTGGTTATTCTGATGTTACCGTTTTTCATAATCACATTCACAATTTAGGAGTTGAAACTTTACATGCGATTATGGGAACCAGTATGCAAGATGATATAGCCATAATTAACGAATCTGTAGAAACTTTACGAAAAGCTATTTTTGGTGAAGATTTAGAATATCAATTACCATCAAATCAAAATAATAGGGTAGGAGTAGTGACAGGACAATTAGTCGGTGGAAACTTAGCGATTTTAGCTTCACTATTAGGATCAAAGAGTCAGCTGAATACAACAGATAAAATTCTATTTGTTGAAGAAATCGGTGAGTATGAATATGCAATTGATCGCATGTTGTTTAGCTTAAAGCGAGCTAATTATTTCAAAAATGTTAAAGGTGTAATTATTGGAGATATTTCGAAAGTAAAAGAGAATTCAACAAAATGGGGAATGCCTATTGAAAATTTAATTTTAAATGTATTACCTGAAAATATTCCTGTGCTTTTTGATTTTCCTGCAGGACACGAACCCGACAATCGTGCGTTAGTAATGGGAAGAAGTATTGAGTTATCAGTAAAAAACAAACAAAAATCAAACATCAAGTTTATAAATGAATAAAGTAGAAGTCGAAATTTCTAATTTAGAGAAATATTAAAATGGCAAAACACAATGAACTAGGAAAAGAAGGAGAGTTACTAGCTTTAGAATTCTTAAAAGAAAAAGGCTATGAAATTCTTGAACAAAACTACAGATTAGGAAAAGCCGAAATAGATCTTATTATAACAAAAGAAAATTGGTTGATTGCTGTAGAGGTAAAAACTCGATCAACAAACTATTTTGGTAATCCTGAAGAATTTGTTAACGCAAAGAAGAAAAAAATGTTAGTTGAAGCTATGAATTCTTATGTAATTGAGCACGATTTAGATGTTGAAGTAAGATTCGATATCATCGCTGTTTTAAAGCAACAAAACGATTTCAAAATAGAACATATCGAAGACGCTTTTTTATTCTTTTAAGAAGACTTTAAGTTTTCTAATTTCATTTATTACCATAGATCAATTTTTAAGATATAAGCATAATGTAATTTTGAAAACTAGTATTAGAAGCTATAATTTATTCTAATTCTTAACCTCATATTTTCTTAAAAAACATAAAATAAATCACTATGCTTAATTTTAATTTTTACAATCCGACTCACATCGTTTTCGGTAAAGATCGATTGTCTGAACTAGCTACATTAGTTCCAAAAAATGCTAAAGTATTAATCACTTACGGAGGTGGAAGTATCAAGAAATTTGGAACTTTCGATAAAATCACCGAAGCTTTACAAGGTTTCGAAATATTTGAATTTGGTGGTATAGAGCCCAATCCACAATTAAATACATGTATCAAAGCTGCAGAGCTTATTAAAGAAAATAATATTGACTTTATTTTAGCTGTAGGTGGAGGTTCTGTGTTAGATGCAACCAAATATATTTCTATTGCGGCAAAATATGAAGGAGATGACTATACATCTTTAATTAAACATGGGTTTTCACCTATTCCTGTTGAAGAAGCTGTTCCTTTTGGATCGGTATTAACTTTACCAGCAACAGGTTCTGAAATGAATGCCTTTTCAGTGATCAGTCATGAAACTGGAAAATATGGTATTTATTCTCCTTTGTTCTATCCGAAGTTTTCATTTTTAGATCCAACATTAACATATACGCTGCCAAAGAAACAAGTTGCCAACGGAATTGTAGATACATTTATTCATGTAGTTGAACAATACATTACTTTTCCTGTAGATGCGAGATTTCAAGACAGAACTGCTGAAGGTATTTTACAGACTTTAGTTGAAATTGGAGAACAAACATTAAACAATCCAGAAGATTACGATACGAGAGCAAACTTTATGTGGTGTGCTACAATGGCGTTAAACGGATTAATCGGTTCTGGTGTTCCACAAGATTGGAGTACACACATGATCGGTCATGAATTTACAGCTAAGTTTAATATTGATCACGGAAGAACTTTAGCTATGGTTTTACCTTCACTTTTAAGAGAAAGAAAGGATAAAAAAGAAGCAAAGTTATTACAATACGCAGAAAGAGTTTGGAATATTACTGAAGGGACTTCAGATAAAAGAATTGAAGCTGCAATTCAAGAAACAGAAAAATTCTTTAATCGTTTAGGTGTAGCAACTAAGATTAGCGATTATGAAATTCAAAAAGAAGAATTGAAAGACATTGTTTCTCAATTAGAATCTAATGGAATGGTGGCTTTATCTGAAACAGGAGATTTAACTTTAGATGTTACTGAGCGTATTTTAGAGAATGCTTACTAGTTTTCTTAGAACTTATTTATAAAAAGAAAAACGACAATCATAGTTGATTGTCGTTTTTTTATATTGAGTTTCTGATATTATTCAGAAGCTGTTTTTTCTTTATTTAAGAACTCTTTAATGTCTTCTACAGCATTAGGAACAGCAATGATTTTTTTGTCCTTATCTAAAATGAAGTACGTTGGTGTAGCATCAATTCTATATTTTTGAACCACTTCATTATCGAACTTGTACGTAGGATGAGTACCTAAAACATTGTGCCAGTTGTATAATTTATTCTTAGCCCAAGAGTTGAAATCAAGATCATTTTCTTCTATAGCAAAAGCAATTACAGAAGTATTATCGTATTCTTTCATGAATTCATGAACTTCAGGAACTTCTTTAACACAGTGTCCACATTGAGTACTCCAGAAAATCATTAAGTAATACTCTCCGTCATCTAAAGTAGATAAAGAATAATCTTTACCGTCTTCTTTCCAAGAAAAATCAGGAGCAGTACGTCCTACAGATACACTTAATTCAGCTAATTTTCCTTCTTTAAATTTAGCATCTTGTAAGTTAGCCGGTAATTTATCATAGTATTTTTCAAATACTTCATCAACAATTTCAGAATTTCTCTGTATTGTAAAACGAGTAATTAAATATTCTAAAATTTCTTTCTTAGTGGCATCTTTTTTAATGATACCCATAATTTTTTCTATAGACTCTTTATATAGTTTTTGTTGTAACGATTGACTTTCAGCAATGTTTAAATAAAACACATAATTAGTAACTCTATCTATAATAAAAGGAGAGTTGTATAATGTTTTGTCAGAAAAATCAATGTTATCAAAGAAACTATTTAAGACATGATCTAAATATTCTTGAGTATCGTCAAAAATGTCATCAGAATTCGTAGCTTCAGAAGCCTTAATGAATGTATTTACTAACATTCCTTCAGATTTACCTTCATAAATTTCCTGAACTTCTTCTTGCTCTTTGTAAGCTTTCTTATAAGCTTTTTTAGTTTTCTTTTTATCAGATTTCAAGTATTCAACTTGAAGAGAGTCTATAGCACGTTGTGTTAACGACAATGCTTCTGTATATTCTCTATATACTTTATTCTCTCTTGATTTTGTAAATAAAACTGATTCTTCAGGAAACTGAGGATTAAATACAAATTCTACATTTTCTTTGTTAAAAAAGAAATCTACAAATCCTGCACCAGTATTTCTATAGCTAACTCTATAAGCTCCAGCTTTTGCATCTGCAGGAAGTGTTAATTCAAAACGACCAACCTTTTGTGTGCTTCCTCCTAAATCAACATCCTCAAATTTTATTGTTGAATTGCTAATAAATTTTTGCTTAGCTCCGTCGATTCTATATAACACAACCCAATCACTTTTTTCTGGGGGAGTCATCGTCCCTTTTACTGAAAATTGTGCATTAGCAACAGCAGCTACAAAAATTAGTAAAACAAAAAATCTTTTCATCATTAGTAAGGGATTTATATTAAAATATATTTAAAATTCTACTTCTTGTATTCCAATAAGCGTACCAAAATTACTATTTCTTATTTAATTTAAGTACTTTAGGTTTAAATTTATTAACCTAAATGACTGTAGAAAACAAAATAATATGGTTAACTGGAGCTTCTTCTGGTATAGGAAAATCTCTAGCTATCCTACTTTCCAGCCAAAATACAAAATTAATCTTATCTTCAAGAAATGAATCTGCTTTAAATGAAGTGAAAAATTTATGTGCTTTTCCTGAAAATATAAAAATACTACCTTTAGATCTAGAGGATTATGAATGTTTTTCTGAGAAAGTTGACAAAGCTATTGCATTTTTTGGAGGCGTTGATATTTTGGTAAACAATGGTGGGATTAGTCAACGATCCTTAGCAAAAGACACTAATATTTCTGTGGATAAAAGGTTAATGAATATTAATTATTTAGGAACTGTTGCACTCACCAAAGCTATCTTACCACATTTTCTCAATAAAAACTCTGGACATTTTGTGGTAACAACAAGTATTGTAGGAAAAATAGGTACTCCATTGCGATCTACATATGCAGCAACTAAACATGCTTTACATGGTTTTTTCGATAGTTTGCGCGCAGAAGTATTCAATGACAATATAAAAGTTACTTTAGTTTGCCCTGGTTTTGTGACTACGAATGTTTCTAAAAATGCACTAACTGGTGATGGATCTCCACAAGAGATTATGGATAAAGCCACCGCTAATGGAATTGATCCAGATCGTTTCGCAAAATTAATGTTGAAAGCAATAAAAGCAGAGAAAGAAGAAGTTTACATTGCAGGTTTTAAAGAAAAATCTGGAGTATATGCAAAACGTTTTTTTCCTAAGTTGTTATCTAAAATGATACGAAAGTTAAGCGTTACTTAACTAAGGATGACAGCTAAAAATGAATAGGCTCACAGCGGTATCATCAAACTTGTTTCCAGGATATATACCTGTAATTTCAAATTCAAAGGTTTCACCGATATTTGGAAAGTTTTGGTATCCAATTTCTCCAAAATTAATTTTTTGAGCTTTCGGGGTGTCGTTAAGGTTTATTTGAGCAATTAATATTCCATTACGATACATATTAAAACTTTTTACTCTATTATTGTTTTTCCAAGTATTTAAGTTTTTGGTATAACCATTAACAATTGTTGCATCTAAAGACATACGCCAAGACTCTGCATCCCCAAGTATATCAGTTACTTTATAAGTAATACGCTCTTTTATTCCTGAATCATTTTTACCTTCAACCCAAGCAGTATTTGTATCAAAATCAATTAAATTCTTTGTAGTGTAGCTATTTTTTGTTTTGGCAGAAAGTGTACTAGAAGCCGATACTTTGCAAGTATTGTTACACAAACCCCCCAATTCTCCTTCATCGTAAGGATAAAGCCAAGGAGGATTTTTAGCAATAATTTCCGCGTTAACAAGTACCGGTTTTTTAGGATAAAACCCATTATATTTTTTTAAAAAAGGAACTTGATTACTCCTGAAAAAAGTACAATTTTGAAAATCTAGATGAGGATACACTACTTTTTCTTTTTCACTTACATAAAAAGTACATGTTTTAAAAGCTATGTTTGTCTTACAATCATCATTGATTTTAGATGGAATATCTTTAAAAATTACATTTTCAAATGAAATATCTGATCTTTCTGATTTGATGAGATCATCAGCATCTAAATGACTACAATCTTTCCCACTACCTGAAATACTACAATTATTAAATGTTATGTTTTTACTTTCTAATAGTTGTATTGTATGTGCCCGACAGTAAGCTGTGTTGATTTTCATTTCTAAATTTATCTGAGATAATAAAATGTTTTTAGAATTGCGTATAGAAACTGCATTGAAATTACCATCAAAGAATAAAGTAGAAGCTTCTTTTTTAGATATTACAGATAAATTGGTAATGTGATTAAATTGTAAGGTTTGTTTAAAATTTAGTCTTTTTGAATTTACTTTAATTACCCTATTAGATTTTATAGCATGAATAAATTCTTTGGTTGTGGTAACAGTGACTGTGTCTCTTTGTTGACAAGAAGTTTGAAGTGTTATGAATAAAATCAGTAATAAAAAGATATATTTCATTACCCTAAATTAATGAAAAAAATCTAGGCTTTCGAAATAAGAAATAATAGCCTCTTTCATTAATACGGTTTGTTCACCGGGTTTTAAATTTGGTAGTTCAGTAAGTGTTTTATAATGTGGCCAGCCTTCATTGTCAAAGTAGTCAAATTCATAATAGCCATATGGTTCTAAAAGTTTACAAATAGCAATGTGCATCAGGTTAATTTTTTCATCCTTCTTAAATTTTCGTTGTCCCTGACCTAATTCTTGAACACCAATGAGATATATTATAGCATCTATAGTTAGTTCATCTCCTTCAGCAAATTGATGCGTAAGTTTATCTACTATAAAATCCCATTTTTCTTTTAAATTTATAACCTTCTCCATTTGTATCGTATATAACAAAGCAAAGATACGAACGAGATACTTATATTTGTTAAAATTCTTAGTACGATGAATACCTTAGATATTATTATTGCATCACTACTTCTTTTTGGTTTTGTTAGAGGCCTAATGAAGGGCTTATTTGTAGAAATAGCTTCTTTGGTTGCATTAGTTGCTGGAGTTTATGGAGCTATTCATTTTTCTTACTTTTTAGGAGATTGGTTAAAAGATAGTCTAGATTGGAGTGAAAAGTATATTACTTTAGTTGCTTTTGCAGGAACTTTCGTTATTATCATTTTAGTCATTGCTCTATTAGGTAAGATTTTAACTAAAATTGCAGATTTTGCTTCTCTGGGTATTTTAAATAAAATATTAGGAGGTGCCTTTGGAGCATTGAAAATAGGATTAATACTAAGTGTAATTTTTATTTTCTTTGGAAGAATGAATGACACAATTCCTTTTGTTAAAAAAGAAAGTTTAGATGAATCTATTTTATTTCATCCTGTAAAAAAAATCGCTCCAATGATCTTCCCATCGATTATTAAGGGAGATGATGAAATTAATGAAATAGAGGAAGATACTACAATTTAGTTTTAGGTATAAATCCTAAAATGGTAAAAGTACTCTGCTTTCCTTTTTTACAAATATCTTCTTTTATGTGTAGTTGAAGTGTAGTTCCTTTCATAATATGCAAAGCATCAAATGTTTCTGGAGTTTCTGTTTTAAAATATATTGATGTATTAACACGAGGAAGGTTAATTATACTACTACCTTGATTTGATACTTTTAATATTTTACATAATAATACATTAGCATTTTCATCATTACAATCTAATACTTGTTTATTTTTTCCTAAGATTTTAGCATCTATGTAGAGGTTGTTAGGAGAGGTTGTAACTTCTTGTTGAGCAACATCTCCAAACTTTGGTTTGGCTATTTTTTTCTTTTGACTGGTTAAAATTTGGCTTGAAAACAAAAGAGCTAAAAAAGTAATTGTAAAAGAAAAAGATTTGAATTTCATAGTTATAAGTTAAAAAAAATAGAGGCATTTAAGCCTCTATTTTAATATGATGAAAAATTATTTTTTAATAATTTTAAAACGTTTAGCAGTTTTTTCTCCTTCTATATTGATAAGATAGATTCCTGAAGAAACGTTTGATGCATCCCAAACATAATTAGATTTAGGAGAAACATTTTGTTCTTTATGAACCATTTTACCCGAAATATCAAAAACACTCAACGAAACTTTACTGTCTGTAGTAATTGTTTGTAAGTTAAAGTTAAAGATTCCTTCAGATGGATTTGGCCAAGCCAACGTTTTTAATTGTCCATTTATTGAAGTTAAAGAAGCTTCTTGTATTGGCTCTTCATTTTCTTCACCTAAACTAATGATATCTCCAAAAATCTGGAAAGTTTGATCTATTGGAGTTCTACCTAAAGCAACAGAAGTTGGAGTCCAATCTGTAGCTCCAGTTCCAAATAAATCAGCAACATCTCTAAATTGAGTAACTTGTCCTACTGAATTATCTTCAGAAGACCAGAACCATTGATTTCCTGTTGGTAAGAAAGCTAAGTTTACATAAATAGAGATCCAGTAGTTACCACTTTCTAATGTTAAAGGTTCAGGGAGTAATAAGTTTAAATTAGGATCATTAAGTTCAGAAATTGGTGTTAAGTTAGAGCTGTTGTAAACTTCTTCTCCAGGAGTTCCGTTATTGTCATCGTAAATAACAACATCTACACTAGAGAAATTAGGTACTCCATTATTTCCACCAAAAGCAAGTATTCTATTAATTACCCAAGTATTTCCAGCTGGTACAACAAAGTCATCTGCTGCTTGAGCGATTCCGTTAAAATCTGTAAAGTTTTGAGATGGAATAGATGTAACAAAAGGATTAGTTTGAGCATAAATTGGAGTTTCAGAAATAGATACATTGAATCCAGTAGAAACTTGTTCTTCGCCAGCTTTAGCTATTAATCCGATAGTTGCTACTCCAATAGCATCTGGAGTGTAAGATAATGTTAATGTATCTCCAGAAATAGAAGCGCTAACTAAACCAGGATTCGTATTTGTAATTTCAATACTTATTGGTAATCCTTGAGATTGTACAAATAACCCAGTGATATCAATTTGAGTATCAGGACTATTTTGAGGTAAACTTAAATCATCTAATAAAAATGCATTAGATAATGTAGATTCAGGTAAAGGATTTGCAGTTATAGGGAAACGTGCACTAAATAAACCGTTACCATGAGCAGCAACTGCAATAAAACCATCTTTTCTAGTTACTACTTCATCAGTAACTGCATTACCAATAGCATTGTTTTCTTTTCTCCAAACAGTATTTTGTCCGTTTAAATAATCTGTATAATATAATCCTGTACTTGTAGCAGCAAATATTTTCTGATTTCTTGAATTAGGATTTCCTTGACTACCTAAAAAAGCAGTACTTCTCACAGAAGGCCCGTTTCCAGAACCATCAGGTCTTTCTTCTAAATTACCACTAATATTTGTCCAAGTTTCTCCTGCATTCTCTGTAATAAATAAACTAAGAATACCGTAGTTAGAAAATGTAACTATTACTCTGTCTGAATTTGAAGGATCTACATTGATATCGTTTACATAACCAGCTGGTAAGCCTTTTCCTGATGCAATATCTACAGGTTGTTGATTATCGATATTAGCATTATCTAAACGATAAATACGACCGCTATTTGTTCCATAGTATAAAGTGTTTGCTACTGGGAATTTAGAAAGGTCTAAAGCAGTAACATTTGAGTTGTCGTCTGTTTGTGTAGCTGAAATATTAGACCAGTTCACTGTAGCATCACTATTAGAAAATAAAGGAATTTCGTCTAAGTCTTTATTTCTCCAGATAGAAGTTCCAATAGGCATGTACATAACATTATCATTATTTGGATCTAAGATATAAGGATTAATAAATGAAAATCCTGAAGCACCTGCTGGTCTAACCTTTGTAAATGATAAAAACTCTCCATTATCGTCAAAATTGAATCGGAATAAGTTTCCGTTTTGTGATGATACATAACGAGTTCTACCTCCGTCAGCAATAGCACTGTAAGTACCATCTCCACCGAAATCTTCTTCCCAAATAGCGTTAGAAGCTGTAGAGTTTGTATACCAAGTACCATTATCTTGGAAACCAGCAACTAAATCATCAGAATTTGCTTCTGGATCAAAAGCTACGTGATAAGGTTGTGTTGTGATATAACCATTGTTTAAAGATTCCCAAGCTACAGGCTCGATTCCTGCATTTGCACTTGTAATATCTTCTGTAATGAAAACTCCTCCATCATTTCCAGATAAAGCTCTGTTTGGATTAGAAGGATAAAATACTAATGCATGTTGGTCAGGATGTTGATTTGTATATAAACTAATATTGTTTAATGGAGAATAACCAGCAACCCAACTTTCTTGTGCAGCTAAAGTATTAAAAGCAGTTGTAGATCTGTAAAGGTTTGTACCACCAACAAAAACAATATTACTATCTGCAGGATGTACTTGAACTACCATGTTATAACCACCTTGTAAATTTAAATCTCCAATAGGTCCTCCGATAGAACTTGAAGGTAAATTAGCAGATAAATTTTCCCAAGCATTTTCAGTTCTATTATATCTGTATAAGGCTGCAGTATTTGCTGGATCTTGTGTAAAAAAGTAAACACTGTCTTCATTCGAAGGATCTATTCCCATTACAGTTCTTCCATAAGATGTTAAGAAACCTTCAGGAGTAATGTTTGTCCAGTTATCACCATCTGTAGAGGTGAAGAAACCAGCATTAGGATTTCCACCTGAGTCAATAGTTGCATAAATTCTTCCAGAAGGAGTAATGCTCACTTCTACAGTATTATCAAATCCTCCAGCTAAAACTTCAGAAAAAGAATTACCACCGTCTTGTGATCTAAAAAGCCCATCGAAAGTTGCAACATATAAATCACCATTTGTAGGATTCACTGCAATAGAGTTAATTAAATCGAATCCAGATTCAAAAGAACCTACATTTTGATTTCTTGTAGCTCTTAATAATTCCCAAGTTCTTCCTTGATCTTGAGATTTGTAAACTCCGCTTCCTTGGTAAAAAGCATTACCACCACGGGCAGAGTTACCTTGTCTTTCTCCTGAAGCAAAATACCAAATGTATCCTCTATTTGGTCTTGGATCTTGAACAATAGTAGTTATACTTGGGCTTTGGAACGAGCGAGTTACTTTTCTCCAAGTTTCTCCATTATTTTCAGAACGCCATAAACCACCAGAAACACCACCAGCAAGAATTACATTTTCATTGTTTCTATCTATAGCTAAAGCTCTAGTTCTTCCACCAACATTGAAAGGACCTCTGTTTACCCAGTTAGAAAAATTTCCATTATTTGCGCTTCTACCATATAATCTTCTTAAGTCGCTACTTGGACTTATTTTTTGAGAAAATTGAAGTTCTGCTTTACGAATATCTCTAGGAATATCGCCTGTTAAAGGATTTTTTAAACGTTCAAATTCGAATTTTGCTCTTTCGATTGCATTATCTGCTTGACGTTGTGGTGGAGTTTTCGCATTTGTAGCTCCTGTTTTACTATCAAACATTTTCTGGTTTTTGTAAACCTGATCTTTCTTAATCTTTTTTGGATTAAATGTCGTTTGAAGTTTTTGTGCATTTAAAGTTGTGCTAGCACCAAGCACGAGCAATGCTAGTGCACTGCCCTTGAGTAGTTTTAGATTCATGTGAGGTTAACTTTTAAAAAAGCTAAAGTTACTTGTAATTCTTGACACTTTTTTGTGAAAGAAATCTTAAAAAAGTTGATTGAAATGTTAATTTTTTTTTAACAAAGAAGTTTTAACCTTTAGAGGTCTGGTAAATAGCAGGTTGTTTTTAATCTATCAAAAAAACACTTAGATAAGTCTAAGTGTTTTTTGTTATTTTTTTTGAAAAGAATGTTGATTTACTATAACATCGTTACTTTTCCTGTATGTAAAGAGTAAACTCCACCTACTATAGAAATTTCACCATTGTCTTCCATTTCTTGTAAAATTTTACTTTTTTCTCTAATTCTCTCAATTGTTAACTTTACGTTATTCTCTACTGTTTTAGCTACGAACTCTGGATTTGAAGAGTCTGCTACACCATCTACTTGTTCTGAAGCCATTTTAGCAGCGGGAGTAATGTTTGCTAACATTTCAGTAATATTTCCAAGTTCAACACCATCACAAGCGGCTTTTACAGCACCACAACTTTCATGTCCTAAAACAAATACCAGTTTACTACCGGCTACAGCGCATGAGTATTCCATACTTCCTAAAATATCTACATTTTCAAAGTTTCCAGCGACACGAGCAACAAAAACATCTCCAATAGTTTGATCGAAAACTAATTCTACAGGCACACGAGAATCTATGCAAGATAAAATTACTGCTTTTGGAAATTGTCCATTAGTTGTTTGTTCTACTAATGAACTAACATCTGATGTGGTTAAGTTGTTTGCAATGTAACGTTTGTTACCTTCTAATAAATCTTCCAACACAGATTTGGGAGTTAAATGACCTTGTAATTCTTTTGTTAAGGCTGTGTTTCTCATTTTTAATTTCTTTTAATGGTTATTTTTTGATATCATCTTTAACCCAATCTAAACATTCAGAAAAGGTTTTAAATATATGTTCTTTTGATACTAGATCAGGAATTAATCCAATTTTCTCCATCATGTATCTTGGTTGTTCAAGTACATCAACAAATAATACCTGAACACCACCTTTTTCAAGATCTATAAGAATGTCTTCTAGAGCAAATAGTCCAGATTGATCTACATAAGGCATTCTGTCCATTCGAACAATTACTGTTTTTGCAGTATCTGGAATTTGTTTTGCTAATTGCTGGAAATTACTTGTAGATCCAAAAAATAAAGGTCCGTTTATATGCTTAATAAAAACTTCTTCAGAAAGTTGGTCTGGAAATTCAGTTTCGTCTTCCCAGGCTTCTTCTTGAAGAGATGAAACATCTGAACTTTTGGCTGTAACATCACCAATTTTTTTCATGAAAATTAGAGAAGCAATTACTAAACCAATTCCTACAGCATAAACTAAATCCCAGAAAGTTGATAATAATAATACAACCAACATTATAATAAATTCAGAACTTAATTTAATTGGTCCTAGCTTTACATCTTTAGGTAAGTTAGGAATAGCACGTAAACCTTTGTAATCCATTACGCCAATTCCAACTGTGATTAAAACTCCTGCTAATACCGCTGCTGGGATTTTAGAAGCTATTGGTCCTAAACCTAATAAGATAATTAATAGCATAACACCAGCTATCATACCAGAAAGTTTAGTCTTTCCTCCAGATTTAATATTTACAACAGTTCTAATCGTAGCGCCTGCTCCAGGAATTCCTCCAAAAATTGCTGCTATACTATTTCCTATACCTTGACCCACTAATTCTTTATTTGGTTTATGTTTGGTTTTAGTCATGTTGTCTGCAACCACAGAGGTTAATAAAGAATCTATGGCTCCCAACAGAGCTAATGTAAAAGCAGTAAAGATGTAAGGCTTTACACTACCGAGATTAAAGCCTGTAAAGATTTCTAGATTTGGTACTGGAAATCCACCCGGAATTTCTTCAATTGGTCTATACTCTAACTTGAAAATTAAAGCAATAACTGTCATAATAACTAGAGCGACTAATGTACTAGGTATTGCTGTAGTAATTTTTTTAAATCCGTAAATAATGATAATCGTACCTAAGGCTAAAAGTAGTTCTAAAAGATTTATACTTTTTAAGGCCCTAGGTAGCACTGTTAAAGCTCCTATTACTCCAGAAGACTCTTTACCAGCTAAAGTTTTGGCTTCTTTTAAAATAGCTTCTTGAGTAATTTCATTGGAACGTTTTATTGTTTCTTTAAAATTTTCTAATACTAATATTCCTTCACCAGCTTCATCTTTTAAGATATTTTGGAGAATAATTTCTTGCGCTTGAGGTTTAAATTTTTCTACAAATGAAACATCTTCTTTAGCATAATAACCAACAGAAGGTAAAATTTGAGTAAATAAAATTATAACACCAATAGCTGTCATAAAACCAGAAACCACAGGATAAGGTATATATCTAATGTATTTACCAAAGCCTAATAATCCGAGACCAATTTGTAAAAGACCAGCCAATAAAAAAACAGTAAGTATTGTAGGCAAAGCTTGGTTTACATTACCATCATTAGCAGCTATGATTGTACCAATAACAACCATACTTACCGCCGTCATAGGTGCAGTAGGTCCAGAAATTTGAGTATCTGTTCCTCCAAAAAGAGAGGCGAAAAAAGCAATAATTATAGCTCCATATAACCCAGCAGTTGGACCTAAACCAGAAGATACTCCGAAAGCAAGTGCTAAAGGTAAAGCAACTATTCCTGCTGTTATTCCTCCAAATAAATCACCTTTAATATTAGAAAATATATTTTTCATTTTCAGTTAAATTGAATTTTTGTTAAGATTTATTAATACTATAAAAATAGTATTTCATAATAAACTTACTAACTTAGATTAGGGTTAAGTTTAAAAAATTCAATGTAACTAGGAGGGTTTTCTACAGTTCCTCTTTCTGAAATTAATTTTATATTTATGTTTCTTTCTTTTGCTTTGTAGGCAAAATCTTCTAATATTTCAATAATGTCATTATCTAAATATCTAGTTTTAGTTACGTCTAATTCTAAAGAAGAATTTTCTGGTAAGCTATCTAACTCTTTTAAAATGGCACCTTTGTTAAAGAAAGTAACTTCTTCAGCTAATGTCATTTTGATCTTACCATCATCAATATCTTCACCTTCTTTGTGAAGGAAATGTGAGTTTTGATAACTTTTATATAAAATAACAAATATTCCAACAGAAAGCCCCAATGCGATACCTTTAAGTAAATCTAATCCAACAATACCAATTATTGTTACGATAAATGGCAGAAATTGTTTCCATCCTAATTTATACATAGTAATAAACGATTTTGGTTTTGCTAATTTATAACCAACTATTAATAAGATTGCAGCCAATACAGCTAACGGAATTTTATTTAATAAAGTAGGAATAGTTACAACAGATATTAATAATAAAAAACCATGTATTATTGCAGATAGTTTAGATTTTCCACCAGAGTTGATATTTGCAGAACTTCTTACAATTACTTGAGTAACTGGTAAACCTCCAATTAAACCTGATACAATATTACCTGTACCTTGTGCAAATAATTCTTTGTTAGTTGGAGTTACATTCTTTTCAGGATCTAATTTGTCTGTCGCTTCTACACATAATAAAGTCTCTAAACTTGCAACTAATCCAATGGTGAAAGCTGTTAATAACACTTTGGGATGAGTTATTTGACTAAAGTTAGGGAAAGGAAATTGAGCTAAAAATTCATCAGAATTTTTAGGTGTAGGAACATTTACCATATTAAAATCTGCAATACCTAAATTCCCTTGTTTTGTAAATATATAATAAAAAATACCTACAGCTACTGCTACAATTGGGCCTTGTATAATTTGAAAAATTTTCCCTTTTTTTGAAAGAACCAAATTCCAGAGTATTAAAATCAATAAACCTACAATACCTATTATAATAGAAGAAGTTTCTACTTTTTCTAAACTACCAAAAAAATCCAAAAGGTTGAATCCTTTTAATTTTGCATTTTCATGACCAAAGAAGAAAGGGATTTGTTTCATAAAGATTATTATTCCAATACCAGCTAGCATTCCTTTAATAACAGAGGAAGGGAAATAGTAGCCTATAACACCAGCCTTTAGAAACCCTAAAATTAATTGAAATACTCCAGCTAGCACGACTGTGGCTAGAAATACGTTAAAGCCTATTTCTTCACCAAATAACTCTTTAAAATCTTGTATAGCAAGTAATACAATTGCTGCTAAACCCGCAGCAGGACCACTAACTCCAATACTAGAGCCACTTAAAGCTCCTACTACAATTCCTCCTACAATTCCTGCTATTAAACCAGAAAATAATGGAGCACCACTCGCCAAAGCAATACCTAAACATAAAGGTAATGCTACAAAAAACACCACTATACTAGCGGGTAAATCATTTTTTATTGTTTTAAACATTTTAAGATATATATTGTTCAACTCAGTTGTTGATTAAGTTGAAGTTTACAGTTAATTTTTATTGTAAAAAATCCGTTTAGTTAAAATTTATCAATCTATCTTTAGTTCTAGTTGTTGTTATATGAAAACAACTAGACTATTGAGAATATATAAGTTGCTTAAGGCGTAACGGATTATTGTATTATTTAATACTCCATGTAGTTAACTATAAAACTCGGGAGGAGGTGAGTCTAATTTTTTAAATATAGAATTATAAGAAGTAGAAATGTAAATAATTGAATTTTGAATTCTTATCTTAGAGTAAGTACTTAAGTTTTGTGTAGTATGTGTAATTTTTGCTTCAGTATCTTTAGTTATTTCACTTTCTTCACTGTCTTCTTCCATATCGATTTCTAAAGAGATTTCACAGCTAAACTTAGTGATACTGATGTAAGTAGGTAATACAATAGACGTAACCAAAATTAACGAAAACAAATATGTATAAACTACCCTTATCATTATTATAAATATATCAAATATATAAAACTCTAGGGTATGAGTATTGTTAAAATGTTAAAAAAGGTCCAATATTTTAATGTTATCGTTTTTTAACCAGCCAATTTTTCCATCAACTAAACGTATTTTTTTCCAATCGTCAACTTCGTCTAATACAATAACTTTTGTGCCTTCATGAAGCAAAAATACTTCATCACCATTTTTTGTTGGTTCATTTTTTACAGAAGCTTCATCAGAAAAAATAATCGCTTCTACGGTATTTGAGAACTTACTATATTGATGATAAGTTATAGCTAATGAAATTATTAATATTAAAAATAATAATATGCTTGTGGTAAAAAATATTCTTTTTCTTGAAGGAATTAAAGAGAAATAGTATAAAATGAATAGTATAGAAGCTAAAAATGAAATGATTACGGAAACAACAGCCCAGCCATTGAAACTAATTTTGCTAATATAATTTTCATTGAATTTTTGTAGAACCGATTTAGGTAGTTCTTCAATTCGATCTAAAGTTAAACGTTTTGCAAATACAAGATTATTTTTTGCATCTTCATTCAAAGGATCTAATAATAAAGCTTTTTCATAATTATAAATCGATGGTCCTACTTTATTAAGTTTATAATAACAATTTCCAAGGTTATAAAACAATTCAGAAGAAACGGTTTTAGATGCAATTAAGCTTTCATAAATTTTTGCCGCTTCTTTGTATGAACCATTTTTGTACAAGTTGTTGGCATTATTAAAAAGTTCATCTGTATTTTGTGCATTAGCAAAACTTGCTGATACAAAAAGGGTAAGTAACCAAATTATTCTCTTCATCATAATTGTCTGTCTAATGAGGTTATTACTTGTTTAGCTCTATTATACTCTTCATTCATTTGAGTATTTGTTATTGGAGTATATCTTGCAAAATCACATTGCTTTAATACTTCAATAAAATCATCTATTGTAGAAATTTCAACTTGTTTATCGTCTAATAATTCAGTGATTTTTTCTCTGCTAATATCAGAAGTTTCAACATTCAATTTTGCTTTTAGGTAATTGTGTAGTGCTCGTTCTAAAGCTTCATAGAACTCCTCTTTATTACCTAATTGTTGACTAGCTTCTGATAAATATTTTTTTGCTAACCTATCTGCCTTACGTTGCTTGTTTCCAATAATATCAGCGTCTCTTTCACTTTTCTTTTTTCCAATGAAAATTGCTACAGGTATAGCTATTAATGGTAGAAGTAACAGTAAATAAAAAGGAATTGATTTAAAAAAGTTTGATGTGTCAATTACTCCTAAAGATGTAGAGGTTTGTATAAATCTAAAGTTATTTCCAGTTACTTGTACATCTTGTTTCTTTACTAGATTTTCAGTCGTTGATACTAATTCTTTTCCTTCAGTAACATTAACGAATAAGTCGTCTGTGCTAATCGTATGATATTTATTGTCTTTAGGATTGAAATATGAAAACTCTGTACTAGGAATTTTATATTTTCCTTTATACTCAGGTACGACAGTATACGTGTCGGTAACAGATCCTCTTAAGCCAGAAGTAGAAATTTTTACATTTTCTTTTCTTTCAGGCTGATATACTTCAAGTTCTTTTGGAGTTTCAACTTTAGGAAGTTCAAATAATTTTAAATTTCCTAAACCAGAAACTTTTACTTTTAATTCTGATGATTCATTAGCTTTTAACGTGTTTTTGTTAGAAGTTAATGTATATTCAAAATTACCTACCGCTCCAGTAAAACTATCAGGCTTTCCTTCTTCAGGTAAAGCTTTAGCCTTAATTATTTTTTTTGCAGATGCATATTGTTTTCTAACTCTTCTTGTGATTGGATTTCCAAAAAAATCGGCTCTTCCTGTAGGAACTGCAACTAAAATATCCATTTTCATAGGGTCAATAGTTAAGTTTCCTGACTTTGTTGGAATTAATAAAGCTTTATGTAAAACAGCGTATCTGTATTGTTCACCATTGTACATAGCGGTTTTAAAATCATAATTGTTGTTTTTTATTTCTTGATTCCAAAAACCAATATACTGTGGAGATTCTGTAATCGCATTATCATAAATACCAACATTATTACTAAAATACAGTCTGTATTCTACATAAATACCTTCTCCAACATAAGGTCTTCCTTTAGAAACTTCTGCAACTAAATGGATGTTTTGTTCAGCTATATAATCAGGATCGTTAGGGTTCTTAGGTATTTTTACTGCTGAAGTAACAATGATTTTTACAGGTTCAGATTTTAAGGTTTGTCCATTCAATTGAATACTTGCAGAAGGAAGATTAAATTCTCCTTTTCTTAAAGGCTGAATTATATAAGTGTAAGATTGAGAGAAAGTAGACTTTCCATTAACCCATGATTGACTAACTGATTGGCTTGGCCCGCCAACAATTTTAAAATTCTTAAAACTAGGCGGAGTAAAATTGTCTGCACCTTGCTTGTTTATAGCAAATTCAACTCGTAAACGTTGATTCACTCCAAGTTTATTCTTACTTACAGTTGCTGTTAATTTAGCATCTTGAGCAAAAATTGATAGCGATGCTAATACTAGTATAAATGTTATAAACTTCAATTTCATTTGTTATACAAAAACGCACAAAAATAATTATTTTTCCGAAGTATAAATTAATTGATTTTTAAGATTTTGATCCTTAAATTTTTCTTAATTCTTACCAGTCTTTTTCTTGTTTTATTTTTCTACCTTTTGATTTTTTAACGTTCATTTTCTTTTGAGTCTTCTTTTCCTCGTTATTTAAGCTTTCTAACAGCTGTTTCATTTGTTCAGGTGTCATTTTACCTGGACGAGGTTTAGGTTTTTGTTTGTTCTTATCTTGTTTGTCTTTCTTCGGATCATTCTGGTCTTTATTGTCTTTCTGATCTTTATTATCGTCTTTTTTATCTTGATCTTTCTTGTTCTGATCCTTTTGATCTTTCTTGTCCTTGTCCTTGTTCTGATCTTTATTATCCTTCTTGTCTTTTTTGTTCTTGTTCTTATCGTTTTTATTTTGCTGTTGTTGCTTTTTTACTTGCTTTTGAGCAGCAGCTAAATTATAACGAGTTTCATCATCATTAGGATTATTTCGTAACGCATTTTTATAAGCTTCTACAGCTTGTTCAAACTGTTTTTGTTCCATCATTGCATTTCCAATATTATGGAAAGCTTCAGCTTTTTCAGCTTTAGATTTAGATGTTTTGGTTGTAAGTTCGTATTGAGATACAGCTTCTTTAAAATTCTTTCCTTGATATAAAGAATTTCCATAGTTGTAACTCGCTTTATCATATTTACTGTTCTTTCCTAAAGCTTTTCTATATGCAATAGAAGCTTCATTGAATTTTTCTTTGTTATATAACTCATTACCATCACGTAATAAAGATCTGGCTTCACGTTGAAGTTTTAATGTGTCTTGTTGAGCACTTGTTAAAGTGCTTGTTAGTAATAAGAAAACAGTACAAAAATTAATAAACAATCTCATGGTTATGATTCCTTTTCGTTAAACAAGTCTACTTTTTTAATCCATTTTGTCTTTCTTTCAAAGAAGAACATATCTATTACTAAGAATAGTATTCCAATACCGATGAACCATTGAAATTGATCTTTATAATCAGAAAATTGCGTAGTTTCAAACTCACTTTTTTGAGCATTTGAAATAATTTTCTCGATCATTTTTACAGGTTGTTCGGTTTTGTTTCCGTCAATATATTTTCCATTGGCTACGTTTGCAATACTTTCCAAAACGTCTGCTTTACGTTTGGTAATTACAGTTTCACCTTGTCTGTTCTTTTTATAACCAATATGTCCGCCATTAAGTTCGATAGGAATCGGACCACCAGTTTCTGTTCCTACACCAATTGTGTACACTTTTACACCTTCATTGGCTATATCTTGAGCTTTTTGTTTCGTTTCTTCTTGATGATCTTCTCCATCAGAAATAATTACTAAAAACTTGTTAGTTTGCTCTTCGTTATTATAATAAGTTTTAGAAAGATCTAACGCTTCATTAATTGCTGTTCCTTGACTAGAAACCATATCAGGATTTGCGTTTTGTAAGAACATTTTAGCTGCTGCATGATCGGTTGTGATAGGAAGTAAAGGATATGCATTTCCGGCATAAATAATAATTCCTACACGATCGCTTCCTAGCTTATCTATAATTTTAGAGATGATTTGTTTTGATTTCTCTAAACGGTTTGGAGCTATATCTTTAGCCAGCATACTTTTAGAAACATCTAAAGCAAAAATAATATCTACTCCTTCGCGCTTTACAGTTTGAAGTTTTGTTCCCATTTTAGGATTTACCAAAGAAATGATCAAAAAACTTAATCCGACTAATAAAAAGATAAGTTTTAAAACAGATTTAAATGTAGAAGCATTAGGAGCTAATTTTGCCAACAGCTCTTTATTAGTAAACTTCTTTTGGGTATTTTTTTTCCACCATAAAACCAATAAAAAAATGACAGTCATTATTGGAATAATAATGAAAAGGGAAAAATATATTGGTTCTTCTATCTTATACATGTTATATAAAGCTTTTAAATAACGTGTTTCTTAATATGAATTCTAAAATCAAGAATATTCCTGCTAAAATCACTAGAAGACGATACTTTTCTGTGTAATTATAATATTTAAATTCTTCAATTTTAGTTTTCTCTAACTTGTCTATTTCATCGTAAATTTCTTTTAAAGAAGTATTGTCAGTTGCCCTGAAATATTCTCCTTCAGTTTCATCGGCGATAAATTGTAATAATTTTTCGTCAATTTCAACCTTCTGATTTCTAAAAGATAATTTACCTGTTCTTGGGTCTTTTGCCCAAGGGAACGGAGCCATACCATTGGTTCCTATACCGATAGTATATACTTTAATTCCTATTTCTTTTGCTAATTCAGTAGCAGTTTTAGGATCTACAAAACCAGCATTATTTACACCATCTGTAAGTAAAATAATTACTTTACTTTTTGCCTTACTTTCTTTTAGTCTATTCACTGCAGAACCAAGTCCCATACCAATAGCTGTTCCACCTTCTAATTGTCCCCATTTAATTTCTGAAATAGTTCTTTTTACGATAGATTTATCACTAGTTATTGGAGTTTGTGTGAAACTTTCTCCTGCATAAACTACAATACCTATTCTGTCGTTTGGTCTTCTGTTAACAAAATCGATAGCAACTCGTTTTAAAGCTTCAAGTCTGTTAGGTTTTAAATCTTTAGCTAACATACTGGCAGAAACATCTATTGCCATAACGATATCGATACCACGATTTGTTTTAGTTTTTTTACTAACAGAAACATTTCTTGGTCTAGCTAAAGCGACAATTAAAGCGGCTAATGCTAAAAGTCGAAAAACATGTAAAAATGGTTTCAATTTTGGGAGTAAAGAACTACTTGCATCAAAACCTTTAAGGTTAGGCATTGAAAGTAATGTGTTCTCTTTTTTTCTGTTGGAAAAAAGCCACAAAGCTAAAAGTGGTACAATAATTAATAACCACAAAAATTCTGGATTATGGAATTCAAAATTATTGAACATTTGTTACTTTAGGTTTTAATGAGTTTAATTCTGGAGCTGTTTTAGATACTGAGTAAATAATTGCAGTTACAATTAAAAGTAACACAGCAATAGTAATTATTTTAACGAGTATAGATGGTTTTTTAACTATTGGTTTTTCAACAATAATAACAGGTTCTAAATCTACTTCAGTAGTTTCAGTATCTACACTATTAGGCTTTAAATTATCAATTACATACTTAGCAATATTTCTATCAGCCTCTATTTCGTGAGCTAAAGGTTTAGATTTTGCGAACTTAACTAAGTCTGCTTGTTTTAGTAAACCGTTTAGTTTATCAATTGTTTCTTTTTCTGCTATAATTGAGTTTGAATCTTTGAAATCTGTTAAGCTTTCTATAAGTCCGTCAGAAGTCGTTTCTAAAGCAGGAACATGAAGTTCACGTTCAATAAAGTTTCTGATAATATGAGTTAACTCACTATAATGTTCTTTAATTTGATTGTTTTGCCACAATAACTTTCCATCAAGTACTTTTAAGTTCTTTAAAGCTTCTTGATAAGGCGATAAGAGTTGTTCAGAAGTTTGAATCTCATCATCATTTGTTCTCTTTAAAGCGAAATACAATATAGAACCTACTAAGAGAAGTATGGCTAGAATCCAAAATATAATATGTTTATAATCACTGAATCGAAGAGGTTCACTTTTAATTCCTTTAATAGCAAACATTTTTACTTGAGTTGTATCTACAGGAACCGTAGCTACATTTATTAATAAGCTATCTGTAAAAAAAGTTTGATTTCTAATAAATATTTGTTGTCTAGGAATGTAAAAAGATCCACTATCAAAACCAGTTAAAATATATTTCTGAACAAGTTTGTTTTTTAATGTATCTAGTTTCAGGCTATCTACCATTTCTAAACCATTTAACTCAAGTCTAGGAATGATTACATTTTCTGTGCCATCTATAGATAATTTGTATTGAAACTGTTCACCTATACGAATATTCGTAGTATCCACTTCAGCTTGAACAGGACCAGTTTGCGAAATAGCCTGAATAGAAAGTAATAATACAATGTATAGTAATAAATTTTTCAAATTATGCTTTGTTTTTAAAATAACTTAATAGTTTTTTGACGTAATTCTCGTCAACTCTTATGTTTATAGTTCCTAGTCCACTTTTCTTAAAAGAATTTTGAAACTCATCTTTTAAACGAAGTGCATTAGCTTTGTATTTATTTCGTAGAGATTTAGAACTGGTGTTAATTAATCGTACTTCTTTAGTTTCATTATCTAACATTGGCACCATTCCTAGATTTGGAATTTCTTCATCGAACTTATCATAAATACGAATTCCAGTTAAGTCATGTTTGTTTCCAACAATCTTTAAAGTCTTCATATAGTTTTCATCAATAAAATCAGAAAGCATAAAAACAATAGCTTTTTTCTTCATTACACTTGATAAGAATTTCAAAGCTTCGTCTATATTGGTCTTAGTGCTTTTAGGTGAAAACTCTATAAGTTCACGTATAATTCTAAGTACATGACTTTTTCCTTTTTTAGGAGGTATAAATAACTCCACTTGGTCAGAGAACAAGATTAATCCAACTTTATCATTATTTTGGATTGCTGAAAATGCTAGTGTAGCAGCAATTTCAGTTACGGTATCTCTTTTAAATTGAACTGATGTTCCAAAAGATTCTGATCCAGAAACATCTACCATGAGCATCATTGTAAGCTCGCGTTCTTCTTCAAAAACTTTAACGTAAGGTTCATTGTAACGCGCAGTTACGTTCCAATCTATAGCCCTTATATCGTCACCGAATTGATACTGACGAACTTCAGAGAAAGTCATACCACGACCTTTAAAGGTTGAGTGGTATTCTCCTCCAAAAATATGATTAGACAAACGTTTTGTCTTAATCTCTATCTTACGAACTTTTTTTAATAACTCTTTGGTATTCATATTAATTTAACCATTCTAGTGGTAAAGGTGGTAATTGAATGTCAGTATCAACAGAATCTGCTTTTACTGAAAATAAAGGAGCTTCTTGAATAGTAATATTTACGTTATTCTTTTTAGCGATCTCTTTAATTACCTCCTTCATACTTCTTTTTTGACACAATACTAAATAGTTCATTTGAACATTAGATTCTGTTTGTAAATCAAAACAATCTACCCAAAATGAAGGTTCGTCGTTTTGATAAACTATAGCTTGTGTATTTTTCTGTTGTTTAGTTTCTAAAATTTCTTTTTTTCCTTTTAGTGTTTTGTACGTTGTTAATTTGAAAGTCATTCTTAGCAAAAATTTTAAGGGATTAAATTAGTTTTTGAATGGCTAGTTGTGTTGATTTTAGTTTGGTGATTTATGGAACCTGAACTTCGTTAATAATTGCATTAATTATATCTAATGAAGTCATGTTTTCGGCTTCAGCTTCATATGTAATACCAATTCTATGACGTAATACATCTTTGGTCATGGCACGAACATCTTCAGGAATTACATATCCTCTTCTTTTAATAAAAGCATAACATTTAGCTGCTTTCGCTAATGCAATACTACCACGAGGAGAAGAACCAAAACTTATTAAAGGTTTTAATTTTTCTAGATTATAATTTTCTGGATAACGAGTAGCGAAAATGATATCTAAAATATATTTTTCGATCTTTTCATCCATGTAAACTTCATTAACTGTTTCTCTAGCTTTAATAATTTGTTCTAAAGAAATAACAGGATTTACTTTACCAAAGCTATTATTTAAACTTTGTCTCATAATTAGTTGCTCATCCTGTAGTTTAGGATAATCAATTACAGTTTTTAACATGAAACGGTCTACTTGAGCTTCTGGTAAAGGATATGTACCTTCTTGTTCAACAGGGTTTTGAGTTGCCATTACTAAGAAAGGTTCGTCTAGCTTAAAAGTTTCGTCTCCAATAGTAATCTGTCTTTCTTGCATTGCTTCTAACAAAGCAGATTGAACTTTAGCAGGAGCCCTGTTGATCTCATCTGCCAGTACAAAGTTCGCGAAAATAGGACCTTTTTTGATAGAAAAATCATTGTCCTTCATATTATAAATCATAGTACCAACAACATCAGCAGGTAGTAAATCTGGAGTAAACTGAACTCTACTAAAGCTTCCTTGTACAGCTTTAGATAATGTGTTGATAGCTAAAGTTTTTGCTAAACCAGGTACACCTTCAAGTAAGATGTGTCCGTTTCCTAGTAAACCAATTAAAAGTCTCTCAATCATTGTTTTCTGACCGACTATAACTTTATTCATTTCATTGGTTAAAAGGTCAACAAAAGCACTTTCTCTCTCTATTTTTTCGTTAATCGCTCTAACATCTACGTCCATGTGATAAGAAATTATTAGTTATGATTTTATGTGAACAAAGCTACAATATTAACATTTTTTTTCTTGTTAAAACGAGGTTAAAGGTATTTGAAGTTTTTTATAAATAAAATTGATGTTAATTATGTTTTTGATATGAATTTAACATTTTACTGTGTTTTAATTCATTAAACAAAGAGATTTGCCGTTAATCTTAGTGATAAGTGTAATAGAAAAAATATAGAATTCTTTATTTTTCATATTTATCTAATGTGAATTTAGATGATGAGAAAGTTCCATAAGTAAAGAATTGTACCCAGTCACCTAGGTTAAAATATTTACTTTTTTCTGAAAGTGTAATATCAAGAGGAAGGTGACGATGACCGAAAACAAAATAATCATAGTGTTTTGTTTCTAATTTTCGTTTACAATATTGAACCAGCCATTCTTTTTCTTCTCCCAGAAATTTAAAATCTTCATCACCAGAAATCATTTTGTTTTTTACAGACATATATTGTCCTAATCGAACACCTAAATCTGGATGCAACCATCTAAAGAGCCATTTAAACAAGGGAAATGTGAAAACTTTTTTCATTCTTTTGTAACCAAGATCATGCGGGCCTAAACCATCTCCATGTCCAATTAAAAAAAGTTTATCATCAATTTTAAACTCGGTAGGTTTATAGAAGACAGGAATATTTAGTTCTGTTTCAAAATAATCTTTCATCCATAAATCATGATTACCAACAAAAAAGTAAATAGGAATTCCTTTGTCTTTTAATTGTGCTAATTTGCCTAGAACACGCACAAATCCTTTAGGAACAACGGTTTTATATTCAAACCAAAAATCGAATAAATCGCCTAGTAAAAATATAGCTTCAGCATCTTTTTCTACTTCATTTAACCAGTGTAAGAACTTTTTCTCTCTAGGAAAGCTTTTTTCTTTTGTGGGAGCTCCTAAGTGTTGATCTGAAGCAAAATAAACTTTTTTATCTGTTGAGATATCGATTGAAATCAAACCTAAAATTTTGGTAAAAATAACTATTTTATTTAGCTAACTTTGTAAAAAAGCACTTATATGAAGATCTTAGCTACGAACATAGGCGAACGTAAAGAAATAGATTGGAAAGGGAAGAAGGTAACTACAGGGATTTTTAAATATCCTACAAATCAACCAATTTATTTAAATGTGGAAGAGGTAAAAGGCGATTCAATATGTGATAGAGAACATCATGGAGGAATAGATCAGGCGGTATATGCGTATTCTGTAAAACATTACGATTATTTTAAAGAGTTATATCCTGATTTAAAGTGGGAGTATGGTATTTTTGGAGAAAACTTAACTTTAGATGATATAGAAGAAACTAAAGTTCATGTTGGAGATACATACAAAGTTGGTGAAGTTATATTAGAAGTGACTAAGCCTAGATATCCTTGTATGAAGCTTGGAGTTCGTTTTAATGACATGAAAATTGTGAAACAGTTTTGGAATACAACTAAAAGTGGAGTGTATTTTAAGGTTTTAAAAACTGGTGAAGTGAAGAAAGGTGATCTTTTTGAATTAATTCAGACAGACACAACTAAGCCAACCATAGCTGATATTTATTTACAAAAAAAGAAAAGTAAGTTTTCATGAATCCTTTTGATGATGCATATTTTATGAGAAAAGCACTGCAAGAAGCAGAGCAAGCTTATGCTAAAGGAGAGGTTCCTGTTGGTGCAATTATTGTTTTTAAAAATCAAATTATAGCCAGAGCACATAATCTTACAGAACGTTTAAACGATGTAACAGCACATGCAGAAATGCAAGCTTTTACTTCTGCTGCAGATTTTTTAGGAGGAAAATACCTTAGAGATTGTACATTATACGTAACTCTTGAACCTTGTCAGATGTGCGCAGGAGCAAGTTATTGGACCCAGATAGGAAAAATCGTTTACGGAGCTGATGAACCTAAATCTGGTTTTACAGTTTTGGGAACAAAATTACATCCAAAAACAAAGGTTGTATCTGGAGTTTTAAAAGAAGAATGTGCTGAAATAATAAAAAGATTTTTTATTCAAAAAAGGAATCTGAATTAGTACCAAGTTTTATGAAATCTGAAAAAATTATAATTGAAACTGAACGATTAATAGTAAGAGAATTTGTTCTAGATGATTATAAAGATGTTTATGAATTTAACTCTAATGTAGAACTTCATCAATTTACAGGTGATGAAATTATAGCTTCGGAAGAAAGAGCCAAAGAAATAATTCAAGACATTTGGTTTCAAGATTATGAGAATTATGGATATGGAAGATGGGCAGTTTTATATAAGCCTAAAGATAAAGTAATAGGTTTTGCTGGATTAAAGTTTCTTCCTGAAATAAACGAAACTGACATAGGGTTTAGATTTTTACCAGAATATTGGGGTAAAGGTATAGCATCTGAAGTCGCTAAAGAAATTATAAAATTTGGATTCGAAAATTTGAATCTTAATAGAATAATTGGAATAGCAATGCCTCAAAATATTGGGTCTTGTAAAGTTTTAGAAAAAATAGGACTTACTTTTTTAAAATTAGATACTTATGATCATGGAAGCGAATTTTATAACTGGTATGCATTAGATAAAGTTACTTATGAAGATAAAAAAGGAAAATAAACAGCTTTTTTTGACTTAAAATAAGCTTTGTTGTTTTGTTCCATTTTCATGTTCTAACAACCATTTTTTTCTCCAAACACCACCAGCATACCCAGTTAAAGAACCGTCGGAACCTATAATTCTATGACAAGGAATAATGATTGAAATTGGGTTTTTGCCATTTGCAGAAGCAACAGCTCTAATAGCTTTGATATCACCTAATGCCTTAGATTGTTCTAAATAACTTCTAGTTTTTCCAAAAGGAACTCTTAATAATTCATTCCAAACTTTTCCTTGAAATTTGGTTCCTTTAGGAGCTAATGTTAATTCAAATTCTTTACGATTTCCGGAGAAATATTCCTCTAGTTGCAAAACACAGTTTTTAATTTCTCTTGATGAAATGTTTTCTGGAGTAGAATGTTCGTCATCTATAAAATAAATAGAGTGAATTGATTTTTCATCTCCAGTTATTTCTAGAGTTCCAATAGGAGAAGAATAATATGTTGTTTCTATGCTCACTTTTTTTAGTTATTTAATCTCTCCTTTTTCTTTCAAGAAAGCAAATATTTTTTTGTCAACTTCAGAGATAATGTCGATATGAGAAGAATCTAACCATTGTATTTCTTCAATTTCATTATCTGCTAGTAAAGTTCCTTTAAATTTTGCTTTGTAGCAAGTCATTTTAACTAAAATTCCCTTTTTAGCTCCATCTGATTGCGCTTTAAAAGTTCCAACATATTCTATGGTGTCTTTTATTATTGTAACGCTTAATTCTTCTTTTATTTCACGAATAAGCGTTGCTTCGTCAGATTCGTTACCTTCTCTCTTTCCTCCAGGTATATAAAACTTTTCTTTTCCTTTAGATCGAGTACTAAGAATTTTACCATTCTTAGTTTCTATCCACGCAATTTTATCAATTTCTTTCATGTTATATTTTGAAAACTTGTTTCGAGTTTTCTGTAGTAATTTCAGAAATTTCTTGATACGATTTCCCGTAAATATCCACCAATTTACCAACAACTTGAGTGATATAACTACTTTCATTTCTCTTTCCTCTGTATGGAGTAGGAGCTAAGTAAGGGGAATCGGTTTCTAAAACAATATGCTGAAGATCTATTTCATTTAAGAACTTATCAATTTTTCCGTTTTTAAAAGTTGCTACGCCACCAATTCCTAATTTCATATTGTATGAAATTGCTTGTTGTGCTTGCTCAAAAGTTCCCGTAAAACAGTGGAAAATACCATGTAAATTGTCTCCTTTTTCTTCTTCTAAAATTTCGAAAATTTCATCAAAAGCTTCTCTACAGTGAATTACAATCGGAAGTTGTTTTTCTTTTGCCCATTGTATTTGAGTTTTAAAAGCTTCTTGTTGTTGAGTTAAAAAGGTTTTATCCCAATATAAGTCAATTCCTATTTCTCCAATACCATAAAAATCACGTTTGTCAATCCACTCTCTTACGTGCGCTAACTCCTCCTTGTAATTTTCCTTAACAGAAGTCGGATGAACTCCCATCATTAAAAAAACATCATTTGGATAATTCTTTTCCAATTCGAACATGCTTTTTGTGTATGAACTATCAATTGCAGGAATAAAAAAACGAGAAACACCAGCATCTTTGGCTCTAGTCATCATTTCATCTCTATCGTCATTAAATTGCTCTGAATATAAGTGAGTGTGTGTATCTGTAATCATGTGATTTTAACTGTATCTTTGCAGCGACAAAAGTACAAGAAATGGCAAGTTTGAAAAAAGTATTACGTAAAAAGAAATACGTTCGAATAAAGTTGAAGAAAATGAAAACAAATCACCTTGAGTTAAAAGCTGAAATCAACGGTGTAAAAGGTGTTTTTATTTTAGATACTGGAGCTTCAAATTCTTGTGTTGGATTAAATTTAGTCGATCAATTCAAATTGGTTTCTGAAGTTAGCGAAGTCAAAGCAGCTGGAGCTGGAGCAACTGATATGGAAACTTATAAATCGGTTGAAAACAGATTAAGAATTGGCGATTGGAAGTTGAAAAATTGTGATTTAGTCCTTTTTGATTTAAAACATGTAAATGCTGCATTAACCATGCATAATGCTAAAGAAGTACACGGAATAATTGGTGCAGATGTTTTAGAAAAAGGAAAGGCTCTTATCGATTATGATAAGAAAGTGTTGTACTTAAGGAAAATTAAAAAGAAAAAGCAACGAAATTTATCGTTGCCTTTTTAGAGTTTTATTCTTCGTATTTCGGAAACTGTTTGATTTCCGACATTGAACTGCTTGCTGGATATTCAATTAAATAATTAATGTGCTCTAAATCTTGAAGACTAAAATCAAAACGTTTTAGAACTTCATAGTTATTTCTGATTTCATCCCAGGAATATTTATTTAAGCTATCATAATGAATTACAAAAATAGATAATGTATCAGATGGTACACTTACTCTAAATATGCTTTCCCAGTTAGCACTACCTCCAGCTATATATCTAGTTTCTTTCGAAAGTATTTGTTGACTTATTCGTTCACTAAAATTACTAATTATAGTATCGGGATAAATAGAAACAAAATTTTCGTTATCATTTAAATATAGGTTTATAGAATGATCTGAGTTATTTTTGACACTTAAAGGATAAGAATAATCCATGGCTACATGTTCACATCCTACAAGAATTATTAAAATCAAAACAAAATATCTCATTCTACATTAATAATTTAACTAGATAGTACACGCTGTTTTTTAACTCAATACTTCTTTAATACGCTTTACAGCTTCACGTAATTGTAATTCTGAAGCAGCATAAGACATACGGATACAGTTTGGCGCACCAAAAGCATCACCAGTCACTGTAGCTACATTTGCTTCTTCTAATAATAACATAGAGAAGTCTGAAGCATTGTTAATTTCTTTACCTTGTATTGTTTTTCCGAAGAAAGCAGAAATATCTGGGAAGATATAGAAAGCTCCTTCAGGAACGTTTAATTTAAAACCTTCGATTTTTTCTAATAAACCAAGAACAATATCTCTTCTCGATTTAAATTCATCTACCATGTATTGAACAGCGCTAGGATCAGCAGAAACAGCAGTAATTGCAGCTCTTTGTGCAATACAGTTAGTTCCAGAAGTAATCTGACCTTGCATTTTCGTACAAGCTTTAGCAATCCAAGCAGGTGCTCCGATATAACCAATTCTCCAACCTGTCATAGCAAAAGCTTTTGCTAATCCGTTTACAGTAATTGTTCTATCGTACATGCTTTCAATTGCAGCAAAACTGAAAGGTTTTGTTCCGTAGTTAATATGTTCGTAAATTTCATCAGACATCACGAAAATCTCTGGATACTTTTCTAATACTTTAGCTAAAGCTAAATACTCTTCTTTAGTATAGATTGTACCACTCGGATTGTTTGGTGAGTTGAATAAAATTAATTTCGTTTTTGGTGTAATTGCAGCTTCTAATTGCTCTGGAGTAATTTTAAAGTTGGTTTCAATAGTTGAAGGAATCTCAACAGAAACAGCTTCACATAATGTTGCAATTGCAGAGTAACTTACCCAGTATGGACAAGGTAATAAAACTTCATCTCCAGGATTTAACAATACTTGCATTACGTTAGCAATAGATTGTTTTGCGCCTGTAGAAACTACGATCTGATTTGGAGCATAATCTAAATCATTATCGCGCTTGAATTTTTTGCAAATAGCTTCTTTTAATTCACCATATCCATCTACTGGTGTGTATGAATTATAATTCTGATTTACTGCTTCAATTGCAGCATCTTTAATAAAGTCAGGTGTGTTAAAATCAGGCTCTCCTAAACTCAAGCTGATGATATCTTTTCCTTGACCTTTTAATTCTCTGGCTTTTGCAGCCATGGCTAATGTTTGCGATACAGGTAAACTGTTAATTCTGTTCGATAATGCTTCTGACATTGTTTTAGTTGATTATGCTAGTTGCGGTTTTTTTCCTAGTTCGGCAATATGTCTTAAGTGTTCTAAAATTGCCTTTCGTGTTGTTTTATATTCGTGATAAGGTAAATTAAATTCCTTAGCAGTCTCTTTTACTATTTTCGCTATTTTACTGTAATGTATGTGCGAAATGTGAGGGAAAATATGGTGTTCTACTTGATGATTTAAACCTCCAGTGTAGAAATTAATAAACCAATTTTTAGGAGCAAAGTTTGCTGTAGTATACAATTGGTGAATCGCCCAAGTATTTTTCATGTTACCATTTTCATCTGGTAAAGGAGTGTCTGTTGAAGGTACGATGTGTGCTAACTGGAATACAAAACTTAAAATGATTCCTGCCGTATAATGCATTACAAAGAAACCAATTAAAACTTTCCACCATGCAATGTCTAAAACCAATAATGGAAGAACTAACCACATTGCATAATAAATAATTTTAGTAACAATTAATTTAGTCCATTCTACTTTTGGATTAGGGAATTTTCCATAAGATAATTTTCTTTTTAAGTAGCTGTGCATTTGCTTGAAATCTGTAGTTATCGCCCAGTTAATAGTTAGTAAACCATATAAAACTGGCGAATAATACTTCTGAAATCTATGGAAAGGTCTCCATTGTGTATGTTTAGAAAAACGAATAATTCTACCAGCATCCATATCTTCATCATGGTCTTGAATATTCGTATATGTATGGTGTAAAACATTATGTTGCACTTTCCAGTTATACACATTTCCAGCTAAAATATACATACTACTTCCCATTAGGTTATTCACCCATTTTTTACTTGAGAAAGATTCATGGTTGCTATCGTGCATTACATTCATACCAACACCAGCCATACCAATTCCTATAACAATCGTTAATAAAAATCGAAGCCAGTTAGGCATATCAACAGTTAATATAACTGCAAAAGGAGCTAAGAAAAGTGTAAACATGATAATTGCTTTTAAATACAATTTCCAGTTACCTGTTCTCTTAATTTCGTTTTCTTTAAAGTAGTCGTTTACTCTTTTATTTAAAGTTCTAAAAAACTTGGTTTTATCTATTCTTGAAAATTTAATCGAATTCATATCGTAATTTAATGGGGTAAAAATAAGTGTTTTTCGCTGATGTTTATCTGATAACGAAAGTTTTTAACGATAATTATTGATTTGTAAAAATCTTAACTATATAAACAAATGTTATTACTTTTGTCACGCAAATATAATAGCATGGATATCATTTTAAAATACTTTCCTAATTTAACTGAAAATCAGTTACGCCAATTTACGCTTTTACAAGAACTATATGAAGATTGGAACCTAAAAATTAATGTAGTTTCTAGAAAAGATATTGATGAGCTGTATTTGCGTCATGTTTTACATTCTTTAGGTATAGCAAAAGTGATGGAGTTTCAACCAGGAACAAACGTTATGGATGTTGGAACCGGAGGAGGATTTCCTGGTGTACCATTAGCTATATTATTTCCTGAAACGAAATTTCATTTAGTAGACTCTATCGGAAAAAAGATTAAAGTTGTAAATGAAGTTGTAGAAGGTTTAGGATTAGAAAATGTAAAAACTACACATGGAAGAGTAGAAGAGGTTGATGAAATTTATGATTTTATTATAAGTAGAGCAGTTGCGCAAATGGAAACTTTTCATAGATGGGTGAAAAACAAAGTCCAAAAGAAGCAAAATCACGAATTGAAAAATGGAATTTTATACTTAAAAGGCGGTGATTTAACTGAGGAATTAGCAAAATTCCCAAAAGCGACTATTTATGATTTGCCAGACTTTTTTGATGAAGATTTCTTCGAGACTAAAAAAGTAGTGCATTTACCAATAAAGTTTAAAGGATAAAGATCGAATTTAAAGTAAATACTAAATAATATTTAATCTTTCTAAAATTTTAGACTTATAAGTTCGTCCTACTGGAATACTGAGATTGATATGTTTAAGATCTATACTTTGATCACTTTCTGAAAATGATTTAATGTAATTCCAATTAATCAAAAAAGAACGATGTGTTTGTATAAAATCATCGTTGTTTAAAGTTTTTAATAATCCAGATATAGAATTTCTTACAGAGAATTTCCTCTCGTCTTTAGTGATAATAGAACAATAATTTTTAGAATCGGTGTGGACATACAATATAGAGTTGATGTCAATTTTGAATAATTTATTTCCATGTCGAGCGAAGAATTCTCGATTGTTATCGTCTTTTATTTTGGATTCAATTTGCTGAGATGCTAATATTAAGGCTGCTTTTAAGTCGTTTTCTTTAATCGGTTTAGTTAAATAAGCTACTGGTTTTGTAACTGAAGCTTCGTTTATAGTTGCTTCATCATACGCTGAAGTAGTATAGATTAAAGGAGTTTTATAAAATCTCTTAATTTTTTCTGCTAACATTATACCTGATTTCCTTTTCTGTAAATGAATATCAATAAGAATAACATCAGGTTTAAGTTTTTCAATTTGATCTAATGTTTCCATAGGGTCATCTGATGCGCCAATACAATTGTGACCTAAAACTTCTAAAGAGATCTTTAAATCTTCTAATTGAAATATTTCGTCTTCGACAATATAAACATTCATAGTAGCACTTATTTTCTAAAGAAATTTAAAATAACAATTCAATGCAGATTTTGTAGAATTCTTTCTTCAACGATTATAAAAGTAAATAAATTATTTAATTGTTTTTAGGATTCTATTTAAGAAACGTGTTCATAAAAAAAAGTCAGAGAATTTTCTCTGACTTTGTTGATTCAATATTTATAATTTTTAATTTGATTTTGTTGGTGTTGGAAATTTAGGCACTGTAATTTTTAAATCTCCTTTTAATTGTTTTAAAGCCTCTTTAACTGCTCGTTCTAATTGAGGATCTTTACCTTGTGAAAGTGATAAAGCATCTTGGCGTACAAAAATATCTGGAGCCACACCTGTATTTTCAGCAATCCATTCATTCTTTACAGGATCAAAAACAGCATTGTCTGGGGCGGTAAGAGAACCACCATCTATTAATCGATAATGCGTAGAAGACTTTACTAAACCTCCCCAAGTTGTTGTACCAATTAATAATCCAGCTTTTTGTTGTCTAAAAACCCAAGGAAAATAATCTCCTCCAGAACCTGCAAGTTCATTTATTAATAAAACTTTCGGACCTAAAATTCCTGCTGGTAAACGCATCGGTTTTCCATTTGGAACTTCATTAGTAAGTGCGGCTCTAGGTTTTCTTGTCATTAAGTCAACCATGTAATCATCTAATAAACCACCACCGTTAAATCGTTCGTCGATAACAGCACCTTCTTTGTCTTGTTGGGCAAAGAAATATCTGTTAAAAGAAACAAAACCAGCACCACTTGTATTTGGTACCCAGATGTAGGCAAGTTTTCCGTCAGATAATTTATCAACTAAACGACGATTATCTTCTACCCAAGTTCTTTGTCTTAGAGAATTCTCACTTCTAATAGGTTTAACAATTTCTTTCCATGAGCCTTCAAAAGTAGGTTTAGAATTGATGTGAATTACGGTTTGTTTGTTAGCAGTTCCATCTAAAAACTGATAAATATTATCCTTTGAGGTAATTTCATTATTGTTTATTCCAACTAAATAGTAGTCTTCTTTAACATTCATTCCTGGTTGATCCAATGGTCCATTTAATCCTGGGTTCCAGCTTTCAGAAGTATATATTCTTTGAATTTGCCATTTGTTGTTGTTTATTTTAAAGTCTGCACCTAATAAACCTACAGATGAACGATCTGTTCTCGGATAATCTCCACCACGAACAAAACTATGACCAACAGATAATTCTCCATTAACCTGATCTAGAATATAATTTAAATCAGAACGATGTTTTATATGTTTTACTAAAGGTTGGTATCTTTTGTATACTGTATTCCAGTTTCTTCCATGTAAATTAGGATCATAAAAATAATCACGTTCGTATCGCCATGCTTCTTCAAACATTTGATTCCATTCACTAAGTCTATCTAACTTCATATTGAAGTCGATTTTTACAGTTTTAGCAGCTTTAGCATTGGGAGCAGTTGTTTTAATTACTTTCCATATTCTTCTAGAAGAAAGCAGCATATGTTTTCCGTTTGGAGAAATTGCTCTAATTCGAATTCTTTTTCCAAATTCTTTCGATTTTAGTTTTTTCAGGTCAAATTTATGAACGGTACTCCTGTCTGAAATAAAAGCAAATCCACTTGGTCCTGCATCAATAGCATAATAAGAACCATTTGGTATTGGTAATGGTAAAATTCTTCTTGCTATACCTTCAAAATCAATAATAACTTCTTTTTTAGTTTTTTTTGATTTTTTATCTTCTTTTTTCTTAGGTGTTTCTCCTTTTTTATTTTCTTTTTTTACAGCTTCTTCATCACTTTTTGCTTTAAAAGGAGATTCATCTTTTTTATTTAAATTAACAACATAAACGGCATAATTTGGTCTTGCAGTCATGGCGCTGGTATTTGCCCAGCCAGACTGTAAAGCTAAATCTGTACTGGCTAGAAAATAAAGATGTTTATGATCTAAATCCCACGCAGGTGAAAAAGAATCGGCAAAATTATTTGTAATTACATTAGTTTCCCCTGTTTTTACAGACCAAACTTTTATTTGTCGTAATGAATTATCTCCGGATTTTGCGTATGCTACCCAGTTAGAATCAGGAGACCATGTTACGCCTAAACGACCTCTCTCAAGGTTAGTTCCAGCGTTATCTATAGTTTGAATCTTTTTGGTTTCAAGATTTACTATTCTAACTCTAGTGTCATCGTCCGTAAAAGCGATATACTTTCCGTCTGGAGACCAAACTGGATTCCAAGCCATCTTAGATACTCCGATAGAAATAGTTTTACTTACGTTACTACCATCTTGATTTGTAATATGTAATGCATAGCCTTTACCGTCTTTATCAGTAAACCAAGCTATTTCATTTCCTTTTGGAGACCATATTGGAGCTCTATCTGCAGCTCCAGAAGATTGAGAAATATTTCTTGAATCACCAAACTCTACAGGAGCAGTGAAAATATCTCCTCTTGCACTCATTAAAACTCTTTTACCATTAGGAGAAATACTAGAAAAGTTTACTCTGGAGTTTACATTTTCCCATTTGGTTGCAGTCCAAGGAAAGTCTCCTTTTAATTCTATTTTAAGTTGAGTTGTTTTCTTAGAATCTAAATTTAGAAGGTGTAAGTATCCGTCTTGTTCATAAATTAACTGATTTTTATCTCCTCCTAACGATTTTATAGCAGTTCCTTTATATTTCGTGATTTGGTTTACAGCTTTTGTTTTTACATCATACGACCAAATATTAGAAGTATGAGTTCTGTCTGAAAGAAAATAGATTTTATCGTTAATCCAGATAGGTTGTTTATCAGTTGTTTTGTTGTTCGGGAGTAATATTTCTTGTTGAGTCTTAAGATCTAAGATGATTAGAGGTGTATTTTGTCCTCCACGATAATCTCTCCATTCAGTATCCCAGCGAGATACTCGATCTATAACTATTTTACTTTCATCTGAAGCATATGAACCTGAAAAAGCCCATTGATCTGCTACTTTTTGAGCTGGTCCTCCGTTTACTGAAATTGTATAGAGTTTGTTATAAGAACTAGGAGCAGTGTTCCTAGATGAAGCAAAAAGAATTCGTTTTCCATCATTAGACCAACCACGCACACTTGAACCAGAAGGATGCCAAGTTAATCTTTTAGCCTCTCCGCCACTTGTTGGAACTAAGAAAACATCGCCTCTTCCGAAACGATTTGAGCTAAAAGCAATCCATTTTCCATCAGGAGAAAGATGAGGGTTGCTTTCAACTGCGGGTGTAGATGTTAATCTAGTTGTTTTGTTGGTTGTTAGGTTTGTTGTCCAGATGTCACCACCGTAGCAGTACGTGATCTGATCTTTTACTATTGTTGGCTGTCTAAGTAATCTTGTTTCTTGTGCTATTGTAGTTAAAGTTGATAAAGACAATAGAAACAAGACTGCTTTTAAATGCTTTCTCATTAGAATTCGTTTGGTTATCAATAAAATTTGTTATAAAGTACACAATATAAGACGAGTAATGTGGGGTAAGGTTAGTTAAAAAAAAGTTAATGATAAAAAAAAAGACAACTCATACGAGTTGTCTTTTAGTGTGTGATTTTTCGTTTGATGTTGTAAATAAGATTGTTATAATCTAAATACTTTATGATTTTCTGTAACACCACTACTTTCTACTTGTAAAAAGTAAATTCCAGATGCTAAATCTGGCATGTCTATTAATACAGTGTTATTTATAGATTGTTTTGCTCCTTGAGTAATTAGTTTACCTCTGTAATTGTAAAGCTTGTAATTTACTCCAGGTAGTTCTTCTTGTAAAGTGTTAAGATTTAATCTGTCTGTAAAAGGATTTGGATAAACAAACCATTTTTTTTCATTACTATTTCCTTCAGGGATACTAGTGTCAACTATACATCCTGTAGCAATAGAATGAGAATCTTTGATCAGTTCTGGGATTTTCTGATTGATAAAACTTTGATTATTACTGTAATTGAAAAAAGTATTGTCTATAACTGTGTCAGAAGCACCTAGATAGTCTTGTAATAGTGTAGCTATTGTTTGTCTGTAGTCAAATTGTATAGTTTCTATTTGGTAGTTATTATCATCTGTTGCTTCAGATAAATCTACATTAACACCAGAAACACCGCCGTTAACTGGCTTTCCAAAAATAAACATAGGAGCTATTTCTCCGTGGTCAGTTCCTAAGTTTCCATTTTCTTTTGCCTTTCTACCAAATTCAGAATATGTTAATCCAACGATATCATCTCCTAAGTTTTGATCATTAACATCGTTTATAAATGTTTCAACTGCGTTCGAAACTTCTGTTAGTAATTCATGATGTTTACCTTTTATGTCTCCATTGGTTTCTATTTGACTGTCATGAGTATCAAATCCTCCAATACTTACCAAGTATACTTTAGATTGTAGTCCTCCACTAATTAAACGAGCTACCGTTTTTAATTGATTGGATAAATCATTGTCTTCATAGGTAGCTGTAACAGCATTTTTTCCTTTGTCAAATGCTTCAGAAATTGCTTTTGAGTATTTGTTTGAAGTTTTGTTTACATCGATAATATAATCTAATTCAGTTCCAAAGTCACTGTTTGGAATAGTAGAAGGAGGGTCGCCTCCTAAACTGCTAATTTCAGTAAAAAAACCAGCTGGATCTTGTCCAGTAATATTTATAGATAATCCGTGTTCTTCTGCTCCATGGAATCCTAATTCAGTTTTAGAAGATCCCATTTGTACACCTAAAGGATATGCTGCTTCTGTTTCTTCTGGATAAAATTTTTCCATAAATCTTCCAATCCAACCAGAATCATTTCCGTTGTTCCAGCTATTTCCATCGTTTCCAGTAGAGTAAATATCTTTAGAAGCAAAATGACTTTTATTTTGAGACGGGTACCCTACAGATTGTAAAATTCTAAGTTCACCAGCATCATATAAAGATTTAAATCCTGTAAGAGCTGGGTGTAAACCTAATTGTCTGTTTCCTGATAATGTAGCGTCTAAAGTGATAAAACTATTGGCACCCGAGTTAGGTATTTTTATAGTAGGTCTTAAATTGGCGTATTTATCGTACTCATTTATTGGTACAGTTGTATTTAAACCATCATTTCCTCCAACTAAGTTTACCAATACTAATTTTCTATTTGATATATCTCCACAATCTATTGGCAAATCTACTGTTTTTAGTAATGCATTAATTTCTAAAGGCATTAATCCAAGTGCAGAAGTCGCAGTGGCTAATTTTATGAAATTTCTTCTTTTCATGATGTAAGTTTTGGGGATGGAATATTACATTAATTGAAATTCTGGTGCATTTATCATTTGTATAATTAATGCATGTAATCTTGTTTTAACAATTGTATCGTCGCCTGAACTTTTATATTGAATCCAAGCGTCTGTCCAATAGTAATCAGGGAAACCTTCAAGTAAGTTTTGGGCAAAATATGTTACTCTTTCATCACTAATGTCTTCAGGATATAAAAAGCTTGCTAATTCAGTTATTAATTCTCTAGCTAATAAAGGTTCGGTAATGTTATTATCAATAAAGTCAACAATATTTAATTCAACTCTAATATTATTGTTAAATCGAATCTTATTTCGCCCAGTTAAAAGACTTTCAATTAGTTTGTATCTAGCTAAAACGGTATTAGAAGAGAACCAATGGCGATCGAAATCTGGGCTTTGATAATGTGCTGGATATCCAGCAACAGAGTCTGGAGACCATAGTAACATTCCTCCTGCAGCTAAATAGATATTATGAACAAAGTTGAAAAACTGATAAAAGTCTTCAACTTCTGTTGCGGGATCCGGGATTTTCATTTTAAAGAATGAAATAACTTCGTTAATTAGTTGCAAAGGACTTTTTATAATACTACCAATAATATTATCATCAGCATTTGTGTCATCTAAATCATAAAAATGATTAGATGTTAAAAGTTTTTTTAAGATTGGAAGAATTTCATAATCACCATCTTTTAATTCTGTCGCTAATGGTTTAATTACATTTTCTTCTACAGTGTCATTCCATTCGCTTTTAACAAAATATCTGTAAAGCTTTCTAATGAATGAAATAGCAGTAGCTTCTTTGCTAAATACCATTTCTACAAAATCGCTAAGTTCTTGTACAATACCAATTTCTGTATCACTACCTATAATTGTAGTATTATCAAAAGCATGGCTAAATGTTTTGTTATCTTGATCATGTCTATTAACATCTATTCTTCCTTTAGGTATGTTTGTTTCAGCATCAATTATGCTTCTATCAGTTTGAATTTTTATACCAGAAAAAACTTTTGCAGCTTGTTGAACATCTAATTCTGTGTAATTTGTATAATCCCCATTTCCAATTTGTTCTGCTTTTAAAATAGTAAAAAGCTCTAAAAATTCTCTAGCATAATTTTCATTTGGATTATTAGCATTATTCTGAGTGTTATCTAAAAAATCTAACATAGAATTATCAAAAGTGATTTTTTTTGATAATGTTTTAAGATTTCCCAGTGCGTATTTCTCTAGAAGTAAAAGATGATCGTAAAAGTTAGTAGAAAAACCAGCTCCGTCATCTTTAGAAACAGTAAATGAGGTATGTAAAAAGAAAGTCATTTTCTGAATCAAAGAATTCTGATTCATTCCGTTGTACCACCACCAAGAAGTTATAATTCTTCTTTTCCTGAAATGCCCATCAAATGTATTTGGGTGTTCAGTAGAAGATGTCCAGTTACCATCTGGCGCCGTTTCTGGTCTAGGGTCGTAAGGTTCAGACCAAAGGTTGTTTTGATTGGTAATTAATTGGTTAAATGCTGCTTCTGGTGTTAATGTAGCAAACTGTTGTAGTGTTTCTTTACTGTAGTTAAAAGACGTTCTACGCAACAAATGTTTAGCTTTTCTTAAACCTAAAGGTCCAGAATATTGATCTAGATAATTCATGTTATGGGGATTAAGTGTTGATACGTAATATGTTAAGTATTAAATATCAGTTATAAAATTAATAACATTTTTGTTATTAACGAAAAAAGACCAGAAATATTTCTGGTCTTTTTGAATTTATAAGTTCTGGTTGAGATTTAACCTAAGAACGGATATCTATAATCAGTTGGAGAAACAAAAGTTTCTTTGATTAATCTTGGAGACACCCAACGTAATAAGTTTTGTGCAGAACCAGCTTTATCATTTGTTCCAGATGCTCTAGCTCCTCCAAATGGTTGTTGTCCTACAACAGCTCCTGTTGGTTTATCATTAATATAGAAGTTACCAGCACAGTTCTCTAAAGCTTTAGTAGCTTCAGCAATTGCATATCTGTCTGTAGAGAAAATAGCCCCAGTTAAAGCATATTCAGAAGTTCCATCAACTAATTCTAGTGTTTTAGCCCAATCAGCATCTTCATAAATATAAATAGTAACTACAGGTCCGAATAATTCAGTAGCCATAGTCGTATATTTTGGATCTTTAGCTAAAATTACTGTTGGCTCGATAAAGTATCCTTTAGATTTATCGTAATTACCACCAGCAAAAATTTCAGCATCATTATCAGCTTTAGCTTGATCAATATATTTAGCTAACTTGTCGAAAGAACCTTCATGAATTACAGCAGTTATAAAGTTGCTCATATCTTCAGGAGATCCCATTTTAAAAGAAGCAATATCTTCTTTTACATAACCTAACACTTCATCAGCAATAGATTTTGGTAAATATACTCTTGAAGCAGCAGAACATTTTTGTCCTTGGAATTCAAATGCTCCACGAGAAATACCTGTTGCAACTTGTTTTGGATTTGCAGAAGGGTGTGCAACGATAAAATCTTTACCACCAGTTTCTCCTACAATTCTTGGATACGTTTTGTATGTGTGAATATTTTCTCCAATTTTCTTCCATAATTCTTTGAAAACAAAAGTAGATCCTGTAAAGTGTAAACCAGCAAAATCAGGAGAAGATAATACAACTTCAGTAATTTCAACTGGATCACCGTAAATTACATTAATAACTCCATCTGGAACACCAGCTTCTTTAAAAATATCTACAATTACTTTAGCAGAAAAAATTTGACTGTCAGAAGGTTTCCAAACTACTGTGTTCCCCATCATAGCAGCTGAAGCAGGTAAATTAGCTGCAATTGCTGTAAAGTTAAATGGTGTAATTGCGTAAACAAATCCTTCTAAAGGTCTGTATTCAACTCTATTCCAAATTCCATCATCAGAATTAGGTTGTTCATTGTAAATATCAGACATGTATTCTACGTTAAAACGTAAAAAGTCAATTAATTCACATGCTGCATCAATTTCAGCTTGGTGAATAGTTTTAGATTGAGCAATCATTGTCGCTGCATTAATCTTTGCACGGTAAGGACCTGCAATTAATTCAGCCGCACGTAAAAATATTGCTGCTCTTTGTTCCCATGGCATTTGAGCCCAGTCTTTACGAGCTTCTAAAGCAGTGTCTATAGCTTTTTGCGCATGTGATTTGTCTCCTACGTGATACTGACCAACAACGTGTTGGTGATCGTGTGGAGGAGTCATGTTTTGAGTATTTCCTGTTCTGATTTCTTCACTTCCAATATACATTGGTACATCAACAGATCCGTTAAAATATGCTTTATATTGTGCAGAAACGCTTTCTCTTTCTGGAGAACCAGGAGCATAAGCTTTTACAGGTTCATTTACAGCTATAGGTACATTGAAAAATCCTTTTCCCATGGTTGTTTGTGTATTGAATTTATATATGATAATTTTGGTGTAACAAAGTTACAATTTTTAGATCTTTTTGTAATGATAGTTTTTATAATGCTACTACAAAAGGGGATAATCTATTTTTAAAGGAAAATTAAATGTGTACAGTTACATACTTGCCATTAGGAAATAATGATTTTATTTTAACATCTAATAGAGATGAAGATCCGAAGAGAAATACCATAGAGCCTCAAAAATACATTGAAGATAATGTGGAGTTATTTTATCCAAAAGATAGTTTAGCTGGTGGTACTTGGATCGGAATAAGTGGAAAAGATCGTTTAGTTTGTTTGCTGAATGGAGGTTTAAAAAATCATATTAAAAAGAGTAAGTATAAGCATAGTAGAGGAATTATAGTGAAGCAATTATTAACTTCTGACGATGCAGTGAGATATGTGGAGAATTTAGATTTAACCAACATAGAGCCATTTACGATTGTTTTAGTTGATTGGAATAATGGATTAGAAGCTTATGAATTGGTTTGGACAGGAGAAGAAAAAGTATTTGAAAAATTATCTCACGAACCACATATTTGGTCAAGTTCGACATTGTATGATGCTGAAATGAAGCAACAAAGAAAACGTTGGTTTGCTGATTGGTTAAAAGAAAGAGAAGTTTTTGAGCAGTCTGATATTTTAAATTTCCATCAAAATGAGAATTTAGGATGTAGAGCAACTTCAATTAAAATGAAACGAGAACGTGTAGAGACCGTTTCTACTACTTCCGTACTAAAAAATAAAGAAGAGGTTTCTTTAAAATACATCGATTATGTAGCTGAAGAAGTGTCTCGTTTATTAGTTTAACATAAAGGTTACTACAGAAAGTACAGATATTCCTATGCTTGCAAGTAACATAAAGGTGAAATTTACAAAACAGTATTTTATAAATGTTTTGAAAAAGCCTTGCTTGTAAAATCTTTTCATGGCTATAAAAAGATAAATCATAAAGGAAAAAATAAGTATTGAAATTACTGTAGAGCCTTTGGTTTCCATTTGTTCATGAAGTCCTATGTCGAATAAAACAAACAAGATGAAAACAATGAAAAATACTGTCTGGATATGAAATATAAAGACTAGGTGTTCTACATAAGTGAATTTTCTTCGAATATAAATTAGCTTGAAAAATAATGCGAAAATTGGTAGTAAAATGAATAAGGCAACAGATGTTTTAGAGACTAAATTATCTATAAAAGATTTAACACCGTCTCCGTCATTAATAAGTGATGCAAAAGTTTTTGCTTTAGAATATTTTAGCCTGTTATTCAAATTTTTTTCGACACCTAAACTATCCAAAGCTTCATCTGTCGATAATCTAGGGTGATCAGAGTTAAATTTTATGAAGCTGTCAAAACTATCAGGTTCTTTTATACTGTCTATAGTATAAGTAGCTCCTTTTATTCCGTCTTGCATACCTTTTTTCATACCTTCTTGTAAACCTCTTTTGAATCCTCCAATTCCAGCGTTTGTAAGTTGTTTTTTATTGGTGTTAATCTCTTTTTTTATTGAATCAGAAACCTGTTTTACTGTAACTTTTTTCTCATTTTTTGTGTCTGTAGATGATAGCTCTCTATATTCTTTTATAGTGTTGTTTAAACCGATAAGAAGAAAGAATAAAACTGATGTGGTTAAATAAAAACGAAAAGGGTTACTGTATTTAACACGTTTGCCCTCTATATAATCCTTTGATACCTTACCTGGGTTGAATAAAAGCGGTCTTAGAGTTCTCCAAAATTTAGCGTCCCAAGAAAAGAAACCTGCAAAAACTTCTTTTACAAAACTTCCAAAAGTTACTCTTTTGTCCTTGTTTTTTTGTCCACAAGCTGGGCAAAATAATTCATGGCCTTCAAAAGTATAACCACAATTCAAACAGTTAGGCTCGTTGCTTTTAATCGATTTATTTTTTTTCGCCATTAATTTAGCGTCGGTGTAGTAGTTAGTTGAAAAGTAGGTATGTTTACTAAAAACTCTTCAAGAGTTTCTGTATTTTTCATTTTATATTTTCCTGTCATTGATCCTATCGAAGAAAGTAGAAAACAGTTAGATCTGTAATTGTATTCTTCATTAGGTTTTATTATTGGCATTTGTCCTACAACACCTTCTCCCTCCACATATTCAGTATTATTTAAAGCATCATAGATTGTCCAAAAACGTTCAAGTAACTGTACGGTTTCATTAGACGTATTTTTTATAGTAACAAAATAACTGAAGGCATAATGTTGCATATATCCTCTGTATATTGTACCGTTATATGTGGTTTTAACTGATATTTTAATTCCTTTTGTGATCTGTTGAAACATATACTAAATATACTGCTTTTTATTTAGAATTACAATTTGGTCGAAATTTACCTGTTTTGATCAAAGTATCCAAGTCCTACTCCAACAACACGATCAAACAAGCCACCAAAAGGTCTGTAGTAAATAATAGCATTATAAACATTTTCAGTTTGAAAGAAAGAGCCATTAATTTCAGTAGGGTCTATTTTTCCATTAGCATCAACAGTTACATATGTGTAATTATAGAAACCTTGTTTTAGTAAAATAGAGGCTTCGTAAATACTTTCATCATCATTATAGGTCATTTTATTTTCTTCATTTAGCTGGAAATTATTGAATGCTCCATAGACATAAACATCTTTATCATAAGGAGAGTATGCTTCTAAAGAAAAGTGCATCATAGCATAATCTGCTTCTGTAGCTTCATCTTCAGCATCTAAAGTTCTAATTGTGAATTGACCATTAATATCAGGAAAATAAGTGTAAGGTTTACCGTTTCTTTCAACATTTGTATAAAGATAATTGTGAAAAAGATCTCTTCTTTCAGTTTTAGCAATATTTACGTTTGTATTCCTAATATATTTATTGTCAAAATTAAAATATTCATTTCCTCCCCAGAAGTTTGTCTTAAGAGTGTGGTTGTATACGAGTTGATTATTTCTGATAAATAAAGGCGTTAAATTTGTTACAGCGGTTTCCCAAATGCTGTTTTGTAACAATTGTATTTTGATTTCTTGACTTGGATTATTTATGAATAAATTCTCATGATTCACAATAAATTGAACAGTTTGCTGAGTTTCTATTGTCTTGATGTCTCTGCTTCGAATAACATTTACACCAACCGTAGTAATATCCTCATATAAAACAAACCTTCTTGTAAATACAACTTCGTCATATTCATCTAAAATTGAAAGCAAATAATTACCACTTTTAGTTATTGTAGTGTTTTGATTAGGTATTCTCAGTTTGTAATGAGAATAACTTTGAAGTGTATTGAATGAGTTAGATATGTCGATAATATAGTTTTGCTCAAAACCATTAATGTATTGATTAGACTGTAAATTGCTAGGTTTCCAGTCGTAAGTCATATGCTCAATTTTGTATTGATATTCTTTATTGTCAGCATCTAAATCATCAAATGTTAATTCTAAAGCTGAGCCCAATCTTGCTATAGGTACTGCTGTTTTACTTCCAACAGGAATAAGTTGTATGGTTTTGATGTTTTGTGCGTTAATAAGTGCACAAAAAAAAGCAAGAAATAAAAAAAGAAAGTTTTTCATAGGAACAAAAATACCAAAATGTAGGCCAAAGCGCAATCTTTTATTTAGAACTAATATAAATAAGAGGGTGATTGTAAGATATAGTGATGATTCGCTACTGGGTCGATTTTAAAATAATTAAATTTGCGTGTTTTTTAAGAAAATCAAATACATTAGTTACTATGTCAAAAGACATCCGTATAAAAAAAGGGCTTGATATAAAGCTCGTTGGCGAAGCAAAGCAGGTAACTACCGAACTTCCATTAGGTAGTGTTTTTGCTGTAAAGCCAGATGATTTTCACGGCGTTATCCCTAAAATTTTAGCAAAAGAAGGAACTGAAGTAAAGGCAGGTGAGGCACTTTTTTACGATAAAAGTGACGAGCGTATTTTATTTCCAAGTCCTGTAAGTGGTAAAGTAACAGAGATTGTTCGTGGAGCTCGTAGAAAAGTTTTAGAGATAAAAATTACAACTAACGGAACGCAAGATCATAAAGACTTTGGTAAGGTAGATGTAGATGCAATGTCTGGTGAAGAAATTAAAAATCACCTATTTGCTTCTGGATGCTGGCCTTTCATTAAGCAGCGTCCGTATGATGTTGTTGCTAATCCAAATCAAGCACCAAAAGCAATCTTTGTATCAGGATATAATAGTGCGCCTTTAGCTGCAGATTACGATTATGTTTTAGAAGGTAAAGAAGCAGAGTTAAATGCCGCTTTAACTGCATTAACAAAATTAACTGAAGGTAAAGTTCATGTTTCTGTAGGATCTGCTAAGTCACCTTTAGCATCTGCAAAAGGAGTAGAGTTACACAATGTTAAAGGACCTCACCCAGTAGGAAATGTAAGTACTCAAATAGCACAAGTAAATCCAATTAACAAAGGTGAAGTTGTATGGGTAGTTACTCCGCAAGATTTAATCGTAATAGGCGAACTACTTTTAACGGGTAAATTTAATATCACGAGAAAAGTTGCATTAACAGGTTCTAAAATTAATGAACCTAAATATGTTTCTGTGATTGCTGGAGCTCAAATTTCTGATGTAGTAAAAGGAAACTTAAATAACGACAATACTAGAGTTATTAGCGGTAATGTTTTATCTGGTTTACAAGTTGATGAAAACGGATTTTTAGGTTTTTATGACAACCAAGTTACTGCTATCCCGGAAGGAGATGATTATGAATTCTTTGGGTGGAATAAACCAGTTTTCAACAAAATATCTACTTCAAGAGCTTTAACTTTTTCTTGGTTAAGTCCAAAGAAAAAGTATGATTTAAATACAAATACCAATGGAGAACATAGAGCCTTTGTAGTAACTGGTTCTTTCGAAGAGGTTTTTCCATTAGACATTTATCCGATGCAACTATTAAAAGCTTGTATGTATAAAGACCTTGATGAAATGGAAGGTTTAGGGGCTTACGAAGTTGCACCTGAGGATTTTGCTTTAACAGAATTTATCTGTGTTTCAAAACAACCACATCAGAAAATTATTCGTGAAGGTTTAGATTTAATGATGAAAGAATTAGGATAGTATTATGAGCTTAAAACAAAATTTACACAATTTAAAAGAAAAATATAAAGGGACTAAAATGGCTCCTGCATTCAATGCAATCCATACCTTTTTATATTTACCGAACGAAACCACTCATGGTGGTACGCACATTAAAGCTGCAGATGATCTGAAGCGTACAATGAATACGGTAATTATGGCATTAATTCCATGTTTAATTTTTGGAATGCTTAATGCAGGTTATCAGCATCATTTAGCTGCAGGAGAAGTAGAGAGAGTAACAGGTTTTTTTAGCGGAAGTTTTTGGAGTTTATCAAACTTATGGATTGGAGCTATTAAAATATTACCTCTTGTAATTGTATCTTATGGAGTTGGTTTAGCTATAGAATTCGTGTTTGCTGTAATAAAAGGGCACGAAGTAGAAGAAGGATATTTAGTAACAGGAATGTTAGTTCCATTAATTGTACCAGTAGATTTACCATTATGGATGCTTGCAGTAGCAGTTGCCTTTGGAGTTGTTATTGGTAAAGAAGTTTTTGGAGGAACAGGAATGAATATTTTGAATCCGGCTTTAACAATTCGTGCATTCTTATTTTTTGCTTATCCGACATGGATGTCTGGAGATAAGGTATGGGTACACGATGCTGTGAATAGAGCTGGTTCTGCTGATGCTATTTCTGGAGAAACTATTTTAGGTAGTTATGCACAAAATCAAGAAGTAACATATACAATGTTTGAAAAATTCTTTGGATTTATACCTGGTTCTGTTGGAGAAACATCTACATTCTTAATCTTGTTAGGAGCTGCTTTCTTAATCTTTACAAAGATTGGAAGTTGGAGAATTATTGTTTCTACATTCATAGGAGCTGCTGTAATGGGATTAATCTTTAACGCTGTAGCAAGCAATGGCATCATTGCTGATACAAGTAAGTTTTACGGATTAATGAGTGCTTCTTGGTATGAGCATTTAATGATTGGTGGTTTAGCATTTGGAGCTGTCTATATGGCTACAGATCCGGTTACTGCTTCTCAAACAAATAAAGGAAAATGGATTTATGGTTTCTTAATTGGTTTTATTTCAATTATGATTCGTGTATTCAACCCAGCATATCCAGAGGGAGTATTTTTAGCAATTCTATTAATGAACGTATTTGCTCCAACAATCGATCATTACGTTGTACAAGGTAATGTGAAAAGAAGACTTAAACGAGTAAAAGTAAAAACGGCCTAATAATGAGCAATAAAACAGATAGTAATTCATATACAGTGCTATTCGCCATTGGAATGGTGTTAGTAGTAGGTGCGTTGTTAGCTTTTACAGCGTCATCGTTGCGTCCAATGATTTCTGCAAATCAAAAAATTGAGAAGCAACAAAATATTTTATATGCAATGGGTATAAATGAGAATGAAGGTGGTAGTTTCGCATTTGTATCTAAAGATAAAGTAGAAGGTGAGTTTGGAAAGTATATCAAAAAACAGCTAGTTATTGAGAATAATGTTCCAGCAGAAGATGATAAGGCATATTTAATTGATATTAAAAAGCAACAAACTTTAGCTAAAAGTGGTAAGGCAAGAAAATTACCATTATTTGTTGGAGAAAAAGATGGTAAAACATTCTATATAGCTCCAATTAGAGGTAAAGGACTTTGGGATGCAATTTGGGGTTATATCGCAATGGACAAAGATATGGTTGTTCAAGGTGTTTTTTTCGATCATAAAGGAGAAACTCCAGGTTTAGGAGCTAATATCAAGCAACGTTATTTTATGGATGACTTCGAAGGAGAAGATTTGATGAATAACGGACAATTCAAAGGAATTGCAGTTTCAAAATCAAATAACGATCCTAAGAACGAAGATAAAACAGATAATGAGGTAGACGCAATTGCTGGAGCTACAATTACTGGAGATGGTGTTGCAGCGATGATCAAGTCTGAGTTAAAATTGTATGTACCTTACTTTAAAACATTAAAATAATTATGGGACTTTTATCAAAGAAAGACGCAAAACTAATCACTGATCCGTTAGCGGATAATAACCCGATTACAATTCAGGTATTAGGTATTTGTTCTGCTTTAGCAATTACAGCAGAATTACAAGCTTCAATAGTAATGTCTATTTCTGTATTATTTGTATTAGGAGTAGGTAATGTGGTAATCTCATTAATGAGAAATATTATACCATCAAAAATTAGAATTATTGTACAGTTAATCGTAGTTGCTGCATTAGTAATTATTGTAGATCAAGTACTAAAAGCTTTTGCTTATGAACTAAGTAAAACCCTATCGGTATTCGTTGGATTAATTATTACAAACTGTATCATTATGGGACGTTTTGAAGCTTTTGCCTTAGGAAATGGACCATGGAGATCATTCTTAGATGGTATTGGAAATGCTTTAGGATATGCAGTAATTTTAATTATTGTAGGATTCTTTAGAGAATTATTAGGTTCTGGAACTTTATTAGGATTTAAAGTTTTAGGTGATCCAATTGAAAAAACTGGTTTATATGCGATAGGTTACGAGAATAACGGATTTATGTTATTATCGCCAATGGCTTTAATCGTAGTTGGAATTATTATTTGGGTACAACGTAGTAGAAATAAAGCATTAATCGAAGATTAGTCTAACTCATATTAAAAGAAAAAAATTATGTTAGAGTACATAGAATTATTTTTTAAGTCGATATTTATAGATAACATGGTATTTGCTACGTTCTTAGGAATGTGTTCATACTTAGCAATATCTAAAAAAGTATCTACTTCTGTAGGTATGGGAGCGGCAGTTATTTTCGTATTAGCTGTAACAGTTCCTGTGAACTGGTTATTAGATCAATATTTATTACAACCAGGAGCTTTATCTTGGTTAGGTGAAGAATATGCAGGTTACGATTTAAGTTTCTTATCATTCATTATGTTTATTGCTACAATTGCAACTATGGTACAATTAGTAGAGATCATTGTTGAGAAATTTGCACCTGCTTTATATAACTCTTTAGGTATTTTCTTACCGTTAATCGCTGTAAACTGTGCCATTTTAGGAGGTTCTTTATTCATGCAGTCTCGTGAGATTCCTACTTTAGGATTATCTTTTGTTTACGGAATTGGTTCAGGAATCGGATGGTTCTTAGCAATTTTAGCAATTGCTGCTATTCGTGAGAAAATTAGATATTCTCAAGTTCCAGGTCCATTAAGAGGATTAGGAATTACATTCATTATTACTGGTTTAATGGCTATCGGATTCATGAGTTTCGGTGGTATGTTAACAGGTGGAGATGATGCAGCTAAAAAAGAAGGAGCTACTACTAAAGCAGAAGTGAAAGTAGAGGTTAAAGAGGATGTAGATAAGAAAGCTGAAAAATTAGCAAATAACACTAAAGAAATTACAAAGTAATGATGTTTTTAGAAGTAAATACAGGAGGAACAGTCGCAATAACGGTAGTAGCTTTTTTAACAGTTACTTTGTTATTAGTAGCACTGTTATTATTTGTAAAACAAAAATTAGCACCATCTGGTCCAGTTAAAATTACGATCAATGGTGAAAAGACAATTGAAGTACCATCAGGAGGAACTTTATTATCTACTTTAGGTAATCAAAAGATTTTCTTGCCATCTGCTTGTGGTGGTGGTGGTTCTTGTGTGCAATGTGAGTGTCACGTAAATTCTGGTGGAGGTGAAGCTTTACCAACAGAAACACCTCACTTTACAAGAAAAGAATTACAACATGGTATCCGTTTAGCTTGTCAGGTTAAGGTAAAGCAAGACATGGATATCTCTATTCCAGAAGAAATTTTTGGAATTAAGAAATGGGAAGCTGTTGTTGTAAGAAACTATAACGTAGCAACTTTTATTAAAGAATTTGTAGTTGAAATTCCTGAAGAAATGGACTACAAAGCTGGTGGATATATTCAGATAGAAATACCTCAATGTGAAGTAAAATATGAAGATATGGATATTACTGCTCACCCAGATGATCATCCAGGTGAACCAGATAAATTCAAAGCAGATTGGGATAAATTTGGATTATGGCCATTAGTAATGAAGAATGATGAGACTGTAGAAAGAGCATATTCTATGGCTTCTTACCCTGCAGAGGGAAGAGAAATCATGTTAAATGTACGTATTGCAACTCCACCATGGGATAGAGCTAAAAATGCATGGATGGATGTAAATCCTGGTGTAGCATCTTCTTACATTTTTAATCAAAAACCAGGTGATAAAGTAACGATTTCTGGACCTTATGGAGAATTCTTTATCAACGAGTCTGATGCTGAAATGTTATATGTTGGTGGTGGGGCTGGTATGGCACCAATGCGTTCACATATCTATCATTTATTCAGAACATTAAAAACTGGTAGAAAAGTAACATATTGGTATGGAGGTCGTTCTAAAGCAGAATTATTCTATATTCACTACTTTAGAGCATTAGAGAAAGATTTTCCAAACTTCAAATTCTATTTGGCATTATCAGAGCCGTTAGAGCAAGATAACTGGAAAGTTAAAAAAGATATTAATGATGAATCAGGTGATGGTTTTGTTGGTTTTATTCACCAAGTTGTAATAGACCAATATTTATCTAAACATGAAAGTCCTGAAGATTTAGAATTATATTTCTGTGGACCACCATTAATGAACAAAGCAGTACAAAAAATGGGTGAAGATTTTGGTCTTGATGACGAAAACATCCGTTTTGATGACTTTGGAGGATAAGAAATATCACAATAAATTAAAAACCAGCATTCGTGCTGGTTTTTTTTTGCCTAATTAATAGTATTATGGACGATTATGTTATTCTAAATCGGTATGATATGTTATTGTTATAAAGATTAACAGGGTTGTAAGTATATAAAAACTACTACATTTATAATTTCATAATTTTTACATCAGAGACAATTCTAATTATTTAAATTCAAAATATTCTAATCTAAATTGTTCAAATAAATAGCACTGGTCATCACCAATTACTGTTTTTTTATATATTTAGTAAATGAATTCTAGGAAAACTATACTGCTATTATTACTCTCTTTTTTTACAATTTTACTACACGCACAAAAATTAGATTCTACTTACTTCAATTTTAGAAATAAAATTGACAAAATTGTAAACTATGATGAAAAGATAAAATCTATTATAGATAAAGCTGATGATTTATCTGAAAGAGACAATGCTAGATCAGAGGAATATTATCTTTATGCAGAGCGTATTTTAAACGAAGATGATTTATCTAATAGAGCACATATTTTGAAACGATTGGGGCTAATTTATAGAGATAGAGGAGAGTTTGATGTAAGTATGAAATATGGAATGGAATCTAAAAAATTATACTACGAACTTTCTGATACATTAAAAATGGCCGATGCAAATATTCATATTGGAGTGTTGCATAAAATAGTAGCAGAGTACAGAGCTTCAATTAATGCATTTAACGAAGCTATACGGTTAGTTTCTAATAAAAAAGATAGTACTATAATCGCCAGATCTTATAATATGTTAGGTGGTTCATATAGGGCATTAAAAAAAATTGATTCTTCTTTTATATCCTACCGAAAAGCCATTGAAATTTTTACAGCACTAAAAGACGAAGAAAGACTTAATAGTGTGAATAGTAATATGGCGATTCTTTATGGTAAGCAGAAACAATATGATAAAGCATTAAAAATTCATTTAAACAGTTTAGCGTACTTAAAGAATACAGACGATAAGTCTAATACTGTAATTGCATATTCTATAGTTGCTTCTGAATATTATATTTTAAAAGATTACGATAAATCTTTAAAGTACACCGATTCTTCAATAGCGTTAGCAAAAAAAGAGAAATTCAAACAAAAATTAGTTGGTGCTTACAGAAGAAGAAGTCATATTTTTAGAAAGAAAAAAGATTTCAAAAAAGCTTACGAAAATCATGTGCTCTATAAAAAATATTCTGACTCTGTTTATTCTGTCAAGAAAAGAAAAGAAATAAAAGAGCTTGAGTTAAAAAATGAATTTGAAATTGAAAAAAAGGAACTAGAAACGAAATCAAAAAGAAAAGAGTTAAAACTTCGATTATACGTACTACTCATCGTTTTAATTCTATTTTTTACAATTATTATCGGTTTTTTAGTTTGGAGAGATCATAAAGCTAGAGCAAAAAGGATAAAAGATAAATTTGAAAAAGAGAAACTTAAAAAGGAAATATTAGCCCAAAAAATTAAAGTTTCAGAGTCTGAATTGAAGGGGTTGATTGCTGACAATACAATGCGATTAGAATTCATAAAACAGTTATCAAAGCAAATAAAAGAAGATAAAGATGAAACAAATTCAGATTTAGTTAAAGCTTATGCAAATAGCTTATTATTAAAACTACAAAATCAAATAAGCACAGAAAATAAATTGTCTTCACTACAGGATAAAATAAATGAAGTGAATCAAGGTTTTGATCAAATAATTATAGAAAAGTTTCCAAACTTGACTAAAACAGAACGTGAAGTTTGTTCTTTTTTACGTTTAAATTTGTCAATTAAAGAGATTGCTTCTATCAGAAATGCAAGTATAGACTCAATTAAGGCATTAAGGTATAGAATTCGTAAAAAGATGCAAGTACCTAAAAACCAAGAGTTAGAGCGCTTTATACAGAGTTTGTAAGTCTGTTGTCACTTTTTGTTACCGGCTATTTTTTTGTTTTTTAATCACTTCTTATACATTTGTCGTATAAATAGTTTTAAAGCTACAAGGGTAATTTCCCTATTTTAATAATCCCTAATTTAATTTGAATTAAATTACCCAATTTTTAGTAGATGCACCAGCAATAATATTGCTGGTTTTTTTTTTAATTTAATGCATGATTAAACAATACCTCATAATAGCTTTTCTTATTGGAAGTATTACTTCTTTAGCTCAAAAAAAAGATTCTGTACGGCAAAAAATTTTAAAAAGCTTAGATTCTTTAAATAGTTATGACAAAAAGTTGAATTTTTTGATGAAAAAAGGAGACTATTTCCTAGAAAAAGATGTATTACAATCCAAATTATATTTTAAAGAAGCAGAAGATTTAGTATTAAAAGACGATAAAGTAAATTATGCTAAAGTTTTACGTTACCTAGGAAGTGTTACGTATAGAACAGGCGACTACACTGAAAGTTTAATGTACTATATGGATGCTAAAAAAGTCTTTGAAGCATTAAAAGATACAGCTAGTGTTGCAGATTTATATCTAAGAGAGGGAAGAGTTTATAAATATTTGAATGAGAATAAACGTGCTATTGAAAATTACAGATTTGCAGTTGATTTAGCCTTAAAGATCAATGATTCTACACTAACAGGAAGATGTTATACAAGTATGGCTGGGTCTTTCAGAAGACTAAGAAAAATAGATTCTTCACTTTTTTATTACGACAAGGCACTAAAAATTTTTCGTAGAACAAAAAATGAATTAAGACTAAGTAACGTGAATAACGATAGGGCTATTTTGTACGCTTTTCAGAATCGTTACGATAAATCTTTAGAAGTTCACTTGAATAATATAGATTTTATAAAAAAAAATCACAGTAAAAGAAATGTAGGTATTACATATTTTAATATTGGCTATTCTTATTATAAACTCAAAGAATATAAGAAGTCTTTGGCATATTTAGATTCTTCAGAGGTAATAGCAAAAGATGAAGGTTTTAAATACAGATTATCTAAAGTTTCAGATATTAAAAGTAAGATTCTTTATAAATTAAAGAATTACGAAGAAGCATACCAATACCAAGTATATTATAAAAAATATTCAGATTCAATTTTCAATTTAAAAAAACAAAGACAGATTAAAGAACTTGAGTTAAAGCGAGATTTCGAAGTTAAAAAACGAGATTTGGAAATTTTAGCGAATAAAAAAGAAATAAAATTAAGATCATACGTAGTAACTACAGTTTTAATTCTTTTCTTCTTCATAATTATTGGTTTCTTGTTATGGAGAGATCACAAGGCTAGATCTAAAAGAATTGAAGATAAATTTGAAAAAGAAAAATTAAAAAAGGAAATATTAGCGCAAAAAATAAAAGTATCAGAATCTGAATTAAGAGGATTAATAGCAGATAACACAATGCGTCTTGAGTTTATAAAACATTTGTCGAAACAAATAAAAGGAGATAAAGACGATTCGAGTTCAGATGAAGTTAAGAATTATGCGAATGTATTATTGTTAAAATTGCAGAATCAAATCAATACAGAAAATAAATTATCATCACTACAGGAGAAAATTAATGAAGTGAATCAAGGTTTTGATCAATTTATTATTAATAAATATCCTGAACTCACAAAAACAGAGCGAGAGGTGTGTACTTTTTTACGATTAAACCTGTCGATTAAAGAAATTGCATCCATAAGAAATTCAAGTATCGACTCAATAAAGTCTTTGAGATATAGAATCAGAAAAAAAATGAAAGTACCTAAAAATCAAGAGTTAGAGTGGTTTATTCAGAACCTTTAACATATATGTCACTTTTTATCACTCTTTTTTTTGGGTGTTTTTTGGGTACTTGATTTACTTTTGAACTGTGAAGAGTTTTCAAACACTACGCGGGGGTGGTTTTCCACCATTTTAATAATCCCTAATTTAATTTGAATAAATTACCCTAATTAAGTAGTTAGTAAAAACCAGCATTTAAATGCTGGTTTTTTTTGTTTAAAATGATACATTAAAAATTAGTTCTTAAAAAAAATATAATACTTTTAGAGTCTCTTTTGTTAAATAACTCCCTATAATAAACCTAATGAGAAAATTTAATTTAATAATTGTAGATGATCATTCTATGTTCAGAGAAGGCCTTCAAGGGATGCTAGAAACTGAAGAAGAATTTAATGTTGTATTTGGAGTGAAAAATGGGAATGAGATTCTTAAATATTTAGAAATTAACTCTGAAAAAGACATTGATTTAATTATTTCAGATATTTCAATGCCAGAAATTACAGGAATTGAACTTACCAAACTAGTCAAAGATAAATTTCCTAAAATAAAAGTATTAATAGTAAGTATGCATACTAATGCTGAAATGATTGAAGAATTAATACAATATAATGTTGATGGTTATCTTTCTAAAAGTGCGACTAAAAGAGAGTTAATAGAAGCTCTAAATTCCATTTTATCTGGAAAGAAGTTTTTTTCTAGAACCATTAAAGATGTTTATTTTAAGAAAAAACAAGAAGAAGAAAAAAATAAAATACAATTAACAAAAAGAGAAATAGATGTAATTACTCTTATAGCTAAAGAACACACAACTCAAGAAATAGCAGATCAACTTTTTTTAAGTAAACATACCATAGAAAGCTATAGAAAAACATTAATTTCAAAGCTAGGAGTAAGAAATTTAGCAGGTTTAACACGTTATGCTATTAAAATGAAATACATAGAGTAAAAGTATTTGACTTTATTTTTTCCTCTTAATTAATACGATTACCATCATTTGTATGGACATTTATTATTGCCCATACAATTTCATGTAATTTTCATACAATCTGTACTTCTCCATTTACACCACAACGATTTTATTTGTTCCCGTTATTCCCCTCGTTATATTGTATTTCATGCTTAGAATGTATCTCTTTTTAAGAATAAAAAGCTTTTTGTTTACTGGAGGATTACTCTTAACGAGAATAAAATTACAGAGGAATAAAAAACTTTACATCCCTGAAAACAGTGAAATTTGATAAAGAAGAATATTTTTTAGTGGTAAAAATCAATTTTTGTCGAAAAAATATCTTTTAATAACATAATAATACATGTTAAATAAAGTTTTTTTACGTTTTTTATCTGCGCTAGAGCTGTTAATGAATAATTATGAAAAAAATATCCCTAATAATAACTTTTTTAAGTGTTTGGACTAGTTTCTCTCAAAATACAGATTTGAAACTTCTAGAAGAAAAAGATAGAAAGTCTATGAATGAGATAAGTAATCTTTTTTTTAAAGAAAGTAAAGAAAAAGAAGCGTATACAAAAGCTTTAAAATTGATGAAAGAAGGAAATTCTGATTCAGGAAAATCTTTGGCTACAAGTTTAATTTCTTCTTATTTTTCTAAAATGCGTAGTCTAGATTCAGCAATTTATTATGCAGAAAAAACATTAACATACAAGAATTTCTCTACTGATTCAATTAAGAGAAAGCGATACATTATGGGAAGTATGAATTTAGCAACAGGCTACTTTGCTAAAGGAATAATAGATAAAGCTAAAAAACTCTATATAGATGGAATTCAAAAAGCAGAGGAATGGGGCGACATGAATAATTATTACGGTTTTATAGTAAACTTAGGGAATTTATACTATATGAATCGAGAACATGAAAAAGCTTTAGAATTCTATGAAAAAGGATCAAAAAGTCCGCAAGATAGAGTGAAAATGATGTGTAATTCTTCTATAGGGAATATATATGCAACAGCTTTTAAAGATTATAAAAAGTCCAACGAATATTATCATAAAGCTTTATCACAGTTAAAAGGTAATTTATATTTTGAATTAACTTTAAAACTTAATATAGCACACAACTTACTGAAAATTGGGAAAGAGACAGAAGGTATAAATGAATTAAAAAATATTATTAGTGAAAGTAAAAAATTAGGGTATTACAATCAAGAAAGACAAGCTAACGAATATTTAATTGAAGTTTATGTTAAAAATGGAAATTATAAAAAAGCTGAAAGTCTATTGATTCCTCTCTTAGAAGATTATAAAAAGAAAGGTAATTTAAAAGATGAATTAGATTCTTATGGTTTTCTACGAAAAATAAAAGAGGGAGAAAAGTTATACCAAGAAGCGTTTCAGTATTCTGAAAAATATATCACTCTTAAAGATTCAATAAATAAGTTACAGCGAGAAAAAGAGATAAATGAATTAGAAGTTAAATTCGAAACTTTAGAAAAGGAAAAAGAAATAGTTTTACTGAGAAAAGAGCAAGAATTTAAGGATCAAGAAATAGCTCAACAAGCTATGATTAGAAACATTATTTTAGGAACTTCGATTTTGATTATAATAGCAATTTTAATGCTCTTAAGATTTTATTTTCAACGTTTAAAAACTCAGAAGATTCTAAATGAAACTCAAGAAGCTTTTAATTATCAGAAAGTAAAAAACTTAATGAAAAAGCAAGAATTAGAATTGGTTAAAGCAGCTATTGAAGGTCAAGATGCAGAGCGAAAAAGATTAGCAAAAGGTTTACATGATTCCATAGGAAATAATATGGCAGCAATAAAATTGCAGTTTGAAGACTTGTCTGAAGATTCAAAAAAACTTCAAAAAATTAAAAATGATCTTAGTGATACTTATGAGCAAGTAAGAGAATTGTCACACAATCTGTTGCCTAGAAAAATAAGACAGAATGATTATTCAGAAGTATTGAATGAATATATTAGTAATATTGATAAAATTTCTGATTTAAATATCAATTTTACAGCGTCAGATACAGAGATTATAAATAACATAGATAAATACCTGCAAAGTGAAATTTTTGCGATACTTCAAGAATTGATTTCCAATACAATTAAGCATGCAAATGCAACTTCAATAGATATCAATTTAGAAATTGTAGAAGATAAAATTTATTTAACTTACGAAGACGACGGAAAAGGATTTGATGTTAATACAGTAGAAAAAGGAATTGGGTTAAAAAACATTAAGGATAGAGTAGAGCAATTGTCTGGAAATCAGATTATAGATTCGCATCCAAAAAGAGGTAGTTTATTTAGAATTACATTCGATAAAGACATTTATATTGTACAAGAAGTAGTATAATTTTCTGTTTTTCATTTCATTGTTTAATAAAGAGATAAACTGTTTTTTAACAAAAAAATCTTTGTATCTTTAACGTTTGTAACTTTAAAACAAATCTTATATAATGGATTACGGAAAAGAATTTGAAAAGTATGCTACTAAACACCACGGTATCAGTAGTGCCTATTACAATAAAATCACAAGTAGTTTAACTCCATATATCATTGAAGAGCGTCAATTAAATGTTGCACAAATGGACGTTTTTTCACGTTTAATGATGGATCGTATTATTTTCTTAGGAACAGGAATAAATGATCAAATTGCAAATGTGATTCAAGCACAGTTATTATTCTTAGAAAGTGTAGATTCAAACAAAGATATTTCAATATACATAAATTCTCCAGGAGGAGGAGTTTATGCTGGTTTAGGAATTTATGATACAATGCAATTTATTAAGCCAGATGTAGCTACAATTTGTACCGGTATGGCAGCTTCTATGGGAGCAGTTTTAATGTGTGCAGGAGAGAAAGGTAAACGTTCTGCGTTACCTCATTCAAGAATAATGATTCACCAACCTTTAGGAGGAGCTCAAGGTCAAGCTTCTGATATGGAGATTACAGTAAAAGAAATAGGAAAGTTAAAAACAGAACTTTACAATATTATTTCTAACCATTCAGGCCAACCTTTTGATAAAGTTCATGAAGATTCTGATCGTGATTATTGGATGAAAGCAGACGAAGCGAAAGAATACGGAATGATAGATGAAGTACTTAGCAGAAAATAAGCTAAGCTAAAATAGAAAATAAAATATGTCACAAGATCAAAATTTAGAATGTTCGTTTTGTGGACGCAAGAAAGCAGAAACAGATTTATTAATAGCAGGTATGGATGCTCATATCTGTGATAGATGTATTGTACAAGCTTACGGTATAGTGCAGGAGGAGATTGCAGAAGCAAAAACAACAAGTCTCTCTAATGATCTAATCTTAAAAAAACCTATAGAAATAAAATCTTTTTTAGACGAGTATATTGTTGGACAAGAGCAAACAAAAAAAGCGATGTCTGTAGCAGTATACAATCATTATAAAAGATTACTACAGTCTAAGTCTCCAAACGATGGAGTAGAAATCGAAAAATCTAATATAGTATTAGTTGGAGAAACAGGAACAGGAAAAACATTGGTAGCTAGAACAATTGCTAGAATGTTAAATGTTCCTTTTGCAATAGTAGATGCAACGGTATTAACACAAGCTGGATATGTAGGTGAAGATGTAGAAAGTATCTTAAGTAGATTATTACAAGCTGCTGATTATGATGTAGAGAAAGCAGAAAGAGGAATTGTTTTTATTGATGAAATTGATAAGATTGCTCGTAAAGGAGATAATCCATCAATTACTAGAGACGTTTCTGGTGAAGGAGTGCAGCAAGCCTTGTTAAAGCTACTTGAAGGAGCAATTGTAAATGTAGCTCCAAAAGGAGGAAGAAAACATCCAGAACAAAAATTTATACAAGTAAATACAAAAGATATTTTATTTGTAGCTGGAGGTGCTTTTTCAGGAATAGACAGAATTATTAGTAAGCGATTAAACATGCAAGCTGTTGGATATAGCGCTTCAATTGATGAAGATAAAATTGATGAGGATAATTTATTACAATACATTATTCCAGCAGATTTAAAATCGTTTGGATTGATTCCAGAAATCATTGGTCGTTTACCTGTTTTAAGCTATATGAATCCTTTAGATGCTAAAACATTAAGAGCTATACTTACAGAGCCTAAAAACTCAATTATTAAGCAATACACGAAATTATTTGCAATGGATGATGTAGAGTTTTCTATGACAGAAGATGCATTACAGTATATCGTAGATATGGCAGTAGAGTATAAGCTAGGAGCTAGAGGTTTAAGATCTTTATGTGAAGCAATTCTTACAGATGCTATGTTTGAATTACCTGGTTCAGAAACTAGTGAATTTGAAGTTACTAGAGATTATGCTGAAGAAAAGCTAACTAAAAAGGCGCTACAGAAATTAAAAGCTGCGTCTTAGAAAAATATTTTCTATTCTATAAAGTAAAAAAAGCATTGAGTTAAACTCAATGCTTTTTTTGTTAAAAGTCTTTAAATCTGATTTTTAAACTGTTTAAAAAGTTTGTTAAATAAGGTTTTATTAAATTTGAATAGTATAAATATTAGTTTTCATTGAAGAACAGAACTATATTTGCGCTTCAATTTTTATAAATGATTACCCAACAAACCATAGAAAAAGTTTTTGAATCCGCTCGAGTAGAGGAGGTGATAGGTGAGTTTGTACAATTAAAAAAAGCAGGAAGTAATTTCAAAGGACTAAGTCCATTTACAGATGAAAGAACACCTTCTTTTATGGTATCACCTGTAAAACAAATATGGAAAGATTTTAGTACTGGAAAAGGAGGGAATTCAATTTCATTTTTAATGGAACACGAACACTTTACTTATCCTGAAGCAATTCGTTGGTTAGCGAAAAAGTACAATATAGAAATTGAAGAAACTGAACAGAGTGATGAACAAAAAGAGCAAATGAATGAACGGGAAAGCATGTTTCTGGTTTCAAAATTTGCCAAAGATTATTTTCACGATGTTTTAATGAATACCCAAAAAGGTCGGGCAATTGGACTTTCGTACTTTAAAGAACGTGGTTTCAGAGAAGATACCATTCAAAAGTTTGATTTAGGTTATTGTAAAGATGAATGGGATAATTTCACAAAAGCAGCTTTAGCTAAAGGCTATGATTTAAAGTATTTAAAATCTACCGGGTTAACCATTGTAAAGGATGGTGGAGAAAAAGTAAGAACTTTCGATAGATTTAAAGGAAGAGTTATGTTTCCAATCCATAGTATGTCTGGGAGAATACTTGGTTTTGGAGGAAGAATTTTAACTAACGATAAAAAAGCTGCTAAATATTTAAACTCTCCAGAGAGTGATATTTACCATAAGAGTAAAATTCTATATGGTATTTATCATGCTAAGAAAGAAATCGCGAAACAAGACAATTGTTTTCTTGTAGAAGGATATACCGATGTAATTTCTTTTCATCAGTCTGGAATAGAAAATGTTGTGGCTTCTTCTGGTACAGCATTAACTCCAGAACAAATTCGATTGGTTAATCGATTAACAAACAATATTACAGTACTTTTCGATGGAGATGCTGCTGGTATTAGAGCTTCTTTACGTGGTATCGATCTTATTCTTGAGCAAGGAATGAATGTAAAAGTAGTTACTTTTCCTGAAGGTGAAGATCCAGACAGTTTTGCAAAATCACATTCCGATGCAGAGTTAAAAAAATACCTAGAAGAAAGTGCACAAGATTTTATTGACTTCAAGGTATCTTTATTAATTAAAGACGCTCAGAATGATCCTGTAAAAAAAGCAGGTTTAATACGAGATATTGTTACGAGTATTTCTAAAATTCCAGATGGAATTCAAAGAGAAGTGTATGTGCAAGAATGTGCTCGTATTATGGATATTTCCGAGCAAGTACTATTTAGTGAATTAGCACAATTAATAAATAAAGGCGCAAGTGTTGGTGGAGCCAGAACAGAAAGAAATAGAAATCAAACTTCTGTTAAACCACAAATGCAACCTGTAAGGGAAAGCTCTAAAAAATCTAAAATAGATAGTCTTTTAATTTATGAAAAAGAGATCATAAAGATTTTACTTTTACATGGAAATAAAGAGGTAGAGTTTATAAACTGGGTAAATGCTCATGATAAATATGGGCGACCTATATTAGAAAAAGAAGAATACATCAATACGGTTTCTAACGAACTATATTTAAACTTACAAGAAGACGAAATAGAGTTCTCTAATGAGATTTTTAGAAAGGTTTATTATGAAATTATACATCAGCTCAATCAAGACGAAAAAATCATCATAGACAAGCTTATTGTTAGTGAAAACTCAGATGTTTCTACGTTGGTTACCAATATCCTTATGGATGAAGAGAAATACCAGCTAAGCGACTGGGCTAGAAAAGATATAATTCTTAAAGATGAAGATGAAAAGTTGCCTAAATTAGTAACTGATGTTATTTTAAATTTAAGGAGATCTCTAGTAGAGAATAAATTAAAAGATATTATGAAACAGGTTTCTGAAATATCGAATGCACACCAAGAAGAAGAGGATAATGATTCTAGTTTGAAAAATTTAAATGAACTTAAAGAAGAGGTTGTAAATTATATTGAGCTTAAAAAATTACTGTATGAAAAGCTCAGTAGAGTGATATAACTTTTTGATTTTTAACATTTTTTTATATATTCGTAGTCCGAAAGAAAAGAAACAGAAACAAAAAGAATCAGAAATAAATCTATAAAACTATGAGAAAATTGCTCCAAATTGGTCAATTGATCGTGTTGTTCATTGAACTACCATTTCAAATTTCAAATGGACACAAGAAAAAAGCGTATAAAAAAATTAAACAATTAATGATTTCAGCTAACTTATTGTAGTTTGGTAATCAGTAAAAAACAAAAAAACCATATATTTTTATATGGTTTTTTATTTTTATGTGTTTTAAAACAGTTAGTTGTACAGAAATGAATTTCTATTTTAATTCATTTGGAATTTCACAAACTGGAATTGGAATCATTTTATGTTGATTAATTGTATTTAATCGAATGTAAATACTGAATACTTCTTTTTCTCTACCAGAAAAATCATCGGCTTTTTTACCTGCATCTTGCATTTTCATTGCCCATTCTAATTCATCATAAGAAGCTCCTATTTGATCTTCATCTGTTCTGCTATCACCAAAAAGTCCGTCTGTAGGTTGTGCTTTTTGAATAGATTCTGGTACTTTTAAATATTCACCTAAAGCATATACTTCAGATTTTACTAAATCAGCAATCGGACTTAAATCTACGCCTCCATCACCATATTTTGTGTAGAAACCAACACCAAAATCCTCTACTTTATTACCAGTTCCAGCTACTAATAATCCATGTAAACCAGCAAAATAGTATAAAGTAGTCATACGTAAACGTGCTCGTGTATTTGCCAAAGCTAAATCTAATTGAGCAGATTGTTCAACTTCTGGAGTTACGGTTTTAAAATCTTCAAAAGTAGATGTTAAATTAACTCTAGCTTCAGAAACATTAGAAAAACGTTCTTTTAATTGTGCAATATGCTCTTGTGCACGATTTACTTGACTTTGTGCTTGGTGAATTGGCATTTCTACACATAAAGTTGGTAATCCGGTACTGGCACATAAAGATGATGTTACAGCAGAGTCGATTCCTCCAGAAACACCAACTACAAATCCTTTTACTTTCGCATTTTCAGCATAATCTTTTAACCAGCTAGTAATATGTTCAGCAACTTTAGGTGTATTCATGTTATACGATTTTAGTAAATTCGAAGTTTAATATTTTAAACGTAAAGATAGCGATTTCATGCGTAAAATTATATGCCTTTTTATTGTAGGATTCATAATATTATCTTGTAAAAAAGAAGAAAAATTTAAAGTAGATGTGTCTAAAATTACAGTAGATTCTAAGCTGTATCGATTTGATATCGATTTTTACACAGCTACTGAAAAAACCTTGTCAAAGGTGAAAGAAAAGTATCCATTACTTTTTCCTCATAATAACGATTCTGTTTGGGTAAATAAAATTCAAAATAAAGATGAACAAGAGCTTTTTGCAGAAGTTCAAAAGAAATATGCAGATTTTACATCACAGGTTCAAAGATTAAAATCATTATTTCAGCATGTTACATATTACAACAAAAAGTTTGTAGCACCAGTTGTAATTACGATGCTAACAAATATAGATTATGATAATAGAGTTGTTTATAATGGTGATTTTATGTTGATTTCTTTAGATTGTTATTTAGGAGCATCGCATGAGTTTTATAATGATTATCCGCAGTATGTAAAACAAAATAATACAGAAGATCATATTATAGTAGATGCAGCAAATGCAATAGTCAATGTGCAATTACCACCAAATACCGAGCGAAGTTTTATTAATAAAATGATTTACGAGGGTAAAAAGTTGTATTTGCTCGATAGATATTTGCCTAACATTTCAGATAAAGAAAAAATAGGTTACGCATCTGAAAAGTTTGACTGGGCAGTAAATAGCGAAGAAGATATTTGGAAGTATTTTATAGAGCGAGATTTATTATATAGTACTGATAGTAAATTGAACAAACGCTTTTTAGATATTGCTCCTTTTTCTAAATTTTATTTAGGAGAAGATAATTTATCTCCAGGTAGAATTGGAGCTTGGGTAGGATGGCAAATAGTTCGTTCTTACATGCAAAATAATGACGTATCTTTGCAGGAACTTTTATCAAAAAGAGGAGACGAAATTTTTAAAAAATCAAAGTACAAACCTAAGCGTAAATAAATGGCAATAGCACATACTTCTGAAATAAAATTTAAAATAGCATTAGACGAAAATAGAGTTCCTGAAGAGATTACATGGAACGCTGAAGATGGAGGCATAAAAGAAGCAGAATCTAAAGCTGTTATGTTGTCTGTATGGGATCATAAGAAAAAAGATACATTGCGTATGGATTTATGGACAAAAGATATGCCTGTAGATGAAATGAAGCAGTTTTTTCATCAAACTTTAGTTTCTATGGCAGATACTTTTGAACGTGCTACAGACGATACTAAAATGGGCGCAACTATGCGTGATTTCTGTGATTATTTCGCAGAAAAATTAGAGCTGATTAAAAAGTAAGTCTCAGACTTAATTTTAAAGTATATAAAGTGCGGATAAACCACATTAAAAGTGTGGTTTACCCGCACTTTTGTTTTGTAATAAATCTATATTTTAGTTGTTATTAAAAAAAGATGAGAATAAAATCGTTTTTATACATAACCTTTTTAATTGGTTTTTATAAAATTAATGCTCAGAAAACTTAAGAAGGAGTTTATCTCAGAGATATTTTATTTAGTTATGAGAAGTATGAATTTTTTAAAGGTGGAGTTTTTACCTTTCAAAAAGGTGGTGATTTAGGAGTTTCATCAAAAGGAAAAGGAAATTATAAAATAAAAAATGATAGTCTCTTTTTGAACTATAATTTAACATCACTTAAAGAGAATAGTTATTTTAAATCGAAAAGCTATTTTAATGAAAAAGATTCAATTACTTTAGAGTTTAATGTGTATAATCTTGAAGAAGAACCATTAAAAAATGTAATGATTTATTATTTAAATGAGCAAAAAGAGTTCGTAGATGCAAATGAAGATAAAGATGGAAATAGAACATTAGTTTTAAAAAAAGGACATTACAAAGACAAAGTTGAGGTTTTTATAGATGGTGAATTTTTAGATAAACAAATATTAGTATTAAGAGCTGATAGAAATTATATTTTAGAAATTTACATGAGCAACAGCGAATCACAAGGATTTTATCACCCGAAGGCAATTAAGGGAGATATTCAAGCGTATAAAATTTTAAATTTTGAGGATAATTTTATAGAATTAAAAAATACTGAAGTCAATTTTAAACTAATAAAGAATAAGAATTAAAGAATTACAGCTATGAAAAGTATAAAATATTATTTATTGATTATTTTAATTGGGTTTTGTTTCTCTTGTAAAAACGGTACAACAATACATGTTATTAATGAAAGTGGAAAAACTTTAGAAAATATTAGTATTGAAACAGGTTTTAGTTCAGAGTTATTGGAGAAAATTAACGAAGGAGAATCACAAAGTTTTTTCATCGATTTTAATGAGCTTAAAACTAAAACTGATGGAATAATGATGTTAAAAACTGATGAAACTTATTCTAATCAAATATATTCGTTTGGTTATTATTCCAAAGGAATTCCTCCAAATAAAGATATTACAGTGATTCTTAAAAAAGATACAGTTGAGATTAAATAACTTAATATAATCAAGGACGGTATTCCTTGATTTTTTTTATGATAGTTTTATAGTCTTCTTTATTTTGTACAAAGTCTAACTCAGAAACATCTATCACTAAAATATTTAAATTTTGCTGTGTTTTTATAAAGTTACTGTAACCATCATGAATTTTCTCTAAATAAGAAGCTTCAATATTTTGCTCGTATTCACGCCCACGTTTCTCTATATTCTGCAATAATCGATCTGTATTCTGATACAAATACACATACAAATCTGGCTTTACAATTTCCTTATACATAAGATCAAACATTTTTCGATATAATTTATACTCATCATTTTGTAAAGTAACTTGAGCAAAAATCAATGATTTGAAAATGTAATAATCAGAAATTACAAAGTTTTTAAACAAATCAAATTGAGCTAAATCATCAGAAAGTTGTTGATAGCGATCAGCCAAAAAACTCATTTCTAAAGGAAAAGCATAACGCTCCTGATCTTCGTAAAATTTTGGTAAAAACGGATTATCAGCAAAACGTTCTAAAACAATTTTAGCATTAAAATCATTAGAAATCATAGTAGCTAAAGTCGTTTTTCCTGCACCAATATTTCCCTCAATAGCAATGTAATTGTATTGTTCAGAAATAGGAATTGGTCTTTCTAAAACAATATCTAACTGTTTAATTTCAGAAGTATCTGAACATTCTTTTAAACAGTTCACTATTTGTTTTTTAGCTATAGGATGAATTACATTTTTAGCGATTTCAGCAAGTGGAGCTAAGGCAAATTTACGATCCAACATTCTAGGATGTGGAACAATTAATTCTGGAGTAAAAATAATTTCATCCTCAAATAATAATACATCCAAATCAATTAATCGATCAGCATAAGAATCAGAAGTTTTTCTAACTCTTCCCAATTCCTTTTCTATCCATAAAAGTTTCTGAATAAGTTGTTCAGGTGGTAAATACGTAGAAACTTTAATACACGTGTTATAAAAATCGTTGCTATCAAAACCCCAAGAAGCAGTTTCATAAATAGAAGCAATTTTTAAAATAGAACCGACTTCTTCAGCAATTAAATCAATTGCATTTTGAAGATTTTCAGTCTTATTTCCTTGATTAGTACCTAATGATAAATATGTAATACGTTGTATTCTCAATGCCTTTATTTCGTTAGGCAAAGAAACAAAACCTTATAGGATTAATTTAAATTTTTAAGTTGTTTTTTTAAACAGTGTACACTAAAAAAATTGTGACGACGTTTGCTAGTATAATCAATCCCTAAAATCATGAAAATCAACAAAACTAAACTAGTTTTTGTATTACTTTTTACCATTCCTAACTTATTGTTATTTGCTCAAAATACATATTATGTAGCAACAAATGGAGATGACAGTAATACAGGAACAGAAAGTAATCCTTTTAAAACATTTAATAAAGCTGTATCGGTAATGTCTCCTGGTAGCACTTGTATTATTCGCGGAGGTGTTTATGAAGAACAATTATCTGTGAATAAAAATGGAGCAGCAGGAAATTATTTGACATTTAAAGCTGCAGACGGAGAAAATGTAACTATAAAAGCAACTACTTTTATCAATGGTTGGCAATTACATTCAGGAAATATTTATAAGACATCTGTAGATATGTTTATTGAAGAAAGATTTAGAAATGTATATCATAACCAAGCTCATATGGATTTGGCAAGATGGCCAAATAATGAAGACAATAATAGATTTACAGTAGATTGTAAGTTTATAGAAAGTGGAGGAAACAACTTTTTTACGTTAACCGAAGTTCCAGATTTTGATTGGACTGGTGGTTTAGTGTATTACATTGGAGGACATTCTGGAACGAGTTGGACAAGAAGAATTACAAGTAGTACAACAACGAGAGTTGAACATGGAGGTGTAGATATTACCAAATGGCCTTTTGATCCACACAATCCAACTATTTTAAGAAACGGACATAGAGGTCAATTATATTTATTTAATAAGCTAGAGGCTTTAGATTATGCTAGAGAATGGTATTATGATGAAAGTGCTAAAACATTATATTTTCAAACAGCAGATGGTTCAAAACCTAATGATGATACTGTAGAATATGCTACACATAAATTTACTGCAGAATTAAGAGGTAATTACATTAAAATTGAAGGAATTAAGTTTTTCGGAGGAAGTGTAAAAATTAGAGGAGACTTTAATGTTTTCGAAAATAATGAAGTAATCCATGGAAGTGAAGGTTTCGATAATTTAGCAAGTACTTCCGCTGGAGTAGGTGAGTCTGCTATTGAAGTTTTAGGTCCGAGTACAATTGTGAGAAATTGTAGAATAAATCACAGTTCGGCTAACGGAATTTCAATTCAGAATTGGGCGGGAGCACATAATTCTATTATTGAAAAGAATACGATTTCTAATATTGATTATCTAGGAATTCATGCTACTCCAATTAGATCTACTGCCAATAACGTGAAAATATTAAAAAACAGAGTTTTCAATTCTGGAAGAGATGGGATTTATGTTAGTGGAAATACTTGTGAAGTCGCATATAACGATGTTTCTAAATCACAACTAATTAATGCAGATTCTGGTGTGTTTTACACAGTAGGAAATAATGATTTAAAAGGAACTGAAGTACATCATAATTGGTTTCACGATTCTAAACCACCAACTTATGCAGGAACAAAAGCTGCAGGAATTTATTTAGATAATAATAGTAAAGGATATGTAGTACATCATAATGTAGTGTGGAATGTGTCATGGTCTGGTTATCAAGTAAATTGGGCAAATTGGAATTTAGATTTTTTTCATAATACATTATGGAATTGTGGTCAAGCTATGGCTTCTTGGGTTAACGGTTATGAACAAAAGAATAACAGAGTTTATAATAACTACTCTAACGTAGGCGATTGGTTTGATGAAACTGGTTTTGATGTAAAAGATAATTTAATTAGTGCTGCTTCTCCTTTTGTAGATGCTGATGCACAAAATTTTCTTCCTACTGAAACTGGTTTAGTAGTAGATAAAGGTGTGGTGGTTTCTGGTTTTGCAAAATCATTTAACGGAACAGCTCCAGATTTGGGAGCTTACGAGTATAATGGTACTGCTTGGACAGCTGGAGTATATGCTATTGAAGATACAGGAAGTACTTTAAGTTCAGAAGATATAGTTAAAGATGATGCTATTGAAATTATGTATCCGAATCCTGCTCATGATATATTAAATGTGAGTTTTAAGAATTCTCTAGACTTCAGCAATTCATCAATTGAGATATATTCAATGTTAGGAAATAAAGTTGAATCGTTTGATATTGAAGAAAAAGTGATTGATGGAAAAGTGACGATACCAATTTCAACTTTAACCACAGGAAATTATCTAGTAAAAGTGATTCTACCAGATGGAATCAGTAATAAGATATTAGTAAAGAAATAAGAGCAAAAAAAAATCGTCAATTTATTGACGATTTTTTTTATTTGTAAGAATAGAAAATTAACTTTCTTTCTTTTCTGTTCTAGGTTTTCTATCGTCTCTGCGATTATCACGGTTACGATTATCTCTACCTTTGTTGTCGTTATTTCTTGGTTTAGAAACATATCCTTCAGGCTTTGGTAATAAAGCTTTTCTAGATACTTTCTCTTTACGAGTTTTAGGATCTACACCAAAGTACTTCACATCAATAATGTCACCGATTTTTACTACATCGTTAACATCTTTAGTGCGTTCCCAAGCTAATTCAGAAATGTGTAATAAAACTTCATTACCAGGAGCTTCTGTATATTCAACTACAGCACCAAATTCTAAAATCTTAATCACTTTAGTTTCGTAAACACTTCCTTTTTCAGGTTTAAAAGTAATCGCTTTAACTCGCTCTAAAACTTTATCAATACCTTCTTGGCTTGTACCTAAAATTTCTACAATTCCTTCTTCAGTAACTTCATCTTCATTAATTACAATAGTAGTTTCTGTTTCCTTTTGTAATTCTTGAATATGTTTACCACCAGGTCCAATCATAGCACCAATATAATCTCCTGCAATACGAACAGTAACCATTTTTGGAGCGTGAGCTTTTACTGAAGTATTTGGAGTTGCAATTGTATCTGTTAATTTTTCTAAGATATGTAAACGACCATCACGAGCTTGTTTTAATGCATTTACTAAGATTTCATACGATAAACCTTTAATCTTAATATCCATCTGACAAGCAGTAATTCCATCAGCAGTTCCTGTTACCTTAAAATCCATATCACCTAAATGATCTTCATCACCTAAGATATCAGATAAAACGGCATAACGATCACCATCAGAGATTAATCCCATAGCAATACCAGAAACTGGTTTTTTAAGCTGAACTCCAGCATCCATTAATGCCATTGTACCAGAACAAACTGTTGCCATAGAAGACGATCCGTTACTTTCTAAAACTTCAGAAACCACACGAACAGTATATGGACAATCTTCAGGAACCATACCTTTTAAAGCTCTTTGTGCTAAGTTTCCGTGTCCTATTTCACGACGAGAAGTTCCACGAATTGGACGAGCTTCTCCAGTTGAAAATGGAGGGAAGTTATAGTGTAAATAAAAACGCTCTTCATCTTGAATTGTTGGAGAATCAATCATATTAGCATCTCTAGAAGTACCTAAAGTGACTGTTGCTAATGCTTGAGTTTCTCCACGTGTAAAGATAGATGAACCATGAGTTCTTGGTAAATAATCTACTTCACACCAAATCGGTCTTATATCTGTAGTTGTACGTCCATCTAAACGTAAACCTTCATTTAATGTTAAATCACGAACTGCTGCTTTGTGAGCTTTACTGAAATACTTAGAGATTAAATCTCCTTTTTCTTCTAATTCCTCTTCAGAAAATAAAGCTAAAACTTCGTCTTTTACTTCAGAAAAAGCTTGACCTCTTTCTTTTTTAGAAGTTCCTTTTTTAGCAATTTCGTAACATTTATCGTAAGCTGCAGCTTTAATTTTTTCTTCTAACTCTTCATCAGTAACAGCAGCCTCGTATTCACGAGTTTCTTTTTTACCTACCTGACTTACTAATGCTTCTTGTGCTTCACATTGTAACTTGATAGCTTCATGTGCTACACGAATAGCATCTGCCATTTCTTCTTCTGAAACTTCATCCATTTCACCTTCTACCATCGCAACGAAGTCTTTAGAAGCACCAACCATTAAGTCGATATCAGCTTCTTTTAATTGAGCAGGACTAGGGTTAATAATAAATTCTCCGTTTACTCTTACAACTCTTACTTCAGAAATAGGAGCTTCAAAAGGAATATCAGATAATTGAATTGCAGTTGATGCAGCTAAACCAGCTAAAGCATCTGGCATAACTTCTGGATCATGAGACATTAATTGCATCATCACCTGAGTTTCTGCATGATAATCTTTTGGGAATAATGGACGTAATACCCTGTCTACTAAACGCATTGTAAGAATTTCTTCGTTGCTTGGTCTAGCTTCACGTTTCATAAAACCACCTGGGTATCTACCCGCTGCGGCAAATTTCTCTCTATAGTCTACGGTAAGTGGTAAAAAGTCAATTCCAGGATTAGCTTCTCTTGCCGAAACTACAGTAGCTAAAATCATGGTATCTCCCATACTTACAACAACAGAACCATCTGCTTGTTTTGCTAACTTTCCTGTCTCTAAGGTAATGGTTCTTCCATCTCCAAGTTCAATAACTTGGCTAAATACTTTTGGAATCATAAAGTGTTTTTTTCAAATAAATTACGTTGTTAGTTGTAGTTGTGTTGTGTGTGTGTTGTTGTTATTTCAATGGAAGTTTTAAGTTTAAAAAGTTAAAACAACTTTCGCTAAGATAATAAAAAAAGAGGCTGAAAATTCCAGCCTCTTTTAGATAGGTATTATTTTCTAATTCCTAATTCCTTGATGATTGCACGATATCTGTTGATATCTTTCTTCTTTAAATAGTCAAGTAAACTTCTACGCTTACCTACCATTTTCACTAGAGAGCGCTCTGTGTTAAAATCTTTACGATTTTTCTTTAAGTGCTCAGTTAAGTGGTTAATTCTGTGAGTAAATAACGCGATCTGTCCCTCAGCTGTTCCAGTATCTTTTCCGTCTTTACCGTGCTTTGCAAAAATTTGCTCCTTTACTTCTTTAGTTAAATACATACCAATATTGTTTAAATGATTTTAATGTATCAAAATTTTCATTGAAGTGGCAAAAGTACAACTAATTTTCCTAAAAAAATAATTAAAGTTTATTAAACCTTTTCCTTAATGTTAAGTCCAAGAATCAGATTAACTTTTAAATACTATTAATTATGACAGCGAAAGTTTTAAAATTCGGATTAATGATGTTGCTAGGAGCTATGGTTTTTATGTCATGTTCTGATGAAGAGGGAGTTACCATGAATGATTCTGCAGAATTAAGTACAGAAGATATTCAAGATGTAGTGGTAGCAGATGATATTACTTCTGATATCGATAATATTTTAGAAGACGATGATATCGATTTTAATTTATTAGGTAGAAGCACAGATAGTTCAAGTAGTAGTGTAGCTGATTGTGTAACTAGAACAGTTGAAGCTGATCCAACATCAGAAACATTAACAATTACACTAGATTTTGGAGATAATTGCACAGGACCAAGAGGTAAAGAATTATCAGGTAAAATAGTTATTGTATATCAAAAAACAGATATAGGTTATTCTAAAGAAGTTAGTTTCGATAATTTCTCTGTAGATGGTAATGCGATTGAAGGATCTAAGTCTGTAGTAAAAGTAAAAGATAATGGTAATGGAAATAAAGAAGCAACGCATGCGGTAAATATTTCTGTAACATTAGCTACTGGAGAAACTGTAAGTTTAGAAGGAACCAGAGTAAGAGAAAAGATAGCAGGTGACGATACATTAACTAGAAGAGATGATGTGTATTTAATTTCAGGTAGTTGGAAGTTTGTAAATAAACTAGGGAATGAGTTTACTGGAAATATTACAGAAAAATTAAGAAGAGAGTACGCTTGTAAATTCATAGTAAGTGGGGTTACAGAAATTACAAAAAATGGAGTTGCTTATACTTTAGATTTTGGAGATGGTACTTGTGACAATATAGCTACAGTAACTAATAGTGCTGGAGAATCAAGAGAAATAATGCTAAGAAGAAGATAATTAGGATTTATTTGGGATAAAAAAAGACCAGCATTATGCTGGTCTTTTTATTTTATTAAGCTCTTACAGGCTGATTTTGTATTAAATCTAAGTATAAGTTTACTTGCTTCTTTAAATCTTTACGTTCGTAAATACCATCTAAGAAACCGTGTTCTAAAACAAATTCAGAACGTTGGAAACCTTCTGGTAATTCTTTACCAGTAGTATCTTTTACAACACGAGGACCAGCGAATGCAATTAACGCATTAGGTTCTGCAATATTTATATCTCCTAACATTGCAAAAGAAGCAGTTGTTCCTCCGGTAGTTGGATCTGTACATAAAGATACATATGGAATTTTAGCATCTGCTAATTGAGCCAACTTCGCCGATGTTTTTACCAATTGCATTAACGATAATGAAGCTTCCATCATACGAGCTCCACCAGATTTAGATACCATTAAGAAAGGAATATTGTTTTGAATAGAATAATCGATAGCACGAGCTATTTTTTCTCCTACTACACTTCCCATAGAACCTCCAATAAAAGCGAAATCCATACAAGCGATAACTAAATCTTTTCCTTGAGATTTACCAACTGCAGTTCTAACAGCATCTTTTAATCCTGTTTTTTCTTGAGCATTTTTTAATCTGTCTGGATATTTTTTAGTGTCTTCAAACTTTAAAGGATCTTTGGCAACTAACTTTTCATTAAGTTCTGTGAATTCATTGTTGTCAAAGAATAATTCAAAGTATTCTCTACTTCCAACTCTCACATGATATCCATCTTCTGGACTTACATATAAGTTTCTTCTTAATTCTTCAGTATCAATAATTTTACCGCTAGGCGTCTTATACCACAAGCCTTTTGGTGTGTCTTTCTTTTCTTCGGTTGGGGTATGAATCCCTTTATCTTTTCGTTTAAACCAAGCCATAATCTAGTTTTGTTTGTTTAGTGTCAGTTTAAAAAACTTACCCTTATTTAGGGATAGGTTAGTCTACAAATGTAAAAGTTTTTTAATTACTGAGTATTCTTTTTAAATTAAAATTAATAATGGTTTGGTTTTGAGTTTTTTATATAGTAAAAAAGCCTCTTAAAATTTAAGAGACTCTTTTGTGTAAAGTTGGTTATAACTTGTAAAAGCTACTATAAAGTATTTATGCTATTTAAATCTTCGAAAGCTTGTTTTAAGCGAGTTTTGAATGTTAATTCTCCTTCTCTAAGCCATTTACGAGGATCGTAGTATTTTTTGTTAGGAATATCATCTCCATCAGGATTACCAATTTGTGTTGCTAAATAGTCAGCATTTTTCTTCATGTAATCACGAATCCCTTCATTAAAAGCATATTGTAAATCTGTGTCAATATTCATTTTAATTACACCGTAACCAATTGCTTCACGAATTTCTTCTAAAGTAGAACCAGAACCTCCATGGAATACAAAATCAATTGTATTTGCAGGGACATTATATTTTTCAGAAATATATTCTTGAGAATTCTTTAAGATTTTTGGAGTTAATTTTACATTACCTGGTTTGTAAACTCCGTGTACATTTCCAAATGCAGCAGCAATTGTAAATTGATCACTTACTTTTAATAACTCTTCGTAAGCATAAGCTACTTCTTCAGGTTGTGTATATAATTTAGAGCTATCAACATCAGTATTATCTACACCATCTTCTTCACCACCAGTAATTCCTAATTCTATTTCTAAGGTCATACCCATTTTACTCATACGAGCTAAGTATTCTTTACAAATTTCGATGTTTTCTTCTAATGGTTCTTCAGATAAATCGATCATATGAGAACTGAATAAAGATTTTCCAGTCTCTTCAAAATGCTTTTCACTAGCGTCTAATAATCCATCAATCCAAGGTAATAATTTCTTAGCTGCGTGATCTGTATGTAAAATTACAGGAACACCATAAGCTTCAGCCATTAAATGAATGTGTTTTGCTCCAGCTACAGCTCCAGCTATTGCTGATTTTTGATCTTCATTAGACAATCCTTTTCCTGCGTTGAATTGCGCTCCTCCATTTGAGAATTGAATAATTACAGGAGAATTAACTTCTTTTGCAGTTTCTAAAACAGTGTTAATAGAGTTAGATCCTACTACATTTACAGCTGGTAAAGCGAAAGCCTTCTCTTTTGCTAATTTAAAAATCTCTTGAACTTCGCGTCCAGTAGCAACTCCAGGTTTTATCATTTTTTTGTCTTTTTAGTTTGTGTTGTAATTTCAATGGAAACAAAACTACATAATTTTTGTTTTAAAAGTTGGAAAACAAAAGTTAGATTACGATTACGTTTTAGTTGGTTTGCTTTTTAGAAAGGATAATTAATTCCAATATTAAATACAGAATTTGCAAAATTGGTGTTTTGAAACCATCTTTTATCTGTTAAATAAGGTTCTCTAACTTTAAAACCAAGATCTAAACGAGCAACTAAGAATTTAAAATCATAGCGAACTCCAAATCCAGTTCCTACGGCCATATCAGTAAATGATTTTAATCCTTGAAATCTAGATTCTGCGTCAACTAATGAAGAGTTTGTGATATCCCAAATATTACCAACGTCTAAAAATATAGCACTTTTTAAACTACCTGCAATATCAAAACGATATTCAAGAGAGGATAAGAACTTTAAACTACCAATATTGTACTCTAATCCAGGAGCTCTTCTACCAGGTCCAAGATCATAAGTTTGCCAAGCTCTAATATCATTTGATCCTCCTGCAAAATAACTTCTTGAAAATGGAATACTAGAGTCATTATAAGTAACTATAGCTCCTAAGAAAGTACGATGAGCTAAAACATTGTTCTCTCCTAAGTTCCAGTATTTTTTGTATTCAATATCCGTTTTAAAATATTCTGCAATAGGAATTTTAAAAACAGTAGTTTGTCCGTTACTATTGGTTTGATTAGATAGTAATCCCATTACATTTCCAGAATTAGCGAATCTAATTCGGAAATATGAGAAGTTAGAATCTTTAATACTTTCTTGATTATTATAGGTGAAAGTATAGGCTATTTCAGGAATCAAGAAATCAGATGTAATGATGTTGTAGCGGTTTAAAATATTTAAATTATCTTTAAATGCTTCAGGGTTTGCCGTCCTAAAGTTATCATCCAAAGATATTTCTCTCATCTTATCAACTATAGCGTCATTATTTTCTGGAGCAGGTTCAGGTAAATCGAAATTTGAATCGAAAATTTCAACTACTTCTTCAAGTTTAGCATATTCAGAACCATATATATTGAAATAATTTCCAACATTTAAGTTTCTAATATATTGAGCATTTAAAAGCTCTAATTGAATCGATTTCTTTTTATTGAATTGCCATCTGTAATCTATACCTACAGATATATTTTGCTTATCTAAAGCAATATTTTTTTGAATACTTAAACCGGTATTAAAAATAGTTCTGGGTTGCATTCGTTTAGGAACAAGTCTATGAAAACCAAAAGGAGCCATAAAACGAGGTACTTCTAATGATAAATTTCCACCAACTTCCCAACCTGGACCATTCGTTGAGTTAAAAAAACCTCCTTGAAAAGAAAGTTGAAAAATTTCTGCTCCTTTGAAAGTATTTCTATTGGTTATTGAAAATTTACCTGAGATATCAAAGTTTCGAATATTAGATCTAGATAATTCTAAATCGGCTCCAATAGAATATTTTTCTTTTGGTGTTAAAAAAATATTAGCTTCAAGTTCTTCATCATTTAAAGATTTGTATCGGATAGATGTGGTTTTAAAGTTTTTTAAACCTCTTAAGTGTAATTGTGTTAATTGTCTTAAAGAGTCAGTATAAACTTGATTTGGTTTGATGAAGATTGACTGAGATAAATGTTTAGGGTTGTATTTTAATTTATCGTGAGATAAGAAATTAATCCCTTTAAATTGAGCCTGATTATAATAAGGTTCATTTCGTTTGGCATACGAATAATCAGTAACAATATTTATATTTTTGATTTTCTGTATTTTAAAAGGTTTAGAAATGTATTTTCCATTTTTTTCAATCAGTTCGTCTTCAATTTCAATTTTTACATCAGCTTTTTGATAGTTTTTTAAAGTGTCTGCTTCAAATGATAAAGAGTTTTCATTAAAATTGTATACTCCACTATTTCTAAAAAGTTTTACAATTCGGTCGGCTTCTTTAATGAAATTTTCGTCTTTGTACTGCTCTCCTTTTTTTAAAAAGTTTTTTTTCGAATGTTGTTGGTATATTGAATCTAAAACTGGAGATTTTATATCTGTTGAAATAGAATTTAAAAATGAAGGTTTTCCTTTATCTATGTAATATGTTAATGTTCCTTTTTTCCTTCCAACGGTATCTTTTCTAAAAGAAACTTTAGCTCTAAAATATCCTTCAGTAGTATAATATGCTAAAAGTTTTTCAGCAGTTTTTCTAGTTTTTTTATCATTAATAATAATAGGAGCTTGCCCATTATTTAAATACCAATTATTTAATCCAATAAATGTATTTGCTACAGCTATACTTTGTTTTTCGGAAAAAATATCTTTGAACAGATGGTACCATTTAGGGTGATTTTTCTCCCATTCTTCAACATCTCTAGAGCCTTTAGGGTTTCCTAAATTATAAAAGTAAAGTGACAGTGGTAATCCAATAGCTCTGGCATTTCTTTGTTGTAGTAATAAACTGTTTAAACGTTCGTCTTTTTGCTTAACACTATCTACAAATATGGTGTTTTTAGTAAGTAATAATTCGTTTTCGGGAACGTGTTTAATTGTGCTACAAGCACTAAAAAATAAGAGTAATAAAAAATAAAAACTGTGTTTTTTCATTAACTTTACACGTCGAATTGAATTGTCAAAAATACCATTTTTACAATTAAGAGCTGTTAAAAAACTGCCAATGAGCTTATCAAAAAACCAAATTAAGTTAATCAATAGTTTAAGACAAAAAAAATATAGAAAAATTAATCAACTTTTTATAGCAGAAGGTGTAAAAGTGGTTAATGAACTGTTGTCATCTAATTTAAAAGTAAATTCAATTTTTGCTACTGAAGATTATGTGTTAGATGAGCAATATACGAAGATAAGAACGCTTATTTCTGAAACTGAACTAAAGAAAATAACTGCGTTAAAAACACCAAATAAGGTTTTAGGTGTTTTTCATATTCCTGAAGTAAATGAAGTCGAAGATGAAGGTTTGATCGTTGCTTTAGATGCAATTAACGATCCTGGTAATTTGGGAACAATAATCCGTTTATGTGATTGGTTTGGAATTCAAAAATTAGTTTGTTCCACAGATACAGTAGATTGTTATAATCAGAAAGTAATTCAATCTACAATGGGATCTATTAGTAGAGTGCATATTTCTTACGAAGATTTAGAAGAATATTTAACTTCAACAGATTTGCCTTCGTTTGTAGCAGATATGGAAGGCGAAAATGTTTACACTACTAAATTGCCACAAAATGCTGTTTTAGTTATGGGGAATGAAGCAAATGGTATCTCCAAATCAATTAGAGAAATCATACAAAATAAACTAACAATACCGCGTTTTGGAAAAATTAACCAAACGGAAAGTTTAAATGTAGCTACAGCTACAGCAATATTAATTAGTGAGTTTAAAAGGAATTTAGAATAAACCGTTAATTTGAGCATCAATTCTGTCGATAATATATCCTAAATCTTCAGGATTATCGACAAAATCTAATTTATCTACTTCAATCACTAGTAATTTCCCCTTATTGTAAGTACTAATCCAAGCTTCATATCTTTCATTTAATCTACTTAAATAATCGATACTGATAGAACTTTCATAATCACGTCCTCTTTTGTGAATTTGTCCTACTAAAGTAGAAATATCTGCACGTAAATAAATTAATAAATCAGGTGGGTTTACCAAGTTTTCCATTAATTCGAATAGAGATGAATAATTACTAAAATCTCTATTTGTCATTAATCCCATTGCATGTAAGTTTGGAGCAAAAATGTGTGCATCTTCGTAGATGGTTCTATCTTGGATTACATTTTTTCCTGATTGTCTTAAATCTAAAATTTGACGAAATCTGCTGTTCAGGAAGTATACTTGCAAATTGAACGACCAACGTTCCATTTCTCCATAAAAATCATCAAGATAAGGGTTCTCATCTACCGATTCAAAATGTGGTTGCCAATTGTAATGTTTTGCTAATAATTTAGTAAGTGTAGTTTTACCAGCCCCTATATTTCCTGCTATAGCTACATGCATTCGATCCTAGTTTTTAGATGGGATCAAAATTACATATTATTCTTCGATTATTTTAACATTAGTAGGTTAATTTATATCCATAACCTCGAACATTAATAATTTCAACTTTAGGATCTTTTTTTAGTCTTTTTCTTAATTTAGAGATAAATACATCCATACTTCGTGCATTAAAAAAATCATCGTCTCCCCATAATTTTTTCAATATAAATGAACGATCTAAAATTTCATTTTTCTTTTCAGTTAGGTAAAATAGCAATTCACTTTCTCTATGCGTTAACAATTCAGCTTCATCATTAAAGTATAATTTTTGTTTCTCATAATTAAAGGTGTAATCTCCAATAATTATTTTCTCTAAATTCTTTTTTAAATTAATTCGATCTAATAAACTATGCACTCTCACAATTAATTCTTCCATAGAAAATGGCTTTTTCAAGTAATCGTTCCCACCATGTTGAAAACCATCGATAACGTCTTTAGTTTGAGATTTAGCAGTTAGAAATATAATTGGAATACTATTGTTTTCTTCCCTAATTTCTTTGGCTAAAGTGAAACCATCTTTTTTTGGCATCATCACGTCAAGAACTAAAATTTCAGGAGATTCTTTGGAATATAATTCATACGCTTCTTCACCATTCATTGCATGAAAAACTTCAAAATTTCTAGTTTCTAAACTTTCTTTAACGATTTGACCTAAGCTAGGTTCATCTTCAGCCAATAATAGTTTTATCTTTTTACTCATAAGACATAGTTATTTTAAAAGTTGTTTGTCCAGGAATTGAATGTAATTGAATAGTACCATTGTGTTTTTCAATGATTTTTTTAGTATAATATAAACCAATTCCAAAACCTTTTACGTCGTGTGTATTTCCTTTAGGAACTCTATAAAATTTATCAAAAATTTTATCTTGTTGGTTTTTGTCTATTCCTTTTCCGTTGTCGGTTACAGTAATCTGAAGATCTTTTGATGTAGATTTAAACTCAAACTGAATTTTGTCACCGCCGTATTTTATAGCATTATCGATTAAATTAGAAATAGCATTTTCTAAATGGAATTCATCTACTTTAATAACTAAATCTTCAATGTTAGAAATGAAATCTATTTTTTTATTAGTGGTAAATAATTGATGTTTTCTACTTAGTTTTTCAAGTAAACTCACAATTTCAACAGCCTCTTCTTTTAGTAGTAACTTTTCACTATCAAGAGTTGCTGTTTCTAAAAGTTTTTCAACCATCACATGCAGTTTCTTTATTTGACTTTCTGATATAGAAACATATTTTTTAGTTTTCTCTTTGTCTTCTATAGCATTAAAGTTATTGATTGCTTCTAATGCTGTAGATACCGTTGTAATAGGGGTTTTAAATTCGTGAGTAATATTACTAATTAAATCATTTTTTATTTCAGCTAATTCTTTTTGATCGTTAATGATTTTTAGTAAATAAAATAAACTAAATACTACAGCTAATGATAATAATAAAGAAAGTAATATTCCTGTAAAACTTCTTTTTAAAGCTTCAGCAGAAGGATTAGAATATTTCATTTTGAATCGTTTGTCAGGACCCAAAAATGTTGATTTAGATTCGATGGTTGCAAATGTTTGTACTGGTTTGGTTGCAAACGAAGTATGAATGGTGTCTTGTTTATAATATTCAAAGGAATAATCTACACTAATTTGCTTTTTCTCAAGTTCTTTTTTTAAAATAGTATCAATTTTACTATGATTCATAGTATCATTTTGAATGGCTATAAAAAGAGTTTGTATTCCTTTAATTAATTTTAAACTGTCAGCTGCTTTTTTTCCTTTAAATACTTTAATCTTGTCTCCCACTGAAGAAAGTCCAGTTGTTTGAATACAATTAACACTATCGGCACAATAAATACTATCTGTATGAACATGACTTAAAATATTTTTCTTCTTCTTACTAAAGAAACTATCTACAACAAAAGCTGTGTTTTTATATTCATTTGAATTATCTGTAGTGATAACTAACGATTGAAAAGTTAAACTTGTACTATCTTTTGCTTCTTCTTTCGTTTTTGCTTTTTTCTCTTTTTTTGGATATCTCGTATTATCTATCGATAAAAAGATATCTTTCATAACATTCCCAACTTTTACAGAGCTCTTTGAGTCGTTTTTTGGAGTAATAATTGAAAAGTGATTCGCCTTAGATAAATCTGTAAAATACTTCTCGATAGCATTATCTAAACTTATTTGAATTTCATTCATTACTCTCAGTTTATTTTGTTGGTAATTTTTATAATTCCAATAAAACTGAACTGCTATTGTAGTAAAAATTGTTACTACAATAAAGTAAAGAATCCAATTGTGTTTTTTCGTATTCATAGGTCAAAGGTACATTTCTAATTCTATAAAAATAAGTCGGTTAACACTAGTTAACACTAGTTAACTTAGAAAGATGAATAATGCGAGCATCTTTGTAGTGTAGAACAAAAAAAAATCAACTCAACATGACAAAAATAATGATCACAGCATTGTTGCTAGTAATAACAAATACGTTTTCACAATCTTTTGATGAGATAAAAACAACTTCATTGATTTATTCAGTAGATAATATTGAAGAATTAGAAACAATTGATTGGAAAGGAACTAAAGAGTTTTTTGAAGGTAATAAAGAAGATGAAGAAGTGACTTTAGGTATTAAAATTAAAGAATTGAGTAACAATGAATCTAAAGTTAAAACAAAACAAAGTTTTGAAATAAAAGGAAAAGTTAAAGACTTAGATAAGTTGATAACTATGATGAAAAAGTATCAAATAAGAACCATAACAAAAGTTAAACCGAAATCGCTCATTTATACTGTGGATACTGTAGAAGAATTAAAAAATATTGATTGGACTAAAGCGAAAACTTTTTTTAAAAGTCATGACGAAAACCAAGAAATTACACTAGGCTGTAAAGTGAAACAAGCAAAAAAAGAGAATTCAAAATTAGATGTAAAGCAAAGTTTTATCATATCAGCAAAAGCTAAAGAGTTAGATAAATTAATTAAAATAATGATGAATTATACTTCATCTCAAAAAAAATAGTAGTAAACAAAAGAGTAATATAAAAAGACAAAAAATGAAAATTCAATTTTTATTCTTAGCTATGTTGTGTTCATTAACAACTATAGCTCAAGATTTTCAAGGGAAAGCAACATATAAGACACATAGCAATATGGATCTTAAAATAAGTACTGGTGACAAAGCTCCAAATTCAGATCTTCAGAAACAAATTCAAGAGAGAATGAAGAAAATGTTTCAAAAAACATATACTTTAAATTTTACAAAATCAACATCAACTTATACTCAAAATAAAGAATTAGAGCCAGCGGCACAATCGGGAGGAGTTCAAGTTATGGTGTTTGGAAATGGTGGTGGAAATGATATTCTTTATAAAAATACTACGGAAAAGAAATATGTAAATAAAACAGAAGTGTTTAGTAAAGAGTTTTTAATAAAAGATAAGTTGTCTGATGCAGCTTGGGAGATGAGTGGAGAAACGAAAAAAATTGGTAAGTACACTTGTTATAAAGCCACTAGAACCAGAGAAGAAGAACAAATAAGCCATATTATGACTGATGGTGAAACAGAAGAAAAAAAACAAATGGTAACGGTAAATACTGTGGCTTGGTATACCCCAGAAATACCAGTAAATAACGGTCCAGATATGTTTTGGGGATTACCAGGTTTAATTTTAGAAGTACACGAAGGAAAAAGAACTATAGTTTGTACTGAGATTGTTTTAAATCCAGCTGAAAAAGTAAAAATTAAAGAACCAAAAGGAGGAAAAAAAGTAAATCAAGAAGAATATGAAAAAATAGTAAAAGAGAAGGTAGCCGAAATGAATGAACGATTTAGAAATAACCGTGGAAAAGGGGAGTCTATAAATATTCAAATAGGAGGATAAAATAAAAAAAGCGATTTTAAACCTTTACATTGTTTTGAAGTCTTAGTAAAGATAACCTTAGTTATCTTTAACAAGAAAAGAACAAAATTAATCACGTAATTATGAAATCGCTTTTTACCTACCTCTTATTGTTGTCATTCGCATTTGGTTATGCTCAAAAAAACTTTCACGGAAAAGCTGTGTATAAATCGAAAACTTCTTTTGATATGAATCAATGGGGAAATCGTCAGTTATCCGAACAACAAAAGAAAAGAATCATGGAAAGAATGAAGAATATGTTAGAAAAAACATATACGCTTCATTTTAACAGAACTTCATCATTGTATGAAGAAGAAGAAAAATTAGAAGCGCCAGGTGGAGGAAGAGGAAGTTTTCGTTTTGGAGGTTTTTCAAGTGGTGTTCAATATAAAAATACACAAGACAAAAAGTTTTTAGAAGAGAGAGAATTTTTTGGGAAGAAGTTTTTAATAGAAGATCCGTCTGAAATGCCAAAATGGGAAATGAGTGGAGAGCAAAAACAAATAGGAAACTATTTATGTTATAAAGCGACTATGATGAAGAAAACAGATGAGTTCGATTGGCAAAACATGAGAAGAAGAGGAAGAGGTAGAAATAGAGATAAAGACAATAAGAAACCTGATAGTACTAAAGTTAGAAAAGTTACTGAAGATATAGAAATGCCAAAAGAAATACTAGTTACGGCATGGTATACACCACAAATTCCAGTAAGTAATGGTCCTGGAGAATACTGGGGATTACCTGGTCTAATTTTAGAAATAAATTCAGGAAAAACTACAATTTTATGTACAGAAGTAACTTTAAATCCTAAGGAGAAAAAAGAAATAGAACCTTTAAAAAAAGGTGATAAAGTTACAAGAAAAGAGTACAATGCTACAGTAAAAAAGAAGATGGAAGAGATGAGAGAAATGTGGAGAGGTAGAAGAAGAGGAAGATCTTAGTAAGTTTTATGAATTAATCAAACTTTAATAATGAAAAAAATATTTTTTCTGGCGATCGTAATGATTGCCTGTTATACTAGTGCCCAAATTAAACTAACTGGGATAGTAAAAGACAGCATTGGAAACCCGCTAGAAATGGCAAATATGTTGGCTATAAATCAAAAAGATAACAAAGTAGATTCTTACGGTTTTACCGATGCTTTTGGTAATTATAAACTAAACTTAAAGAAGAACGCTAATTATATTATAAAAGCGAGTTACGTTGGTATGAAAACAGGACAACTTAAACTAAGTACCAAAGAAGCTAATATTAAAAAAGATATTGTTTTACTTTTTGATAATACTTTGGATGAAGTGGAGATTATTTCTAAAATGCCAGTAACTGTCAAAGGAGATACGATTGTATACAATGCAGATTCCTTTAAAAGTGGAACAGAAAAAAAGTTAGGTGATGTACTAAAAAAACTTCCTGGAGTAGAGGTTAACGATGAAGGAGAAATTCAAGTTGAAGGGAAAACAGTAAGTAAAGTGATGGTAGAAGGAAAAGATTTTTTTGATGGAGATTCTAAACTTGCCACTAAAAATATTCCTGCTAATGCGATTGATAAAGTTGAGGTCTTAAAAAATCATAGTGAAGTTCGTCAGATGAGTCGTGTTACTGATAATGAAGATAATATTGTAATAAATCTAAAACTAAAAGAAGGAAAGAAGAATTTTTGGTTTGGAGAGGTTTCTGCAGGAGTAGGAATGGCAACAGAAGATAGCAGATATATCGTACACCCCAAATTATTTTATTACAGTCCGAAATATAGCTTAAACTTAATTACAGATTTTAACAATATCGGAGAAGTTCCTTTTACACGTAGAGATTACTTTAAGTTTACTGGTGGATTCCGAGGAGCTGGAGGAAGAGGTACAGGTTTTGATGTAGCGTCATCTGATATAGGTTTCTTAACACTTCGAAATAACAGAGCTAAAGAAATAGAATCAAGATTTGGAGCTGTAAACTTTAGTTATTCTCCAAAAAAGAATTGGGATTTAAGTGGATTTGGAATTTATTCTGGATCAGAAGTAGATATGGAAGAAAATACCATAAGAAATTATATCAATGAAAATGTTGATGCTTCTATTTTACCACCATTCGATGCAACAAATCCAAATTCAGTTAGATTTATTAATACCGAAGAAATAAATAGTGTTTCTAAACAAAGGAGTGATTTGGGTTTATTAAAGTTAAGCTCTAGTTATCGTCCGAATAACGATAATCAATTTGATTATGATGTTTTTGCTAAAATTTCAAATCAAGAAGAAATACAAAGTTTAAACTCTACACGTACATACTTAAATGATGCAGATGAGTCAATTCCAATTCATCAATTATCAAGTCAGAATCCGTATTCAATTAGTCAAAATTTAAATTACTATTATACATTAAATGAGAGTAACATATTTGCTCTAGAAGCTCAATATTTATGGCAAAATGAAGATCCTTTTTATAATGCTGAGCTAGAAAATTTATCTTTTTTCAATGTTTTAGGTTTAGTTGATGAAAGTCCTGTTCCTTTTGATGTTTCTCAGAATAAAAGAGTCAAAACAAATAAATTAGATGCCAAGTTAGATTACTTTTATGTAATTAATCCGAAGAGTAATTTAAATATAACTTTAGGAACTACTGTGAGTGATCAGCAATTCAACTCTAATATTTTTCAAGTTTTAGAAAATGGAACAACGAATTCTATAAGTAATATCAATTCAAATAACGATGTAAATTATACTTTCGATGATTATTATGCGGGTTTACATTATAAGTTTATTACTGGGATATTTACTTTCAATCAAGGATTTACAGTGCATCAGTATTCAGCAAAAAATACACAATTAGGAAGTGTTTTTGATAACAGTTTTACAAAATTATTACCAGATGCTTCTATAAAAGTAGCGCTTAAAAAGTCGGAAACTTTACGATTAAATTATAGTCAACAAGTAAGTTTTACAGATATAAATAGAGTTGCTGAAGGTTTTGTATTTAACAATTACAATAGATTATACTCAGGAAACAGAGAATTAGAAAGTTCTTTATCGCACAATGTAAACTTGAGTTATTTCAGTTTTAATATGTTTAATTACACAAATATTTTTGCTAGCGTAAATTATAGTAATCTAATAGATGCGGTAAAAGGATTAACTACGTTTAATGGAGTAGATCAGGTATCAACATCAATTAATTCTATATTTCCAGATGAAACAATTTCAGCGAATGCTAATTTTCAAAAGAGTTATCGAAAATTTAAAGTTACAGTAGGAGGAAATGTAGGTTATTCAGTTTCAAACAATCTATTTTTTAATCGCTTTACAAATGAAAATGAGAATAGAAAATCAAATTCATTTACTCAAGCTTACAGAACAAGATTTAGTACAAACTTTAGAGAGTTTCCAAATTTTGATGTAGGTTATAATGTAAGTATTAACAGGTACGATCAAGGCGGAATTATAAATACATTTACTACACATAGTCCTTTTGTTAATTTTGATGCTTTTATTACTAGAGATTTAATATTTAACACGAAATACACTTATAATAACTATAGAAATCAATCTGAAACACTGAATGATTTTAGTTTTTGGGATGCAGATTTAACCTACCAAAAGAAAGATAGCAATTGGGAATACAAGATGATGGTGACAAATATTTTAGATACTAAATCGTTAAATCAAGATAGTTCCAATACAATTTTTAACAGTTCTTCAGCCTATATTATACAACCAAGATATATTACTTTTTCAGTAAAATATAATTTATAATCACTGTTTGAATCAATCAAAAAGGCGAGGAATAAAATCCTCGTCTTTTTAATATTTTTATATGTAAGTTGTTATTTAATAATAACTTTTCTTACTTCTCGTTTATCATTTTTTATGATCTGTAATAAATATAAACCAGAAGTAACATTTTCATAACTAAGTTGTTCTGCAAATTTATTAGTAGCGTTATTAAATTCCTTAGTGCCTACTAATCTTCCTCCTAAGTCAAATAATTCAACTTTCACAGTACTTAAAACTTCAATATCAAAAATTAAATTAAAAGTTTTATTATCTGTAGGATTAGGGAAAAGACTAAAGTTTGCAAAATCAATTACATCACCAGTAGCAGCATCAGGATTGTTAATAATTGTAAAATTAGTTGAATTAACATTGTAAAAAATATTATCAATAGCTTCAATCATAATTCTAGCCTCTGTAGTAGCCATGTTAGGAATAATAACTGTTTCTATTCCATCATTAGGTGTACTATCAACAATTACCGTCGGAAAAGTAAGCCCTCCATCTGTTGATAATTTAATACGTACATTTTTACAATTAATAGGAGCTTGATCTGTAGTAGATTTATCCCAAACTATAGTTTGTGCAGTTGCACCATCCCAGCTAACTTCTGTTCCTGGAGTAGTAACAGTAAAAGGTTTTACATCTATTACAGTAACTTTCATATCATCAAAAGCAACAGCTCCACCGCCAGATTGATTATCTCTTACTGTTAATGTAAAGTTCATTTCTCTAGCTACTTCAGGTATAACTTCCCAAAATGTAAAGAATTCACCAGAAACAATAGTTTCTAGTTTAGGTAAATATCTGTTTGGAGAAGTGGAAGGTGCAAAAGAACGAAAAGAAGCTCCTTCTGTACTTGTAGATGAAGGAGGAGAGATTACAATTTCATTATCTACTTGTTCCCAGCAATAGGTTAAACTAGCTGATGGGTCATTATCAGATCCATTACCTTTCAAAACTAAAGGGGTTCTTTTGGGTACTGTAAAATCAGAACCAGCATTTGCTGTTGGTGCAGTATTCCCTGTGTTAGAGTTGGTACTACAAGATGTATTGTTTTGAATAAAACCTAACATTTCTTGTAGGCTAATGGTATGAAAGTAATCATCACTATTATTCTGTACATTATTTGGAGAACAAATACCTGCATATGCCATAATAGTTGAACCACTACCAGGTTCTATAGCAGTATTATCATTTCTGTTCGTACCTACACAACTACCAGTATCACCATTAAAAGTATGATTTCCACCAAACTGATGTCCTAATTCATGAGATACAAAATCAATATCAAATGGATCACCTAGTGGATTGTCTAAGCCTGTCATACCTAATGCTTTTTCTCCTTCACTACAAACAGAACGAAAAAGAGCTATACCTCCGAATCCTAAAGCAAAAATATGTCCAACATCATAGTTAGCAGTACCAATTACATTATCGCATAATGTTTGATTTTGATTAATCAATGTGAAAGAGTTATCGTTATCTAGATTATCATTTACAGGATCTAGATTGATTAAAGGATTTTCGCCCCCAACTAGAACAATATTCATATGCACTGATAAATCCCTTTCATAAACAGAGTTTACTCTGGTAATCGTTGTATTCATAGCAGACAACACAGCAGCTCTTTGTTCTGCTTCTGTTCCAGATCTCACTCCTTGATTATTTATATGAAATTGAGCATATTCTCCAGTACAAGCTAAAGCTAATCTATAGGTCCTTAAGGTACCATCGTTAATTAATTTTGTTCCAAATTTTTGAGCTACGTTTGGATTATTTTTCTCGTTTAAAAGAGTACATGAAGGATGGGAATCCTGATTTAAACTAGATCTACTATACAACATATATGTAGAGTTGTCCTTTGTGTAAGGGTCCAAGTAATATGTTGGAGTATTTAATTTATGTAATGTTATATGTACACCATCGCTACCTATACTTAGTTTTCCAGTAGTTTCTTTATCATATTTACTTCTAAGAGAATAAGATTTTATAAGACCAAATTCTGGTGATAAAGGTTCACTAAAGTTAGAAGATTCCTCAAGAATAAATTCAGAAATATTATTATCAGTATCAGGAAGTAATATAGATTTTTCTATGCCTCTACTTTTTGTGGTTAACTGATTTTTAAAATTATTAAGGTTTAATGAAAATAAACTGTATTCTTTCGGAATTTGATCTGTTATTGTACCCTTTTTGGCCAATAAACTATAATTATCAGTATTTATTTTCTGCCATGTATTTTGTGAGTTTACAACATAAATACTAATAAATAGAAGTAATACTGTTTTTCTCATGGAGTTTTAATTTGAGTGTTTTAATGATTTTAACTAATTATCGCTTAGCGAATAAGTATGGGGCTTAAGCAAATGTATAAATAAAAAACGCTGTATTAATAAAAATATTCTGAAAAGGATAACGTTGATTATTGATAGAATAAAAAAGAGCGCTAAAAGCGCCCTCCTTAGATTATTTTTTAATTATTTTTTTTGTTGTTTGCTTTGATCCATTTTCGACTTGAAGTAGGTAAATTCCAGAGTTTAATTTTTTAAGATTTAATTCTGAAGAAAAATTACTAGAAACATTTTTATATACCAGATTTTCAACTAAACGACCACTAAAATCAAAAACTCTAAGTTTAACTTCTTCCGTATCCAAAACTTTAAAAGAAACATTAAACCTTCCATTAGAAGGATTAGGGAATAAGTTAAAGTTATTGAAGTTAAAATCTTCCACAGAAGCTGTAGGATTGTCAACAATAGTAAAATTTGTAGTGTTTACGTTAAAAAATATATTGTCAACAGCTTCAACCATAATTCTTGCTTCAGTTGTAGGTAAGTTAGGGATGACAACATCTTGAGAACCATCATTTGGTGTACTATCTATTAGAATAGTATCAAAAGTTAATCCACCATCAGTAGAAAGTTTAATTCTTACATTTTGACAGTTGATAGGAGCTTGATCAGTTGTAGACTTATCCCAAGTAATATTTTGTGTAGTAGCTCCATCCCAGCTTACAGCAGTATTAGGAGCTGTTACTTTAAAAGGTAAAGCATTTGTTACGGTTATTACCATTTCATCACTATCAGTAGCGCCTCCACCTGATTGGTTGTCTCTTACTGTTAAAGTAAAGTTCATTTCTCTTGCAAAGAAAGGTAATACTTCCCATTTGTTTTGTGTTCTATTAGATATCACTGTTGGAAGATCTGGTAGGTAACGAATATTAGAAGTCGATGGAGGTTGAGATCTAAATGAAGCTCCAGCTGTACTAACATCAGAAGGGGGTGATACAACTATTTCGTTGTCAGTCTGTTCCCAACAGTAGGTTAAGTTATTATTACTATCAATGTCACTTCCTGAACCTCTTAGCACTAAAGGTGTTAATTTAGGAACTGTGAAGTCTGCACCTGCATTAGCTACAGGAGCAGTATTACCTGTATTAGTTTCTGTAGCGCATGTAGCTGTATTTTGTATAGTATTCCATATTTCCTCAATACTTACTGTATGAAAATAGTCATCACTATTATTTTGCACGTTTTTAGGTGGACAAATACCAGCATAGCCCATAATAGTTGTACCACTTCCTGGCTCTACTGCTGTAGCGTCATTTCTATTTGGTGGTTCGCAATTACTTGTATCTCCATTGAAGGTATGATTACCACCGAATTGATGTCCAAATTCATGTGTTACATAATCAACGTCAAAAGAGTCTCCAGTAGGAGAAGGTAGTCCTGTAATTCCTCTACCTTTAATGCCGTTTCTACAAACTGAACCTAAAGATGCAAGACCTCCAGCACCAGTTGAGAAGTTATGTCCAACATCATAACCATTTCTTCCTATAACATTATCACAAAGTGTTTGATTTTGTATAATTAATGAACTAGAACTATTATTGTCTAAATTATCAGTGTCTGGATCTAGATTGATTAAAAGATTTGAGCCTGCAGTTAGAATTATATTCATATGTACAGATAAATCTCTTTCAAATAAACCATTTACTCTTGCCATTGTTGTGTTCATAGCTGAAAGTACAGCTGCTCTTTGTTGTGTTGGGGTTCCAGATGTTAATCCTTGACGATTTATATGGAATTGAGCGTATTCACCTGTACAAGATAAAGCTAATCTATAAGATCTAAGCATGCCGTCATTAGCATTTCTTTTTTTTATATTTTTTGATTCAGTATGGTTAATATCTTTCAAAACATTACATTGAAAGTTTGATGTTGCATGGCCAATGTTAGCTCTGCTGTAAGATATGTAGGTTTGATTGTTTTTGGTGTAAGGATCTATATAATGAGTAGGTTTTTTTGTAGAGTACAAGGTGATATGCACACCATCATATCCAATTGTTAATTTTCCAGTTTCATTTTCATCTTTTGTACTTATTATGTTGTATGAAGTAATCAATCCATATTCTTTGGCTACTGGTTCTGTAAAGTTAGTGGACTCAACAATTTTATAATTAATAATATTACCTTTATAATCAGGTAGTTCAATTGTCTTGTTTAGTCCTCTTGATTTAAGTGTTAATTCCTGTTTAAAATTTTCAAGATCTAAGTTAAATAAATCAAATTTCAAAGGGCTAGTATCTCTCTCTAATAATTGGTCTCCTCTAAATGATAAGTTTTTAGAATCTAGTTTTTTCCAAGAACTTTGAGCATTGGTTATGTTGAGGGTTACAAAAAGTAAAATAAACGTAATTTTTCTCATGGGGTAAATTTTTTAAAAAACAATAAACTTAGTAGTTAAGTTTTTGTCTGGTAATGGTTTAAGTTAAGTTGGGAGGCCAATAATAATATTAAAAATGGTAAAACTGTGTTTTTTTAACACTTTATATTTGTTTTTTTGATTATTCTCGAGAATTTTATTAACTAGGGATATAAACTGAATTTTACAAATTAATTTTTTTCCACGAAATTTGTCCAAACTACACCACTCTAAAATAATTATAAAATGTTAAATATTTAATAACAGATTACAAAAATATGAATAAAAACGTCTGTTTAATAGATTTATCTCAAAAAGATTTTAAAGATACTTGGGATTTACAAACGAAAACTCTTCAAAGTATTGTTGATTCAAAAATAAAAAATAGAAGAGAGGAGTTAAATATCCCTACTTCAAATTATTTCTTATTTGTTGAACATCCTCATGTTTATACTCTTGGTAAAAGTGGAGATATGAAACATCTTCTCTTAAATGAAAAACAATTGAAAGAGAAAGAAATTTCTTTTTATAAAATTAATAGGGGTGGTGATATTACTTATCATGGACCCGGACAAATAGTTGGATACCCTATTTTAGATCTTGAAAATTTTTTCACCGATATTCATAAGTATTTAAGATTGCTAGAAGAAGTAATTATTAAGGTTATTGGAGAATATGGGTTAAAAGGTGAGCGAAGCAATGGTGAAACGGGAGTTTGGCTTGATGTAGGTACTCCGTTTGCAAGAAAGATTTGTGCCATGGGAATTCGTACAAGTAGATGGGTAACGATGCACGGTTTTGCTTTAAATGTGAATACAAACCTTGGTTATTTTGATCACATTATTCCTTGTGGAATTAACGATAAATCAGTTACTTCTATGGAAGTCGAACTTGGTACAAAGTTAAATGTAGACGAGGTTAAAGAAAAAATACTTTTTCACTTTAAAGAGTTATTTGAAGTAAATGAATTCATAAAAAAAGCGAGCTTGTAAGCTCGCTTTTTTTATGAATGTTATATAATGTGATTATTTTCTCGCTTTGATATCAAAAGAGAATTCTATCACATCATTAATAGCTTTGTTTTTTAAGTTATCGAAGAATTTTCCTGAACCATATTTTACTCCGAAATCAGTTCTATCTACACCGAAAACTTCACTTTTTAAAGTAACATCATTTCCATTTTCAGTTAATGTTGCAGGAATAGTAATACTTTTTGTTACGTCTTTAATCGTTAAGTTTCCAGTTATGTGTAATTTTCCGTCTTTAACCTCAGAACTTGCAACTACAAATTTAGAACTAGGAAATTTTTCAACATTAAAGAAATCTTCATTTTTTAAATGTCCTTCTAAACCAGCTTTTTTCTTACCTTCTAAATCAGAACAAGAAATAGTTTTCATGTCTAAAGTAAATTCTCCAGCTTTTAAAACGCCTCCTTCTACATCAAATAAACCTTTTTCTATGGTGATTGTACCATTGTGACCTTCTCCTACAGGATGAGCTCCTTTCCAAGTTACAGTTGATTCAGCCACATTTACATTGTAAGAGTCGATAGGATTAGTTACTTTTTGCTCAACCTTTACTTCTTCTTTAGCTTCTACTTTCTTTTCACTTTTACAAGATGTTAAAGCTATAGCTATTACTGCTAATGATAAGATTAGTTTTTTCATTTTTAGATTGTTTTATATGAATTTAAAATTTATATTCCATGGCAAATATATTTATTATTTATTGCCTAATGAATTATTTTTTGTCTTTTGTATCTATTACGATGGTTACTGGACCATCATTTAATAAATCTACTTTCATATCTGCTCCAAATATTCCTGTTTGAACTTGTTTTCCTAATTGATTTTCGAATTCTTTTACGAATTTCTCATACATCGGAATTGCAAAATCTGGTTTTGAAGCTTTTATATAACTAGGTCTATTTCCTTTTTTTGTTGATGCATGTAATGTAAATTGACTTACAATAATTGCTTCGCCATTAGTTTGTAATAACGAAGAGTTCATTACATTATTTTCATCATTAAAAATTCTAAGATTTACTATTTTTTTAGTTAACCAAAGTATATCTTCATCTGTGTCTTCATCTTCTATACCCACTAAAATCAGCAATCCATTTTTTATACTTGAAATAACTTTATTGTCAACAGTAACGGAAGCTCTAGAAACTCTTTGAATTACAGTTTTCATAATTTATTTATTGTCTTCCAGATAATATATCGGTTCTGTAATTTTCATCTTCACCTTCTAAAATTTGTAAATAACTCTTATATCTAGACCAAGAAATTTCTTCTCTTTCTAAAGCGTCTTTCACGGCACAATTAGGTTCATTAAGATGTATACAGTTATTAAATTTACAATCTTGTTTTAAAGCAAAAAATTCAGGGAAATAATCTCCCAGTTCATCTTTTTCCATATCAACTACCCCAAAACCTTTAATACCAGGAGTATCAATGATAGAGGCATCAAAACTTAAATCAAACATTTCAGCAAAAGTAGTAGTGTGTTGTCCTTGTTTATGCTGATCAGAAATTTCTTTAGTCCTTAAATTTAATGAAGGTTCTATATAATTAACTAAAGTAGTTTTCCCTACTCCAGAATGACCAGAAAACATACTTACTTTACCGACCATCATTTCTTTAATCTGTTGTACATTCTTTCCAGTAGTAGCAGAGGTTTCAATACACTTGTAACCAATAGGTTCGTAAATATCTTTCAAATATAAAATTTCAGCTTTTTGTTCAATAGTATATGTATCAATCTTATTGAATATCAATACAACATCAATAGAATAGGCTTCAGCAGTAACAAGAAAACGGTCGATAAACGTAGTAAATGTAGGCGGATTATCAATAGTTATGATTAGGAAAACTTGATCTATATTCGACGCAATGATGTGGGTTTGTTTGGATAAGTTTACAGATTTTCTAACAATATAATTTTGTCGCTCTAAAATGTCTGTAATAATTCCAGTTTCTTCGTCGTTTGTAGTTTCTATATTAAATTCAACTTTATCTCCAACCGCAATCGGATTTGTACTTTTGATACCTTTTATTCGAAATTTTCCTTTAATTCTACATTTATAAAAAGTTTCTTCATGTTTCACCCAATACCAACTTCCTGTAGATTTATAAACAGTTCCTATCATAATGCAAAGATGAGAATAAATTAGAGAATCTTAATCATGACTTTATTTTGTTAAATCGTTAATTTTTTGAGCAGTGCTTCCTTTTTCACTAAGTCTTACAATACTAAAAATAATGTTTGCAATAATTCCTGGATTTGTAATTAATAAAGCAGTTTCTGTCACATTTTTGTCTCTCGTGTTTATTAATTCTTGAATATCGTTTTGATTTGAATTTGCAAGTCTTACAGCAAAGTCCCAAGCACCATCTCTTGCTATTTCCATACTAAAATCAACTAAAAAGTTGTCAAACTTACTCGTTAGTTTAAGAATTTTTTTGAGAAATGGATATATCGTAGACAAATCGTTTTCTACATCAGTGACCAATGACGAAAGTATAGAGTTAATTTTATTAAAATCGTTTTTTAAATTTAGAATGTTACTGCCTTTAGTTACTTCGTAAGCTGCTATTCCTAAATCTAGATTAATATGAGCATTCATACCGATTAGTAAATGTTGAAGAACAATAGGCCAAAATTTTTCTGATAAATTAAAGGCTTTTTTCCAAGCATCTGTAATCTCTTTTTGTGCTTGAAAATCATAATAAGCGTTTATATATCTCTTTGCAAAAATGATGTCTAATTTTTCCATTCTAAGGCCATCATCAAAGAAATCTTCTGCAATACCTTGTTTTACTTTTAGTGTTACTTTTAAATATAGAGCTGCAAAATATCCTAAAGTAGAAGTTTTTAATTTAGACTCTTTAACAATGTTTTGTAAAGTTTGAATTACATCATCAATAGTTTTAATCTCTGGCATTTTAGAAGGTTTTCTTAAAGATATAGATTTAAATAAAAAAAGGAAGCTTCAAGCTTCCTTTTTATTAATCGATTATTAATCGACCTAGTTTATCTTTAGATCTTCTGGAAGAATAAATGATATATTCTTTAGGAGATTTTCTGTAGTATACACCTGGGCGTAAAATTAATCGTTCTTCTTGTAATTCTTGCGGATCTAACCTAGTTATCTTCCCATTATCGTCGAAAGTGAAAGCTGTAGGAATAGATTTGTTATAATTACCTAAAGACCTTATTTCCTCAATGTCAGTTACACCAGTGTTTTTTTTATGATCGTTAAATACAACAGTTAATTTTCCATTTTCAAAAATTGGAATAGCTCCTAAATATTCTGGACCTTTACCTAACTGTGATACTGGAATAGCGATACCTACACCAACTGAAAAATTACTAGAACCAGCAAAACCAAAGAAACCAATAGATAAAGTAGAATATGCAGCTCTTTGTTTTTTAGCTATTACATTAGACCATTCTACGGTTCCGTCTGGATTTAAAGAAGTAACAATAATTTCATTTTTAGTAAATTGAATAGGAGTGATACCTAAAGGACCAATACCACCAGTTCTTCCAACATAAACTAATTGGTATTCTGATAATAAAATAAGTCCACCATTAGGTTTTTCTATCAAACTATGAGTTTGGTAATAAGGTTTTACATCTTTCCCTTTTTTAGCTCTTCGTTCTCCAATTAATTTTACTTTAGTTTCATAATCGAACTCATTGAATTTTAAATTCAAAACTTCATTAGAATTAATATCAACAGTACCAGAATAAATACCTTTTAGTTTCCAGTTTGCTTTTCCTCTTTTGTTTACACTCGAATAGAAACCAACAAATTGTAATAATCCATCTTGAGTAGCTAACATGGCACAGTTAATTACTTCTTTATTTTCAAAATCTAATTTGATAACTTCTTTCTCGTAATTTTTGTCTTTTTTGAAAGCATGAATTTCGAATTTCTCAATATTTTTTTTCTGTTTTCTATCTCTATAACTTTCGTTAATGATCAAGAATATATCATCCTTAAAACTGATATCAAAATCTGATATAGAAAATTCCAAATCTCTTCTATCTTCAAATGGAACTTTTTCTAAATGAGAAGTAATTTCATTTAAATCTTCGTCAAATAATTTGATTTCATATTGAATAGCCTCTTCTTTATCGAAAAGCGTGGCGTGCATTACTAAAAGCTTATTCTCTACAGGAGATTTTTTGAAATAGAAAGCTCCTCTTTCTTTCTTCTTAGTAACAGGAGTTTTAAAAATTACTTTTTGAGCATCATTTAATGTTCCATCTGCGTTAATTTCGATAGCAGCCAAGTCGAATTCCTTATTTTTTCGATCATACATACTACCAAAAACATAAATTTTATTTCCAATTACCTTTAGGCTTTCAAAATCTAAATCTTTGTTTTTTAATTCTGGAAATTCAATTAAGTTCGTAGAAATTAATTTCATTTCAGCAGAGTCAAATACCTTTACATAGTATTTTTTTCCTTTGTTGGCAAGCGTATAAATCTTACCATTAATTTCACCCGAAATTTGGACTATTTTCTGTTTGTTGTCTTCAATTTCTTGCCCGTAACTAAGTGTTATTGGCCCGAATTTATCCTGAGATAAAACTGATAAAGAGAAAAAAGAAAATAGACTTAAAGCAATTAAGTACTTTTTAATCATAGTTTTCATTTAAAATTTCGGGCGAAAATATTAAATTTTTAACTATTAATAATTTTTTTCTGGTGATTAATACTTTCTTGGTGAATTGCCTTGAATATCTTTAAAACAAATTCTTCACTTAAATTGTTTTCTTCACCTTCTAAAATCATTTTACCTAAGATTTCGTTCCAACGTTTTGTTTGTAAAATAGCAACATTCTTTTCTTTCTTTAAAGAACCTATTTTATCAGAAATCTTCATTCTTTTCCCCATCATTTCGATTAATTGGTGATCTACCACATCGATTTGAGTTCTTAAAGTGTTTAACGCATTTTTAAAATCAACTTCAGTATCCGTTTCTTTTCTGATTTTTAAATCTTCCATCATTTGGATAAGAGTAGTTGGTGTAATTTGCTGTTTAGCATCACTCCAAGCGTTATCTGGATCGTAGTGTGTTTCTACCATTAATCCATCAAAGTTTAAATCTAAAGCAGTTTGACAAATATCAAAAATGATATCTCTTCTACCTGCAATATGAGAAGGATCACAGATTAATGGTAAATCTGGGTAACGATTTTGTAATTCGATAGGAATTTGCCAGTTTGGATTGTTTCTATATCTCGTTTTCTCATAAGTTGAGAAACCTCTATGAATAGCACCTAATTTAGTAATTCCAGCAGTATAGAAACGCTCAAAAGCTCCTAACCATAATGGTAAATCTGGATTTACAGGGTTTTTAATTAACACAATCTTATCTGTTCCTTCTAAAGCATCTGCAATTTCTTGAACGATAAAAGGACTTACCGTAGTTCTTGCTCCAATCCAAAGAATATCAACATCATGTTTTAATGCTAATTCTACATGGTTTTTGTTCGCAACCTCAGTAGTTGTTAACATTCCAGTTTCCTTTTTCGCAGTTTCTAACCATTTTAAACCTAAAGCACCAACACCTTCAAAATTTCCAGGTCTAGTTCTTGGTTTCCAAATTCCAGCTCTTAAAACTGTAGCATCACTGTCTTTTAATTCGTGAGCGATTTTTAATACTTGATCTTCAGTTTCAGCACTACAAGGTCCTGCTATTACTAATGGATGATTTAATTTGAAATCATCTAACCATGTTCTTAATTCTTGTTTGTTTTCCATTGTGAGTCTCGTTTAATGAAGTTTTACTTCTTGTATTCCGTTTAAAATTTGTTTAATATGATTGGTGTTTTCCATCTCAGTGTAAATGGCTGAGAAATTATTTTCTTCTAATAATGTCTTAAAATGTTCTAAATTTTGAATGTATTCTGTTAAGGTTTCTATGACATTGTCTTTGTTTTGCTCGAAAATTGGTGTCCACATTGCAGGTGAACTTTTAGCTAAACGAACTGTAGAAGCAAATCCACTGCCTGCCATATCGAAAATATCTCGTTCGTTTTTTTCTTTATCAATTACAGTTTTACCTAGCATAAATGAGCTGATATGCGATAAATGCGAAACGTAAGCTATGTGTTTGTCGTGTGAAACAGGATCCATATATCGGATTCTCATTCCTAAGTTTGAAAAGATTTCTAAGGCTTTTTCTTGAAGTTTAAAAGCTGTTTTTTCAACCTCGCAAATAATATTTGTTTTACCTCTATATAAATTGTTTAAAGCTGCTGAAGGACCAGAAAATTCAGTTCCCGCAATTGGGTGCGTTGCTAAGAAATTTCTTCTTTTTGGATGTTCTTTAATTACTTCACAAACTTGTTCTTTGGTAGATCCTACATCAAAAACCAAACAGTTTTCAGAAATAATATCTAAAACTTTAGGAATTAAAGTCAAAGAAACATCTACAGGAACAGAAACAATAACAATATCTGCATTCTTTAATTCTTCAAAAGAAGCACCTTTATCAACAATACCTTTTTCAATTGCTTCATTAATATGCGCTTCATTATTGTCTACTCCAAATAGTACTGCTTCATTATATTTCTCTCGAATATCTTTAGCCAAACTACCACCAATTAATCCAATTCCTATTACAAAAACATTCATAATTTTCTTAATTGTTATGATTTTCCAATCGGTTAATAGCTTCTTTAATTTGATCTTTATTTACACATAAAGAGAAACGAATGTATCCTTCTCCTTGAGAGCCAAAAATAGTTCCTGGTGCGGCGAAAATGTGATACTTATATAACAATTCATCAATAAATTCTTCTGATGTTTTTCCTGAAGGAAGCTTTGCCCAAACAAAAAGCCCGCTTGTGTTTTTATTAAAAGTACAGCCTATTTTTTCTGCTAATTGAAAAACAAGTGCTTTTCGTTCTTTATACAATTCGTTTTGTTGTTGAATCCAACTTTTAGAAGTTTTTAAAGCTTCTATAGCCCCTTTTTGTACTCCATAAAACATTCCTGAGTCCATTTGTGTTTTTACTTTGAGTACTTGGTTGAGAAAATTAGCGTTTCCTAACAACATTCCTACACGCCAACCAGCCATATTAAATGTTTTACTTAAAGAATTTAATTCTAAAGTCACATCTTTTGCTCCGTCCAACTCTAAAATACTAGTTGGTTTTTCATTTAAAATGAAACTGTACGGGTTGTCATTTACAATAAGAATACTATGTTTTTTAGCAAACTGAATTAGTTTTTCGTAAGTGTCTTTTTTTGCATTTTCACCAGTTGGCATATGCGGATAGTTAATCCACATTAATTTTACTTTTGACAGCTCTAAACTTTCTAATTCATCAAAATTAGGTTGGTATCCGTTTTCTTCTGAAAGATTATAGTATACAGCTTCTGCACCAATAAGATTTGTAACAGAAGTATACGTAGGATATCCTGGATTCGGAATTAAAACTTGATCACCTTCGTTTAATAAAGCTAAAGATATATGCATAATTCCTTCTTTACTCCCCATTAAGGGAAGCACTTCATTTGAAGGGTTTACAGTTGTGTTGTAGTGTGTTTTGTAAAATAATGAAATAGCTTCTCTTAATTCGGGAATTCCTTGGTAACTCTGGTATTTGTGAGCACCATTTTCGTTAATTCCATCTGTAATGGCTTTAATAACTTCTGAAGGAGGTTGTAAATCTGGACTTCCAATTCCAATATTAATAATTGGTTTTCCTTCAGCCATTAATTCTCTAACTTCTCTAAGTTTTCTTGAGAAGTAGTATTCTTGTACGGTATGTAAACGATCTGCAAATTGTATCATGATCTTCCGTTTTTATATTCTCCTAATATTTTAAAATCTGTAGCCATTATTTCTATAATTGCTTTGGCTTTAGCGTAATCTTCATACGTATCGAAAGTAACATCAACGAAAAAAGCATATTTCCAAGGTGTTTCGATTTTCGGTAACGACTGAATTTTAGTTAAATTCAGTTTACAATCGCTCATTACATTTAATATCGCAGCTAAACTTCCTCGTTTATGATCTAATTCAAACTTTAACGAAGCTTTGTTGATGTTTTCTTTTCCGTTTTCTGGATTAGATGTCTGTAGAATTACAAAACGAGTAGCATTATTTTTAATCGTTTGAATTTCATCTTCTAAAACTTCTAAATTGAAAATATCTGCAGCCATTTTTGGAGCAATTGCAGCTACACCTTTTAACTGTTTGTCTGCAATTCGTTTTGCTATTGCAGAAGTATCTACATCTTCAACTAATTTTATATGACGATGTTGTTTAAAGAATTCTTTACACTGTAATAATGCCATCGGATGAGAACAAACTTCTTTAATTTCCTCAATAGATTGATTTGGTAATGCCATTAAATGATGGTGAATTGGTAAGTAGTATTCACCTGAAATATGTAAGTTATATTTATCTATTAATGCGTAGTTAGGTATAATTGAACCAGCAATAGTGTTCTCGATAGCCATTACAGCTTGCTCAGATTTTTTACTAGTTAAACTTTCTACAAGAGCATCAAAAGACAAGCATTTTTCTAAGCTTATATCTTCTTGATAAAACTTGTCGGCAACAATATGGTGGTTGCTTCCTTCTATTCCTTGGATGGCTATTTTTTTCATTTTAATCCATAAAAAAAGCCTCGAAATATCGAGGCTTTATAATTTATATAATTTAATGTTATCTTAAATCTATGATACAAAGCCTCTCCTCTTACTATAATAGTAAAAGTAAAAATAAAAACCTTGCCATACATTTTGTAACATAATTCTTTAACTTAAATGTTTTAAACAAATCTATATATTAAAATCATAAAAACAAATATTTGATTTACGAAAATTGAATTTTTATGATTTTAATAAAAAAAGCTATTTAATTTTTAAGAACTCAGAAAACTAATTAGATATTTATAAGTTTTAAAACAGTTTAGATAAAAAATATATACTACTACAAAGTTAATAGCTTAAGTTTTCGGTTGAAAACCATTGTTTTTTTTCAAAATAAGCCGGTGCATAAGGATATTAAGTAATTTTGAACAATTTTTATTTAAATTAAGATTGTCGATTAGGTTAGGTTTTGAATTGTAACAACAGATTTTTATTTATTACATGAAAGGGTGATTCGTTTCTAATGTAGTGGAGATTGATTTTTTATATAGTGGTTGGGAGATCGATGATAAAGTACTGTTTGTTATAATAGTCTTGTTCTTGTGGTAGAAATCTATTAAGCTTTCATAAGGTAAAGCTATAGGGATAGTTTCAGATCCTAAATAGTATTTTGATTTTCCTATTACTTCTGCTTTTATTCCTATTAAATGTAAAACCCGTAAAAGTTTACTGTCACATTCTGCAAATGCAATATTATTTTTATGTTGACAAATAGGTGTTATTGCACAAATCATTAATTTCTTGAATAGATTAATGTTTCTGGTATTTTTCTTTATAGCAAAACGACCTATATGGAAAATATGATTAATACAGTCTTTTTTAATAGCTAATAATGGATATATTCCAAAAATCTTTTGAATCGGTAGTTTATCTTTAAAGTTCCATTTTAAAATACGAATTGCACCATTAATAGTACCTGTAATATCTTTTGAAACAAAGACAAGGGAATCTTTAAAATAGTTTAATTCTTCATGGAAGATATCGTTTATTTTTTCTTTATGGTTTTTAGGTATTGTTTCATTGCTATGGTGATTGTAGTTTTCATGAACAATAAATTCTGCTAAATTAATTATTTGATGCTTTTCTAGTTTTTGTAGATAGTTTTTAGTTGATAACATGGTAAGTGATTTTATTCTAAAGCTATCTACAGATCAATAGAAATGTATTACACTTGAGTGTAGTAATGTTTTGATATGTAGCAAACTACACAAAAGTGTAGTTCTGAAAATTTGCCAAATAAAAAAGAATTATATTTGAGATAACCAACCAAACTCCTATTATGGCTAATGTTAATGATTTTTTCTATAGCAAAAATACCGTTAACGATGTTTCTGATGATGATCAAAGGCAAACAGTTGATTATCTAGAACCGGTAAAGGCTTTTGCTAGAACCACTTATAAAAGTATTTATATTATAGATTATGAGAAGAAAGGATTTGAATATGTTTCAGATAATCCGCTTTTCTTATGTGGACATACTGCAAAAGAAGTAGAACGAATGGGCTACGCTTTTTACTTTAAGTATGTAACAAAACCCGACTTAGATTTACTGTTAAAAATAAATACAATTGGTTTTGACTTTTATGAGAAAATTCCTGTTGAGGAACGAAAAAATTACACCATATCTTATGATTTTCATTTAAAGAACAACGAAGGGAAAGTTATTTTAATCAATCAAAAGTTAACTCCTTTGTTTTTAACTAATGATGGTAAGATTTGGAAAGCTCTCTGTATTATTTCGTTATCAGCAGAACAGAGTTCAGGGAATATTAAAGTTTATAAAAAAGGAGATAATAAAATATTTAAGTACGATTTAGAAGGTGACTTTTGGAAAACAACTGAGAAAATTAAACTGACTAGTAGGGAAAGTGAAATTCTGAGGTTTTCAATACGAGGTTATACAATTAATGAAATTGCAGAAGCTATTTTTGTGTCTCCTGATACTGTAAAATTTCACAGGAGAAAATTATTTGATAAGTTAGAAGTCGTAAATATATCTGAAGCAATCGCGTACGCAACAAATAACAGGCTTATTTAATTATTCATTATTGTTGATAAATAGAATTCAGGGAATTCTTTATACTCTTTTTTAGTGGCTATATTATATAATAAATGTGTGCAAATTGCAGCAACAAACCAAGACGCAATAGAAAGTTGAGGTGGAGGTAAAATTTCTTTTTCATTTACGTATTTGTCTAAAATTTCTTCTATCCAATCGTGAGGATTTCCCCAAAATTTTAAATAACTAGTAGCGTATTTTACAACATTTACTTCATTAAATTCTTCGTTGTTTCTCTTCAGTGTTTTTAAAGATAAACCTTTTGGGTTTATAACGGTTACTAAACCGCCCCAGCCTAAATTGTAAGGATGAAGTACTGGGATTTTATTTTCTTGGCAAATTTCATCAAAGAGTAATGGAATCTCTGAAGAGAAATCTAATGCGTTAATGGCTATTTCATGACCTTCTATACATCCTTTAATATTATCTTCAGTAATAAACTCATTGAAAACATTAATCTCTGCATTAGAATTTATTGAAAGTAATCTATTTTTAATAGCTTCTACTTTATCAATGTTGATATCATCTTCTGTATAATTCTGACGATTAAGATTAGATAATTCTACTTGATCTCCATCTATAATAGTAATTTTTTCAAACCCTAAACGTAAAGCACATTCGGCAATAGTACTGCCAATACCAGAACCTCCAAGGATTATTGAGCAATTTTTAATCATTTCTTGTTCCTGATCATTTAAATAGAGTCTATTCCTTATATATCTTTCATTCATTTTTTGGGATTTTATACAAAGATATTATCTGTTAGGAAGGAAAGAACTACACAAAAGTATAGTTATTTAAAAGAGTAGTGGGAAATTATAAGAATAAAAAAAGCTTCTCAATTGAGAAGCTTTTGCGGTCTGGACGGGACTCGAACCCGCGACCCCATGCGTGACAGGCATGTATTCTAACCAGCTGAACTACCAGACCGTTGCGCTATTGCGGGTGCAAACTTACTGTTTTTTTTTAAATAGATAAAGAATTATTGAAAAAAAATGGTGAAGTTAGGTTTTAAGTGTAAAATGTAAGAATAAAAAAAGCTTCTCGATTGAGAAGCTTTTCTGCGGTCTGGACGGGACTCGAACCCGCGACCCCATGCGTGACAGGCATGTATTCTAACCAGCTGAACTACCAGACCGTTGCAGTATTGCGGGTGCAAATATATAATCTTTTTCTATTTATGCAAAAAAATAATTTAAAAAAATTATACTTTTCTTCTACTCACTAAGTAACTTGTTAAGATTGAGTCATATCCTTCATGTATATTAACCGGAACATAATTAATCTTATACTGTAAACATTCATTTTTTAAATTATTAAAGAATGATTCAGTATTTTTTTTGTATGTATCCTTCACACTATCAGGATAAAGGTTTATTTCTTGATTGGTTTCGATATCTATAAACTTCTTAGGTCCATCTTCGAAATCAAAATCCAATTCTAACCTTTTATCATAAGTGTGAAACAGAACAACTTCGTGTTTGTTGTACTTTAAGTGTCGCAGTGCATTAAATAATTCCTCTTGATTCTTATTGGTTTGAAACATGTCTGTAAACACAAAAATTAAAGATCTACGGTGAATTTTTTCTGCAATTTCATGAAGATATTTATATGTTTCTGTAGATTTAGAACTAGCTTGAGATATTAATGTCTTTTCTAGTTCATTAATAATAAGTTTTCGATGACGTTCACTTCCTTTTTCAGGAGCATAAAACTCATATGTGTCAGAATAAATACTTAAACCAACAGCATCTCTTTGTTTTTTTAAGATTTCTATTAAAGATGCAGCAGCTACACAAGAAAATCCTATTTTATTAAGATCACCAAACTTTTGTTTTTGCTTAACAGGATAATGCATTGATGAAGAATTATCAATAATGATGTGACATCTCAAATTGGTTTCTTCTTCATATTTCTTGGTGTATAATTTTTCAGTCTTAGCAAAAAGTTTCCAATCAATATGTCTTGTGTTTTCTCCTTTATTATATAATTTATGCTCAGAAAACTCAACAGAAAACCCATGAAACGGACTTTTATGCATTCCAGTTATAAAACCTTCTACAACTTGTTTGGCAAGAAGTTCTAAATTTTTTATTTCTGAAGATTGAAGAGATGAAAGTTGTATATTCATAAGTTTTTAAAAATAAAAAAGGTTTGACATTCGTCAAACCTTTTTTATTTAATTTTTCTATAAAATTTATAGTGCAGCGTCAATCTTGTCAGTATATGCTTTTTTAGGAGCAGCACCAACTTGCTTAGCTACAACTTCACCGTTTTTAAAAACTAATACAGTAGGAATATTACGAACTCCATATTTAGCTGCAAATTCTTGGTTAGCATCAACATCTACTTTACCAACAATAGCTTTACCTTCATACTCGCTACTAATCTCATCAATAATAGGTCCAACCATTCTACATGGCCCACACCAAGTAGCCCAAAAATCAACTAAAACCGGTTTGTCTGATTTTAATACTACTTCTTCAAATGATGTATCTGTAATTTCTAATGCCATTCTTTTGTCTTTTATGTATTTAATGTCTACAAATGTAATAATTTATTTCACTTTTTTCAATAGTGTTTAAATTGGTTTTTCTTATGTGTCAATTGATTTTGTTAATAAGAAATTTAGTTAAAGTAAAGTCTGTATATCTTCGATGTATGTTTTTTTAGGAACAACTCCGACGCTTCTAACAAATAGTTTTCCATTTTTAAAGATTAAAACAGCAGGAATATTTTTAATGCCATATTTACTTGCCTGCTCTTTATTCTCGTCAATATTTATACAGCCAAAGACGGTTTTACTGTCATATTCAATACTAATTTCTTCAATAATTGATCGCGTTATTGTAGATGGTTTACTTTTGGTACTCCAAAAACAAACTACTGCAGTTTTTTTTGAGTCTAATACCTGTACTTCAAATGATGAGTCTGTTATTTCTAATATCATTTTAATATAGCTTTATTTATAGAGTGAAAATTATAAGCTTGTAAGTTTAGAAAACGTTTTCCTGATCGGAAAGATATAGTACATTTTAAGTTTCTTTTGTCTTAATTAGAGAAATGTTTGTTTTACTTTTTGTTGGTTATTGAGTTTTCTTGCTGAATTTATTAATTTTATAAAGATAAACGCTGATAAATTTTAATAATGATATAATATACATTAAATTTGACGCTGATTTTTTTGAGGAAATATTTGTTCTGATTGCGACCTCGTAAAAAAATGCTAAAACAGTAATGTTTGCTACATTTTACGACAACTTCCTCAGAAAAAGTTTATTAATCCAAAACGAAAAAAAAATAACATGTCATATTTTTTCACATCAGAAAGTGTATCTGAAGGACATCCAGATAAAGTTGCAGATCAAATTAGTGATGCTTTAATTGATAATTTTTTAGCCTTCGATCCAGAATCTAAAGTTGCTTGTGAGACTTTAGTTACTACAGGTCAGGTTGTTTTAGCAGGTGAGGTGAAGTCTAATATTTATTTAGATGTTCAAAAGATTGCTAGAAATGTAATTAACAAAATAGGTTACACTAAGAGTGAGTATATGTTCGATGGAAATTCTTGTGGAGTATTTTCTGCAATTCACGAACAGTCAGATGACATTAATAGAGGAGTAGATAGAGCTAAAAAAGAAGAGCAAGGAGCTGGTGATCAAGGTATGATGTTTGGTTACGCTACTAGTGAAACTGAAAACTATATGCCTTTGGCTTTAGATTTATCTCATTTAATCTTAAAAGAATTAGCTGAGTTAAGAAGAGAAGGTAAAGAAATTTCATATTTAAGACCAGATGCAAAAAGTCAGGTTACTATTGAATATTCTGATAACAATGTACCTCAAAGAATTGAAGCGATTGTGGTTTCTACACAGCATGATGATTTTGGTGACGATGCTACAATGTTAGGTAAGATTAGAGAAGATATTAAAAATATTTTAATTCCTAGAGTAATAGCGAAGTTACCAGAGAATATCCAAAAGTTATTTAATGAAGATATTAAATATCATATCAACCCTACAGGGAAGTTTGTTATTGGTGGACCTCATGGAGATACAGGCTTAACTGGTAGAAAAATTATAGTTGATACTTACGGAGGAAAAGGAGCTCACGGTGGAGGAGCTTTTTCAGGAAAAGATCCAAGTAAAGTAGATAGAAGTGCTGCATATGCAACACGTCATATTGCTAAAAACTTAGTTGCTGCTGGTGTAGCGGACGAGGTTTTAGTTCAAGTTTCTTATGCTATTGGAGTTGTTGAGCCAATGGGTATTTTTGTTGATACTTACGGAACTTCAAAAGTTGATTTAAATGATGGTGAAATCGCAAGTAAAGTTTCTGAGATTTTTGACATGAGACCTCATGCAATTGAATCTAGATTAAAACTTAGAGCTCCAATGTATAGTGAAACAGCTGCTTATGGACATATGGGAAGAGTAAATGAAGTAGTGTCTAAAACATTTATTCAGCCAAATGGAGAAGAAAAAACATTGGATGTAGAGCTATTTACATGGGAGAAATTAGACTATGTAGATCAAGTAAAATCAGCTTTTAGTTTATAAAAATTATTTGACATTACTATAATGTTAATAAGTCTAGAAAATAACTTTTTTCTAGACTTTTTTCGTTTATTTGCATCTTTAATTATAAAATTTGTTAACTATGAAAAAAATCAATTATTTCTTATCAGCACTAACCATCTCTTTATGTACTATTAGTTGTAGTAACTCAGTATCTGATGATTTTGATGATATGAATAATGATGCTGTAAAAAAGCGTTTGAAAAAGATAAGTACAAACCAGAATGGAGAAAGTTTAACGACTTCTTTCAGTTATGACGGTAATAGTAAATTGACAGGAGTATCTTCTGATTTTGATGGAGAAGCTACGTCAATTCAATATACAAATACGGGAGATTTATTGAACATTTCTGGACAAGGATTGAGTGAAACTTTAAATCTTGAAGAATTATTTCAATCGCCTTACAATGCTTATCAGTTAGGTCAGGTTGTAAGTTATGACGACAACAGAAACCCATCAAAAATTTCTTTTCAAGAGGAAGTATATAATTACAATTCAGGGCAATACGAAACTATAGAATTAACTGCCGACATTATTTATGATGAAGCTCCAAATATGTATTTTTCTACTTTAGAAGCTGCTGGTGTGATTGCAGTTTTAGATAAAGTGCAATTAGATTTTAGTATGAATCCTCAGGCATCAGAATTAGTTAAAGCTAGTGAGTTATTACCAATGAATAATCCGATTAAGTTTATTTATAAAGACGAAAATGGTAATGTATCAGCTACTATAGATATTAGTTATACTTACGATCAAGATAATTATCCAATTAATGCAATTGCAGTTCTAAATTCAGGTTCTTCTTCAGAAACTTCTGCAGTAAATTTTTCTTATAACTAATAATAATATTTAGTATTTAATAACTTCAAAAGAGTGAGATAATAATCTCGCTCTTTTTTTGATTAAAACTTAAATAGTAATCTTTAAAGATGTTACAATTGTAAGTCCGGAAACATCTAATATTTTGTTTATCAGGTTTTTGTGTTTTTATATTCTGTTACAAATTTTAAATTTTATTTAGAAGAAGTAGTGTAATTTTGTATTTGAATTAATCATAGGGGATTATTAAAACAGAACTATTATGGGGAAAATCTTACTTATTAAAGTTAGAATACTTTTAAGAAAAGCAATAAAAGTATTAATTGAATCAGCAAAAGCGGCAAGTTATGCAATTCATCACTAAGATATTTTGATGAAGAGAGAGAAAGAAAAAGGCTACATTTTTTAAATGTGGTCTTTTTTAATATTAAAAAACAAGGTTTTGATTTAAAAACCTTGTTTATGAATTTAGATTTACTTTGGTTGAAGTAATCTTTTCAGTTTATCTTTTTCAAGCAATTTTTTTGGTGTGATATAAATAAATTTTTTCCCCCATTTCATAGCGCTTTTAAAACATAGTGTGATTTTCCCACTTATTAATAAAAATAAATGTTAATCCAAAAGTATATTAATAATTGTTTTATTGAATGTTTTTTGAGGTGATAAAAAGTGTCAAAGAAATAAAGTGCTGGAAAACATGTTTTTAAATTCTAGATTAAAGCTCTTTTTGTATAGGTGCTTTTTCTTTTAAAAAGAAAAAAGCAGTGATTTCACTGCTTTTTATCTGTAGTTTTTACTAAATATGACTTATATAATTCAATTAAAATTACTTAATTTCTAAAATATATGGCATTCTAGCTTGTATACCTTTTAAGTTCTTTAATTCATTAATTTGATTAAATAAACGATAATTTTCATCTCCTAAAGCTTCTCTTAAAATTTCATTTTTATCGACTTTTCCAAAAGGAGAAAACTTCAACATTTCTTTAATATCAGTTTTATAATTAGGATAGTTTTTAATTTTATAATCACTTTTTAACTCAGCAAGTTGTGCAGCTGCATTTATTGCATGATCTAAACCTCCTAGTTCATCAACTAATCCTTTTGATATTGCTTCTTTACCAGACCAAACTCTACCTTGGGCAACAGCATCTACTTGTTCAAAAGTCATTTTTCTTCCTTCAGCTACCCTGTTAACAAATGTTTTATAGATTTGTTCTACACCTTCTTTAGTAACATCATAAAATTTCTTATTCATAGGTTCAAAAACACTGTATTGTGCGCTTTCGTTTGTAGAAACTTGTTCAGCATTAATCCCCATTCTTTTTGAAAGTTCATAAGCATTTGGAATAGCGCCAAACACACCAATAGAACCAGTAATTGTGGTAGGTTCTGCTACAATTAAATTAGCATTACAAGCAATATAATAACCTCCAGAAGCTGCTAAGTTACCCATAGATACTACTAACGGTTTTTCTTTTTTTGCTAATTCTAACTCTCTCCAGATTAAATCAGAAGCTAGAGCACTTCCTCCTGGAGAATTTACTCTAAGAACAATAGCTTTAACATTTTTATCTTTAACTGCTTTCTTTATTGCTTTGTTTATTAAGCCTTGTCCAATAATTTCTTCATTACCTTCTCCATACATTATTTGGCCTTGTGCATAAATTACAGCGATTTTATCTTTTGCTAAAGAAGTTTTTCTCCCTTTTCCTGATTTAATATAATCTTGTAGTGATATAGTCGAATACTTTCCGTTAGCTGCTTTTTTTAATTTTTCATCATATTCATCTTGATAAATAGAGTAATCAATTAATTTGTTGGCTTGAGCTAATTCAGCATTTCTACCTTTAGATTCATCAGCAATATTATTTACCTCTCTCTCTGTTATGTTTCTTGATTTGGCTATTTCAGAAGTAATTTCAGACCAAATAGACTTTAAAAAAGAAGTGGTTTGCTCACGGTTGGCATCACTCATTTTGTTTTCTAAATAAGGTTCAACAGCACTTTTATATTTACCATGTCTTATAACTTCCATTTTTACACCATATTTATCTTCAAAGTCTTTATAGTATAAAATCTCAGACGATAAGCCTGTAAAATCAATTTGTCCTACTGGATTTAAAAAAATACTATCAGCAACAGAACTCAAATAATAATTTTTTTGAGTATAAACATCGTTATAAGCATATATGAATTTCCCCGATTCTTTAAATTCTTCAAGTTTTTTTCGTAATGCTTGTGTTTGTGCAAAACCTGCATTTACAAGTGTAGAATTTAGACTTATTCCTTTAATATTGTCATCTAGTTGAGCATTATCTAAGGCATTAAAAATTTTATTTAAAGCTAATCTAGTTTCATCAAGCTCTAAAGCTTCTAAGATTGGATTTTTTTCATCTGGAGCATAATCTTTTATAGCTGAGCTTAAATCCAACTCTAAAATTGAATTTGGTTTTACAACAATAGGTTCTTGTTTTCCTGCTAAAGAAGCAATTCCAACAAATAATATAAAAATTAAAAATAGGCTGATAAAAAAACCTAAAATTGCGGCTAATAAGTTTCGTAAAAAATTCATTTTAAGTAATAATAATTGCGTACAAATATACGCTTTTTTAAGGGGTTAATTATCTCAGAGACATGCGGTACTTTCGTTGAGCAAACTGAAAATAATGAAATAGTTTATAATTTACATCATATCCATAATTGATATGAGGATCATAGTCTATGATTGTTTGATAAATATTTGGATTGAATCGAGTAGGGTTAGAAACTCTCGCATTCCATATCGGTACTAAAAAACGATTTCTATTTTCTAAATATGCTTGAGTATAATAACCAACAGGTTGCGCTACATTAATTAAATATTGATTAAAACCAATATCTAAAATTATAATTTCATACTCTAAGCTATCGTTTTTTATCACAACAGGCTCTTCTTTAGTGTCAGTTTTGCGAATAGACTTAGTTGTTGTGCAGTTCGAAACTACAAAAATAACCGTAAAGCTTAAAAAAATATAATAAAGTAACTTCTTCATATAGAATACATTTACTATAAGATACATAATTTAAGAGTATGCCTATAGATTTTGTATTGTTAATGTTTTGTTATTTAATTAAATTCTACTTGATTAAATAAATTATTAAGTGTGTTTTTCGACTTTTCTTTACCGTCTTGTAACCAATTTAAATATTCATCTTCATTAGGAGTATAACCTACAGGTGTATTTAAAATTTGTTTTCCATCGGAACTTAATAAAACATAGTAGGGTTGTGTGTTGGTCTTAAAGAAAACAGTTTGAAAGTGCGACCATTTATGTCCGTAATTAAAAAGTTGTCTAGTACCTCCGTTTACTCTATTCACTACAATTTGTTCTTCTTTTGGAAGCTCTTTTTTATCGTCAACATAAAGAGATATTAAAACATAATCGTTTCGCAATACATTATCTATTTTTTCTGTAGGCCATACATGTTCCTCCATTTTTCTACAGTTTACACAAGCATAACCTGTAAAGTCTAACATGATTGGTTTATTTGTTTTTTTAGCGTAAGCTAAACCTTCTTTTAAATCTTTGAAACAAGTTAAATTATTAGGACATTTGTTAGGGTATATATAACTATAACCCACAGGTGGAGCTAAACCACTTAAAAGAGATAAAGATGAAAAAGTTTTTGTCTCTTTGTTAACCATAAATCCTGAAGCTAAATAAACTGTAAAAGCAGCTACTAAAATTCCGAAAGTTATTCTAGAGAAACCAATTTTTTGTAAAGGAGAATCATGCGGAAATTTGATTAACCCAAATAAATATAAAGCTAAACCAGCAAAAATTAAGATCCATAAAATTAAGAAAGGTTCAATTTTTAAAATATTCCAGTGTGCTACTAAATCTGCATTAGATAAAAATTTAAATGCTAAGGCTAATTCTAAGAAACCTAAAACAACTTTAACGGTTGTCATCCAACCACCAGATTTAGGTAGTGATTTTAACATGTTTGGGAACATAGCAAAAAGAGTAAAAGGAAGTCCTAATGCAACTCCAAAACCTGCCATTCCTGAAGTTAATTGCCAAGCACCACCATCAGAAGATAAGGAACCTGCAAGTAAAGAACCTAAAATCGGTCCAGTACATGAAAATGAAACTATAGCTAAAGTTAAAGCCATAAAAAATACACCAATTATCCCTCCAGAATTTTCTCCTTCAGTAGTTTTATTAGTCCAGCTACTAGGTAATGTAAGTTCATAAAAACCAAAAAATGATCCAGCAAAGAAAACAAATACAATAAAGAAGATTACGTTTAGCCAAACATTAGTTGAAATTTCATTTAAAATATCAGGATTAATAGAATCTAACAAATGAAATGGTATGCTCAGTAATAAGTACACAGCCAAAATAAAGAATCCATATAAAAGTGCTTTAGAAATTCCAGAGCCTTTAGAACTATCTTTTTTAGTAAAGAAACTAACAGTAAGTGGAATCATAGGAAAAACACAAGGGGTTAACAATGCAAGTAAACCTCCTAAAAAACCTAAACCAAAAATACTCCACAAAGAAGCATTATCATTTTTTTTCTCAATTGAAGTATTGTTGTTTGTTGTACCTAAAGTATTTAAGTCTACAGAAGGTTCTCTAATATCGCTGCTAGATAATCCATATAACATTCCGTTAGCTTCGTCATCACTTAAATCAGCCACTTTAGCTACTTTTTTAACAGCTGAGGCTTTACTCTTTTCAGAAGTGAAAAACGTTAAGTCTTCAGATCGAGGAGGTAAACAACGAGTGTCATTACATACCATAAACTGAACATTAGCTTCAATTTTAGCATCTTCTTTAAGTAAACGTATTTTTTGTTTGAATGTAGCTTTGTTAGCAAAGTATTTGATTTGCATTTTAAATACTTTGTCATCCTCAGTAATCCCTTCTTCTTCAGAAGTTTTTCCTATAAGTTCGTAGCTGTCATTAGGAGTAAAAGAAAAAATAGTAGGTCTTGGTCCTCCTTTAGGAATATCTTGTGCATATAAATGCCATCCCCCATCAATTGTGGCAGTAGAAATTAAATAATATTCGTTGTCAGATATTTTTTCAGTTTTTGTTTTCCATTTTACTGGATCTAAGATTTGTGAAAAACCAACATAACTGATTAATATAGCGAATAGAAAAAAAGCTTTTTTCATTGTGTTTTAAATTTGTAGCTACGATTTGTAAAAATAACTTTTTTCAAATAATAGACTTGTCCCTGTTTTTGTTAAATTTAAAACAAATTTTAACAATGAAAAAACGTTGCTTTTGGGTTAGCAATGATCCACTATATATTGAATATCATGATAAAGAATGGGGAGTTCCTGTTTACGATGATGAAACATTATTCGAGTTTTTACTTTTAGAATCTTTTCAGGCAGGTTTAAGTTGGATTACCATTTTGAAAAAAAGAGAGAATTTTAGACAGGCTTTTGATGGTTTTGATTACAAGAAGATTGCTAATTACAATGAAGATAAATTCAATGAATTAGTCGTAAATGAAGGAATTATAAGGAATAAATTAAAAATTAAAGCAGCTATAACCAATGCTAAAGCTTTTATTGAAATTCAAAAAGAGTATGGTTCTTTTTCTAAATATATTTGGGACTTCTTTAATGGAAAACCAATAAAGAATAATTTTAAAACTAGAGAAGAAGTTCCAGCAACTACACCTTTATCTGATGAAATATCAAAAGCACTTAAAAAAAGAGGTTTTAAATTTGTAGGATCGACAATTATTTATGCTTTTATGCAAGCTACAGGTATGGTAAATGATCATACAACAGATTGTTTTAGGTATAATGAAGTTTAAGGTAATCATATGTTAAAAATTATGGCTAAAAAAACTAAAGATCCAGGATTTGGTTATAAATCAGCTAAAAATGTAAAAGGAACTATCAATAAAGATGGAAGTTCTAATATTATTCACATCAATCGTAAGTTTGGTGTCGATGATTTATATAGTTTTTTTATCAGCTTAACTTGGTTTCAGTTTTTTGTTATAGTTGTTCTTAGTTATACCGTATTAAATATTTTCTTCGGAATTATATATATACTCATCGGAATAGAACAAATAACACCATCTACAGGAGATACTTTTAGAGATTTTCTAAATGGTTTTTTCTTTAGTGCTCAAACCTTAACAACTGTTGGTTACGGAGGAATTGCGCCAAAAGGATTAACAGCGAATATTATTGCGGCCTTCGAAGCTTTAATTGGTTTGGTGAGTTTTGCTTTTGTAACTGGATTACTTTATGGTCGATTTTCTAGACCTAAAGCAGCCATTCGTTTTAGTAAGAATTTAATCGTTAGAGAATTTAATGGAGGAAGAGCTTTAATGTTTCGATTAATGAATAGCCGAAAAACAATAATGATTGAGCCGAAAGTAACGGTAACGCTATCCTTAAATCAGAAAGATGAAAACGGTCAGTATAAAAGGAGTTTTTTCGCTTTAGATTTAGAGCGTAATAAGATTATGTATTTACCTACAGTATGGACGGTCGTTCATATTATAGATGAAAAAAGTCCGTTATATGATTTATCTAACAAAGAAATTAAAAACTTAGATGCTGGTTTGTATATATTAATTCAATATCACGAAGAATCATTTGGGCAAACAGTATATCAAGCAACATCTTACAAATTTTCACAAGTAGAAACGGATGTAAAATATGCTCCGTCTTCTGGGTTTGACGAAGAAGGATACACGGTTCTAGATCACGACAAGCTTAGTGATGTAGAAAAACTTTAACCTCTCACTAAATACTTCGAAAGGAATAAAAGTCCTATCGTAACAATAATACCAAGAGCAACATAAAGAGCTGCGTTTTGGTAATATTTTTTATTGTTTTTAGCATCTTTTTTATAACTAAATATCATTAGAGCAGTAAAAGCAATAATAAAGAATGCGGCAAAAACTATTCTACCTGTAGTAAACATTTTAGAAGCTATAATTAGCATAAAATCGTGTGTTAAATATATTAGAGTGTGTACATTCTTTGTACATTTAACAAAAGTACTAAATAAATGAAAAAAGCAGTAATTTTTGGCGCAACTTCGGGTATTGGTAAAGCTTTAGTGAATTTATTTGTTGAAGATGGATATAAAGTTGCAATTACTGGACGAAGATTAGAAAAACTAAAAGAACTTAAAGCAACCTATCCAGAGAAAATCATAATTAAACAAAATGATATTCAGCAAGTAAGTGAAGTTGAAAAAGTATTTCATGAAATTGTAGAGGAGTTTGAAACTATTGATGTTGTTATCCAATCTTCTGGAACAGGACATGTGAATTCAGAATTATCTTGGGATAAAGAAGAAGAAACAATTTTAACCAATGTATTAGGTGTTACTAAACTATATGATTTAGCTTATAATTTATTTAGAATACAAGGTTTTGGACATTTAGTAGGAATTTCTTCTATCGCTTCTCTAAGAGGAAATCGAGCAGCTCCGGCTTATTTTGCATCTAAAGCATATCAAAAATCTTACTTAGAAAGTCTGTATATAAAAACAAAAACAATAAAAAGTAATCAAGTGTTTGTTACAGATATACGTCCTGGTTTTGTAGATACGGCAATGGCTTTAGGAGATGGGATATTTTGGATGGTTAGTTTAGAAAAAGCAACAAAGCAAATATTTAAAGCTATAAAAAGAAAGAAAAGAGTGGCTTATATTTCTAAACGTTGGTGTATTATTGCTTTCGCTTTAAAATTAATACCAAGTTGGTTACTTAAAAAAGTAATTTAAAAATGAAAAAAAAGAATTTAATTGTTTTTGATATCGATGATACTTTAACAAGTAGTGAAAAAAAGCATACAGATTCATTGCTTTTTGCTATGGATAATATGGGAATTAAAAATGTAGATACAGATTGGAGAAACTATGCGAATGCTACGGATAGTTATATAGTTAAAACTAATTTTGAAAGAGTTTTTCAAAAAGACTTTTCTTTAGAATTACTTAAAGATTTCGAAAAAGTTATGACAGATCATTTTGTTACTTATCCCGATTCAAAAGAGGTTTTAGGAGCAAAAAAGATTGTAGATTTTTTTGAGAAAGAAACCAACTACGGAGTTTGTTTTGCTACAGGCTCATTATTTCAGCCTGCATTATTAAAGTTAGAACAAGCTGGCATAATATTTTCTGAAGAAGTTTTAGAAACCTCAAATCAAATTTATACAAGAGAAGGAATTGTTTCTTCTGCAATAGATAAAGCAAAGAAATATTATAATGTAACAGATTTCGATCATATTATATCTTTTGGCGATGGTTTGTGGGATGTTACTACAGCAGAGAATTTAGGGTTACATTTTGTTGGAGTAAATAAAAGAAATGTTGAGGATTTTAAAAAACAAAAGGTATTATATCATATTGAAGATTGGACAAGCTTTGATTTGAATAAAGCAGAAGAAATATTTAAAATAAACTAAAAAACAAGAATCAAATTAGATGAAAGATAAAATTCAAGCAGTAAAGGAGTTTCATACAGCTTTTGGTTTAGGAATGAATGAAAGTCCTAAAGTCGATATAGGAGATGATAGAAAATTACTTCGTTTTAATTTAATGAAAGAAGAAAATGAAGAATATTTAGAAGCTGTTCAAAATAATGATTTAGTTGAAACAGCAGATGCCTTAGGAGATATGTTATATATTTTATGTGGGACAATAATAGAGCATGGAATGCAATATAAAATCGAGGAGGTTTTTAATGAAATTCAACGAAGCAATATGAGTAAATTAGGTGAAGATGGAAAACCTATTTACAGAGAAGACGGCAAAGTACTGAAAGGACCAAATTATTTTAAGCCAGATATTAAAGCTATTTTAGGCAAATAAACAATAGTATAGAGCTTACTGATCCATTTCTTCACTAAGGTCTGGTGCAGACATTTTATTTAATGTTTCTTTAAGCTCTTCAACACTACTTACCATTTTTTCAATGTAACCTTCTTCATCGATAATTAAGTGCGTAGGAAAATGATCAACTTCCATTTGATTTTCAATAAAATCTTTTTGATTAGGAATTACAGGATATCTAAATTCATTTTTAATTAAGAATTTTTTTAACTTATTAGAGTTGTCAAAAGCTAAGCTTAAAAATATTACATCTTCATAAGCTTCATACTCGTCATATAAACTATTAAGTTCTTTAAATTCTTTAATACTTGCTTCATCGTCTATATACCAACACTTCATGATCACAATCTTTTCCTGAGTATTTTCAGTAGTAAATTTTGTTCCGTTTAAATCGGTAAAATTAAACTCAGGCATTTTTGTTCCTTCCTTGTTATAGTAAGAAAAAAGAATAGTAGATATATCTTTAATTGATTTTCCAATTTCGTTTTGAGAATCATTCAAATTGTATAATTGATACATTTCTTCACCTGTTAAAAGCTTAATAGGCGCATAGCTTCCAGACGATAAGTTAGAAAGAAAATCTCCTTTGTCAATTTCTTCACCTTTAGTGTTTAAAGCAATGAAATTACTAGATAAATCTATGTTTTCATTATAATAGTTATTCCAGCTGTCTACAGATGCCAAATGTTTGTCAATACCTTGCGGTAACATCTCGTTGTCAATCTCATTACTTTCTTCAGAAGTATTTACTTCGCTTTCAGAAGTATTTTCAATTTCAGGGCTAACATCAGGAGTGCTATTAACAACAGCAACGTTAGTGTTTGTTTGAGAAACAAAAACATTATCTAGAACGTAATAAGTAATTCCAAAACCTGCTGCAATTGTAACTATTGTTATGATTAAATTTTTCATAATAAAATTCCTAATGCTTTATAACAAATATATGAAAAGCGGTGGAAATGTTAAAAAATTGTTACTTAATAATCAGTGATTAACTGATTTTTAATCTCCAGTTATGAGGATCGTCAGCAAGGTTGTATTGAATGTTAGTTAGCTTTTCTTTAAAAAGTGAAGCATAAGAATTTTCAATTTTAGGCAAATCGTAAGATGCTCCTTTATGGCTAAAACCAATAATCGGGTTTATTACCGTTGCAGTACCAGTTCCAAAAATTTCTAATAAAGTGTTGTTGTTAGCTGCTTCTTTAATTTCAGCTACAGAAACTCTTCGAACTTCAACTTCTATATTATTATCTTGAGCTAGCTGAATTACAGATTTACGTGTAATTCCGTCTAAAATACGGTCATTGTTAGGCGCGGTAACTAGTTTATCATTAATTCTAAAGAAAACATTCATAGTTCCTGCTTCTTCTAAATATTCATGAGTATTTGCGTCTGTCCAAATAATTTGCTGGAATCCTTTTTCGTGAGCTAATTTTGTTGGGTAAAACTGAGCCGCATAATTTCCAGCAGCTTTAGCAAAACCAACTCCACCATCAGCAGCTCTACTATATTCTTCAGCAATTAAAACACGAACTTCACCTGCATAATACGCTTGAGCAGGAGAAAGTATAATCATAAATTTATATTCATTAGCTGGAGAAGCAGAAATAGCTGGCTGTGTTGCAATTACAAAAGGACGAATATACATAGAGTTCCCTTTTCCTTTTTTAATCCAATCTTTTTCTAAGTTTAATAACTGAGCTAAGCCATCCATGAAATATTCTTTTGGGAATTCTGGAATAGCTAAACGGCTAGAAGACTTATTAATTCGTTTGAAATTTTCCTCTGGTCTAAATAAAAAGATATCATCATTTTCATCTTTGTAGGCTTTCATACCTTCAAAAACAGCTTGCCCATAATGAAATACTCTCGCAGATGGAGCAACAGAAATATTACCATAAGGTTTTATTTCTGGAGTTTGCCATTCTCCGTCTTTATATTCGCATTCAAACATATAGTCTGTAAAGACAGTACCAAAAGATAAATTATTAAAATCTACACTATCAATTTTAGAATTTTGTATTGGGGTAACTTTAATGTTTGAAGAAGAGCTCATAAAATAAATTTTTAGGTACGCTAAATTACAAAATAGAGCGCACTTAAATTCTAATTCAGGAAAGGAAAAAATACTCAAAATTGTATCTTTGCATTAAACTATGTTCAAATTATTGTAAATGAGAAACTTAATTATTGCTTTTTTTAGCGCGACTTTATTGTTAACATCTTGTAAAACAGAAAAAAAAGAAACTTCTAAAGAAGTTGAAAAAGAAGTAACTGTTGAAAAGAAGAAAAGTGAATATGCTTCATTTGGTGAAAAAATTTCATCAGAAGGAGCTTCAACTTCAGAAGAAGCTTTAAAAAAATATCAAGATTTAAAAGTAGGAGATACAGTAACTATCAAGTTTGCTTCTAAGATCAATGAAGTATGTTCTAAAAAAGGATGTTGGATGAAATTACCATTATCTCAGGAAGAAGAGATTATGGTACGTTTTAAAGATTATGGATTTTTTATGCCTTCAGATAGTCAAGGTAAAGATGTGATTGTTGAAGGAAAAGCATTTGTAAAAATTACACCAGTAGATGAATTACGTCACTATGCAGAAGATGCTGGAAAATCTAAAGAAGAGATTGAAAAAATTACAGAACCTAAGCAAGAAATGGCATTCTTAGCCCACGGTGTATTATTAAAGTAAACTTGAAGAGAGAAATTATTATTACTTCGGATGGTTCAACAACCATCCATTTACCTGATTGGAATGAACAATACCATTCAAAGCATGGTGCTATACAAGAAGCGTATCATGTGTTTGTAAAGAATGGATTAGAATTATTCAAGGCAAAGCCAATTTCTATTTTAGAAATTGGCTTTGGTACAGGTTTAAATTGCTTTATTACTTATTTAGAACACACAGCAAAGATCAATTATGTTGGAGTAGAAGCTTATCCTGTAGCTAAAGAAGAGGTGAGTAAATTGAATTATGTAAAAGAGCTGAAAGCAGAAGAAAAAACAGAAAAGTTTCAATTAATTCATGAGCTAGCTTGGGAAGTAAAAAATGAAATCGATTCAGATTTCTCACTAACCAAACGCGAACAGTTTTTTCAAGATATTGATGATGAAAATGCTTTTGATTTAGTTTATTTTGATGCTTTTGGAGCAAGAGTTCAGCCTGAATTATGGTCTGAAACTATCTTTGAAAAAATGTATAAAGCAACAAAAAAAGAAGGAGTTTTAGTAACTTATTCTGCAAAAGGAAGTGTAAGAAGAGCTATGGAATCTGTTGGTTTTACTGTAGAACGATTACCTGGTCCTCCAGGAAAAAGAGAAATGTTAAGAGCAATAAAGAAATAATTTTTGTGGCTAAGACAAAGTTCAACATAAAGATGATAGTTCTTTATGTAGCGATTTCATTTTTCTTTTTTAGTATCGGAGTATTTTTACTCAAAGACTTCAATGTAGATGATATTCTAGGAGTAGTGTTTTTATTTGCTACAGCTATCATGATTTTGATATTTGCGGTCAGAAAACACTTCAATTATATCTATGCAGATCATAACAGATTAATTTTAGTCAAACGCTCTAAAAAAGAAATGTATTGGGTAAAAGATATTCAAAAAATCCACTTAAATTCTATTGAAGGAAATGGAGTTATGAAAGTTGATTTTGTAACTAAAGAATCACTTTTTCTTGATGAAAATATTTATGTAGATCTTTGGAAAATTAAAAAGATTTTAGAGAAAAAAATAAGGACTAAAGATAGAAAAAGTAAGATTTTTAAAAATCCAAGTAATAGAAGAGTTTTAGGATCTATTGTCAATCATTTTAGTCTTGTAGTTGCTTTGATCGTATTCTATGGTCTTTTGTTGGTAATTAAATCAAATAGTTTTCAAGGGCAATTTATAGGTGTAATTTGTCTTGTTTGTTTCTGTTTTACAGGTGTATTCTTTTTTTACTTTTCAATTGAAAATAATTGTTTGATCGTTCAAAATCATATGTATTTCTGGTATAAGAAAAAATACAGTTTAACTAATATTCTAAATTTAAGCCTTGAACATTATCAAAGTGATGTTTATGCAGAAAAGTTAGTAATTACAACTAAAGAATATAAAACAATAAAGTATCTTGCAGCTTCCTACAGAAGAAAAGATTGGAGATTATTTTTTAAAGATTTAATAAGATAAAATGAAGTTTCAAAAACGATTTGGTAATAGAAAAAGAACAAATTCCAAAAGAGGGTTGTTTTTAGTAGTACTTTTAGCTTTAGCATTATACTTGTTTTTTAATGCAGATAAAATCTTATCTCGAATTCTATAATGAAACCATTCAAATTTAAAGAGTTTACAGTTCATCAAGATAAAGCAGCGATGAAAATTGGTACAGATGCTGTGTTATTAGGTGCGTGGAGCGATATTAATTTTTATCCAGATTCAATTTTAGATGTTGGTTCTGGTACAGGAGTAATCGCGCTGATGTTAGCACAAAGAACAGATGCAATGACTATAGATGCTATCGAGATTGATGAAGCTGCTTACGAACAATCTGTAGAAAATTTTGAACGCTCAGATTGGGGAGATCGTTTGTTTTGTTACCATGCATCTTTTCAGGAGTTTGCAGATGAAATGCAAGAAGATGAAGAAACTTATGATGTAATCATTTCTAATCCTCCTTTTTATAATGCTGAGTTTCTTTCTGAAGATGAATCAAGAAATAAGGCTAGGTTTACAAATACGGCATTATCTTTTGAAGAATTAATCAAAGGGGTTTCAGTATTATTAAGTGAAACAGGAGAATTTAATGTAATAATTCCATTTGAAGAAGAAAAGAGTTTTGTTGATTTGGCAAAAGAACACAAACTTTTGGTAAATAGAATTTGTAGGGTGAGAGGTAACGTTAATTCTGAATTGAAAAGAAGTTTATTAGCATTTTCGTTTGAAGATAAAGAATTAGTTGAAGAAGAACTTGTAATAGAAAAAGAAAGGCACCAGTATACTGATGCCTATATTGATCTAACTAAAGATTTTTATTTAAAAATGTAGTTCACATTTTTTTAAATAATTTGATCTAGTATCTTTTCTGTTGTAGAAAGTAACGATTCTATTTTTACACTTTCATAAGCATCTGGATGTGCGTTTGCAAAATTTCCACTATCATTATCAAAATAAGAACCAGATTTATTTTTAAATTCTTCTGAAGTAGCTAATTCGTAAAGAATAGATGCACCTTTATTTGCAGAAGACCAATGATTTCCATATGCTTCTTTTACCATTTTCGTATTTAATAAAGAACCTGGGTTTACTGCAATTGTAATAATTTCTTTATTCGCTTTCGCAAAAGCAAAACTCCACATTGTTAAAGCTAATTTACTTTGAGCGTATACTTGTTGAGCTGTTAAATCTACTTTTCCTTCTAATGCATTTAAATCTACAGACGACTGAGCTGCAGAACTTAAATTAATAACTCTAGGATAACTACTTTTTTTAAGAAGAGGAATTAATTGTTGTGTAAAAACATACGGAGCAAAATAATTTACTGCAAATCTAACGTCTAAACCAGTATCATTTTTTTGAACAGGACTTTTAAATACACCTGCATTATTAATTAAAACATCAATGTGGTCTATTTCTTTTAGTAATTTTTTACTAAGATCTATAACATCATTTAAAGCTGAAAAATCAGCAGTATAGCCAAAAATATTCTTATTGTTAGTTGTTTGTTTTAATTCTTCAACTGTATTTAAAACTTTAGTAGAATTTCTACCATGAATGTAAATAATATGTCCTTCATTAGCTAGTTTTTCAGCAGTAAGTTTACCAATACCATCTGTACTTCCAGTAATAAATATATTTTTTTTCATTGTACTTTAGTTAGATAATAGACCTTAACAAACTAAGATCTGTTGTGATTTTATAATTAAGCTAAAATCATCTTTTTCTTCAATAAGATAATGATGACTTACAGGTGTTATCTTATTTCCAGGTTACAATTTCATCAAAATCTCTTCTCGATTTTGGATGTGCTGGTTCTTGTTTTCTATATCCAAAAGCAACCATATACGATAAACCATATTTTTCGGTATCTACATCAAATTTTTCTTGTAAAAGTTTCTCTACTTTTTCTTGATGAAACCCTTCTATTGGACAACTATCTATTCCCACTAAAGCAGCTGAAGTCATCATATTTCCTAAAGCGATGTAGGTTTGTTTAGAAGCCCAATCAAATAACTTCTTATCGGTATCTAAATTGAAATCTCTTTCTTGAAATTCTCTGTAAAATTTAGAATACATTTCAACAACATCCTCAGGGAATTGTTTTACATCTTTCATCATTCTCATAATGTAATCACTATCCCATTTTGTCATAGGAGCTTTCATGCTAAGTCCTAATACAAAGTGACTAGCAGTATCAAGTTTTAATGGAGCTCCCCAAGCAACAGGTTTAAGCAGTTCTCTTAATTCTTGGTCTTGTACTACAATAAAATGCCAAGGTTCGAAACCAAAAGAACTTGGAGACAAGTTAGCTGTTTGAAGAATGAAATTGATTTCTTCTTCTGTTAGTTCTTTCTCAGGATCAAACTCTTTGGTTGCGTGTCTGTATTTAAAAGCGTTTATAATGTCTTCTTTAGATATGTTATTGATACTCATAATTATTTTTTACTATAAAAATTATAGTTACAAAAATATTTATAGTTTTGCATTCAAACAATAACGGTCAAAAAGTATAGTTTAATTTTTTATATATGTATTCAATAAAAGGAAAGAAATACCCATGTTGTACAAGTGTTACCATGGGAATAATAGGAGGGAAATGGAAAACTGTAATCTTATTTTATTTAATTGAAGGAAAGTTAAGATATAGTGAATTACGAAAGAAAATGGGAACAGTAACAGAAAGAACATTAAGCTTACAGTTACAGCAATTACAAGACGATGGTGTAATTAAGAGAGAAGTTTTTTCTACAAAACCACCATTAAAAGTTGAATATTCGCTAACGGAATTTGGAAAAACATTAATTCCAATTTTAGAGTCAATAGCGCAATGGGGAGATTTTGTCGTAGAAAATTATGCAGACAAAGAGCAAACTGCTTAAAACTAATTTTAAACAGTTTGACTTTAAATTTAATATATTTTCGATTGAATATTCTCTGGAATAGCTTCTTTGTGAACTAATACAGAAATAGTTTTTAGTAACAATGCTTTTTTCGACATGTACATGTAACCGCCTTGTTCGTTATTACCTTCTGAGTTTTTTAATATGTAGTATATTTTTCCTGAAGTATCAGTAGCTTTTCCAATTAAATGCATGTTATGATCATCAGTTGTCGATTTATCTTCAAAAGTTTGTTGTCTTAAATCCTGAGTAATTTTTAAGGATTCTTGTTCTTTGGTTAATTCAGCAACTCCTTTCTCAAAATTAAAATTAGGTTCAGAAGCATCACCATCCCATGCTAAAGAATAACCTTTTTTTAATGCATTTTCAATTACAGATTCAAAGTCTTGAATAGGTAAATTCAAATATTTATTATCTCCCCAGTTCGCAGGAATTTTTAACGTTGAATTTGTATAGTATTTTAGGTGGTTATAACTTGTAATTTCTACATAATCTTTAGGATTAATTCCTAAATAGAAATCAGCAAATGATTTAGGAGTAAATTCTTTCCCATTATATTTAAATTTTTCTGGAGCCTTTCCTAGGTAAGCATTTAAAACACCTTCTAATGATTGTTTCCAACTATTCGGTTTTATTCTTCCATAACCACTCGTTGCAACAGAACTTATCATGGTTTTTATTAAGTTATCCATTTCAACATGATCGTGTTGCCAATCTCCTTTAATGATTCCGTTATAAACGGATTCAGGAACAGCTCCATAAGTCTCATATCCTTTAAGTACACTAAAAGTTAAATCTCCAGCATCTAGCCAACTTTTACCTTTAGTTTCAATAAACTTTTTAGATTTCCCTAAATAGGCAGGATGCACATAAAACATTGGCGATAAAGAAATGGATGGCTTTCCCTTACGGATAGCTTCTGTCTCTAGAAAAGAAGTAGTTGCAAAACTCCAACAAGTTCCTGATGATTGTTGATCTTTAAGTGGACTGGATTTTACTTTATAAATGACTTTAAATTTCTTTCCCTGTTGTGAATATGATAAAAAATTCACGAATAAAATACCTGATAGTAATAGAAGTTTTTTCATTTGATTTTTAATCTTTTGGTAAAGACTATGTAGATTTAATTTTGTGACTCTTTTTTGAAAAGGGTAGGAGTTTTTATTGATAAAATGTTTAATACATATAAAATTAAACTTAACCTCAATGAGAAAAATGAATCGCAACATTATATACACTCTTTTTGTATCTGTTGCTTTGTTTTTAATGTCTTGTCAAGAGACAGGTGATACTAGTGTAGTAACTACACCAACAAATTTAAATGCAAATCTATCTGAATGTTTATGGGCGCCTTTTAGCCAAGGAGCAAATTTTACTTTATCTATTGATTTTTCAAATAATAACGTAATCGTTTACAACTCGAATAATGAAACTGTAGATGAAGGTAGTTGGGCTTTTACAGATGGAAAGTTTGTGTTGACAAATCTATCTGGTGTTTTAGCAAATTATAACGGTGCTTGGGAAATTATTGAAGATAGAAATGTGTTTTTTGAATTACAGAAAGAAGGAGTAAAGATAAATTTCGAGCAAGATTGTAATTTAAACTAAAGAAAAAAAGTTATTAGACTATCTAATTGAAATTAAATAATCTAATAACATTTAAAAGAGAAACTTTTTTAAACCAAGGAGAGTGTATATTACCCCCTTACACTTTCTGGATTGTATCCTAAATAGGGTACATCTTTTTCAACGAAAATTACGCCATAGTCTTCGAGTTCCTTTAAAATAGGCTCATACACTTCTTTGTTTATCGGTAACTGAACGCCTGTGGTTGTAATTTTCTTGTTTAATATTTGTAAAGTAGCAATAGCTACAGGAAGTCCAACAGTTTTTGCCATGGCAGTATAAGTTTGATCGTCTCCTTTTATAATCATACTACTTTCTATCTGATGTTTTCCTTTTTCATTTTCATAACCAAATTTATGATGCATGACAATCATATCTTTATCTTCAGATTGTAAAGTCCATGAATCCATTAATATTTTCTGAAGAATTTGAGCTGGACTGGCATTTACTAAACCTACTTTCTTGTTCGGATTAAAAAGATCTAATTCAACAAATTTATCCCACATCACATCATCTTGATCAATCTTTAAATACGATCGAAACTTTAATTCAACAGAATCTGAAGGTGAATAAGCTAAGAATAAGTTGGTGAAATCACGATAACTCATATGTTCAGAATTCTCTATAGTATATGTGTCATCTGTCATTCCTAATTGAACAAAACTATTCCAAGCTCTCGAAAAACCAACTTTTCTTATTGTTCCTCTGTACATGGTTGGAATATCATCCAAACCATAAATACTTCTATATTTTAGAGAATCTCTATTAGCATAAGCCTCAAACTTACCACTTCCGTTAATAGTTAAGAATTCTGTTCTTCTAAACAATTTGTGATAAGGAATGTATTTATAAGTGCCTTCTTGTATAAACATTGAAGCACCACCTTGTCCAGCTAAAACCACATTTCTAGGATTCCAAGTAAACTTGTAATTCCATAAGTTATCATCACTCTCTGGAGCTACTAAACCACCACAGAAAGATTCAAAAAGTAACATTTTAGCTCCACTTTCTCTGATTTTATGAATCACTTGCATTGCACTCATATGATCTATACCAGGATCCAAACCAATTTCATTCATAAAAATTAAACCATTAGCTTTGGCTTGTTCGTCTAAAGCTTTCATCTCTTTGGAGATATATGAAGCAGTTACCATATGTTTTTTAAACTCTAAACAGTTTTTAGCAACTTCTATATGTAAGTGGGCAGGAAGCATAGAAATAACAATATCTGAATTCTTTATAGCTGCTACACGTTGTTCTTTGTTAAAGACATCTAAAATGATCGCCTTTCCATTAGGATGATTATTAATCTTTTGCTGAGCATTTTCAATAGAAATATCTCCAATGGTTATTTGTAAATTCTCCGAATTAGATTTATCTAATAAGTATTTTATTAAAGAAGAGCTAGATCTTCCGGCTCCGATAATTAATATTTTTCTCATAAAATAATGCAGTACTTTTGTAAAAAAGACTAAGGTTTTAGTTGTTTAAAGTTTGAAATTTAACAAATATACTAAATATGTATAAAAATTTAACATTAACAGCATTTATAGGAGCACTTGCTGTCATATTGGGAGCCTTTGGCGCACATGCATTAAAGGAAACATTAAGTGCAGCAGAGTTAAATAGCTTTGAAACTGCAGTACGATATCAGTTATATCACGTGATTATTTTATTAATAATTAACTTAAATCAGGCTTTTTCCCTAAAGGAAAAAAGAATAATGTCGTATCTTTTTTGGATAGGAATCTTATTTTTTTCAGGTTCAATTTACGCAATGTACTTGGCTAAAGTTCCAGCTAAAAGTATTTGGTTTATAACTCCTTTAGGTGGATTATTATTGATTTTAGGATGGTTTTATTTGGGAGTAACTTTCTTCAGAAAATCGGCTAAAAAGTAAAAAATCAATAAAAAAATAAATACAGTAATCTGTTTAAACAAAAAGGTTTATTTTTGTCACATATTAAACACAACTTAAAATTATAGAGATGAATAATCTTGATACGAAAACGATTTCGTTAGAGCACCTTGGAATCAAGAGCGACACGGTTCGTTATCAATTAACTTCTGACGAGTTACATAATTTAACTATAGAGAAAGGACAAGGAAAAGAAACTGTGTTTGGAGCTATTGCTGTCAATACAGGAGAATTTACAGGTAGATCTCCGATGGACAGATTTATAGTAAAAGATGATATCACAAAAGATGAAATTTGGTGGGGAGATATCAATATTCCTTTTGAGTCAGGTAAATTCGACCAATTATACGACAAGGTAACTGCATATCTTTCAGATAAAGAAATCTTTGTAAGAGATAGTTATGCTTGTGCAGACGAAAACTATAAATTAAACATTAGAGTAGTAAACGAATATCCTTGGAGTAACATGTTTGCTTACAATATGTTTTTACGTCCGACAGAAGAAGAATTAAAAGATTTTTCTCCAGAGTGGACTGTAATTAATGCACCAGGTTTTATGGCTGACGCTGCTATTGATGGTACTCGTCAACATAACTTTGCAATCTTAAACTTTTCTAGAAAAGTAGCTTTAATTGGTGGAACTGGTTATACAGGAGAAATTAAGAAAGGAATTTTCTCTGCATTGAACTTTATTTTACCAGTATACAAGAACACATTACCAATGCACTGTTCTGCAAATGTTGGTAAGGATGGCGATACTGCAATTTTCTTTGGATTATCTGGAACAGGTAAAACGACTTTATCTACAGATCCAAACAGAAGTTTAATTGGAGATGATGAGCATGGATGGACTGCTGAAAACACAGTGTTTAATTTTGAAGGAGGTTGTTACGCTAAAGTAATTGATCTTTCTCAAGAAAAAGAACCAGAAATTTACGGAGCTATTAAGAAAGGAGCAATTCTTGAAAATATTATCATGAATGATAAAGGTGAAGTAGATTTTGCAGATACTTCTATTACACAAAATACACGTGTAAGTTATCCAATTCACCATATTGAAAATATTAGAGTACCATCTACAGGAAAGAATCCAAAGAATATCTTTTTCTTAACTGCAGATGCATTTGGAGTGTTACCTCCAATATCTAAATTAACTCCAGCTCAAGCTGCTTACCACTTTATTTCTGGTTATACAGCTAAAGTTGCAGGAACAGAAGCAGGTGTTACAGAACCTGTGCCAAGTTTCTCTGCATGCTTCGGAGCGCCTTTTATGCCATTACACCCAACACGTTACGCTGAAATGTTAAGTAAAAAAATGACTGAAGCAAACGTAAATGTTTGGTTAGTAAACACAGGATGGTCTGGAGGTCAATACGGAGTTGGTTCAAGAATCGCTTTAAAATATACTAGAGCTATGATTAGCGCTGTATTAAACGGTGATTTAGGAAACTATACTTACGAAGATTATCATATCCATTCAGTATTTGGAGTAGCTCAACCTAGAACTTGTCCTGGTGTACCAGATAAGATTTTAAGTCCGAGAGCAACTTGGAATAATGATAAATTATACTATGATACTGCATTTAAATTATCAAATGCGTTCAGAGAAAACTTTAAAAAGTTCGAAGAATATGCTAATGAAGAAATCAGACGTGGAGGACCTCAACGTTATGGTTACTAACATATTTAGTAGTTGTTAAATATAAAAGCGGTTGTAGTCATACAATCGCTTTTGTTTTTTACAATTTTATGTAGCAAAAAACTCATTTACTATTGTAATGATTAACGTATAATTATTACTTACTTTTATATTAAAATTCAATCAAATGGTTATTCAAGGGAATATTGTAGATATTTTAAATAAAAAGATTTTTAAAGGAGAAATTGTAGTTGAAGAAGGAAAGATAAAATCGATAACAGAAAGTAATCATAACGTAGAGAATTATATTTTACCTGGTTTTGTAGATGCACATATTCATATTGAAAGTTCAATGTTAGTGCCTTCAGAATTTGCAAAAATTGCAGTAACTCATGGAACAGTAGCAACAGTTTCTGATCCGCATGAAATTGCCAATGTTTTGGGTGTTGCAGGAGTTGATTTTATGATTGAAAACGGAAAAAAAGTTCCTTTGAAATTTAATTTCGGAGCACCATCTTGTGTGCCAGCGACTTCTTTTGAAAGTGCAGGAGCAGTTATAGATTCTGATGATATTAAAAAACTTTTAGAAAATCCTGACATTAAATATTTAGCTGAAATGATGAATTACCCAGGAGTAATTTATGAAGATGCTGAAGTCATGAAAAAAATAGAATGGGCGAAGCATTATAACAAACCTGTTGATGGTCATGCACCAGGATTAAGAGGTGAAGATTTAACGAAATACATCTCAGCAGGAATTTATACAGATCACGAATGTTTTACTTATGATGAAGCTTTAGAAAAACTGCAAAAAGGAATGAAAGTAATTGTTCGTGAAGGTAGTGCGGCTAAAAACTTTGAAGCTTTAATTGATCTTTTACCAGAGCATTATGAAAACATGATGTTTTGTTCAGATGATAAACACCCAGATGATTTATTATTAGGTCATATCAATCAATTGTGTGAAAGAGCAGTAGCGAAAGGAATTGATGTGTTTAAAGTTTTACAAGCTGCTTGTATAAATCCGGTATCGCATTATAATTTAGATGTAGGTTTATTAAAAGAAGGAGATGAAGCTGATTTTATTGTAGTTGAGGATTTAGAGAAATTTAAAGTGCTGCAAACTTATCTTGATGGAGAATTAATTGCTGCAAACGGAAAATCAAATATTACATCTGTTGAATTCGAAATCTTAAATAACTTCGACACTGATAAAAAACAAGTTGCAGATTTCGAACTTAATTCTGCTTCAGAAAAAATAAGAGTTATTGAAGCCTTAGATGGAGAATTGGTAACAAATGAAATTGAAGCGAATTCTTTAATCAAGAATGGAAATCTAGTTTCAGATGTAGAAAATGATGTTTTGAAAATGACGGTTGTAAATCGTTATCAAAACTCAGAACCAGCTATTGCATTTATCAAAAACTTCGGATTAAAAGAAGGTGCGATTGCAAGTTCAGTAGGACACGATTCTCACAATATTATTGCTGTAGGAGTGTCAGACGAAGCGATCTGCAAAGCTGTGAATTTAATCATTGAAAATAGAGGAGGAGTTTGTGCGGTTTCAAATACTGAAGAAAAAATAGTATCGCTTCCTGTGGCAGGAATTATGAGTGATTTATCTGCTGAAGAAATCGGGAAATCTTATGCTGAATTAGATCAAATGGCTAAAGATTTAGGAAGTAAACTAAGAGCGCCTTATATGACTTTGTCTTTTATGGCATTATTGGTAATTCCTGCTTTAAAATTATCAGACAAAGGTTTATTTGATGGAAATACATTTAAGTTTACTTCATTAGAAGTTAAATAAAAAGCACTATTACTTTTTTAAAACAGCACATCGACTTTACATGAATCAATGTGCTGTTTTGTTATAACAATTTAATTAAAATTAAGTAGATGAATTTATATTAAATTTAATATCCAAGTTTCCTAAATTCCATATAGAACCAACTAAATTACCTCCAGAACCGTCCAATAATTCATATAATTTATCATTAAATGTAAATTGAAAATTATAAGGACCTCCCCAGTTTATTCCTGAATATATTAAAGAATAATCTCCTGAAGGAACTTTTATAGTGTATGTACCTGATAAATCTTGTTCAAGTCCATTCAATTTTATAGGTTCTGGTATGTTATTACTTCCACTATCTTCAATTTTTATATTAACATTAACCTTATTAAAGTTGCCACTTTTAATGTTACAAATTTCTACGGTTTCATTTTCGTTACTGTTATTTACAGCTATGATAATTAATTGGTTGTCGCACTTACTTACATTAATAATGTTATCCATAATTTCTAATTATTTTAATTAGAGACTTTGATAAAAGGATCCCATTGAAAGAAACCTAAATTATTACCGTGTTCATCTAAAAGTTGGAAAGCAACATAATATTGCACATCTCCTTTTTTAGTAAGCATTCCTGCGTAGCAATAATTTTGAAATTCAACTCCAGATGGAGCTACTGTAGCACTACCAACGTATAAGTCAATATCTAAATCTAAAGAAATTGGACTGATAATGTCTCCTCCAGAACCTGCTGTCCAGTTCATTAAAACAACATTACTAGAAGTACCACCTCCTGGACAAGTGATCATCCAGCGTACTGTGTCACCAATATTGGCTTGAATTGTTAATTCAGATTTTGCTTGGTCATTAACAACATAATCATTTGCAGTTATCATATAAATATACGCATCAGAAGCCGAATATGAACCCAAAGATGTTGGGTTAGATTTTGTACCTGCTGTTAATTTTCCACTTGTTATTGCTTCTCTTAAAGAAACAGTATCAACTACTGTTAAAATATCTATAGTATTAGACATGTTTTTTGTTTTTATACTCCTACTCTTGGGCTTTTCGGAATCCGCCACGTTTTTTTAAGTGAGGTCTGCTTCACTATAAGTTTGGTTGTCTTTTTATTGGAGGTAACTTTAAATTAATGTATCAGAACTTGATAGAGTTTTACATCCAACTTTTGATTTGACTTGAGTTGAAATACATTTTGCTAGCGTTTGATTTCTGAAGTGAAATTACTTGTAATGAGTGTAGTAAAGCTTTAAAATGGAATGAAGAGGAGTTTTATTTCCACGAAAAAGGGAAACAATGGTATAAAAATAAAATCTAATTTAAAGAATAGGAGTTATTAGCTTGTAAATATGTAAATAAGCGTAACTGTTTTATTTTAGGGTACGGAATTTCTTAATAATTTGTTTATAACGTTCACTTAATGTAATATGATGTTTCCCTTGTAAAATGATCAAATTATCCGAAGGAATAATTTCAATAATTTTATTGCTATTTACAATGTAGTTTCTGTGTGTTCTATAAAAAAAGTTAGTATCTAAAAGGTTTAAAATTTTAGTCAAAGAAATAAGGATTACAAACTTTTCTTTTTCCGTAATAATATTACAATATTTCTCTTCTACTTCAATATAAATAATATCAGAGAGTAATACTTTTTTGAGCGATTTTCCTTTTTTTATAAATAGACTGTCGTTACTAATAATAGTATCTTCTTCATCTGAAAAAAATACATCCGATTGCTTATAAAATTTTTCAATAGCCATTTCAATAGCATACAATACTTCCAACTCATTAAAAGGCTTTAATAGAAAGCTATAAGGTTTAGTGAGTTTTGCACGCTCAAAGATTTGTCTGTCTTTTGAACTCGTTAAGAAAACAAAAGGTTTAGCAGATTCTGGTATAGTTGTAATTGTTTCTGCAAATGTTATACCTTCAGGAATACCATTTAAAAAAATATCTACAATTAAAATGTCTACTTCTACTTTATAAAACAAAGCCAAAGCTTCTCGGAAAGTTGAGGCAACACCACTAATTTTATAATTGTTATCTTCTAAAAGCTTTACAAGCTTATTACTTTCGTCAACGGTATCTTCTACAATTAATACATTTATACGATCCATTAGTCATAATTTTTAGGTAATGATACTATGATTTTTGTTCCTTTTTCAAGAGTGCTTTCTATATTGAATTTCCCATTATTTTTTTGAATCATTGATTTTACCAGACTTAACCCTAATCCTGTACCAATAATATTTTTATGAACTTTTTTATTTAGTATTGTAGTTTCTTGTAGTAGTTCTAATCTAGTATGTTCACTCATCCCTAAACCAGTGTCTTCTACAATTAAACACCAATAGTTATTAGATTCTTTAGTGTAAAGAGATATTGATCCTTTAGGTCTTGAAAATTTAATAGCATTATCTAATAAGTTTCGCAGAATTAGTTTTAACGATTCTTGATCAACTGTAACTGTAGCTTTTTTAGATGTTTTGTTTTCAAAATGAATTTTTTTTTCACGAAATAAGCCTTTGTAATTATATGCCACATGTTCTACAATAAAAAATAAACGATGAGATTCTATATGAAAGTATCCACCATCTGTTTGAAGTAAAGCCCAGTTTAACAAATTATCTAACAAGCCATAAGCACCATTTACAATGCCGCTGTTTTTTTGTAATAAATCTTCTAAAACATTAATGTTTTTAGATTGTAAATTTTCTAGTAACACCCTATTACTAGTTTTTAAAGCATTTACAGAAGAACGCAAGTCATGACTCACAATTGAAAATAATTTATCCTTTGTTATATTTAATTCATTTAAAGTTTCTTTTTGTGAAGAAATTACTTTATTCGTTTTTACTTTTTCTCTATAAAAATAGGCGCTTGTTAGTAAGAGAATGAAGAGAATACCAGAAGTAAAAAACAAATTGTTACGTTCAACAGTTTTTAATTTATTTTCGGTCTTAAGTAACTTATTTTTAGTGGTGAATAAATCTATTTCCTTTTGTTTACCTGCCAGAGCAAGTTCTTTCTCTTTTTTTGCTACTTCGTAAATTTTATTCTGACTATTTATAATATCATGGTATTTTTCATATTCTTTTCTGTAATAGAGAGCAGATGTGTAACGGCCATAATTTTCTTCAATTATAGCCATATTTTTTGATGCTTTTCTTTTCCTTTTTAAGAAATCAATTTTTTTGTATTTAGTATTTAAACCTCTACTGCTATCATAGCTTATTTGTTTAGATAATTTATAAGCTTTTTTTAAATAAAGAAATTTAAGTTTCTTGTTTTTAAGATATAAATGAGCTCTGTTAGTATAATTGTCAATTAGTTTTAAAGTATCCTTTGTGCTTTGATTTACTTTTTCAAAATAATATTCTGCCTTATCAAATTGTTCTATTATAGAATAACAAGATGAAAGATTTTTATACATTGATTCTTTCTTAAAGTATTTCAATTCATTATTACTTTTCAGTGATAATGGTAAGAAATGTGTGATCGCTTCTTCATATTTATATAATGAGATGTTTATATAACCTAAATAGAATTCTTTAATATTATGAAACTTAAAATTAGGAGAGATTTTTGCTAATTGATTTTTGGCTTCTGTAAAAGCATTTTTTTTGAATAAACTTACTCCTCTTATGTAATGAACCAAATTTTTAGAGTGATGAATTGGCTTAAACTTAGAAAGATATTTTTGAGTGTATATTAACGTAGAATCCCATTTTTTCTCAGAGAAGAAAACAATCGCTTTGTTAAGTTCTGATTCAGATTTTATATTATTAGAATATTTAAGTATGTCTAAGTAAATATCGTTTTTATTCTGAGAAAAGATGAGAGTACTAGGTATTAACGTAAATAGGCAGGCAATAAATAAAGTCTTCAATAACATTAATCCATAATATTTATTTCATCGGAGGTTCATCAAAACTAACTTCTGTTCCTTCTGAAGTTTCAGTTCCCTGACCTTCAATCATCGTGTCATCTAATGAAGATTTTGTGTCTGTTAAATAAACCGTTTTAGGTTTATTAGCACCAAATAAGTTATTATCAATGTTTATAGTCCATTCATAAAGACGATTTGGAACTGAAGAGTGAGTAAATTTAAAAGAAACATATATGGTGCCTTTTTCTTTGAAGTAATATATTTCAGGAGTACCAGAATAATCTTCATCTATAGCAACGATTATAGATAAACGATCAGGGTAATAAATTGCACTAACTGGTTTGGCAACCAATATTTGATTTCCATTCTTATCTATACCAAAAGTAAAGTCACTATTTGGATATGTATTAGTAGATTTTGTTATTTTAATAGGAGTAATAATATTAGCTTCCATATGAATAAGAGTTTAATTAAATGTGAAAGATTATTAGCAAAACAACACATTATTTAAATACGTTAAAAGTTAAAAAACCTTAAGCGTAGTCTTTTCAGGGTATAAACGTTACTCGATTAAGAATGAATTAAAAACTGTTCAAGTAGTTTTTTAATAAGTATAATTCCTTTGTGTATAATTGGTTAAGGTTGTTTATTTTAGCTTCTTTACAAATCAAATAAAATCAGAAATAACAATTAAAAAGTGAGTCAGCAGTCTTTAATCTCAATACAGGCATTCGTTTTTTATTGATTAGCTTTGTGCCTGTACTAAGTGCCATAAATTTGAAGACAGAAAAAATCATATTAGGTATAGATCCAGGAACTTCCATTATGGGATTTGGAATTATTAAGGTTGTAGGAAAGAAGATGGAATTTGTTCAAATGAATGAATTAATCTTGAAAAAATATACAGACCATTATTTAAAACTAAAGCTCATTTTTGAACGTACTATTGAACTTATCGACACATATAAACCAGATGAAATTGCGTTAGAAGCTCCATTCTTTGGTAAGAATGTACAATCGATGTTAAAGTTAGGACGTGCGCAAGGAGTTGCAATGGCCGCGGGTTTATCTCGTGAAATTCCTGTAACAGAATATGCGCCATTAAAAATAAAAATGGCAATTACAGGTAATGGAAAAGCAAGTAAAGAACAAGTGGCTTTAATGTTAAAGTCATTATTAAATCTAAAAACCTTACCCAAAAATTTAGATGCAACAGACGGACTAGCAGCTGCGGTTTGTCATTTTTATAATTCAGGAGCTAAAGTAGGAGGCAAGAATTATACAGGTTGGGCTGCTTTTGTAAAACAAAACGAAAAAAGAGTAAAGAAGTAGTTTTGTATAACGTTGAAAAGTTTTTAATTTTTATTTGTGTAGCTTTTAGAAAAAAATAGTTTTAGATAACTGATAACTGATAACTGATAACTGATGAGTGGAATTTACATTCATATTCCGTTTTGTAAGCAGGCGTGCTATTACTGTGATTTTCATTTTTCTACTTCTTTAAAAAGGAAGGAAGAAATGATAACTGCAATAATTACAGAGTTAATATTGCGTAAAAATGAGTTTGATAATGAAGCGATAAAAACGATTTACTTTGGAGGAGGAACACCAAGTGTACTCAGCCAAACAGAAATTGATCGTATTATCAAATCAGTTTACGATAATTATAAAGTTATTGAAGAACCTGAAATTACTTTGGAAGCGAATCCAGATGATTTAACTTCCGAAAGAATTGAAAACTTAGCAAGTTCTTCTGTAAATAGATTAAGTATAGGAATCCAATCTTTTTTTGAAAAGGATTTAAAACTAATGAATCGAGCACACAATGCAGAAGAAGCAAAAAGAAGTTTGTCTCAGGCTATTCAGAAGTTTGATAATATTTCAATTGATTTGATTTATGGTATTCCCAATACTACAAATGAAGAGTGGCGAGAGAATATTCATACAGCTTTATCTTACGGAGTTCCACATATTTCAAGTTATGCATTAACTGTTGAGCCTAAAACAGCTTTAGAAAGTTTTATTGAAAAAGGAATTATAGATAATGTTGATGATGAGTTAGCACAAGAACAGTTTTTAATTTTAGTTGATGAATTAAATAAAGCAGATTTTCAACATTATGAATTATCAAACTTTGGAAAGGAAGGTTTTTTCAGTCAGAATAATTCAGCGTACTGGCAAGGGAAAAAATATTTAGGAATTGGTCCGTCTGCTCATTCTTTCAACGGGAAACAACGAGGATGGAATATTGCTAACAATGCATTATATATCCAAAAAATAACTACTGGTGAATTACCAATTGAGGTTGAAAAACTTTCTGTAACAGATTGTTATAATGAATATGTTATGACAGGTTTACGAACGATTTGGGGAGTTTCTTTTCAGAAAGTAGAAAAAGATTTCGGAGGAAAATATTTGGCGTATTTAAAAATGCAAGCCGAAAAATTTATTCTTGAAGATTTATTGTATATTGAAAATGAAACACTAAAAACGACACGAAAAGGAAAGTTTTTAACCGACGGTATTGCTTCCGATTTGTTTAAATTAAATTTATCTTGATTGCAACAATTCAGTATAATTCAAAGAAATATCAAATAGATATATCGAAGCCAATAGATATTTCCATTCCTATTGATACTACTAAAGATAATGTAAATGCGTGGTATTTAGATGATCCTAAAATTTATGCTGAGCAATTTGGTGATGAAGTAATTAAAGTTTCAGAAGGAGCACCAGTTAATTTCAACACGATTCAATTCAATCCGCATTCACATATCACACATACAGAATGTGTTGGGCATATAACCGAAAAAGTACATTCTATTAATGAAAATTTGAAACGTTTTTTCTTTTTAGCTGAGGTTGTTACCGTAGCTCCAGAAACTCTAGGAGAAGACGAAGTAATTTCTAAAAAACAATTACAAGTTGTTTTAGGGAATAAAAAAAGAGAAGCAATAGTAATTAGAACTTTGCCTAATTTAGAAACAGAAAAAAAATCTAAAAGATATTCAAATACCAATCCTCCATATTTGTTAGAAGAAGCGGCTATTTACCTAAGAGAAAAGGGAATTGAACATTTATTAATTGATTTGCCATCTGTAGATAAAGAGAAAGATAACGGACTGTTATTAGCTCATAATGCCTTTTGGAATACCCAAGGTAAAATTCGATTGGATGCTACAATAACTGAGTTTATTTTTGTTTCAAATGCTGTTAAAGACGGTGTGTATTTTTTAAATCTAATGGTAGCACCATTCGAAAATGATGCTACGCCTAGTAAGCCTGTATTATATAAAATTTTAAACTAAACTTTATAAACGCCTATACGACAAGTTCGTTTTCTTATTCCTTATTTATTGGTAAACTCTAGAGATAGAATTAGAAATGAGAACCTGAATTAGCAAGCATTTAATACTATTATTTTTGATCTAACCAATTATTTTCTTTCAACGAGACAACCGATGTTTCAATAATTTCAGAAAGATTACTTCTGTATTTATTGAATAATCCAGCGATAAAAATATTTTTTTCAGGAATACTAATGTAAAAAGCTTTAAATCCTCCTTGTGAACCAGTGTGTGAAAACATATTAACTCCAAGTTCTTGAGGTATTGGTTTTCTAAAAACTCCTTCTTGACCAATAAACCAACTGTAACCAACATTAGGAGCTATAGAATCTTTCCATGTTTTAGGATGGTAAATTTCTCTAGATTTTTGAGTTAATTCTTTACCTAAAAATACATTGTTGAGTAAAGCTTCTTCATATTTAGCTAATTCTAAAACTGTACTCCAAATTCCACCATTTCCAGAAGCAGCAAAAGTAGGGATTTCACCATAGTCAGCTTCTTGGTATTTATTGTTTTCATCTTTATAATATGCGTGAGCAACTCCTTGCTCAGGATGTGGTCCATCTGTAATCGTACTTGTTTTCATTCCAGAAGGCTCAAAAATGTTTTCTTTAATAAAATCTTGCCATTTTTGTTTAGCAACTTGTTCAACAATTAAAGCCAATCCATTATAAGAAGGATTTGAATATTGAAACTTTTCTCCGGGTTGAAAGTTCAAAGAATCGGCACGTTTTATAGGTTCAAAATTAGCAGTGTCTTTAGCCGTTAGGAAAAATTCATAATTATTTCGTACATCTCTAAGATCTGGTAACCCCGATGTATGCGATAAAAGATGTTTGATTTTTACTTTTTGAGCAATCTCTTTGTTGTCAAAATCTTTAAAATATTTATAAATACTATCTTCTACAGAAAGTAGTCCACGTTCTTGTAAAATTAAAATAGCATTAGATACAAATGTTTTAGAAATTGATCCCGTATTAAAAACGGTATTTTCAGTAATTTTCTTTCCGGTTTTAAGATTCTCAACACCGTAATTTTTTAAGAAGACAATTTTACCATCTTTTTTTACCAGCAAAGATCCTCCAGGTTCATTTTCTTTAAAAGTATTAGAAAGAACACTGTCTAAGGTTTGAGTTAAATTTTCAGTGTATTGATTTTTCTTTTCTTTTTGATTACAAGAAACTGTAACAATAGCAATTAAGACGAACAAAAGTTTTTTCATAGAATAAGTTATGTAAGGTTGATTAATTTATGATTGCAATTTAAAAAATAATTGAGAATCATCTATCCTCTAATGTTTTCTTGAGTATTTCCCCAAACACAGCAATACCTGTAGGGATAATTTCATCAGGAAAATCGTAAGAAGGATTATGCAATGGAGCTGTTTGTAAACCAGAACCTAAACCAAACATTCCAGTTTTATAATGTCTAGAAAACCAACCAAAATCTTCACCAAATTTAAAGGGATAACTACGTTCTTCAATATTGAAATGTAAGTTTTCAGCAGCGTCTTTTATAATACTATTGCAATCTAAATCATTTTCACTGGCAGGAAAGTGCTCTAGCCAATTCATTTCATGTTTTAATTGATGTTGTTTACTGATTTGATTGATGATATTTAGAATTTGAGTTTTCAGTTGTTCCATTGTTTTTAGACTCCAAGTTCTAATTGTGTAATGGAGTTCAGCTTCGCCAGGAGAAATTCCGTAATTAGCTTCTCCTATTCTTATATGAACTGGAGTTAATACTTGAAAATTTTCAGCATTAGGATTACTAATATTCAATTTGTCTAATTCCTGAGTAAGTTCTGCTATTCCTAAAGTAGGATTAATTCCATTTTGAGGTTCTGCAGCATGAGAAGCCAAACCTGATAATTTTAAAACAAAGCTTTCTACTTCAGCAGAAAATCCATTTTTCATTGTGATTACAGTGTGTAAATCAACTCCAGGAATGTTATGAAGTGCAAAAATATAGTCGATATTTAATGCTTTAAATTTTACATCTTCTAACATTTCGTAAGCTCCTTTTCCTGTTTCTTCAGCAGATTGAAAAACCAGAACAACCCGACCTTTTTTAAAATTTTGTTCTTTCAACCAAAAAACTAATCCAGCAACCATTGCCATGTGCCCATCATGTCCGCATTTATGTGAAACACCTTCAAAATTAGATTTGTATTCAAAACCATTTTTTTCAATAATTGGTAACGCATCTAATTCACAACGAATAGCAACAGTATTTCCTTCGGTTCCAAAATTATACAGAACGGCAAAACTTGGACCTCCAATTTGAGATATAAGTTCACCAGGATAATTTTTATGAATAAAATCTTGAACTCTCTTCGCAGTTTTAAATTCTTGCCCTGAAACTTCAGGGAATTGATGAAGCTTTCTTCGAAGTTCAGTTAGTTTAGCATGCATACTTAATTGTAGTTTTTTAAAATATTTGGCGAATTTGATTTTAAAACTACTTAAATATTTTGTAGAAATTAAGAGGTAAGGTGTTTTTTATAATTTACTATGATTGAAATAAAGATATCAATATCTCCGCTAGTTATCACAAAGAGGTTTATTGTTTATATAGTTCAAATACGCCATAATGTAGAAGAACTCCAAATGTGCCTGAGTTAGTTTGAATAGTGTCATTACCCACAGTAATTAGTTTTTTGGGAGTAGTTTTACAGATAAATAAATTTCCTCCATCTAAACACTTTATTTTGTTTTTTTTGTGTAAGATTTCCCATTCAAACTGTTTGTATTCGTTTTTATCTTCTGTAACTATAAAAGGGCGTAAGATCTTTTTATCTTCTTTATTATGAATATTCTTCATAACCCAACGAAATGTGTTGGATTTACCTACCAAATCATCTTCTTTATTGTAAGGCAATTTTACTTTTTCAATAGTATAAAACTGTTTAGGATGAATACTGTCTGTCTTTTTTCCATAAGCTTCTAATTTATAAATACCACTCCAATAATCTTTTGCTATTTGAGCAGTAAGATTTTGGTTGAAGTATAGCGTAATTAGAATAAGTAATAATATCTTTTTCATGTAATAGTAATTGTAAAGGCTAGTTAAAGAAAAGTAACTAGCCTTTTTAGATTATTTAAGACACCATTTTAACTTTAGATGCAGTTAAGTTTGGATATTTTTCGCCTAACGTTTGAAAGAAACTTTTTGAAATCACATTAGCAATCATTGTATTTTTTGTGTAGCTACTATCACCCATTTCATAAGGTAACATAACTTTATCATGTGCTTGAATTATCAAATTGTCTTTTCTATCTTTAAAAGTAATAGCAAAAACATTAATCATGTTTTCTTCCTTGTTCAATTTCGCGCTTATAAAATCAGTAACACCACTAGCCAAATCCACTCCTTTTTTAGGTCCTTTGTATTCTATTTTAGCATTTGCCAGTTGTGTTTCTGTGAAAGTGATATGAGTTTCTAAATCGCCATCAACATTAGCTGCTAAAAAATGTAATTCGTTATCACTAAATACTAGGTGTGCTGCAGTCTCAACTCTTCTGTATTTTGCCTTTACACCAACAACAGCCCAAGCTACACTTTTAGCTGCGTCTACTGCTGCATTTTTAGCCTTGTCTTTAGTAGAAATTGCAATGCTAGCATCTGTAAAAGAATGAATTGGTTTGTCTTTTAACCAAACTTTTAAATAATCTAGTTGGTTTTCAGTTAAAATATCCATGTATTTTTGAAGGTTGTTTTTAACTTCATTTTCATCAAAATCAGCTGCAACAGCTTTTGTTTTTTGCATCATATACTTGTAATAGAAAAAAGATCCAACACAAAGCACTGCTACAATTATAAAAGATTGAAACATAGTAATAAAATTTTAGTTCTTATATAGTTCGATTTAAAGATAAGAAGTTGATTTTAAATCTAGTTTGCAAGTCAATAGTTTGTCTATATTGAGTTTTTATTTGTAGTATTTTAGAGTAAATTCGATTTTAATTCAGTGACTATTTATTTAAAAGTGTAATTTCGTATTTATGGAATTATTATTTTTTGGATTGGCTTTAGGAGCTATTGTTTCTTATTTTATTTTTCAAAAGTTTTCTCACGTGAAAAAGAGAAACTTAACAGAAAGTCAGTCTGTAATTTTATTAGATAAGATAAAAAAGGTTACGAAATTAATTACTGTTGAAGGCGATTTTGCAGAGATTTATCATCATGAAGATACACAGGGTAAATTTTTAGGATTAATTTCTAGTAAGAAAAAAGCAATTATCCTAATTAATGCAAAAACACATATTGGTTTCGATTTTAGAAAGATTAAAATGGAAGCTGACACAAAGAATAAAACAATTAAATTATCTGATTTTCCTCAACCAGAAGTGTTATCTGTAGAACCTAATATTCGTTTTTACGATATACAAGATGGTTTTTTAAATAAATTTAATTCAGAAGATTTAACAAAAGTTAATCAAGCAGCAAAAGAACACGTACTTCAAAAAATACCAAATAGTAATTTGATGCAAGCTGCAAATCATGAGGCTATAGAAGCTATTGCTTTGATGAAAAATTTGATTGAAGCCATTGGATGGAAGTTAGATTATTCGGCACTTGAACTACCAAGTGGAAACATGAAATTATTAGAATAATGCATATAGAACAACTTAGAGAATATTGTATTCGTAAGAAAGGAATTACAGAAAATTTTCCTTTCGATGATGTTACTTTAGTATTTAAAGTAATGGGAAAGATGTTTGCTTTGGTTGGTTTAAATCACTGGGAAAAAGGGGAAGAGAAAATAAATTTAAAATGTGATCCTGAAAAATCTGAAGAACTTAGAGGCGAATATGAAGGAATTAATCCAGGATTTCATATGAACAAAAAACATTGGAATACAATAACTATCAATCAAGATGTTCCAGATGAGTTAGTCTTTGAGTTAATAGATCATTCTTATGATTTGGTAGTGAAAGGATTAACAAAAAAGTTAAAAGAAGAATTAAAAAATCTTTAATGATTTTTTCGATATTGAGAAGGAGTCATTTTTTTTACTGCTAAAAATTTTCGATTAAAATTAGATAAACTGCTATATCCTGATTGATATGCAATTTCATTAATTGCAGTTTCTTTATTTTCTAAAAGTAATTTACAAGCATTTTCTACACGAAGCTCATTTAAAAAAGTAAAATAGGTTTTATTAGTTCGTTTTTTAAAGTAGTTGCAGAAAGCGTTTTTAGTCATGTTTGCTTTTTCAGCAATACTATTTAAATCAATTTCAGAATTAAAATTATTCATAGTGTAGTTCATAATAATTTGCATTCTTCTACCATGATTTTCAGTATATTTCTTAGGGTAAATAAACTTTGAAAGTGATTCAGTATTTATATTGTTAAACTCTTGTAATAGCTTAAGAAAAATAATAAAACGCTCTAAGTCAGAACTATTTTTCAAAGCATGAAAATGTTGAGATATAACTGTATTTGGAGTGCCAATTTTAAAACCATTTACAGTTTTTTTTAATACGTTTTCTAAAGATTTAAAATCATCTAAAGCAAAAAAATCTTGCCCAAAAGATTGTTCTGTAAAAAATAAAGATATCATAAAAGAATTCTCAGAAGTCTCTAAATCACTTTTGAAAAGATGAGGTAAATTACTTCCTATAATAAATAGATCGTTGGTGTAATATTGATGAATAGTGTCTCCAACAACTAAAGTTCCCTTTCCACTTACAATATAAGAGATTTGAATCTCTTCATGTTGATGAAATTTATCATAAAAGATTCCTTTGTCTTCTTGGTAAATTAACCCCAGATTTTTGGGTTTCGGAATCTTAAATGGTAATGCTTTCATGATAGTTTGCTATGTACAATTAAATATAAAATTAATGTATTTTAATCAGTATCATTTATAAATGATTAATATAGTATTAGTTTTGAGTAATTTTGATGTTTTTAAATGTATACGTCTCCAATAATTTTGTCATAAAAAATATAAATTATCATGGCAATAGAATGGAGAGGAGTTATGCCTGCCGTAACGACTAAATTCACATCAGATGATCAATTAGATCTTAAAACGTTCGAATTAAATATAAATGCTCAGCTAGATGCTGGAGTACATGGAATTGTTTTAGGTGGAACTTTAGGAGAAGCCAGTACTTTATCTAATGAAGAAAAAAGTGAACTTACACAAACAACAGTAAACATAGTAAACGACAATGTTCCTGTTTTAATTAATATAGCAGCGCAAACTACAAAATCTGCTATTGCAGCAGCAAAAAAAGCAGAACAAGACGGAGCCAAAGGATTAATGATGTTGCCACCAATGCGTTATAAAGCAGACGGAAAGGAAACTGTTGCATATTTTAAAGCAGTAGCCGATAATACTTCATTGCCAATTATGGTGTATAATAATCCAGTTGATTATGGTATAGAAGTTACTTTAAATATGTTTGAAGAATTGTTGTCTTGTGATAATATTGAAGCGGTTAAAGAATCTACTCGAGATATATCAAATGTTACTAGAATTAAAAATGCTTTTGGTGATCGATTAAAAATAATGACAGGTGTAGATACACTAGCTTTAGAAAGTTTGTTAATGGGAGCTGACGGTTGGATTGCTGGTTTGGTTTGTGCTTTTCCTAAGGAAACTGTAGCTATATATGAGTTACAAAAAGCAGGGAAAATACAAGAAGCTATCGAGATTTATAGATGGTTTTTACCATTGTTAGAATTAGATATAAATTCTAAATTAGTTCAGAATATTAAATTGGCAGAAGTTGCTACAGGAATAGGAACTGAAAATGTAAGAGCACCTCGATTACCGTTAATTGGAGAGGAGCGAAGTAAAGTACTTCAAATTATTGAAGAAGGACTTAAAAACAGGCCATCACTACCAAATTATAAAAGTTTATAAAACCATGATTACTGGAAAAAATCATATAGGAAATCAATTGTCTTCTTTAGGAACTGTTAGATTTAAAACCATAAATCCAGAATTAAATAAAGAAAACGAGTTTGAATATTTTCAGGCGACTGAGGAAGAGATAAATCAAGCTGTAGATAAAGCAGAAGAAGCTTTTCATAGTTATAAAAATTATTCTGGAAAACAAAAAGCTGAGTTTTTAAGAACAATTGCTGACGAGATAGAAAGCTTAGGAGGCGATTTAATAAACACATATTGTTCTGAGACAGGTTTACCTACAGGAAGAGCTATTGGTGAAAGAGGAAGAACAGTTTTTCAATTACGCTCTTTTGCAGATTTAGTAGAAGAAGGTTCTTGGGTAGAAGCTTCTATAGATACTGGAATTCCAGATAGAACTCCAGCACCGAAACCAGATTTAAGAAAAATGAGTATTCCACTTGGTCCTGTTGTGGTTTTCGGAGCAAGTAATTTTCCATTAGCGTATTCTACAGCCGGTGGAGATACAGCAGCAGCTTTAGCTTCCGGTTGCCCAGTAATTGTAAAATCACATCCAATGCATGCAGGAACAGGAGAGTTAATTGCAACTGCAATTGTGAAAGCTGCTGAAAAAACAGGAATGCCAAATGGAGTTTTTTCAAATATTAATGCGAAAGATTATTCAGCGGGACAACAATTAGTGAGTCATCCAAAAATAAAAGCAGTTGGATTTACTGGAAGTATTAAAGGAGGAAGAGCTTTACTAGATATTGCAGCTAAACGAGAAGAACCAATTCCTGTTTTTGCAGAAATGGGAAGTATAAATCCAGTGGTTTTATTACCAAAAGCATTAGAAAATAGAAGGAATGAAATAGCAAATACATATGCAGGATCTATAACATTAGGAACAGGACAATTTTGTACAAATCCTGGTTTGATTTTAGGAATTGCGGGAGAGGAATTGTCTGGTTTTATTGAAGAATTAGGATCAAAAATTAAAGAAATAAATCCTTCTTGTATGTTACATCCAAACATTCATGGAGCTTACGAGAAAGGAAAGCAACAAGCGATGAATCAAAACGATGTAACGATTGTGGCTAATTTAGATGAAGAGATTCAAACGAATTATGCTTCTCAACTAGTTGCAACCGTTTCCGGAAAAACGTTTCTAGAAAATTCAACGTTACATCACGAAGTTTTTGGTCCATTTTCAATTGTAGTTCAATGTGAAAATTTGGAACAGTTAGAGGAGATTATTTCAAGTTTAGAAGGACAGCTAACAGGAACTATCATTTCAGATGACAATGAAATTTCGAACTATTCTGAGTTAGTTGCGAAAATGCAAAACAGAGTAGGACGATTAATTTTTAATGGAGTTCCAACTGGAGTTGAAGTATGTCCTTCGATGGTACATGGCGGGCCGTATCCTGCTTCTACAGATAGTCGTTTTACCGCAGTTGGTGTGAATTCTATAAAACGTTGGGTTCGTCCATTTAGTTATCAAAATTGGCCAAATGAGTTATTACCAGACGAATTAAAAGATGAAAATCCATTAGGAATTTCACGAATAGTAAACGGACAAACAAACCAAGTTTAATCAAATGAGAAGCGTTTTTACATGTATTGATGGACATACATGCGGAAATCCTGTTCGTGTTGTAAAAGAAGGCGGTCCAACACTTATTGGTAACTCAATGAGTGAAAAACGACAACATTTTCTCCGTGAATACGATTGGATTCGTAAAGGATTAATGTTTGAACCTCGTGGGCACGATATGATGAGTGGTTCAATTTTATATCCGCCTCAAAATCCAGAAAATGACTTTGGAATTTTATTTATAGAAACCTCTGGTTGTTTACCAATGTGTGGTCATGGAACTATTGGAACAATTACAATAGCGATTGAAGAAGGTTTAATTCAGCCTAAAACAAAAGGAGTTATTAAAATGGAAGCTCCTGCTGGTTTAGTAGAAATCGCATACAAAGAAAATAACGGAAAAGTAGAGTGGGTAAAACTAAAAAACGTAAAAAGTTACCTAGCAGCAGAAGATTTAACAATTGATTGTCCAGAGTTGGGAGAGTTAACTTTTGATGTAGCTTATGGAGGAAATTTTTATGCAATTATTGATCCGCAAAAGAACTTTTCAGGAATACAAGATTTTACCGCATCTAAAATCATACAGTATTCTCAAATATTACGTGACCGTATCAATAAAAAATACCCGAATTATTTTGTGCATCCAAAAGATGATACTATCAGAGATGTATCTCATATGTTGTGGACTGGTGATCCTTTAGATAAAAGTTCTTCTGGTAGAAATGCTGTTTTTTATGGTGATAAAGCTATTGATAGAAGTCCTTGTGGCACAGGAACATCAGCAAGAATGGCACAATTATATGCTAAAGGAAAATTAAAGATTAGAGAAGATTTTATTCATGAGAGTTTTATAGGTAGCAAATTTGTCGGTAGAGTAGAGCAAGAAACTATAATAAATAATAAAAAAGCAATTATACCAAGTGTACAAGGATGGGCAAAAATATATGGTTACAATACGATCATAATTGATGATGAAGATGATCCTTATGCACACGGATTTCAAGTAATATAAGATGAAAAAAAGAGTGGTTATTATTGGAGGGGGAATAATTGGGCTTTGTACAGCCTATTATTTACAAAAAGAAGCTGCTGAGATTATCGTGATTGATAAATCAGATTTTACTTCAGGGGCTTCTTATGTAAATGCTGGGTTAATTACACCGAGTCATATTATTTCTTTAGCGAGTCCAGGAATAATTACCAAAGGAATTCAATGGATGTTTAATTCTTCTAGTCCATTTTATGTAAAACCAAGATTGAATTATGATTTTTTACAATGGTCTTGGTTATTCAAAAAATCAGCGACTTCGCAAAAAGTAGCCTCTTCAATACCCGTAATTAGAGATATTAACTTGCTTAGTATAAGGCTTTACGAGGAAATGAAATTGGATGAAAATTTTAATTTCTTTTATAAACATCAAGGCTTATTGATGTTGTATAAAACTGATAAAGCTGGTGAACAAGAATGGAATGTAGGGAAAAAAGCAATTGATTGTGGTTTAAAAGTAGAGCATCTTTCTCGAAAACTATTACAAGAAATAGAGCCAACGGTGAATAGCACAATTAAAGGTGCAATACACTATTTGTCTGACGCTCATATGACACCGCATCAATTTATGCAGCAAATGAAGCATTTTCTAATAGATAAAGGTGTAGTTTTTAAAGAGAATACTGAAGTAGAAGATTTTGAAATTCAATCAAATGTAGTTTCAGGTTTAAAAACTAAAAATGAATTTATAAAATTTGATGAGGTCGTTATCGCTAGTGGTTCTTGGTCTCAACAGATACTGAAAAAATTACAGATTAATGTTCCGGTTCAAGCAGGAAAAGGATATAGAATAGATGTAACAAAACCAACTAAGATTAATATTCCTTCTATATTATTAGAGGCAAAAGTAGCTGTTACTCCAATGGAAAATGCTACTCGTTTTGCTGGTACTATGGAGTTAGGAGGAATAAATCATACGATTAATCCTAAAAGAGTTAATGCTATTGCTAACGCAGCTGAAAGTTATTATAATGAGATTCAGATAAATGAAGATGATAAAACTTCAGCTAAATGCGGTTTAAGGCCATGTTCCCCCGATGGTCTTCCATATATAGGAAAACTCTCTAATTTTAGTAACGTTACAGTAGGGACAGGTCATGCAATGATGGGGTGGAGTTTAGGTCCGGCGACAGGAAAATTAATTTCAGAAGTTATCTATAATAAGAAAACTAGTATGAATATTAACCCTTTTCATGTCGAGCGATTTTCTTAGTATTTTTGTAATATGAACAAAAATGAATTAAGAAAAATCTATAAAGAGAAAAGAAAAGAATTATCTAAAGAAACAATAGATATTCTTGAAAGAGATATTTACAAACAACTATTTGAATACGATTTTTCTACAGTTCAAAACATTCACATATTTCTTCCAATAGAAAAACAGAAAGAAATTAACACGTATCCAATTATTGATTTCCTGAGGAGTAAAGGAAAAAATATAATCATCAGTAAAAGTAATTTTACTGATGCTACATTAACGCACTATCTTTTTGAAAAAGATACTGTTTTACACGTGAATGAACACGGAATTCCAGAACCAGAAAAAGCAAAAGAAATAAATGTAAAAACTATTGATTTAGTTTTTGTGCCGTTGTTAATTTCTGATGAAAAAAAATATAGAGTTGGTTATGGTAAAGGTTTTTATGATCGCTTTTTAAGTGCTTGTAAAGATGATGTGCAAACAATTGGATTAAACTTTTTTAAGCCAGTAGACTTAATTGTAGATTTAAATGAGTTTGATATTCCGCTACAAAAAGTAATCTATCCTAAGTTTTAAATTAAGAACAAAAAAAATGGATAACCATTTGTTATCCATTTTTTTAAGTAAGTTCAGGTTATGTCAATTCTTTAAGTCTAACTTTTAAAAATGCTAAAATAGCTCCCAAATAAATAATTAAAATGTGCTAGACTTAAACAATCCCTTATTATAGTTTCAAAAATAGGCTACAGTTATTCTTTTCTTTTTAGATTTTAGATGAACAGCACTAAAGTATCGATGAAATTAACATATGTTAATTTGATGAGTTTTCATACCAAAATGGTTAGAATAAGTACAAAAAAAAGATTTGGATAACTTTTATTATCCAAATCCTTATGTCAATCGGGGGAAAAGAGACATTATAATTCAGCCTGACGTTTATTTAATGCTAAAATTTTAGATAGCTCCCAAATTATTAAAATACTTATGGCTAAATACGTGTTTCTTGTTTATGAATTCAAATTTAGGAGAATAATTATTGTATTATATTTTTTTAGATGAACTGTATTAAAGTGTAGATAAAATTAACATATGTTAATTTTAATAGTAATGATCTAAAAATAAAAATTTGGATAATTTTCATTATCCAAATCTTTATGTTCATTGGGGTTGTATGATTTATATCTGATCGGTATAATGCTAAAAATCGCTCCCAAACTATTCAAATGCTCACGAACAAATATAAATCCCTTGTTTACAATTATAAATTTAGAAATATATTACGCTAACAATGTCTAAACTTAGACGAATGATAGTATAAGTATCGGTGAAATTAAAGTTTTTTTATATATACTTTGAATTAAAAAAGTAAATGGAATAAACGGGTTAGGATAGGTGTAAAAATAAAGATTTGGACAATTTTTCATTGTCCAAATCCATATGTCAATCGGGGGAATAGTGACATTATATTTTAGCCTGTCTATTTAATGTTAAAATGTTATAATCGCTCCCAAATTATTAAAATGCTTATGACTAAATATATGTCCCTTGCTTCTGATATTAAAGATAGATCAAATAACTCCTTTAGTACTAAAACCTTAGATGAGTTGTAGTATAAGTATCGACGAAATTAACATATGTAAAGACGAGTTAAAATTAACATATGTTAATAAAGTGTTAATGGAACAAAAAAATCACTCAAATTTGAGTGATTTTTATTGATATTATATTATCAAAACCTAATATTATCCGTTCATAGAAATTAAGAACTCTTCATTGTTTATTGAAGTTTTAATTCTTTGTTGAATAAATTCCATAGCTTCGATAGGATTCATGTCTGCTAAATACTTACGTAATACCCACATACGTTGAACAGTTTTTGGATCTAATAAAAGATCATCTCTACGCGTACTAGACTTAATTAAGTCGATAGCTGGATAAATTCTTCTGTTAGCAATATTACGTTCTAATTGAAGTTCCATGTTACCAGTTCCTTTAAATTCTTCGAAGATTACTTCATCCATTTTAGAACCAGTTTCAGTTAATGCAGTAGCAATAATGGTTAACGAACCACCATTTTCAATATTACGAGCAGCTCCAAAGAAACGTTTTGGTTTGTGTAATGCATTTGCATCAATACCACCCGATAAAATTTTACCAGAGGCAGGTGCAACAGTGTTATATGCACGAGCTAAACGAGTAATAGAATCTAATAAGATTACTACATCATGTCCACATTCAACTAAACGCTTTGCCTTTTCTAAAACAATATTAGCAACACGTACGTGCTTATCTGCTGGCTCATCAAAAGTAGAAGCAACAACTTCTCCACGAACACTACGCTTCATGTCTGTAACTTCTTCAGGACGCTCATCTATCAGTAAAACGATTTGGTAAACCTCAGGATGATTTGCTGCAATTGCATTTGCAACATCCTTTAATAACATGGTTTTACCAGTTTTTGGTTGTGCTACTAACATACCACGTTGTCCTTTACCAATCGGAGAGAATAAATCCATAATTCTCGTAGATAAAGAACTACCTTTTTCTGCTAAATTGAATTTTTCATTAGCAAAAAGCGGAGTTAAATGTTCGAAAGAAACACGATCTCTAACGATATTCGGATTTAAACCATTAATTTTAGATACACGAATTAAAGGGAAATACTTTTCTCCTTCTTTTGGTGGACGAACATTTCCTTTTACAGTATCTCCTGTTTTTAATCCAAATAATTTAATTTGAGATTGAGATACATAAATATCATCTGGAGATGATAGGTAATTATAATCAGAAGAACGTAAGAAACCATAACCATCTGGCATCATCTCTAATACACCTTCACTTTCAATAATTCCATCAAATTCAAAGTCTGGATCACGGTAGCGATTACCGCTTTTATGTTTAGAACCTTGATTTTTATTTTGATGTTTGTTATTATTCCTGTTTTGGTTGTTATTTCTATTTTGGTTGTTATTCTTTTGCTGATTATTATTATTTGATTTATGATTATTATCAGCAGATGAATTTTTTTGACCTCTGTTGTTATTGTTGTTATTACTCTGATTGTTAGAGTTTGAACTTGTAGAATGTTGAGGTTTTTTATGCTCAGGTTTTGCAGTAGCAGTATTGCTAGTAGTACCTGTATTTGATTTTAAAGTGCTAGCCGCTTGTTCAGCAGATTTAGAAATACGTCTTCTTTTTGGTCTTTCAGTTTTTTGCTCTGTAGCTGCTGGCTTAGTTTCTTCTTTTTTCTCAACGGTTGCAGCAGGTTTTTTTGCTGCTGGTTCTGGTTTTTCCTTTTTCTGCTCTTTAGAGGCTTCAGCCTGAGCATCTAAAATTCTGTAAATAAGATCAAGCTTTTTTAACTGGCTTGTTTTTTTTAAACCAATTTTCTTTGCAATTTCTTGTAATTCAACTAATTTTTTAGCTTTTAAATCCGAGATTTCGAACATTAGAATATTTTTAAATTATAGGTATCTTTTGAAAATAAGGGGATGATAATTTAGATCTTTGTTGTTTTGAATAGCTTACTTGCAACAAGTAAGTAGTGTGAGGTTTCCTTACCGGACAAATATATATAAATATTTTGATTTGCAAAGTTTCTTTTTAAAAAAAGAAACCGTAAATTTGCAATCCAATTTTAAAATATGATACAAAGAATACAATCCTTATACTTACTTGCAGTCGGAATTATTTCCGGAGGATTGACTTTCGTGTTCAATTTATGGAGTACAGCTAAACAAGCAATATTTTCTTTAGACTTGCTCGGTGCTGCTTCATTTTTACAAAAAAGTATTCCTGTATTATTTATTTTATCGGCTTTATTATCAATAGTAACTATCTTTTTATTTAAAAACAGACAATTACAATTTGTTTTAGGCCGCCTTAATATTTTGACAAACCTTTTTTTATTAGGGGTGTTGGTATATTTATCTCTAACTTTATCTGGAGAAGCTACGGTTTCTGAGAAAGGTATTGGGATGTTCATTCCTGTAATTTCAATTTTATTGTTAGTGTTAGCTAACAAAGCCATTAAGAAGGATGAAGATCTTGTAAAATCAGTAGATAGATTACGATAAACCTAACATCTTAATATATTTAGTGCGAATAACCGAGAATAATACTATTCTCGGTTTTTTTATGTTATAAGAATGACATAAAACTGTTCTTATATTAAAAGGGAATTAAATTCAAACCAAAAAACAATACATTTTTTAAAACAGTTGTGCATTTAGAAATATAAATAATCATAAATTGTTAGTTCGAGTGCTTTTGAGGTACGAAAAAGTGTATCGAGTACTCTTTCTAAGTTAAAATTCTTATTCTCGATACAATTTTTCTTCATTTGATTTCGAAAAATCACTCGAATTGACAGAATTTTACTCTAAATACAAAACAGGTATTTTTTAAGTTAAGCAACATATAAAAAAGTAGTCTATAATAATGTATCAAAAAGATCGCTTTAAAAGTCATGTTGTAGTTTTTAATTAGAAAGCATGTTTTATGTTAAAGTTAAAGACAAATCTGCTTTTTTTGTATTTCTTTTTTGGTAGGAAGTAAAATTTTAATCCCTACTTTTGAAAAGCTAATGTCAGATAAATAAAGGCCTCCGTGATATCATCTAAGGGAAAACCCTTAGACGCTTCAGGGTAAACCCTGAGAAGGTTTTCAGGGTGTTTGTGATTTGGCTACAACGCATTAACCTTATAAATTTGTACATGTAACAATGATAAACAAAATCAAAGTTCATATCGCAGATGACCACCAAATAATTATAGATGGAATTTCTGCTTTAATTAAAACGGAAGATCAAATTGAGTTAGAAGGCTACTCACTTACGGGAAAAGATGTTGTTGAATGGTCCCGAACAAAAAAAGCCGACGTTCTTGTACTTGATATTAATATGCCAAAATTAGATGGTATTGGAGTTTTGAAAGCATTTAAAAATAGAAATGTAGATCAAAAAACAATTATACTATCTGGTTTAAGCGACCCGAAAATTGTTCAAGAAATGATTAGCCTTGGTGCTAGAGGTTTCATTGAAAAAAGTTCGGCAAGCGACCACATAATTAAAGCTATTAAAGCTGTGCATCGTGGTGAAAAGTATTATAGTGATAATATTAAAGAAAGTTTACTTGATTTATATATCAACGATACCAAAACCGATGATGCCATTAAAAGTAGTGCTGTTATTGAACCTTTAACAGAACGAGAAATAGAAGTATTAAAGCTAATTACCCAAGAGTTGAGTACTTCTGAAATAGCAAAAAAATTAGACCTAACGGTCAAAACAATAGAAACTCATAGAAGAAACTTATACAAAAAGTTAAAAGTGAAAAATGTAGTAGGTTTGGCAATATATGCTGTTAAAAATAATATAGTTTAATCGACCTCCCTTCAATTTTTATATAGAGGTTCCCCGTCCTTATATATGTTCCCCCCCCCCTCAGAAGCTGTATTATCCGAAGTATTGTCAAGCCTACTACTTTTTCACTCTTTTTATAAATAACGTAGTCCCCCCGAAATACTACCTTTTTTATAATATTTAATATAATCCAACATTCAAAATTTTAGTACGATGATAAAAAGATACTTACCTTTTTTAATGATAGTTGCTGCAATATTTTCATCTTGTAGCTCAGAAGATAATAATGTGATAGATGCTGATATAGAAGGAGTTAATGAATCTCTTTTACAGTCATATAAATTAAGCAGAGATGCTTCAGGAAAATATACAATTGATTATAAATTAGCTAAAAATGCACAAGCAAACTTAGTTAAAGATGAATCAACAAATACAAATAACTTACATACATTTGAAACAAAACATGCTGTTTCAAACAGATCAGTTAGTAACTCTACTGACTTAGATTTAGATAATAATCAAATAAATATTGATGTTTATCAGAATGGTGAGCAAAGAAAATCGATTACAGTTGAAGATGAAAATATTGTTTTAGCTAAAGGAGAAGTTAATACAAATTTTTTACAAACATATAGTGTTGAAAGTTTTGGAGATGGTCAATTCGTGCTAGACTTTAAAGTAAGAGAAGGAATTAATGTTAATTTTGAATACAACGCAGATGAAAATATTTACGAAGTTCATTTGAAGGAAGGTTTGTCGAATGTTCGTAATTACACGAAGATATATAATAAATCAGATCACCTACCATTAAAAATAGATTTTGTAAATTACATCAAAACCGATCTTGAGGTAAAAACAGATAATTCATACGGAGAAAGAGCAGAATTAGCTTATGTTGCAAGAAGGATGCCTAGATATGGTACTGATTTATAAAGTATAATGAATATAATAAATGTTATAAAACATACAGTCCCCCTTGTTTTTATATTTTTATGTTTGAAAGTTAAAGCTGAGTCTGCCCACTCGGCTTTTGCTGTGTTTGAAAAAGAGAGTGATACAACCTTGGTCCAAAGATTTGAATTAGCAAAAATCTTATATGAGGAAGATAGATATACTAGAGCTTTAAAAATGGTGCTCCCATTAACAAATAGAAAAGAAGTTGAAATAGATATTTTAATTAAAGCTAATTTATTAGCTGGTCAAATATTGTCAAAAGATACTAGTAATACAAATGCTATAGCCTATCTTAAAAAATCTCTTAACCTTCTTGAAAATTATAAATTCTCAACAGAGCTTAAGGGAGAGGCAAGTGACTATTTAGTAGCTCAAAATTATGATGCCATTTCTAAATTTTATTTACATAAAGGAAAAAAAGATAGCTCAGAATATTATTTCGAAAAAATAATAAAATTACCTGGATTAGATGAAAGAATCATGGGGTTAAAGGCGAAAGCTTATACAAATCTCGGAAAAATGTATGCTTTTAACAAAGATTTCAAAAAAGCAGAGGAATACACTTTAGAGTCAATTAAAATAAATACACAATTTAATAACAATCTATCTCTAGCTTTAGCATACAATAATCTTGGGAATTTGTATTTAGAAAGAGGAAGTTATAAAGAAGGTAGAGAAATATATGGTAAAGCTCTTACATATTTAAAAAATGAAAAATCTTTGAGAGCTTTACAACACAAAGAATTACTTTTAGATAATATTGCATGGGCATTATACAATTTGAAAGATTATAGAGCCTATGAATACGTTACGGATTCGTATGCGATAAGAGATAGTTTAAACATTGAAGAAACTAGAAAAGCTTACAAGAAAATAGAATCTAAGTATAATGTTAAAGAATTTCAAAAGGAAGCTGATAAAAAACAACAAAAACAAGAACAAAAAACTTGGGCTGTAGGAACAGCAGGTGTAATTATTTCTATATTATTATTGTACTTAGCGAATTTATACAAATTACGTCAACGTAATTTAAGCTTAAAACTATCACAAAATGAGTTACGTCAACAACGTAAATTAGAGCGTTTAAACTCACAGGCTCAGGTGAAAATTTTAAATGCAACTCTAGATGGTAAAGAAACTGAGCGTAAACAAATCGCTGAAATTTTACACGATAATGTAAGTGCATTATTATCTTCTGCAAACATGCATTTGCAAGCTACGCAGAAACAATACGGAGACGATATTCCAGAAGAATTAGAGAAAACACAGCAAATAATAACAGAAGCTTCAGAAAAAATTCGTGATTTATCTCATAATTTAGTTTCTTCGATACTACTTAAATTTGGTTTAGAATATGCGACTAAAGATGTTGCCAAAAAGTTTTCAAACTCTGAAATAAAAATTAGTACGGCAATTTTAAATGTATATCGCTATTCGCAAGAGTTTGAAATAAAGGTGTTTAACATCATTCAAGAATTAATCAATAATATTTTAAAACATAGTAAAGCAAAAAACGCTTATATCATGTTAGAAGAAGAAGACGATATGATTAATCTTATTGTTAAAGACGACGGAGTTGGTTTTGAAATGCGTTCAGATAAAGATTCTGGTATTGGATTAAACCAAATTAGAGCTAGAATTAATATGATGAACGGTAATTTTATCATCGAATCGTCTAAAGGAAACGGAACTAAAGTAATTGCTAGTATTCCTGTAATACAAAAAAAGGAAATGGTATCGGCTTAATTTTTTGCCAGCTCAATAACTTCCATATTTTCAATACCACCAGCACGTAATTCAAAACGAATCATGGTACGTACTTTATGAAAACCATGTTTTCCGGCTGCACCAGGATTTATGTGTAGTAAATTAAAATGCTTATCAAATTGAACTTTCAAAATATGCGAATGACCACAAATAAAAAGTTTAGGTGTATGCTTTTGAAGTTCGCCATAAACGCGAGGTTTATACTTTCCAGGATATCCACCAATATGAGTCATCCAAACAGAAACACCTTCCAGTTCAAAAGTGTTATCTAAAGGGAATTCTGCACGAGCTTCAGCATCATCAATATTTCCATAAACTGCGCGTAAAGGCTTGAAAGATTTAATAGTGTCTGTTACTTTTAAATTACCAATATCGCCAGCATGCCAAACTTCATCAGCTTGCTTTACAAATTTTAAAATTTGATCATCAATATAACTATGAGTATCCGATAATAATAAGATTTTTTTCACATCACGAAATTACAAAGAATCTTCAGTTTTGAGTAGAACATAGTTATAATTTATAAATGTGTACTATCTACTTTTTTAAGAAGTGTTTTAAAGTTAATTTTAAGAAAATACTAAATAACACAACCAAATAAAATGCGTAGTTTAGCTCTTTAAAAAAGAATTTCTTTGCGATATTTTTTAGAACTAGCATACCACGGTAAAAATTATTACGGTTGGCAAGTACAACCCGATGTTATTTCGGTTCAAGAAAAACTTGCTAAAAGTATAAGTACAATACTAAGAAAAGAAATTAATATTGTTGGTGCAGGAAGAACAGACACAGGAGTTCATGCTTCGCAAATGTATGCGCATTTTGATTTTGATACTGTTTTAGATGAAAATTTCACCTATAAATTAAATGCAATTTTACCCAATGATATTGTAGTATATCACACGATTTTAGTGGCAAACGATGCCCATGCACGTTTTGATGCTACAAGTAGAAGCTACGAGTACAAAATATGGTTAGGTAGAAATCCGTTTTTATTAGACACTTCATGGCAATTAAACTATAAAAATATAGATATAGAAGCTATGAATACCGCTGCAAAATTACTTTACGAATATGAAGATTTTAAGTGTTTTTCGAAAGTAAAAACTGATGTTCGCACCTTTAATTGTGAGGTAACTAATGCAGAATGGATTTTACAAGGAAATGAATTAACTTTTTATATTTCTGCAGATCGTTTTTTAAGGAATATGGTTCGTGCTATAGTTGGAACCTTGTTAGATGTTGGTTTAGGAAAAATAACAGTAAACGATTTTAAAGAAATTATAGAAAGTAAAAACAGAAGCAAAGCAGGAGTATCTGTACCTGCGAAAGCATTATTTTTAACAGAAGTAACATACGATTATATTTAAATTGTGAGTAAGAGTAGTTCAGGAAAAGCATTTGATATTAAAATTTTTGCACGCTTAATGAGTTTTGCAAAACAATATCGTTTTCAGTTTTGGATAGCAACAATATCTACCATATCTCTAGCTATATTTGCTGCTGCGAGTCCGGTAATATTGTATAGAGCAATAGATGATTTTACGGTAAATAAAGATCTGGCAAGATTATTATTATTTACCATGATTATGTTAGGTGTATTATTAATTCAAGTAATACTACAATTTTCATTTATCTACTACGCAAATTGGGTAGGTCAACATATCATTAAAGATTTACGTACTATTATTTTTAAAAATATTTTACGTTTTAAAATGTCGTATTTCGACAATACATCTGTAGGAAGATTAGTAACAAGAGTAGTTTCAGATATAGAAACTATTGCAAACTTTTTCTCTCAAGGTGTTTTTATGATTGTAAGTGATGTACTAAAAATGTTGGTGGTTGTAATTGTAATGTTCGTAATAAATTGGCAATTAGCTTTAATAGCTTTAGCTGTATTGCCTATTTTAATCTATGCGACGAAACTATTTCAAATCGCCATCAAAAAAACTTTTCAAGATGTTCGTAATCAGGTAGCAAATTTAAATGGATTTGTGCAGGAGCGTGTAACAGGAATGAAAATTGTACAATTATTTAATCGAGAAAAAATAGAATACGAGAATTTTAAAGCAATAAACGAAAAACACAAAAAAGCGCATGTAAAAACTGTTTGGTATTATTCTATATTTTTTCCAATTGCTGAAATTTTATCTTCTATAGCTATCGGATTAATTGTTTGGTACGGAGGTTTGCAAGTAATAGCTAAAGATACAATTACAGTAGGGGCAATTATTAGCTTTGTACAAATGGCACAAATGTTATTTAGACCATTGCGTCAAATAGCAGATAAGTTTAATCAATTGCAAATGGGAATTGTATCTGGAGAACGTGTTTTTAATGTGATAGATACAGAAAGTTATATAGATAAATCTGGAACAATATTAGCAGATGATTTACAAGGAAATATAGCATTTAATAACGTACGTTTTAGTTATGTTGAAGGAGAAGAAGTTTTAAAAGGAATTTCTTTTGAAGCTCAAAAAGGAGAAACAATTGCCATTGTTGGATCTACAGGAGCTGGAAAATCTACGATTATTAATTTAATTAGTCGTTTTTATGAAATCGATAGTGGAGAAATTTTGGTAGATAATACTGCTGTTGAAACTTATGATTTAGAAAGCTTACGAAATCAAGTAGCTGTGGTATTACAAGATGTATTTTTATTCTCAGATTCAATTTTGAATAATATTACTTTGCGTAACGAAGCTATTACATTAGAAGATGTTCAAGAAGCAGCGAAACAAATAGGAATTCATAATTTTATTGAAAGTTTACCTAACGGATATCATTATAATGTTAAAGAGCGTGGCGCTATGTTATCTTCTGGACAACGTCAGTTAATCGCTTTCTTAAGAGCATATGTGAGTAATCCTAGTATTTTAATTTTAGATGAAGCTACTTCTTCTGTAGATACAGAGTCTGAACAAATGATTCAGTATGCTACAGATAAAATAACAAAAGATAGAACTTCTATTGTTATTGCTCATCGATTAGCCACAATTAAAAAAGCGGATAAAATTATTGTGATGGATAAAGGTAAGATTGTAGAGTTAGGCAATCACCAAGAACTTTTAGAGCAAGAAGGATACTACAGAAACTTGTATGAAAAACAATTTGGTGAAGAAGTCGTGTAATAATCTACATTAAATTTGCATAGTAAGATCAAAACATTACATTTGCTATTCAATCTTAAACTTAAAATCATAAAACGATGAAAAAAGTAATTTTATCTATCTTTTTAGTTGGAGCTTTAACAGCTACTTCTTGTAAAAAAGCAAAAGAAGCGTCAGAAGAAGTAAAACAAACTACTGAAACTACAGTTAAAAAAACTGAAGAAGCAGCAACTAAAGCAACTGAAGAAACAAAAGCAGCAGCTGAAGAAACTGCAAAGAAAGTAGAATCTGCTTTAGAAGGAGTTACTATTCCTGAATTTAAAGATCCTAAAGTAGCTGAGTATTTAAAAACATACACAGAGTATGCTAAAGAATACATCGATGCTAACGGAGATGTATCAAAAATCTCTAAGTTAGCTGCTAAAGGTCAAGAATTAGCGACTAAAGCACAAACATTCACAAGTTCATTAGATGCTGAAGATGCTAAAAAATTATCTAGTACTATTCAAAGTATTATGTCTAAAATGGCACCTAAGCAATAAATTACAAAACATAATTGTAAAGAGTATCAATTTTTTATTGATGCTCTTTTTTTTTGTCTAAAATGACCTTCATATGCTACATTCTTCATGTTTTGCTCTTACATGAAGTTTATTATCTATTACATCTTTAATTTATACGAGATTTAAAAGCTTAATAATGATATTTACAGTAAAGACTTCCCCAGTTGAATTTTAATAGTGTATTTCCTCTTAAATTTCATTCTTGAAGGTATCATAATTTTTTTAGTAATAACTTGAATTTCTTAAACTAAATAGTTGTTATTCTTAATGAAAAAGAAGAAGAATTAACATAAGCTTGAATTTACCTTAAATTGAATAGGCGTTTAAGTTGTTGCTTGTTTTTTTAAGTCTAGTATTCAGTACTTTATGTTTTGTTTTTAATATTTTTTTATCACCTATAATTATGTAGGTTGTACGATTAATTCATTTTATGAAAAAAAAGTTACAATGCACAATAAAACTATTGAATTTGTGTTTTTTTCTCGTTAACTTTAATGTGAATATCGATATTCTCAGACAACCAAATAACAAATTTCGAAGGTCATGAACTTTAGGAAAAGTTATTAAAATTAACCTTCTAGAATTAACACTACAAATTAAGAATCCCCGAATGAATTCTTCAAACGTTTGTAATTCTAGTTTATTTATTAAAAGTCTTAACTGGATAGTGTTTTAGCATTACCTAGAATGAGATACTAGTCAAAAAAAATAACCGATCTATAATGTAAAATAGATGAGGCTGGGTGACTATTGTTTGATCTCAACTACTGCTAATCTAAAATTAACAATTTTAGTCAAGACAATATAAAATCTTAACTGGATAATATTTTATGTTATCTGGAGTAGGATACTAGTCAAAAAAAATAACTGATCTATACACATAAATAGGTGAGCCTAGGTGACTATTGTATTGTCCTAACTTCAAGTAATTAAAATAATTATTCCAAGATTAAGTGTACTAAAATCTTAACTGATAGATGTTTAACATTTATTGGAAAGGGAAAGTATTGTAAATGATCAAACTAAATTATTGAATATGAAACTACGAATGTTTTATGTATTAATTATGTTGTGTTTTTTACCCTTTAGCTCAAAAGCACAATATAATTACGGAGAGGCTTTACAAAAGTCATTATTATTTTATGAGACACAACAGTCCGGTGTCTTACCAGATTGGAACAGAATCAGTTGGCGATCAAACGCAGGTGTCAACGATGGAAAAGATGTAGGGTTAGATTTAACTGGTGGATGGCATGATGCTGGAGATCACGTAAAATTTGGTTTTCCTATGGCGTTTTCAGTAACAGCATTAAATTGGGGGTTTTTAGAATATAAAGCTGGATATGATGCTGTAAATCAAACTGAAATTTTTAAAAGAAATATAAAGTGGGTAACAGATTATTTTATTAAATGTCACCCAAGTCCAAATGAATTTTACGCTCAGGTTGCTGATAGTAAATCTCAAGATCATAACTTTTGGATGGCTCCAGAAATGGTAGACGTTCATCCGCAATATGGTCAGCGTAAATCGTATAAATTATCACCTTCTGCTCCAGGTACGGAAGTTGCTTGTGAAACTGCAGCAGCTTTAGCCTCAGCGAGTATAATCTTTAAAGATAGTGATCCGGCTTACAGTGCAACCTTATTACAGCATGCAAAAGAATTATATGAGTTCGGAGATACTTACAGAGGTTTATACAATGAAGATGGTGGAATTCCTGCTACAGGAACATATTCTTCTGGAGGTTATCAAGATGAGTTAACTTGGGGAGCATTATGGTTATATAAAGCTACTGGAGATGTAACTTATTTACAAAAAGCTGAAGCAGAATACACATTACCAGATTTTCTTTGGAGTTTAGTATGGGATGATAAATCGTATGGAAATATGGTTTTATTATCAATGATTACAGGAAAAAGTAATTATAAAGCAGATGCAGAAAGACATTTAGATTTCTGGCAACAAGGAGGAGGAATTAATTATTCTCCAGGAGGACAAGCACATTTAACACAATGGGGTTCTTCTCGTCATGCTATGAATGCATCTTTAACTGCATTAATTTATAGCGACAATGTTGCTACTCCAAAAAAGAACCAGTATTATCAATTTGCAGTAAATCAGATCAATTATATTTTAGGTGATAATCCTAACAATAGAAGTCTAGTTACTGGTTTTGGAGTAAATCCTCCTACAAAACCGCATCATAGAGGTCAGCATGCAAGTTGGACAAGAAGTTCTGCTGTACCAGTAGAATCTAGACATACATTATGGGGAGCTTTAATGGGCGGACCAATGGCTGCGAATGATGTTTTTGTTGAAGATAGAGATGATTTTCAAGCTAATGAAGTAGCAACAGATTACAATGCTTGTTATCAAGGAGTATTAGCGAAAATGGTTATTGACTTCGGAGGAACAGAATTAGCAAATTTCCCACAGCCAGAAACTCCAGGTTTAGAGTTTATTAATGAAGTAAGAATTAATAACGATCAAAATAAATCTACTGAGGTTGCAATATGGTTAAATAACCGTTCTGCATGGCCAGCACGAGTTCCAAGCTCATTAAAAGCACGATATTTTATTGATATTTCTGAAGGAGTTGCTGAAGGATTAACTGCTAGTGATTATGTTGTAAATGGAAGAGGAGCAGGAATAATCAATCCTAGCTTACAAGCTTGGGATGCTGCAAATAACATTTATTATGCTGAAGTAGAAGTTAGTCAAGATCGTATGCCTTTTCCAGGAGGACAAGGAGAATATAGAAGTGAAATTCAAGTACGAGTTTCTTTACCGAATAGCGCAAGTGCTTCAGCTTGGGATCCTACAAATGACTTTTCGTATGCAGGATTAAATAATACACTTAAAATTGTACAAAATGTGCCTATTTATGTTGATGGAGAGTTAGCTGGAGGACAAGAGCCAAATGGTGGAGATACACCAACAGCTTCATTTACAGCAACACCAGAATCTGGAGTTGCGCCTCTAGAAGTACAATTCAATGCCTCAGCTTCTTCAGATCCTAATGGAGATGCATTAACGTACAGTTGGGATTTTGGAAATGGAACAACTTCAACATTAGTAAATCCTAAAGTTACATTTACAGGAATAGATAATTATGTGGTTACTTTAACTGTAAGTGATGGTACAAATACATCTTCGCCAGTAACTAAAACGATAGAGGTTTCAGATGGAAATATAGCTCCAGTTGCTGAATTTACTGCAACGCCAGAAACAGGAATAGCTCCAGTAACAGTAAGTTTTGATGCTTCTGCTTCTTCAGATGAAAATGGAGATACATTAAGTTACAGTTGGGACTTTGGAGATGGAACGTCTGGAACAGGAGTTACAGTTAGTCACGATTATACAACTGTTGGAGATTATACTGTAAAATTAACTGTAAGCGATGGAAGTAAAACAGGAACAAAATCTACAGTAATTAACGTAACTGATGGAAGTCCAGTAGCTGCTTTTACTTCTAGTGTAGATAGCGGAGTAGTTCCTTTTGATGTAACTTTTGATGCTTCATCATCTGTAAATCCTAAAGGAGGTGCATTAACTTACAACTGGAGTTTTGGTAATGGATTATCAGCTACAGGAGTTACTAGTGCAACAACTTATAGTACGCCAGATCAATATACAGTTACTTTAACAGTTACAAATGCTGATGGAGAATCAGATTCAGTAACTCAAACTATTGTAGCAACAGATGGAAATACTTCTTGTGGTTTTGGTACACCAACCGCAAATGCATTACCAACAATTCATAAACAATTCAATCATATTTTTGTTTTAGGAAACGGTGGACCAAATTTAGATAATGTATCTAATTTTACAATCAATTGGGATTTACCAAATAACGGATTGTATCAATTCTCGATGCTAACTAATAATGGAGTTCCTTCTTGGTGGAATGACTTTAAACCTAAAGTTACACAAAACTTTGGTCAAGCAAATCCAGAAGTAACAATTACTAATTCAGGATTCCAAAATTTAGATGGTTCGTATTGGGCAACTGTAGATAATGGAAATTTTGTTTTAGCTTCTAAAACAGGAGGATTTACAATTTATTTTAGCGAGACAGATCAAGTGCCAAATTGTAACTCTGCAACATTAACTACTACTACAACTACAGATGCGTTAGCAGTTAATGAATGTGCATTTAACACACCAGTAGCAAATGCTTTACCTTCAGTACAAAGACAGTATAATCATATTTTTGTTTTAGGAAACGGTGGGCCAAGTTTAGATAATGTATCTAATTTTACAATCAATTGGGATTTACCAAATAATGGATTGTATCAATTTTCGATGCTAACTAACAATGGAATACCTTCTTGGTGGAATGATTTAAAACCAAAAGTTTCTCAGAATTTTAATTCTGCACAACCAGAGGTTACAATCACAAACTCAGGTTTCTCAGGTCTAGATGGTTCGTATTGGGCTACTATGGATGCTGATAACTTCGTGTTAGTATCAAAAGCAGGAGATTTTACAATTTATTTCAGTACTACAGATACAGCGCCAAATTGTGGTGATGGATCAGGAAATACAGATCCAGTAGCAGATTTTACTGCAAGTCCTATTTCAGGTGAAGCACCTTTAACGGTAACTTTCGATGCTTCTGCTTCTTCAGATGCAGATGGAGATACATTAGGATATAGCTGGGATTTTAACGATAGTAATTCTGGTTCAGGAGTTACAATTCAAAACACATTTACAGCTAAAGGAAATTACAGTGTAGTATTAACTGTAAATGATGGAAATGGAGGAACTGCAACAAAAACAGTTGTAATAAGAGTTTCAGATCCTGTAGTTATTGTAGATCCGGGTCCAACTGGAAATGAATATTTAGATCGTTTCAATGAAATGAGAGCTAAATTTTACGCACCAGAAAATGGATATTTTAGTGCAGATGGATCTCCGCATCATTCTATTGAATCATTAATTGTTGAAGCTCCAGATCATGGACATGAGTCAACAAGTGAATTATATTCATACTGGTTATGGTTAGAAGTAATGAATGCTAGAATCAATGGAGACTGGGGTTCAATTGGAACAGTTTGGGATAGAATTGAAGAGTTTATCATTCCAACTCAGGCAGATCAACCTACAAATGCCGCTTATAATCCTTCGAGTCCTGCTGCATATGCTCCAGAGTTTGCATTACCTAGCGGTTATCCTGCTCCATTAGAATTTTCAGCTCCAGTAGGTGTTGATCCAGTATCAGCAGAATTAACTGCGGCTTATGGACCAGAAGTTTATCAAATGCACTGGTTATTAGATAATGATAATTTCTATGGATACGGAAATAGAGGAGATGGAGTAAGTACACCTTCTTACATTAATACATTCCAAAGAGGAGAACAAGAATCTGTTTATGAAACAATTCCACATCCATCTTGGGAAGGATTTGATTGGGGAGGACCTGACGGATATTTACCATTATTCACTATAGATCAAAACTATTCGAGACAGTGGAGATATACAAGTGCAACTGATGCAGATGCAAGAGCTGTTCAAGCTATGTATTGGGCGCAAGTTTATGCTAAAGAACAAAATGTTAGTTTAAATCTTTTAGACTTAGATAAAGCGACTAAAATGGGAGATTACCTAAGAATAGGAATGTTCGATAAGTATTTTAAACCTTTAGGAGTACAAAGTGATGTGTCTGGAGCCGGTACAGGTTACGATAGTGCACATTATTTAATGTCTTGGTATATTTCATGGGGTGGAGCTGTAGATACTTCTGCACCTTGGGCGTTTAGAATTAGTTCTAGTCACTGTCACTTCGGATATCAAAATCCAGTAGCAGCTTATGCAATGTCGCAAGTAAATGAAATGAAACCAGGAACTCCAACAGGAGCAAGAGACTGGGGAGTAAGTTTACAACGTCAGTTAGAATTCTATACTTGGTTACAATCTAAAGAAGGTGGAATTGCAGGTGGTGCAACGAATAGTTGGAATGGAGATTATAGCACATATCCAGCAGGAAAATCTACATTCTATGATATGGCTTACGATGATAATCCAGTATACGAAGATCCAGGAAGTGGAACTTGGTTTGGATGGCAAGCATGGTCTATGGAGCGTATTGCTGAGTATTACTATATCACTAATGATACTATGGCGAAAAACTTAATGGACAAATGGGCGAATTGGGTGAAAAATGTTGTAGTATTAATTGGAGAAGATGATTTTGATATTCCAGCTACTTTAGAGTGGACAGGTGAACCAGATACTTGGAACCCTGATAATCCTGGTTCTAACGACGGATTAAGTGTTACTGTAACAGATTATGGTAAAGATTTAGGTGTTGCTGCTTCTATGGCTAAAGCTCTAATCTACTATGCTGCTGCTACAGAAAAGTATGAAACTCTAGATACAGCTTCTCGCGATTTAGCTAAAGAAGTATTAGATAGAATGTGGAGAACATATAGAGATGATAAAGGAGTAGCAGCTCCAGAAAGTAGAGGTGATTTTACACGTATTTTTGAGCAAGAAGTTTATGTGCCAAACGGATTCACAGGAACAATGCCAAATGGAGATGTAATTGAACCAGGTGTAACTTTCTTAGATATCAGATCAAACTATAGAAATGATCCAGATTTTGCAAGATTAGAGGAAGCTTACAATAGCGGGCAAGAATATACGCAACGTTACCACAGAAGTTGGGCGCAAATCGAAGTTGCTTTAGCAAATGCAGAATACGGTTTCTTCTTTGGAGGAGCAACAACTGCTGCTAGAACAAAACCAACACAAATGTCTGTTGGAGTTGGCCCTAATCCAGCTTCAGACTTAATAAATGTTTCGGTTTTCAATACGAAAGATAATGTAGAACTAAGATTGATAGATTTATCAGGAAGAGTTATTACAAGTAAAACTTTAGAAAGCCAACAAAATAGAACAACAATTTCAGTGAACGGATTACCAACAGGAGTTTATATTTTAGAAACTAAAGATGTATCTGCAAACATCGTTTCTAGAAAAAAGATTATTGTGAAGTAATTAATGGTCATTAGAGGAGTGCAATTTTGCACTCCTCTTTTTCTTATAAAAAATCAACCAAAAAATACCCCCTAATTATGAAAAGCTTATTCTTAAAAGCTTTAGCATCTGCTATGGTGCTACTTTTAAGTTCATTATATAGTAACGCACAAACCAATAAAAATACTTCAGGTTTTGTGTATGCAGAAGGAGACAAATTCATGTTAAATGGGCAACCATTTTATATTTCAGGAGCGAATGTATATGATTTCTTTACTTATGGATCTTCTAGTGGAGATATAGAAACTCAATTTATGGATAAAGAGCGTATCGATGCTCATATGAGAAGATTATATGTAAACGGAATTCGAGTAATACGAATTTGGGGATTTAGTCATGAAGAATGGCATGGATTTGAACCAGAAAAAGGAGTGTATAGCGAAGCTCAATTTTCGTTATTCGATTACATTGTTAAGTCTGCAGAAGCTAACGGAATTAAACTCATTATTGCGCTAGAAAATTATTGGAATGACTATGGAGGAATTAAAGATCGATTGAAATGGGAAGGTATAGAAGTAGAAGGAGCTGGAACTCACGATCAAGGACAATTCTTTACCAATGCTTCAGCAATTCAAGGATATAAAGACTACGTAGAATATTTTATCACAAGAGTAAATCATTACGACGGAGTTGCTTACAAAGATGATCCAACGATTTTAGCTTGGGAGTTAATGAACGAACCAAGATATCAAGGTTTTGGAGATGATTTAACTTCAGATGTTTTAAGAGCTTGGGTAGATGATATGGGAGCTTTTATAAAAAATATAGATTCAAATCATTTACTAGGAACAGGTTTAGAAGCTCACGGATTAAAATATGGTTTTGGAGGAGACGAAGGAAATGATTTTATTAAAATTCATGAATCTCCATATATCGACTTTACTTCAGCGCATCCATACATTAGAGAAAGTTGGTCAAATTTCACTTTAGATGAAACCATGGCTTTAGTTTGTCAATGGGCAGATGAATCTCATGATATGATTAAAAAGCCGTTGTACATTGGAGAGTTTAATGTAGAACGAATAGAAAGAAGTGAATGGTGGGAAGAAATCTATGGATTTATAGAGAAAAAGAAAATAGGAGGAAGTGCATTTTGGTGGTTTCCAGATGATCGTACTCCAAGAGATAAATTTGCTGTTTTTGAAGGCGATGTCGAGTTAGATATTTACAAACGTCACGCACAAAAAATGGAAGAAATGTCTGGTGGAGAAGTGATTTATTTATCGCTAATGTCACCTAAATCAGGAGATGTTTATGTGTCTGGAAGTTCAGTGAAAATAGCAACAAATCTTATCAATGCATCTAACTCTGTAGCTAAAGTAGCTTTTTATGCAGATGGTGTTTTGTTAGGAGAAGATACAACTGCTCCTTTTGAATTTGAAGCGAATTTACCAGACGGAAATCATGTAATTACTTCTATCGCAACAGGTGTAAACGGTAACACAAAAACTTCATCAGGAAGAACAATTCAAGTAGGAGGAGAAGGTGTTGTAGAATTAGAATATAAAAATGCTTCAATTGCTACAGTAACAAACATTATTAAACCACATTTCAGAATTAAAAATAATGCATCAACTCCAGTAAATTATGAAGATTTAAGCATTCGTTATTGGTTTAATTCAGATGATGATCAAGACATAAATTTCTTTACAGATTATGCTAAAATTGGTTCAAGTAATGTAAATGGAAAGTTTGTAACTGTTTCTGGAGATTCTAAGTATTTAGAAATTACATTCGATGCTGCTGCTGGAAGTTTAGGAAGCGATGAAAACTCTGGAAGAATAGAAGGGAAATTTGCAAATCAAACTTGGTCAGATATGAATCAGGCTAATGATTACTCTTACAATGCCACCCAGAATGATTTTGCTGTTTGGAATAGAGTAACATTATATTTAAACGGAAAATTAATAAGCGGAATAGAGCCTTCAGGAGATATCAATCAAGCTCCAATTGCAGTAATTTCAGCAACACCTATATCTGGGAACGAACCGTTATCGGTTACTTTAGATGCTACAGGTTCTTCAGATCCAGAAGGAGATGTACTAACTTATGAATGGGATTTAGGAAATGGAGTCACAGCTACAGATGCAATTTTCACGTACGAGTTTACTCAAAGTGGAGCATATGAAGTTACGTTAAGAGTTAGTGACGGAACTTCAACAAGTGTAGCTAAAGAAACAATTACTGTTAATTCTACAGAAGTGGTAGCAAGTTTCACAGCAGATCAATTACAAGGAGTTGCTCCTTTAACTGTGAATTTTGACGCTTCGGCTTCATCAGATCCAACAGGAAATTCTCTTACATATACTTGGGATTTTGGAGATACTACAACAGCAACGGGAATTATAGTTGCTAAAACTTATGATACACCAGGTGATTATTTGGTAACATTAACAGTAGATAATGGTATTGTTTCGCCTGTGTCTATCAGTAAAACTATTAAAGTTACAGAAGAGGTTACAAATGCTTCATTAATGGTAGAATATACAGATGGAGGAAGAGCGAATGCTTCAGATAATATGGTAAATCCACATTTACGAATTGTCAATAATGGAGATCAGGCTGTAGATTTAAGTATGCTTACTGTTCGTTACTGGTTTACTTCTGAAGATAATAACAATTTAAATTTCTGGTGTGATTGGGCACAATTAGGAAGTTCATTTGTAAATGGAACTTTTGGAGTAGCAAATGGAATGGATTATTTAGAATTATCATTTGAAACTTCAGCGGGTAGTATTGCTTCTTCAGGAAATACAGGTCCAATTCAAGCAAGATTTTCTAAGACGAATTGGTCTCCTTTCAACGAACTTAATGATTATTCATATGATGCTACTGCAACAAGTTATAGTGCCAATGATAAAATAACACTTTATTCAAATGGAACTTTAGTTTGGGGAACAGAGCCAACTTCTGCAATTACAGCTCAATCGAATGAAGATATTATGTTATCTAAAGCAACATTATATCCAAATCCAGCTGTGGATCAAGTAACGATCAAAATGGATGAAAATTTAAATGATTTAACTATTAAAATTTTAAATCTAAGCGGATTACCAGTTGTAAATAGTTCATCGAAAAACCTTAGAGTAGATGGGCTTGCTGATGGTTTATACATTGTAGAAATTACTAACCCTAAAACACAAAGAATAGTTAGAAAAAGATTGATTATTAAGCGTTAATGCTGTTCAAATCACTTTTGTTCTATAACGGGCAAAAGTGATTTTTTTATTACCAATAAAATCATAAAAACTTTCAAAAATGGAAAAAATTATACAAAAACTAATAGTGCTGTTATGCCTGTGTTTAGGTGTAATAGTAACAGGACAAGAGCAGAATTGGTTATCTGTTTCAGGAAATAAATTATTTGATTCAAGAGGTCAAGAAGTGCGATTAACTGGAGTAAACTGGTTTGGTTTTGAAACACAAAACTATTTTCCTCACGGAATCTGGACACGCGATATGAAAAGTGTTTTACAACAAATAAAAGATTTAGGTTTTAATACCATTCGTGTGCCTTGGTGTAACGAAATGTTAGATCCAGGAGCTACAATCGATATTCCTTCATACGGTTCCGATGCATACACAGGCATATCCCCAATGAATGAAGAAGAAACGAACATAACAAGTCCAATAGAGTTGTTAGATGTGTTCGTGCAATGGTGTCAAGATAATGACATGAAAATCGTATTAGATAATCATTCTAGAGCAGCAGATGGGTTCTTAAATGAAGCATTTTGGTATACAACAGAGTATTCTGAAGAACGTTGGATCAATGACTGGATTTTTATGGCAGAACGTTACAAGAATTTTTCTGCTGTAGTAGGAATGGATTTAAATAACGAACCTCATGGGTCAAGTTGGGGAAATAGCAATCCTTTAACAGATTGGAATAAAGCTGCAGAACGATGTGGAAATGCAATTTTAAATGTAAATCCAAATGTATTAATAATCGTGGAAGGAGTTGGCGAATTCGAAGGAAACTCATATTGGTGGGGCGGACAATTAATGGGAGCAAGACAATATCCTATTCAATTAACAGATCAAACTAAATTAATGTATTCTGCTCATGAATATGGACCAGAAGTTTCACAACAAGATTGGTTTGAAACACCAGATTTCCCTCAAAATATGCCAGGTATTTGGGAAGAAAATTATGGGTATTTATATGATAATGAAACTTCTCCATTATTTATTGGAGAGTTTGGTATCAAAGAGCAAGATGCTTTTGGTGGAATAGCTTACACTTGGTTTACAGAGTTTGTAAATTTTATGGGGCCTCGTTACTCTTGGACTTTTTGGAGTATGAATCCAAATTCAGGTGATACGGGAGGAATTTTACAAGATGATTGGTCTTCTGTAAATCAATGGAAGTTAGATGTACTAACACCACATTTAGCACCATTTATTCCAAATATTATTAATGGAAATGGAGGCGGAAATACAGCTCCTGTAGCAAGTGTAACAGCTAATATAACAACAGGAGTTGCTCCAGTAACAATTCAGTTTGATGGATCAAACTCATCTGATATTGATGGAGATGCATTAACATATTCATGGGATTTTAATGATGGAAATTCAGCAATTGGAGTAACTACGAGTCATGAATTTACCCAAGCAGGAGAATATAATGTAGTTTTAACTGTAAGTGATGGAAATTTACAAGACACAGCAACAATAATTATTTCAGTTTCTAGTGATACACCTCCATCAGGATGTGAATTTAATACACCTTTAAATACCGCTTTATCCTCTGTAAACAAAACGTATAATCATGTATTTGTTCTTGGAAATGGACCAGATTTAAGTAACGTAAATGATATCACAATTAATTGGGATTTAACTAATAATGGTTTATGGCAATTTTCTATGAATACCAATAACGGTTCTCCTTCTTGGTGGTTAGATTTGTTACCTAAAATCACACAGAATTTTAATCAGACACAACCAGAAATTACAATTACAAATTCAGGTTTTACAGATTTAGACGGAACTTATTGGGTAGCTTTAGATGATGGGAACTTAGTGTTGGTTTCGAAGTTAAAAGGTTTTACAATTTATTGTAGTACTACAGATGTCAAACCGAATTGCGATGATGTGCCAGCTATAAATGTGCAAGTTGCACCTAATCCTGTTTCTAATGAATTTATAATTACTTCAACAGAAAATCTTAATGGAACAACGGTAAGAATATTAGGATATTCAGGAGGAGTACTGCTTGAAGAAAAAATAGAAACAGATACAAACAGTAAAGTATTTAACTCTAGTAAACTAAAACAAGGTGTTTATTTTCTTCAATTACAACATGGAAAATCAATTACAGTCAAAAAAGTAATTAAAGGGTTTTAAAATTAAGTTATGAAAACGATAAAAAACCAAATTATTTTTCTTGTAATTATATGTTGTTTTGTTTCAATTACAAAAATATTTTCACAAAATACCATTCGTGTTCAAGACGGAAAAATATTTACATCTTGTAATGAAGAAATTGTCATGAGAGGTGTAAACGAAATGTTTATATGGTCTCAAGACAGAACAGGTGAACGTATTTTACCAGAAATAGCTAAAACAAAATCTAATGCTGTTCGATTAGTATGGACTACAGAAGGTGCAGAAAATGAGTTCGATGCGCTTATTAATAATAGTATTAAAAATAAAATGATTCCAGTTGCAGAGTTGCACGATGCAACTGGAGATTTTAGTAAACTACAACAATTATTAGATTATTGGAAAAAGCCAGCGGTATTAGCTACAATTCAGAAGTATAAAAAGTGGTTAATTGTAAACATTGGAAATGAAGTTGGTAATGGTTCAGAATCAACAGCACAGTGGGTAAATTACTATAAAGATGCAATTACACAATTGCGTGACGCAGGTATAGATACTCCTTTAATGATAGATTGTGGAGGTTACGGAAATCGAGAAAGTTATTTTCTTGAAGGCGGAAACGAGTTATTAGAATTTGATCCGTTAAAGAATATCATTTTCGCTGTTCATACTTATTGGACGAATGGTGATGATCAAGCTAAAGTAGATCGTTTGAATGTGATGATTACTGAAGCAAAATCAAAAAAGTTACCATATATTATAGGTGAAGGTCCACAAAAAGTTGCTTCTCCAGTGGCATGCGGACAAAGTTTTCCATATGTGGAAATGATGAAGAGATTACAAGAGGAAAGTATCGGATGGTTAAGTTGGTCTTGGGGAGCAGTGGATAACAACGATTGCGGTTCTCCAAATAGTGAATTGGATATTACAACAGATGGAAAATACGGTAATTGGGCAACTCAGTTTGCTGAAGAAATGTGCGTAACAGATGTCAATTCAATTCAAAATACATCGATAATTCCACCATCAATGTTAGATCCAAGTGTTGCTTCTTGCGGAACTACATTTACGATCAATGCGTCAACTAATGTTGCAGGCGGAACAATTTCTCCTTCGGGAAATGTAATTGTTTATGAAGGAGACAATCAAATTTTTGATATTACCTCTAATATCGGATTTAAAATCGGAGATATTTTAGTTGATGGAACTTCAGTAGGAGCTGTTACAACGTATACTTTTTCAAATGTTTCTGCAAATCATACAATAAAAGTGATTTATGAAGATGTTCCACTTCCTCCGCAACTTCCGTATGTAGATGGGAAACCTCAAGTTATTCCAGGAAAAATAAAAGCTACTTCTTTTGATTTAGGAGGAGAAACTGTTGCGTATCACGATACAACTTCTGGTAATGATGGTGACGGAATAAGACAAGAAGAAGATGTAGATACAGAGTTTGGAGGAAATGAAGGAAATATTGGATACACGGCAGATGGTGAATGGGTAGAATACACCGTTAATGTACTTGAATCGGGAATATATACAATAGATGTTTTAGTGGCTTCAGCAGTTTCTAATGGAGCTTACCATATCGAATTCGATGGTAAAGATGTTACTGGATTACAAAATGTTTCTGCAACTGGTGGATGGACGAGTTATAGTTCTCAAAAAATCTCAAATATAATGTTAGATGCAGGAGAACAAGTTATGAGAATGTTTATAGACAAAGGTTCTTTTAATTTTTCTACAATAAAGTTAACTCGTGAATCAGATGCTGGTGGTGATACAAGACCAGCACCAGTCATTCCAAACCAACCATCGTTTGTAACAGATGTGTATCGTAATATGTTCGTTGAATCTGGAAGAAGCGAAGCAGCAGTTCAGCAAAAATTAGATCAATTATGGAATCGATATTTTGTAAATGGAGATGCAACTTCTGAAAGATTAATGTATGAGGTAGGTAACGATATGGCTTATATTTTAGATACAGGTAATGATGATATTCGTTCAGAAGGAATGTCTTATGGAATGATGATTTGTGTGCAATTAGATAAAAAAGAAGCTTTTGATAAGCTTTGGAAATTTGTGAAAACATACAGTCAGCATAAGCCAGGTGATGCCAGAGAAGGATTGTTCTCTTGGCAATTAAACACTACAGATTATGGAATGATAGATCCAAATTCTGCTCCAGACGGCGAAGAATATTTTGTTACTGCTTTATTTTTTGCAGATGCGAGATGGGGTAGTCAACAAGGAACGGGGAGTTTTAATTCAGAAACTGACGTATTTAATTACAAAGCACAAGCAAATTATATTTTAGATAATATGATTAATAAGGCAAGTGCAAATAGCGGTCAATGTCCAACCAATTTAATTGATTTAAATGAGAAGCAAATAGTGTTCACTCCTTGTGGAGATTCGGCACAATTTACAGATCCTTCTTATCATTTGGCGGCGTTTTATGATCTCTGGGCATTGTATGCAGATAATAATAACGAATTATGGGCAGATATGGCTACCAGAAGTAGAGATTACTTATTGCCAAGAGCTGCGCATCCAGTAACTGGATTAACTCCAGATTATTCTGGATTTGATGGGAGTCCTAAAGATGACTTGAATCGTGGACATTTTGGGTTTGATGCTTGGCGAGTAATTATGAACATGGGATTTGATTTTGCATGGTTTCAAAAAAGTAAAAACAATACCCAAACAATCATCAATAATCAAATTGATTTCTTTAAAGACAAACCAAATTATGAAGGTTCTTGGAGTTTAGACGGTTCAACACCAATTACTTTTGATCATAATCCAGGTTTAGTTGCATGTAATGCAGTAGGAAGTTTAGCCTTAGCAGACGCAAAAGTTTGGCCATTTGTAGATGAGTTGTATGAATTATCACCACCTTCTGGTAAGTATCGTTATTATGACGGATTATTATATATGATGAGTTATATGCATTTAGCAGGGACGTTTAAAATTTATAAACCTACTGCAAGTGAAAATAACGCACCTATAGCTATGTTTACAAGTAGTGTTGTATCAGGTACAGTACCATTACAGGTAAATTTTGATGCGTCTAGTTCTTCTGACCCAGATGGAGATGCAATAACATATACTTGGAGTTTTGATGACGGAACATCAGCAACTGGTGTAACAGCGTCGCATACATTTTTACAAGCTAGAGATTATAATGTAACTCTAACAGTGAGCGATGGGACTTTACAGACCTCGAAAACAAAAATTATTAGTGTAAGAGATGATAATACTCCTATAAATTGCACATTCAATACACCAATGAATACTGCATTACCGTCGATTAGCAAAACATACGACTACATTTTTGTTTTAGGAAACGGCCCTGATTTAAGTAATGTAACCAATTTCGGAATTAATTGGGGACTTGCAAATAACGGATTATGGCAACTTTCAATGAGCACAAATAATGGAAGTCCGTCATGGTGGGTGAATTTCCTACCAAAAGTCACGCAAAATTTTAATCAGTCTAAACCAGAAATTACAATCACAGGATCCGGTTTTACAGGTTTAGATGGTGAATATTGGGCGGCTTTAGATAACGGAAATTTTGTGTTAGTTTCTAAAACAGGTCAGTTTACAATTTACTTCAGTACTACTAATGTGAAACCAAGTTGTGAAATTACTATAGCTAGTAGATTTCAACAGAATGGTACTATCAAAGCAGAAGAGTTTGTTGTTTGGCCTAATCCTGTAGAAGATATTATTTCAATAGCTCCAATACATCAAAATGTGAAATCGAATAGAGAAATGTTCTTATTTAATTTAAATGGTCAAATCATTAAAAAGAAGAAGTTTAATGATAAACAAACCATGAAAGTTCGCACTTCAGATTTAGCTAAAGGAATATATGTTATGGAAATAAGGAATAACGATTTAGGTACTACAACTGTAAAAAAAATCATTAAAAAGTAGCATACAAAATTTTCAATTATTAGGGATTGAATTTTATGTAAAGGTGAACCGAGAACTATCTCGGTTGGCCTTACGTAAAAAGGTTTAAGTAGGGACAAAATACATTTGATTAGAAATAAACTAACAAATCAATCAATAAAAATCATGAAACTTAAACAAAAATTTAAACGTTGGATATATTCAAATATCCAGGAGAAAATAAAACGACCTATCTGGTATTTTACTATTGTCTTTATTTCTTTAGGTCTAGCTGTAAAGTCAATATTGCCGATGTACGATGGTACAAAAGGTCCGGAAATGACAAAACAAACTTGGCCTAAAGGAACTTTTCTTTCAAACTTTCCAGAAGGAGATAGAATTAACACATATCATCGTAATTACTTGATGATTAACGGACAAGCAGGAACAGGCGTTTGGGATGTGTCAAATCCAACTGCTCCAAAACGAGTTCAGTTTAGCGACGCTGCAAATAACGGTCATCGTTGGTGGAAATTAGAAGGAGATTTATTTTATCGAGAATATTCTGTTCCAGAACTGGAAGGAACAGGGTACAAATATCTCGATTTATCTAATATGCTGGATAGAAAACCGGTAACATCTTCAGATATTTTATATACCGTTCAAGATGGACAAGCGAATTACGATAATCTAGAAACGTTCCCACATACTATTGTCGGAAATCGAGTTTTCGATATGCGTTCTGGTCAACAAGTCGATAATATTCCGGTAAGTGTTGCAGTTCCAGATGTTGTCGTAAGAGTAGGAAACTATGTGTTTTATGCACCACAAACAGGAGCGATAAATGTATTCGATTTCGGAGATCCAAGTAATATTAAATTTTTAGGATCTTTTGGAGGAGATATTCCTCACGAACAATATAGTACAGGAATTCAACTGTGGAGAAATTACCTGATTTTTATGAGCGGAAATCAAGGCCCAGATGCTTTAGTTGGTTTTGATATCAGTGATCCAACAAATGTAACAAGAGGATTTAGTTTGCATTCCGATCAAATTACATTAGGAAGATATATGATTTTTCAAGACGAATTTGGTTTCTCTGGAAGATTTGACAGAGGTGTGAAATTTAATTTTGAAACTATGGAAATTGATCATGAATTTTTTCCTCCTTCTAGTGATGAAACGCTTCAATTTATCGATAATCAATGGATGCCAATCGGACATATTTTAGTGGCTAGTGGAGATGATAAAACTTCAATTTTTGCACATCAAGATGAGTTAGACACAAAAGGGCCTTCTGTTGGGCATCATTTTCCAGTTTCAGGAGCAATTAATCAGCCAGTAACAACTACAATTGGTTTTGTAATTAATGAAACTTTGAATGATTTAACATTAAATGATCAAACTATTCAAGTAAGTCCACTTGGAGGAAATCCAATTCAAGGAGATGTTACCACAACTTCATATCAAGTAATTAATTACGCGCCTAAAAATCCATTATTACCGAATACAACTTACGAAGTAAAGTTTGTTGAAGGTGGAATTAAAGATGCAGTTGGTAATGGAATGGAGGAATATAGTTTCTTTTTTACTACAGGTGGTGATTCTTCAAATCAATCTCCAGAAGTAACAGGTATTACAGCTAACAAAACTTCTCCTGTAATTGAGAATACTCAGGTTGAGTTTACAGCAAATGCGACAGATGCTGATGGTAATAAATTAAGTTATCGTTGGGACTTTGGTGATGGAACACCAAAAACAGAATGGACTACCAAAACGGTAAATCATACCTTCACTGAAGCAGGAAATTATAATGTGCAAGTTCAAATTTCAGATAACAACGGAGGTTTTGTAGTGGCTTCAAAAGCTATAGTTGTTTCAGAAAATCTACCAAATACTGCTCCAACACAATCCGGACCAATTATAGTAGATGAAATAAATAGAATGGTATGGTCTGTAAATCCAGATAATAATTCAGTTACATTAATCGATGCCGATAATTTTACTGTAATAAAAGAAATTTCGGTAGGAAAAGATCCTATTAGTGTAGCGTTAGATGGACAACAAAATGCTTGGATTACTTGTAGAGATTCAGATGAGGTTTATATTTTAAATACTCAAGGAATCGTTCAAGATCAAATTCAATTAAATCGAGGTGATCGACCTTACGGATTGGTATTTACTCCAGATCAAACACGTGCTTTTATTTCTGCTTTTGGTTCAGGAAAGATTATCGAAATTAATCCGTCAACAAAAGTAATTGCAAATACAATTTCAATAGGAAATACACCAAGAGCTTTAGCAATTACTGGAGATGGAAACAAAATGTTAGTCACACGTTTTATTTCACCAGATGAAGAAGGTCAAGTTTGGGAAGTAAACCTAAATACGTTAACTAAAAAAACAATTGATTTAGCATTAGATGATTTCACTGTAGATAACGGAAATGCAGCTCGAGGATTACCAAATTATATTTCAGGTGTTAGCATTCATCCCAATAATAAATCTGCTTGGTCGGTAGCAAAAAAAGATAATATTTTAAGAGGATTTGCGAGAGATGGAAAAACGTTAACTTTCGATAATGCTGTTCGTACAGCTATTTCTCCGATCAATTTAACAACAGGAAAAGAAGATTTAGGAAATAGATTAGATTTTGATAATCATGGTCAGCCTTCATCAGCTTTATATTCTCCAACAGGAAATTATTTGTTTGTTACCATGCAAGGAAACAATAGAATTATTGTAATTGATCCGAAAACGGGCATCGAAATTTTAAAAACAGATGTAGGAAAATCTCCACAAGGTTTAGCTTTTGATAAAAATACCAACCGACTTTTTGTAAAAAACTTTATGGATCGTTCGGTTACTGTTTTAAATGCCAATACTATGGTGACGAACGGAAATCCGGTGCTAGAAAATTTAGCGACTATTAATACTGTCGGAATGGAGTTTTTAAGTGCTGAAGTATTAAAAGGGAAACAAATTTTTTACGATGCATCTAATTTAAAAATGGGAACCGATGGTTATATCAGCTGTGCGAGTTGTCATGTTGATGGAACTCAAGATGGAAGAACTTGGGATTTCACTGATCGTGGAGAAGGGTTAAGAAATACGATTTCACTAGTTGGTCGTGCTGGAACTGCTCACGGAAGAGTACATTGGAGTGCGAATTTTGATGAAATTCAAGATTTTGAAAATGATATTCGTGCGCATTTTAAAGGTCAAGGTTTTATGATTACAGATGATTTTAACGATGGAACAACAGCCTTAACACTTGGAGATGCGAAAACAGGAAAATCAGCAGATTTAGATGCTTTAACAGCGTATATAGAATCGTTAGATACTTTTGAACCGAGTCCGTATAAAAATGCTAACGGATCGTTAACTACAGATGGAGTTGCAGGAAAAGCTATTTTCTCAGACTTAAAATGTGCTTCTTGTCATAGTGGAGAAACATTTACAGATAGTCCTTCAGGAAAATTACACGATGTGGGTACTTTAGGAATTCAAAGTGGACAACGTCTTCAAAAAACATTGTTAGGTTTAGATGTTCCTACATTAAAAGATGTTTGGGCAACAGCTCCATATTTACATGATGGTTCAGCAAAAACAATTAAAGAAGTTTTAACAACAAAGAATGTTGGAGATGCACACGGAGCAGTTTCTACTTTAAGTCAAAATCAAATTGATCAGTTAGTAGCATATATTAATCAAATTGATGGCGATGAGATTAATACAGATGATACTCAAGTTTTAGAAATGGCATCGCCTTCAGATGGATCGAAATTAAATACATCAGAAAAAGTAAAATTAGCAGTAAATACTAATATTGAAGGAGTAACTAAAGTTGAATATTATGTAGATAACGATTTGGTTGAAGAAGTTACTACAGCACCTTTCGAAAGTTCTTGGCAACCTATTTTATGGAAAACATACACAGTAGTTGCTAAAGTATTTTATAACAACGGAAAAACAGCTTCTATAACTCCAGAATCAAAAGTTACATTTAAGAATACAATCAACGTAATGTTTGTAGTAGGAGATAAGACAAATCTTTCCAATGAAGATCAGCGTATAAAATCGAGATTAGCACAACAATTTGGCTTTTCTATTACTTTGTTTTCAGATGAAGAAGCTACGAGTCCGCAATCTGCAAATCCGTATGATTTAGTTTTAATTTCTTCTACTGTAGATCCAAGAGAACTAGGAAATGATTTAGAAGGAGCTAGAGTGCCGTTATTAACCTGGAATCCTTTTATGTACAATCGTTTAAGAATGACTTCAGGATCGTTAAATACAGGTTTTGGAATTACAAATGAAGGCTTCGATCAAGTAACAATTTCAGCTCCAAATCATCCAATGGCAGCAAATGCTGGAATAACAACAGCTTTATATGATATTACACAAAGTTTACCTTTTGGAAGTCCATCAACAGAAGCTATTGTAATTGCTAAAGCAGGTACACAACCTATTTTATTTGGTTATGAGGCTAGTGCAACAATTCCATCGAGAAGAACAGCGTTTCCATTACGAGATCAATTCATGCATTTACTAACACCACAAGGTTTAAAAATGTTTGATGCAGCGATTTTATGGACACTTCATGGTGGTGATGCAGATACGCCAATCGGACCATTACCTGATGTATATTTTACTTCACCAACTAACGGACAATTAGTAAATGCTCCAATTAGTATTGAATTTGAAACTGAAGGTTGGGATTTACCGTCACAACAATTTCAGTTAAGATATAGAATAGATGGACAAGATAGAGGTTTAATAACTTCGGAAGGTGTGCATGAAGATTTAACAAATTTGTCTGAAGGTCCACATGAATTAACACTTCAAATGGAAAGAAGTGACAATTCGTTAACGGAACTTGGAGAAACGATAACGGTTATGGTAACCAAAGATTCAATTCCAAAAGATCCAACAGTATTAATTGAATCGCCAACAAATGGAAGTTTAGTCGGACCTAGTTTTTCTATTGAATTTTCTACAATCTTGTGGGATCTTTCACCTAATGGAAGACATGTGAAATATTCTTTAGATGGAATTGAACAGCAAGATGTGTATTCAGTTACTCCTATTCCTGTATCAAATTTAACAGAAGGCGCTCATACTATTAAGTTAGAATTGGTAGAAGCCAATGGTACACTTACTGGAGAATTTAAAGAAGTGACATTTACAGTAGATGAAAGACTAGCAAATTTACCAGATACTGATTTTAGTGTCGAGTATAGAGATAATAGTTCAGGAGCAAATTCATCAGAATTAAAACCGGTATTTCAAATTGTAAATGGTTCCAATAAGAATTTAGCATTGAAAGATTTTACAATTCGTTATTGGTTTACACCAGATCATAATGTTCCTATGGTATTCAATATAGATTATTCTCAACCAAAAGGAATTACAGGAAAATATGAAGCATTAGGTTCAGAAAATTATTTAGAATTAGGATTTACAACTACTTCTGGAAATATCAGTGCAAACTCAAAATCTGGACAGATCGTAACAAGATTGCATCATTCTGGATTTCAATCTCACAATCAGCTGAATGATTTTTCTTATGATGCAGCTAAGAATGCTTTAAGTCCACATGTTTTAGTCACGTTATATTACAAAGGACAGTTAGTTTGGGGATTAGAACCCGATGGTTCGATTGCTGAAAATAGAGCTCCGATTGCAGATTTTACCTCTAATGTAAGTTCAGGACAAAGTCCATTAAGTGTTCAGTTTGATGCATCAGGTTCTTACGATCCAGATGGAGATGTATTAACTTATACTTGGGATTTTGGTGATGGAAATACAGCAGTAGGAGAAATAGTTTCACATGAGTTTACACAACCTGATAACTATACAGTTGAACTTACGGTTAGTGATGGAGAAAAACAACACATAAAATCTACGGTAATTACAGTAACAGATCAACCGATAAATAATGCTCCGATAGCTAATTTTACTACAGATGTAATCTCAGGAAATGCACCTTTATTAGTTCAGTTTGATGCTTCTAGTTCAACAGACCCAGATGGAGATGTATTAACATATACATGGGATTTTGGTGACGGAAATACTGCAACAGGAGAAACAATCGCTTATGAATTTTTACAGCCAAATAGTTACAATGTAATATTAACAGTAAGTGATGGTGTTTTACAAGATTCTAAAAGTATTACAATCAACGTAATCGATGATTCAAATCCGAATCCTTCAGGTTGTAGTTTTGGTACGCCAATAACCACAAGTTTAGCATCTGTCAATAAAGCTTATGATCATGTATTTGTTTTAGGAAATGGACCTGACTTAAGTAATATCGAAAAGTTTACCATAAACTGGGATGCCAATGCAAATGGTTTGTGGCAATTTTCAATTAATACAACAAATGGTTCTCCATCTTGGTGGAATAACTTAATACCAAGTATTACGCATAATTTCAATCAAGCACAGCCAGAAATAATAATAACAGGATCTGGTTTTACAGGTTTAGATGGAGCATATTGGGTAACCTTAGATGCTGACAACTTTGTGCTAGTTTCAAAAACAAAAGGATATACCTTGTATTTCAGTACAACAAATACAACACCGAACTGCGCAAGCACTGTTGCATCTAGAATTCAAAATGAACAAAGTTTAGAAACTGAAGTATTTGCAATTGGACCAAATCCAGCTTCAAATTTTATTTCAGTTGCAATTCCGATATATCAAAATTTAAATGCTAAAAGGCAATTGCGCTTATTCAATATGAATGGGAAGATTGTAAAACAGAAAAATTTTAATAAACAACAGCATATTATTTTACCTGTTGAAGATTTAGCAAAAGGATTGTATGTATTAGAAATTACAAATAGTGAAGAAGGAAAAGTAACTACCAAAAAGATTGTTATAAAATAGAGAAATTTGGGATAGTGTTTAAAGCCAATGTCGAGTAATCGATATTGGCTTTTTTTATACAATAAGCTTAAGTCTATGTGATAATAATTTATAATCGCAACAATGTTGCGATAAAATATTTATATTGCAGTAGAGCTATGTAAATAGTTCAAAATCAAAAAATAATTTAAAACTTATAATTAATGATAACAAAAGAACAGGTATTAGAGGTGCAGAAAAAATGGGGAGATGGTGTAGTAAAAATAGGAAGTTTAAAAAATAATAGAGCAGAATGTGAGACATTTACAAGTAATTTTATAAACGAACGTTACTCGTATCAAAATGGTCCAGTAGTATTTAAACCAACTAAATGTGCTATTGAACAATTTAGGCCAACTAAAGCAGAAGCGGTTTCTTATTTTATTGCTGGAGATGATCGTAAATGTGATGAAGATAAAGGTTTTGCTTTACAACCTTGGACTAAAGTTAGATTTGAGAATTCAGGAATAATTTTAGAAGAAAAAAGAGCAATTGCTATGGGGAATTATTTCTTTACAGATCTTGATGGAAATGAAGCAAAAGTAGAGTATACTTTTGGTTATAAATTAGAAGAAGGAGAATTAAAAATTGATGTTCATCATTCTTCTTTTCCTTACAGTTTAGCTCCAGTTTCTTAATGCATAATTGTTTGTGTTTATTGTCCTACAGGTTTCCTAGAGTCAATAGTTAATAATGAAGAGTTAAAAAACTTAAGTTGTTATACATCTTTAGGAAATTCTGTTCGCTTTACCGAAAATAAAAATATAATACTTTAAAGCTGATACAAGTAAAAAAGAAATCAGAAGACTATAAATTTATATAAAAGGTTACTTTAGTTAGATAAATCTTGTTTCAGAATTTGAGCTAAATCTTCTTGGGTTTTATACAATACAAAACCTCCATCTTTTATGTAAGATATTTCACCTGTTTCCTCTGAAACAATAATACAAACAGCATCTGTTTTTTCTGTAATTCCAATGGCAGCTCTATGTCGTAAACCGAATCTTGATGGGATTTTAGTATTATCTGAAACAGGTAATATTACACGAGTCGCAATAATATAATTATCTCTAACAATAGTAGCACCATCATGTAGTGGACTATTTTTATAGAAAATACTTTGAAGAATAGCATCGTTAATTTGTGCATTCATTTTATCTCCAGTACTCACTAAAAAATCAAGTTTATTAGTTCTTTCTATTACAATTAATGCTCCGGTTTTGGTTGTAGATAGTGTAGCGCAAGAAGTTATAATCGTATCGGTATCGGTGTCTGTATTAATTTCAGATTGTAAAAATTTTAACTGGTTTAAAAAGCCTCTCTTATTAGTAAAATTATTTGTTCCAATCATTAATAGAAACTTTCTTATTTCTTGTTGAAATACAATAATTAAAGCAATAACCCCACCAGAAAGTAAATAACCAAGAATTCCACTTAACATCTCCATATGAAGTGCTTGTGTAGCTTTCCATATTAAAAAAATAACAGCAATACCAATAACAATATTAATTGCAACAGTTCCCTTTAATAGTTTATAAGTATAGTATAATAATACAGCAACTAGAATGATATCTAAAATATCTAAAAAAGAAAAGTCTAAAAAATCTAGCATGTAATTGTTAGTATTTGCGTAAATGTACTAATAATTTAAAAGATGTACATGATTACCTTAGGAAGTAAGATTATACTACTTTAATTCAAGTTAGTTATTTAGCTTTTGAGTATTAACAAAAATTTAAAGTGACGAAAAAAATATTCTACATAAGAATTTTGTAATTTAATGAAATCTTAATATGCTAATTGAGTATGTAGTTCTTATAACTTACTGTGTTAGTAATATTAAAGATTAACCATTTTAAATTTAAACCTTACTATTATGAAAAATCAAATTTTAAACTTAGGGAAAACACTTTCTAAGAACGATCAAAAAAGTATCAAAGGAGGATTTTTTGGGTGCCAACCACAATTACTTCAGTGCGATTCACATAGAGATTGCCCTCCGTGTAGTAGCGGATGCGGAATTACAATTGATAATAATGGAACACCATTATTCATATCTGGTGTTTGTGCATTTTAATAAAAAAATTAAAATCAGCTGTAATTTTACAGCTGATTTTTTATTGAAGTATAGTTTATAAATTTATTTACTAGCCATAGTAGTTTCTACATCTCCAATTAATAAAGGATATTTACTACGAATAATTTTAATTTTTTCAAATATCTTCTGATTTTTAGTACGTTTAAATTCTTCTTCCATAGCCGTAAAACTTGTACGGTAAAGTTTTAAAGCTAGTTTATTACGAAGTTGATTATACGCACGATTTACACTATTTAAAACATTGATATAAGTTTCATAAGTAGCGTTTCTGTCAGCGCTAATAGTGATTAAAGCTTTAGAAGGATGATCCGATAAATCTAGTCTTTTGTCACCATTACACCAATCGCATACTTGACCATTAATATCTTTACCGCCACCATTGTCAATAAATTTCATAGCCAAATCTGTAATTTCATTGATGTTAACTAGGTTATTTCCAATCAAAATTTCGTCATTAATATTAATGTTAACATCAAAGAGATTTTTTTCATGGAGTTCAATAGGAGGCGGATTATCATTTTTTTCGGCCATTTTTCTAAAAATACCTTTGTCTACATCCATAGTAGTGGTAACCAGAAAAAAAATAAGTAATAAAAAAGCGATGTCTGCCATTGATCCGGCATTAATTTCAGGATTAGCTCCTCTTTTCATAATTAGTAGTTTTTAAAATTAATAAATAGTTTAAAAGTTTGGCTACTAGGCAATTTTTGGTATGAGGAGACATTTGCAAAAACGATGCCGTTTTTATTTATGTTTTTAAAGTCTAAAAATTATAGAGAGTTCACTGTTTTTATTCCACTGTAATCATATAAACTTGGATCAATATATGTTTGTTTGTGAGTAGAATAGTCTAAAACAGTTACAATATCATGATCTTTGAAGAAAGGATCTTTTAAAAAAGTATGAATGTTCTGGTTTAGAAAATAAATATGTGCAACATAATGTTTAAATTGATAAAGATGATCTAACTTTTGTTGCTTAAGCATATAATTTCCAACAGAACAATATAAGGCAGCATATCCGATACAATTTGCTTTTTTATGATTAATTATATCATTGGGATTAGAAGAAACTTTATCAAATGTAAAACTTAAAGAGTTACTGGTAATCTTATTACAGTTAGTTATAATCTTATCAAGAGTATTTTTTTCTGTGTTGGCAATTGAATTTATTTGTGCAATTACTTTTTTATCAGTTAGTGTAATGTTCGCTCTGTTTTTTACTTTTTTGTAAGAGAATAAGCTTCTGTAAATTATGCCTTTAAAAAGATAAAGAAGTAGTATTAATAATAAATAATACCTTTTCTTCATAGATTATTTAACGAGTTCAACAATTTTAATAGCTTCTACAGCTTCTTTTACATCGTGAACACGAAGAATATTTGACCCATTTAATAAAGCAATAGTATTAGCGGCAGTAGTAGCATTTAAAGCTTCTTGTGGAGTAATATTTAAAAGTTTATACAACATGGACTTTCTTGAAACTCCAGTTAAAACAGGAACATCTAAATTTTTAAAAAGGTCGAGATCTTTTAAAAGTTGATAATTATGATCAATTGTTTTTCCAAACCCAAAACCAACATCAATAATTACATCGTTTAGTTTTAGTTTACGTAGTTCAAAAATCTTTTCAGCAAAAAAAGAAATTAAATCAGTTATGATATTATTGTAAGTAGGATTTTTTTGCATGTTCTGAGGTGTACCTTGCATATGCATCAAAATGTAAGGAACTTGTAATTTGGCTACTGTGCTATACATTTTATTATCCATATTTCCTCCAGAAATATCGTTGATAAGACTAGCTCCCGCTACAATTGTTTCTTCTGCAACTTTGCTTCTAAAAGTATCAACGGAGATAGTAATTTCAGGGAAGTTTTTTAGCAACAATTCAATTATAGGAACAATACGTTTTAACTCTTCTTCTTCTGAAATATGTTGAGCTCCAGGTCTAGAAGAATATGCTCCAACATCAATAAAAGTAGCTCCATCTGTAAGCATTTTATTTGTTTGGTTTAAAATACTTATATCACTTTTATATTTTCCTCCATCATAGAATGAATCTGGTGTAATATTTAAGATCCCCATTACTTTAGGAGAAGATAAATCGATAAGTGTGCCTTTGCAATTAATTGTCATTGATACCTTTTTACTGGTTACTGGTACAAATTTTTACGTAAAAATAACTGAAAACCTAATTGATTTGCTATTTTTACGTAGTTTTTTCTGAATATATAAAATGCATAATACCTCAGAGCAGTACGATTCGGTTGTAAATGAATGCCGAAACTTATTTGTAAATAAGATGAAAGATTATGGTAGCGCATGGAGAATTTTACGCTTACCATCGTTAACAGATCAAATTTTTATTAAAGCGCAACGTATTCGTCAGTTGCAAGAAAATGAAGTTAGAAAGGTAGATGAAGGTGAAAGATCTGAGTTTATTGGAATAATTAATTATTCTGTCATGGCTTTAGTTCAGCTAGATTTAGGCGTTGTAGAACAGCCAGATTTATCTACGGAAGAAGCAACAGTCTTGTATGATAAATACATTAAAATAACGAAGGAATTAATGGAGAAGAAAAACCATGATTATGGTGAAGCGTGGCGAGATATGCGAGTTTCTTCTTTAACAGATTTAATTTTACAAAAGTTATTACGAGTAAAACAAATAGAAGATAATAAAGGTAAAACATTAGTTTCTGAAGGAATTGATGCAAATTATCAGGATATGATAAATTATGCTGTATTTGCGATGATTCACTTCAATGAAGCGACATCATAAAATCCCTATAACCATGTTAAAAATATTGACACACATTTCAAGAGTTCTTGTTGGATTATTATTTATTTATTCTGGATTTGTAAAATTAGTAGACCCAGTAGGATCTAAGTACAAATTCGAAGAATATTTTAGTGCAGATGTATTAAACCTTGAGTTTTTAATACCTGTTGCTTTAGCTTTTTCAATATTATTAATCATTACAGAATTAGTTTTGGGTGTAATGCTTTTGGTAGGTTATAAATCAAAATTTACAGTTTGGAGCTTATTTGGTATTAATTTAATTTTCTTGTTTTTAACTTGGTATTCCTACGCATACAATAAAGTAACAGATTGTGGTTGTTTTGGAGATGCAATTAAATTAACACCTAAAGAAACATTTTATAAGAATATCGTATTTATGGTATTCATAGTCATCTTAATTATTGGAGTAAAACACATAAAGCCTTTAATTTCAAATAAAATAGCATCTTACGCAACATTAGGATCATTGGTTATTTCGTCATTTATCGCTTATTATGTGTTGCAACATTTACCAATTATAGATTTTAGAGCTTACGCTATTGGAACGAATATTGCCGAAGGAATGTCTTTTGGACCGAACGGAGAAGATCCTAAGATTCATGATTTTGAAATTAGTACTGTTGATGGTGATGTTTTAGAGGATATGTTAACGAAAGAAAAAGCAATGTTAATCTTGATGACTACCTTAGAAAAGGTAAACAAAGAAGGATTAAAATCTATTTCTGAAGTTGCAGCAAAAGCAAAGCAGAACGGATACGAAATTTATGTATTAACGTCTGATATTATGATGGCAGATGTTATTTATGAAGAGAATACAGAAAAATTAGATGCTTTCATTAAAGAATATAACTTACCATATACTTTTGGAAGTTGTGATGAGAAAGCAATCAAAACTGCAATTAGAGCCAATCCAGGTATCATTATTGTAGAAAAAGGAGTAATTACAAACAAGAAGAAATGGAGAGACGTGGATGAAATAAAATTTTAATTTTCAGCTAAATTCTTATATTTAAGAGCTGTTAATCAAAACTTTATACTATGAAAGTCTTAAAATACATCTTATTACTTTTACTAGCTTTAGTGTTAATCAGTTTATTGTATGTTACAGTACAACCTTCTGATTATAATATAAATCGATCTAAAGTCATTCATCAACCTATTAGTAAAATATTTAACACGGTAAACGATCTCAAAACTTGGGAAAAATGGGGCCCGTGGCACGATAAAGATTCTACAATAGTTGTTACTTACGGTGACAAAACCGTTGGAGTTGGAGCAAGTGACAGCTGGACAAGTAAAGATGGTCCAGGAAGTATGAAAACTATTGCCTTAGAAACAAACAAATCAATTACACAAGAAATCAAATTTGGCGATAATGACCCTGGTGAAATCCTATGGAATTTTGAAGAGGTAAAAGGATCAACCAAAGTAACTTGGACTATGAAAGATGATAAAGCTCCTTTCTTTTTCAAGATGATTTCTGCAATCAGTGGAGGTTGGGACAATATGTTAGGTCCGATGTTAGAAAATGGATTAAATAATTTAGATGAAGTAGTTACATTAATGCCAGATCCTTTTCGTTTAGGAGAAATAAGAACGATATCGCATGAAGATAAATCATTTATTGGTTTTCATTATAAAATGAAAATAGACGAAAATGCTATGCAAAAGGCGTTTATGGAAGCCTTGCCTAAAGCAGGAATCTATGCTGCTAAATCTGGGTTAAAAGAAGGAGATTATATTCCTGGTGGTTTGTATCATAAATGGGATGAAAAAACAGGAGAAGCAGATTTTCATATTGGCTTATTACTAAACAAAGATATTCCTGCAGCTGAAGGAATGGATAAAATCACAGTTTCTGGTGGAAAGTATGTCACTTTAACAAAATGTGGAGCGTATGGAATTGGTGATGTTGAAGCACATAAAAAATTAGGAGCATACATCAAGGAAAATAAGTTAACACCTAAATATCCGTTATATGAGCTGTATGTTAACGATCCTTCAAAAGTAAAAGAGCATGACATTCAAACGGATATTTATTATTTAGTAGAATAAACAACATAAAATTAATAGAAGAAGAACCTCGCAGAACTGTGAGGTTTTCTTATTTTCGTGAATCATGAAACAGTTATTCTTAGTATTTATTGGAGGAGGTTTTGGAAGTGTTTTACGATTTCTTTTAGGTAAAGCTTTAAATAATTCAGAAACTGGTATTCCTTTAGGTACTTTTTTAGCTAATATTTTAGGAAGCTTACTTATAGGCTTTATTTTAGGTTTAGCTGCAAAAAATGAAATAGTAACTCAAAATCACTCATTATTATTAGCCACTGGTTTTTGTGGTGGATTTACAACATTTTCAACCTTCGCTTATGAAAATCATGTGTTTTTAAAATCAGGAGACTTTATTTCTTTTGCATTGTATACAATAGCTAGTTTCGTGTTAGGCTTTTTAGCTGTGTTTTTAGGAATTTATTTAATAAAATATATCATATGAGTAATGTAGTACACTATAGTACAGAAGCAAATTATGCAATTTTAAAAATTGCAAATGGAAAAGTAAATGCGATTTCTCATGAAGTTATCGATGAGTTAAATACTTATTTAGATAAAGTAGAACAAGAAGAAAGAGTAGTCATTATTGCTGGGCAAGATGGTATTTTATCTGGTGGTTTTGATTTAAAAGTAATGACTAAATCTCCAGACGCTGCAAAAGAATTGGTAACTAAAGGTTCTAAACTTTCACTTCGTTTATTGTCTTTTCCTTATCCTGTTATTGTAGCTTGTGGAGGTCATGCCGTAGCGAAAGGAGCGTTCTTATTATTATCTGCTGATTATAGATTAGGAGTTGCGGGAGATTTCAAAATCGGGTTAAATGAAGTAATGATCGGAATGACGATGCACAACGCTGGTGTTGAAATAGCTAGAGGAAAATTAACTCCAGTATATTTCCAAAGAAGTGTAGCTAATGCAGAAATGTATAATCCTGAAGATGCTGTAACAGCTGGATTCTTAGATAAAATTGTACCTCAAGAGCATTTATTACCAACAGCAACTAAAGTGGCACAAATGTTCGGCAAGTTAAATAAAAAAGCACATAGAGATACAAAGCTAAAAGTTCGTAAAGAAACTTTAGAAAGATTAGAGAAAGCAATAGAAGAAGATATCGCTCAAGAATTATCTTTTGATGCTTAAAATAATAAAACCCCACTTTTTAAAAAGTGGGGTTTTTATTTGTTAGTTTATCCTCTACATCCTCGAATTACTCCGAATAAATAATCGTCAGCAGCTTCTCTGTATTCATCACCACATTCACTATCAAAAGGATTGGTACTACTTCCGTTAACGCGACCACATCTATCATGATCTAAACAATCTTTTGTCCAAGCACTAGCAACAGTAAAAAATGAACCACAACCAGAACCACAACGACCAATACAACGTTCACCATTTACTAAAATAGATTCACGAATATTTCCACGGTCGTCATCATATTCTGCAGTTACAAAAGTGTTTTTTCTAATACAAGTAATTCCTTCGTCTCTATTTTTTAATGTTTGATCTTCATTTATTTGAGAAGTAACACGTGTTTTTTTATGTGGGTATCCTGTTGGAGATTTTGCCCAATATTCTAATAAACGTAATAAAGTGTATTCAGCCATTGAAAACTGATCTGTAGTTTCTCCTTTAAATAAGTATTTAGAAATTTCTTTTCCTAAATCCAATAAAGTTTCTTTTTGATCTAAAGTCAATACAGCATCTTTTCCATCAAAATCTATAGATTGATCTTGATAGTTTACAGAAGCTTCCAATGTAAGATGATCGATTAATACAGTAGCTGTAAAAATAAACTCATTTTTTGCAACTACTTTATAGTTTACTAAATGCTCATTGATTGTTTTTTCACCAGAGAAAATTTGTTCTTCTTGCTGTTCTAGTCCAATTGCTTCAGCTTCTGGAGTATTATTTTCATCATTACAACTTATTATAAAAAGTGCTGATAAGATTGTAAAAGCTAAAAGTTTGAAATGTTTTTTCATGAGTATAAATTTTGAGGTTAATAGCATCAAAACTACTTTCATAATGTGATGAAAAAACATACTGATTATTAAATAAGTATTAAGATAAAAGGAGTTGTGTAGTTGGAGTTTTGAGATGTACTTTTTTGTGAATCAGTTAATTGTTAAAGGTGATTGTGGTAATTGTGCTTAACAATAATATGAAATATTGTTTATAGAAAAATAACGATTTATTTAATCTGTTATTTTAAGTTTTTCAAGTTGGTAGATTAATGATAAAGAAGGAGTAGTTAGCTCTTGTTCGCCATTATAAAACTTCCACTTTTTCGTGTCAATTTTAGAATATTTATAAGGATAAAAACAACCTCCATGACCTTTAATTGTATCTGTAAAAACATCAAAAGTTCCTTCAGCAACCAATTGTTTTTCTTTGTTTAAGAATTTCCAATCTCCTTTTTTATACCAGTATTTTACAGAATCAGGTGCAAGTCCACAAAAAAGATAAGTATCTTTTTTAAATCGTCCAATTCCATAAAAATCTCCATACTTTTTATATTCATTAGCTTCACTACCAAGAAAATTTAAAGAAAAAACTTCTTCGTAATGAATGTCTTTAATAAGTTTTATGTGTTTTTTTTCCTTAGTTAAATATTCAATTCCTAATTTTTCATTATTAAGACTAAGTTTAAAACTATCGCTTACAATCGTATATTTTGGTTGAAAATTAATGCTTTCAGTAGTTTTTAAACTATCTAATTCTGAAATATATTTTTCTAACTCTTTATAACTTTTAGAGTTTTTTAGTATGATTTTGTTCTCTTTTCTCCCCATTTGTTCAAGACCGAAAGAATGAATTTCTAAATTCTCTTTTGGAAGTTTTAGTTGTATATACTCATCTTTTTTACAAGATGTTAAGAAATACAGGCAAATAAGAAAAAGTGTAAGTTGATAGGTTTTCATACTTTACTTTTTATAGTCCATCACACCAGCTTCAATAGCAATAGCTAAAGAATTGTTTCTTGGTGTAATCGGGCAAGAGTACAGTTTGTTATACGCACAATAAGGATTATAAGCTTTATTGAAATCTATAGTAATGGTTCCGTCTTCTTTAATATCTGTAGTTAAAACATCAATAAAACGACCACCACCATAAGAACCTTTTCCGTTAGTTTCATCTAAAAAAGGAAGAAATAAGTGATTTTTATAATCAATTCTTGGATTTGGATCTTTGTAAATATCTAATTCAAAATCTTTTCCATCTATTGAAAATTGAATAATACCGTATTTTTTATATTTTACAGTTTCTGAAGTAGTTGTAGGAAAGTTAAATACTTTTCCGTTTGGAGTTTTAGTTAATTTTGCTGAAACTTTAAATTTTTCATTAATAGGAAAAAAAGCTAACCCTTTAAATTTTCGTAAACCACTTTTGGTTAACGGGGAAGTTGAAGCATCTTTAAATTTGGAGTTCATTTCACGCTGAAAATCAGACTCACCTAAAGGTTTTCTTTTTCCAGAGTTACACGACAAGAATAGAGATAAGAAAAGAAATAAGATAACTTTCTTCATAAGTAAATTCTAAAAATAAATAAGTAGTAATTAGTTCAATCGAAATTTACGTTCTTCTTCAGTTAAAAAACTCAAAGAACCACTACTATATGTAGAACCAAAAGTTTTTACACTAGAATACACTTGAGAAAGTGCATCTTCAATTTGATGTTCTGTCAATTCTTTTAATGGATGTATAAAAGCCGACCATAAAATTCCATCTGAAATTGCATAACGAATATCTAAAGTAGTGTGAAAGTTAGCTTCCATGCATAAAGATAATTGTGCATCAGTAAGATCATCGGCTTCTGTAATTGGAGCTATAATTCGCATTCTATTATGAAGTTTATCCGTTAAACACATAAAAGCAATCTCATTAATTTGAAAGCTCCAGTAACCTTCATTCCCTTCTATATTGTGTGCATGTTGCTTTAAAACATGTAAAAGCTTTTCATTATTCATAACGTAGTAAATTTGGTGTTTGCCTTACTTTATAGTAATGACTATAACGAAGTTAGTAGAAATAGATTTAAAAACAAAATATGTCTTTTACATACAACCTATTTATTTTTTATCTATGTTTGTGAAGTAATTAAAAGTAATCATGAAAAACATTTGTACTTATAAGCAATGGAGATCGGTAGTTCAACTATCGCTTTGTCGGGCTTGTTATGTATAAAAGTTATATCTATATAAAAACATATCAATTGCATTAAGTCCGGCTATTTAGCCGGACTTTTTATTTTTTATTACATCAACTTAACACAAACAATTATGAAAAAGTTATTTACGAATTACTTAGCAACTTTTAAAGGCCTCTCTAAAGAGGTTTGGTGGTTGTCTTTAATTACACTTATTAACAGAGCAGGAACAATGGTAATTCCATTTTTATCATTGTACTTAAAAGAAGGCCTCAATTTTACATTTTCAGATGTTGGGCTTATTATGGTTTTTTTCGGACTAGGTTCTGTGGCAGGATCAAGGTTAGGAGGATATTTAACAGATAAAATAGGGTATTATAAAGTAATGCAGGTGAGCTTGTTTTTAACAGGTGTTTTATTCGTGTTACTACAATATGTTACAACGTTATTTGGTTTTTGTGCATCAATATTTGTCTTAATGACAGTTGCAGATACATTTCGCCCGGCAATGTTTGTAGCATTAAGTTCGTATAGTAAGCCAGAAAATAAAACAAGATCAGTAACATTAATACGTTTAGCAATTAACTTAGGTTTCTCAGCAGGTCCAGCTGTTGGTGGTTTAATTATTTCAACATTAGGGTATCAAGGATTGTTTTGGGTAGATGGTGTTACATGTGTTTTAGCTACAATTTTATTGGTAAATGTTTTACATCCTAAAAAAGCAAGAATTCTAGATGAAATCAAAAATGAAAATCCAGCGTCTGTATATTCAGATAAACTATTTTGGATATTCTTTGTAGCCATGGCCTTGTTTGGAGTTGTATTTTTACAGTATTTCTCTACTATTCCATTGTATTACAGAGATGTTCATCACTTGTCAGAAATTGAAATAGGATTATTGTTAGGAGCAAATGGATTCATTATTTTCTTATTAGAAATGCCTTTAGTAACGTGGTTAGAAGATTTTAAGCAAAACAAAATAACATTAATGATAATAGGAGGAGTGTTAGTCACTCTAAGTTTTATTGTTTTAAATATGACAGGTTGGATTGGGATTTTAATCGTAGGAATGTTTTTTATGACGATTGGTGAAATGATAATGTTTCCTTTTTCTAATGCTTATGCTATGGAAAGAGCAAAAAGAGGAAGTCAAGGACAATATATGTCTTGGTATAGTATTTCATTCTCTTTGGCACATGTTTTCGGACATTTCTCAGGAATGCATTTAATAGATAAAATAGGTTTTGATAATACATGGTATATCATGTTTGGATTGTCATTACTTAGTGGATTATTTCTTTTAATGTTGCGTTATAAAACAAAGCAAGTAGAAAAAATATAGAGGATTGATAATTCTTATGAAATAAAATTATTTGGGGATTATACTTTTTACATAAAAAAGCAGTTATTGTATGTAATTAACCAAATCCCCAAATAATAATGAAAAAAATTACACTTCTTTGTTTATTGTCTTTTGTAGCTATTTTCTCACAAAATTCTAATATACTATTCGAAAATACTACGTATTCTTTTGGAAATATGCCAACTAATGTGCAAACATCAGATTTAAGAGATGCGTATATTCAATGGAAAAATGCTTTTGTAGATACCAATTGTACCAATGGTAGAGCAAGAGTAAAATTTGATGACCCTAATTTTACAGTTTCTGAAGGAATCGCTTACGGAATGTTATTGTCTGCTTATGCAAATGATAAAGAACTTTTTGATGGTTTATGGAAGTTTTATCAGAGTCATACCAATTCTAATGGAGTTATGAATTGGAAGATCAAAGGTTGTGATACAGTAGATGGTCAAAACGGAGCTACTGATGCAGAACTTGATGCTGCAATTGCACTTATTGTTGCAGGAAACCGATTCGGTAATTCTGGAGGTATTAATTACCATCAAGATGCAAAAGATTTAATTGCTATCATGAAGCAACATGAAATTGAAGCAAATACTTATGTTTTAAAACCAGGAGATGCCTGGGGTGGATCAAATAATACCAACCCATCTTATTTCGCTCCAGGATATTTTAGAGTATATGGAGAGTTTACTAATGATGTTCAATTTTGGGACAATGTAACAACCAAAACTTATGAGATTTTAAATGCTAATTTAACTGTTAATAATGCAGTAGAATGCTTGGTTTCAGATTGGTGTAAAGCAGATGGTTCGTATTCAGATATAGTTCCTTGGGCTTTTAACTCAGGAAAGTCTTTTTATTATGATGCGGCAAGAACACCTTGGAGAATTGCAACAGATTTTATTTGGTATGGTAAAACTGAAGCATCAAATTATCTAAAGAAATGTGAAAACTTTGTTGGTAGTGTTGGAGGATTAGATAATATTACTGCAGGTTATAACCAAGACGGTAGTAAAATCCATACATTTAAAGACCCTACTTATACTGGCTCTTTTGCATCTTCATTAATGAATTCAGGTCAAACTACTGTAGATAATGCTTATGCAACGACAAAGAACTTAACTTCTACAGCTTATTTTGCAACAACATTACGAGTAATTTATATGTTCACTTTATCTGGAAACTTTTTTAATCCCGTTTCAGGAGTATTAAGTAATGAAGAAATTGTGCAACAGCAAAAAGATGTTATAATTTACCCTAATCCAACAACTAACGAGTTACGCTTAGTAAACTTTGAGCTAGGAAAAAAAGTAAAGATATACAATACACTTGGTAAAGAAATTATGACTACGGATGTGAAAAATTCTAATATGGAGTTAGTAGATGTTTCTAATTTACCAACAGGAATTTATTTTATCAACAGTGGTAAGGTGAAGATTAAATTTATAAAAAAATAAAACGTAATGTTTGTGTTAATTTTTAGGTAAATATATGTGCTATTAAGAATATTTAGCGAGAAAGGATTAGATTCTTTCTCGCTATGTTTTTTATAATAAGTGTAGTATTTTTGAAAGTGAAATTTCAATACAGATATGAATATACAAGATGCACAAAAACAAGTAGATGATTGGATAAAAAATCATGGAGTTCGATATTTTAATGAATTAACAAATATGGCTCAGCTTACTGAAGAAGTAGGAGAAGTTGCCCGAATTATTGCTCGTAGATATGGAGAACAAAGTGAAAAAGAAAGTGATAAAGAAAAAGATTTAGGTGAAGAACTAGCAGATGTAGTTTTTGTGGTTTTATGTTTAGCGAATCAAACAGGAGTAAACTTACAAGAAGCTTTTGATAAGAAGTTAGATATAAAAACGAAGCGTGATCACGATCGTCATCATAATAATGAAAAACTTAAGTAATGGGAGTTGTAGATAAATTAAAGAATCCATTATTTTGGAAGAACGTACTGAAAGTAGCCATTCCTTTTTTCATCTTTGTAATTATTTTTTCATTACTCTTTTACAATGGGAAGTTAATTTTTTCAGGAGACTTTCAAACAGTATTTGAAAAAGAGTTTAAAAATGGAAAATGGATTAACTTTTTTGTGCCAAGATTAATCATAAGTTTTGGTTATGGTATGTATACATCCATGAAAAAAATGAAGTGATTTTTTAGAGATAAAAACTGTTTTTTTGATAAAAGTTATCTTTTTACATTCTTTAATTTTAAATTATATATTTATTTTAACTTAAAATTTTAAAATATTTATATCTAATAGGTTAAAAAAATGTAAAATAATATTTTATTACTCTATCATTTTACTGGATTATTAATTTACTAATAAAGTGAGGATTTAAGTGAGAATAATGCATTGTTTTTGTATTTTTGGTATCTTAATTTTTAAAAATTAAGAAAATAGTCTAAATATTACAATTAACCCAATTAAACCCTTCATACCATGAAAAGTAATTTAAAACTTTTAATTGGTGGTTTGTCAGTTACTTTAGTCACTGCTATTGGTTATAAGAAATATACTTCTTATAAATCAATAAATGAGATTGAAGAGAAAAGACAGACTCACACAAACTTCCTAAAAAATAGCCCGTTTAAAGAAAGACTACAATGGGATAAAAAAACAAGAAAATTAAACGGACTTCCTCCAAATAAATATTTTGAACAAATGTGGGAGTTAACAATCAATCCTGCCACAGGAAGATTGGAAGATGAAAATGTAGCAAAACTTCGACAAGAGTTAACAGCTCAACGATTAGCCCGTAGAGTTCCTGGAGATAATAATTCACCATGGGTAGAAAGAGGGCCAAATAATGTTGGAGGTAGAACAAGAGCGATATTATTTGATCCAAATGATGCTACAAACAGACGAGTTTACGCTGGTGGAGTTAGTGGAGGTTTATGGGTAAATAATGATATTACAAATGCTAATTCACAATGGCAAAGAGTTCAGAATGTACCAGGTAATTTATCTGTAACTTCAATTACAGTAGATCCAAGAAATTCAAATAATTGGTATTTAGGTACCGGAGAACAATATACTGCTGGAGATGTAGTAGGTAATGGAGTATACAGAAGTACTAACGGCGGTACTACTTGGACAGCGGTTAATATTCCTGCTGCTGGAGCTGCTACATTCGATTTTAATGCAGGAAATGTTTTCTTGTCAGGAATCAATTATGTAAATGATATAGTAGCTTGGGATAACGGAAGTTCAACAGAGTTATTTGTTGGTGTAGGAGCTAATGTTTATTCAGATGCAAGTTCTCCTACAAACTGGTTAGGATTACAATCTGCTGGTTTATATCGTTCTACAGATAATGGAAACACATGGAATAGAGTAGAAAATGCTGGAATGAGTTTTGAGTTTAGTGGAGCAAACTATTATTTTATTCCTAACGATTTAGAAATCGGTTCTGATAACAGATTATGGATGGGAACAATCACAACTCCTGGTTTAGGTCAAGGAGGAGGAAGAGTATTTAGTTCTACAAATGGTGCTACTTGGACAGAAGCTGCTGCTTCACCTTTGTTAGAATCTAATAGAGTAGAGTTAGAGCCATCTAGTACAAATCCAAATAGATTATATGCGTTAGCACAAGGAACAACAAGTGCAGCTCCTGTTCGTATTTTTGAAACAACTAACGCTTTTAATACCGTAAGAACATTAAGCTTACCGAACGATGCAGATAGAGGTATCCCAGCTAACGATTTTACAAGAGGACAAGCATTTTATGATTTAGTTATTGAAGCTGATCCTAATAATGATGATGTAGTTTATGTTGGTGGTATTGATTTATTCAGAAGTAATAATGGAGGTGGTACTTGGACACAGATTTCTCAATGGAGAAACTTAGGACTTAGAAATGCAAGTTTTGTTCATGCAGATCATCACGCAATTACATTTGCAGGAAACTCTTCTACAAGAATGTTATTTGGTAATGATGGAGGTGTATACTATTCGAATAATGGAGGAGGTACAATTGCTGCTAGAAATAGAGGATATAATGTAACTCAGTTCGTAAAAGCTGGAATTGGTCCTGACGGTCCTGGTGATCGAGGAGGTATTTTTACAGCAGGTGCTCAAGATAACGGAACACAGGCTTTTAGAAATGCAACTGCTGGTATTAATAGTTCTACTGAATTAAGTGATGGTGACGGGTTTTATACTTTTGTTGATAAAGATGGTCAGTTCATGATTTCTACATTTACGAATAATGTAATTTATCGTTTTAACTTGCCTTGGAATGGTAGAAGTAGAATTCAAGGTGGAGCTACAACTTTATCAAACAGTCAAAATACTGGTGATTTCGTAAATCCAATGGATTATGATAGTGATGCTAACCGTTTGTTGTCTAACAATTCTACAAGAGCTACAAGTACAACACCTGCTGCTTTTTCAATTTTAAGTATCAATGTAGCAGCAAATTCTAGAGGAACATTAACAAATGACTTGTTAAATGCATCTCCTACAGCATTTAGAGCTTCTCCTTTTACAAATAATAGATGGTTTGTTGGTTTAGCTAACGGTAGATTACTAAGACTTTCTGGAGTAAATAATAGTAATGCAACGTTTACTCAGATCAACACACCTTTTGTTGGTTCTATTTCTTCTGTAAGATTTGGAGCTACTGAGAATGACATCTTTGTAACAATGCACAACTACGGAGTTGTTAGTGTTTGGGCAACTACAGATGGTGGAGCAAATTGGGTAAGTAGAGAAGGAAACTTACCAAACATTCCTGTTAGAGATATCTTACAAAATCCATTAGATAGAAACGAAGCAATTTTAGCAACACAATTAGGAGTTTGGTCAACTTCAAACTTTAATGCTGCTGCTCCAAATTGGACACAAGCTTACAACGGAATGAGTGATGTTAGTGTAACTGCTTTCGATTATTGGAATGTTAACGGAAATAATACAGAAAATAGAATTATAGCTTCTACTTACGGTAGAGGAGTATTTACGGGAGAGTTCACAGCAAACACAGCTGCAGATACTCAAGCGCCAAGTAGGCCAAATAATGTTACAGCTTCTAATGTAACGTCTACTTCATTAACATTAAGTTGGAGTGCTTCGACAGATAATGTAGGAGTAACAGGATATGACGTGTATCAAGGATCAACTTTAATAGGAACTACAGCATCAACTTCTACAAATATTACAGGTTTAACTGCAAATACAGCTTACACATTTACAGTAAGAGCAAAAGATGCAGCTAATAATCAATCTAATGCAAGTACTGCTGTGAATGTAACTACACCTGGAGGAGCTAGTTCATCATGTGCTTCAACTGTTTCTTCTTTCCCATACAGTGAAAGTTTTGAAGCTAATGTAGGATGGACACAAGTTACTGGTGATGATGGAAATTGGTTAAGAGATAGTGGAGGAACTCCTTCAAATGGAACAGGTCCAAGTAATGGAGCAGATGGAAGTTTTTACTTATTTTTAGAGGCTTCAAATAATTCTAGTGCTGGACAAATAGGAAGTAATGCAACAGCAATTTTACAAAGTCCTTGTTTTGATCTTTCTGGAGAATCTTCTGCAAGTTTTTCTTTCAGTAATCATATGTTTGGAACAAGTGTAGGTTCTTTAACTTTACAAGCGTCTACAGATGGAACTTCTTGGGTGAATTTATGGACAGATTCTGGGAACCAAGGAAACCAATGGAATGATGTATCTGTAGATTTAGCTGCTTACTTAGGAGGAACGGTTAGTTTACGTTTTGTAGGAGTTACAGGAACAAGCTGGTCTAGTGATATTGCAATTGATAATCTTGCTTTAACTGCTGGAGGAAATTCAGGAACTCCAACAAGTCCTGCTTGTGAGGCTTTAGACTTTAACAACTTTACAGTATCTAGTTTCTCAAACCAAGATAATGCAGGTAACTTCTCAGTAAGTACAGATGGCTCTTCTATTACATTAACAAACAATACATGGAAATCTATTCCTTTAGATTATACAGTAACTGCTAATACAGTAATTGAGTTTGAATTTAGTAGTACTTCTGAAGGTGAAATTCACGGTATCGGTTTTGAAACTGATAATAATTTATCGGCTAATAATTATTTCAAACTTCATGGAACTCAAAATTACGGAGTTACTAATTTTGATAATTATGCTGGAGGAACTCGTACGTATGCAATTACTGTTGGAGCTTCTTACACAGGAACTATGAATAGATTAGTTTTTATTAACGATAATGATGGAGGTTCTGGAAATACATCTACGTTTACTAATGTAAGAATTTACGAAGGATCTTGTTCATCTGCTGCTGCTGTGGTTTCAGCTCAAGATTTTGACGTAAGAAACGATCTTTTAGGAGATGAAGATGAAGATTTATTAGCTTCAGTTAAAATAGGACCAAATCCTGTTGTGAAAGGAAATGTTTTAAGAATAATTTCTTCTAAAGAATTAACAAACACTTCTTACACAATCTTTAATACATTCGGACAAGCATTAAAAACTGGAAGATTAGAGAATTCAGAAATAGCTACGGATAATTTAGCTACAGGAGTTTATTTATTAAACTTAAGTAACGATTATTCGAAAATTACAAAACAAATTATAGTTAAGTAATTGTATAAATAATCCTTAAATAAAAAAGGCTGTTTAAATATTTTAAACAGCCTTTTTTTATAGGTTAAAAGTTCTTTTTAATCTAATTGAATGAAATCAATTTGACTAGTTTTAACTTTTTGATTCAGATCTTTCACTTTGTTGTTGAAAATATCGTATAATTTATTTAATTCAATGTCAATTTGCTTAGTGATTTCATTTTTAAATGCTACAGCTTGATCTGTAGGTTTGTAATCACCAATACGAGATAAAGAGTTTAAATGTCCTAATTTGTTGTTCAACTTAATTGGAAAGTTTAAAGGATCTTGATTACTCTTGCTCTTTGTTTGATATAAATTGTTTTCAACAACAGTCATATCTTTTACCAATTGATTCGCAAAATCTAATAAGTCTTTATGTTTCTTTTTATCTTTAATAGATTTCTTTAAAGTATTTACTTGAGCTCTAATTTTCTTTACATTCTTTAATGCTTTATGAATTTCAGTCATTTTAGAATTGATACTATTAATAAAATCAAATTGAGCTTTTAAGTCAGCTGGAGTTGATTCAGAGTTTGGCTTATTTTTAATCGTAAAGTTTTCAGATTTAGCTTTTCCATTTACCGTTAAATCAACTCTATATTCACCAGGTAAAGCCATTGGTCCACTTAAAGAAGCCCACCATAAAATCATGCCTTTCACTCGGTCTGCTCCAGTATACATCATATCCCAGTAAAATACATTATCACCTTGTTTTACTTTTAATTTTCCTTCTTTTTGTTTTTTGTCAGGATGGGTACTAAATACTCGAATCAAATTTTTGGAACTATCATAAAACTTAAGAGAAACAGTATCTTTTTTGGTGTAATTTTTAACGTAAAAGTTCACTGGAACACCTCCATGGTAGTTTGTTCCATTTCTTCTAGATTTAGCTCCGTTTCCTCCACCCATTCTATAACTTTCTTTTGGTTTGTAAACAAAGAAATCTTGGTTCGTAAGTTTGCTGTTTAATTGATGTAATGGAGTTAAATCATCAATAATCCATAAAGAACGTCCTTGAGTAGCTGCAATTAAGTTATTTTCCTTAATAGCTAAATCTGTAATAGGAACTAAAGGTAAATTCAATTGGAATTTTTGCCAGTTTTTACCATCATTAAAAGAAATATACATTCCTCTTTCTGTACCAGCATATAATAATCCTTTTCTTTTAGGGTCAGCACGTAAAGCTCTTGTGAAATCCTCATTGCCAATTCCAGAAGTTATTTTTTTCCAAGACTTTCCGTAGTCTTCCGTTTTATAAATATAAGGTTGATAATCTCCTGTTTTATATTTTGTTCCTACAACATAAGCACCACCTTTTGTGTAAGGATCAATTTCAATACAATTAATCATCATCCATTCTGGCATTTTTTTAGGAGTAATGTTTGTCCAATTTTTTCCACCATCTTTAGTAATATGAACTAAACCATCATCTGAACCAGTATAAATAACTCCATCTTCACCAGGAACTTCAGCAACTGCGAAAATAGTTCCATAGTATTCAACACCAGTGTTGTCTTTGGTAATTGGTCCTCCCGAAGGTCCTAAAGTTTTAGGATCATTTCTTGTTAAATCAGGACTAATAATATCCCAAGACTGCCCTTCATTCGTAGTTGCATGCAAATGATTTGAAGCAGCGTATAATTTCTTTTTATTATTAGGAGAAAATAATACAGGGAAATTCCATTGGAAACGATATTTGAAATCTTCAGCTCCATGTCCCATAGGATCATCTGGCCAAACATTAATTGCTCTAAATGCACCAGTTTTATGATCAACACGTGTTAGTAATCCACCATAACTTCCACCATAAGCGATATCATTATTTAAAGGATCTACAGCGATGTGAGCACTTTCTCCACCTGCAGTAGACTCCCAATCTTGTGAAGTAATATATCTTCCGTCTGTTCTATGCGCAATTCTAATAGTAGAATTATCTTGTTGAGCTACATAAATTCTATATGGAAAATGATTATCTGTAGTAACACGATAAAATTGAGAAGTAGGCTGGTTTAAATAAGTAGACCAGTTTTCACCAGCGTCAAAAGATATTTGTCCTCCTCCGTCATCAGCAATAATCATACGCTGATTATCTTCCGGCGCAATCCATAAATCATGATGATCTCCATGTGGTGCGTTGTATGTTTTGTAGGTTTTTCCACCATCAGTAGATTTATGATAGCGTACATTCATAACGTATACAATGTTTTCATCTTTAGTGTCTGCATAAATTCTTGTGTAATACCAAGCTCTTTGACGAAGTTTACGTTCGCTATTAATTAATCTCCAAGTTTTTCCACCATTTAAAGATTTGTACACGCCACCTTTTTCATTTTCTATAAGTGCGTAAACAATTTCAGAGTTTACAGGAGAAACAGCTAAACCAGAAATTCCCCAAATACCTTTTGGTAATCCAGAGTTTTTAGAAATATTTGTCCATGTTTCACCTTCATCAGTACTTTTCCAAATTCCAGAACCTTCACCGCCACTAGATAAACTATAAGGAGTTCTTCTTATATTCCAAGTAGAAGCATATAAAGTTCTAGGGTTATTTGGATCGATAATTAAATCTACAGCTCCAGCATCTGCATTGCTGTATAAAACTTTTTTCCAAGTTTTTCCACCATCAGTAGATTTGTAAACACCTCTTTCTGTGGTAGACTTGTATAAATCTCCTAAAACGGCAGCATAAACAATATCAGGGTTTTTAGGGTGAATACGCATTCTAGGAATATGTCTAGAATTTGGTAATCCCATATGTTTCCATGTTTTACCAGCATCTTCAGATTTCCAAACACCGTCACCAGAAGAAACATTACCACGAACAGTTTTTTCTCCCATTCCAACATAAATGATATTGTTGTCCCATTCGCTAACAGCTATTGAACCTACAGAACCACCAAAAAATCCATCAGAAATGTTTTGCCAAGTATTTCCAGCATCAATCGTCTTCCAGATACCACCACCAGTAGTTCCCATGTAGAATAAATTCGGTTTTTTAGGAACTCCAGTTACAGCACAACTTCGCCCTCCACGATGTGGACCAATGTTTCTCCAATCGATTGCGTTAAAATATTCTTCAGAAAATTGGCTATTGTTATTTTGAGCATTAACTTTGATACTCAAGAAAAGGAGCAGTATTACTCCTCCAAAAAGTAGTTTTTTCATTTGATTTAGTTGATTAAGAAGCTAAATATAAAATTTTGTTAATGGACTTATTGTTAAAGATTCCTAAAAATCAATTATTTAAAAATAGTATAGTTATATCAGGTTCTAAAAGTGAATCGAATAGATTGTTAATTCTTCAGCAGTTATTCCCAGAATTGGTCATAGAAAACCTTTCTAGTTCAGATGATTCTGTGCACATGCAAAACGCATTAAAAGGAGATTCAGAAGTTGCTGATATTGGACATGCTGGTACTACAATGCGATTTTTAACAGCACTTTTTGCTTCGCAAGAAGGAACTACAAGAGTTTTACAAGGATCTGAAAGAATGCATAACAGGCCAATTAAAATTTTGGTAGATGCATTAAGAGATCTTGGTGCAGATATCACCTATTTGGAAAAAGATGGATATCCACCATTAAAAATAGTAGGGAAGAAGTTAACTAAAGACAATGTTTCCATAGCAGGAAATGTGAGTAGTCAATATATATCAGCTTTATTGTTAATCGCTCCAAGTTTACCTAACGGATTAAAATTAGAGTTAACAGGTGAAATTACATCTATTCCTTATATCAAAATGACTTTAAGTTTGTTGAATCAGCTTGGAATTGAAACAGATTTTGAAGGAAATACAATAGAAGTTTTCAATAAAAAAAGTGTTTCCTCAAAAAATATTATTGTTGAGGCAGATTGGAGTTCAGCATCATATTATTATTCTTTAGTAGCTTTAAGTGAAGTAGGTACAGAAATTACATTGTCTTCATATAAGAAAGAAAGTTTACAAGGAGATAGTTGTTTGGCGTCTATTTATGAGCATTTTGGAGTAACTACTGAATTTAATAATCATACAATTACTTTAAAGAAAGAAAAATTAGCGAGTCAGGATAAATTAATATTAGATTTAGTAAAAGCGCCAGATATCGCACAAACTATCGCTGTGACTTGTTTTGCTTTGGAAGTTCCATGTGATTTAGAAGGATTACATACGTTGAAAATTAAAGAGACAGATCGTTTAGAAGCTTTAAAAGAAGAAATAACAAAGTTAGGAGGAGACATTCAAGTAACTAATGAAGAATTATTTCTAAAAAAATCTGATAAAATAAATCAGAATATAACTATAGAAACATATCACGATCATAGAATGGCTATGGCTTTTGCACCTTTAGCATTAAAAGTTCCAATAAAAATAGCAGATGCTAAAGTTGTAACAAAATCGTATCAGAACTTTTGGTCTGATTTTGAAAAGATTGGAATAGAACAAGAAGTCTTAAAATAAAAGATGAAACGCTTGACAAGCCCTATGTTGAAATCGTATATTTGCCGCCATATAATATAGAACTACAATGAAATTATCTCAATTTAATTTTGATTTACCTAGTGAATTATTAGCTGAATATCCTTCTGAACACAGAGATGAAGCTCGTTTAATGGTATTAAATCGTAAAGAACAAACTATAGAACATAAGTTGTTTAAAGATTTAATCAATTATTTCGATGAAGGTGATGTAATGATGTTGAATAATACGAAGGTTTTTCCTGCTCGTATGTTTGGTAACAAAGAAAAAACTGGTGCAAGAATTGAAGTTTTCTTATTAAGAGAATTAAACGCAGAGCACAGGTTATGGGATGTTTTAGTAGATCCAGCACGTAAAATTCGTATCGGAAACAAATTATTCTTTGGAGATGACGAGAGTTTAGTAGCTGAGGTAATTGATAACACTACATCTAGAGGAAGAACTTTACGTTTCTTATTTGATGGTTCTTACGATGAGTTTAGAAGAAAACTTATTGAATTAGGACAAACACCATTACCAAAGTATATTAAAAGAGATGTTGAGCCAGAAGATGAAGAACGTTACCAAACAATCTTTGCTAAGCACGAAGGAGCAGTAGCTGCACCAACTGCAGGTTTACACTTTTCTAAGCATTTAATGAAGCGTTTAGAAATTAAAGGAGTTGATTTTGCAGAAATGACTTTACACGTAGGTTTAGGTACTTTTAATCCAGTTGAGGTTGAAGATTTATCTAAACATAAAATGGATTCGGAGAAAATCATCATTCCTCAAGAAGCTTGTGATGTAGTTAACAACGCTATCGAAAAGAAAAGAAGAGTTTGTGCAGTAGGAACGACTGTAATGAGAACTGTAGAATCTTCAGTTTCTGCAAGCCAAAGGTTAAATGCATATGAAGGATGGACAAATAAATTCATTTTCCCTCCTTACGATTTTAGTATTGCAAACTGTATGGTTACAAATTTCCATACACCGAAGTCTACATTATTAATGATGATTTCAGCATTTGCTGGTCACGATTTCGTAATGGAAGCTTATCAAGAAGCAATTAAAGAAAAATATAAATTCTACTCGTACGGAGATGCGATGTTAATTATTTAATATTTTCAAAAAAAGATAGAGAAAACCGGATAACTTTACGTTATTCGGTTTTTTCATTTAAAGAAAGTTTATTAGTCAATTATGCTAAAAGAGTATTTAAGAAGTTTTCAAGTTTTATCTGAAGAAGAGATTCATAATTTTATGAATCAAGCCGAAACAAAAAGGATTAAGAAAGGAGAATTTCTAGCGGAAAGTGGTAAAGTAAATACCAAAATCGGATTTGTAAAAGAAGGAATTTTAAGATCGTTTTATTCGTCTTCAAGTGCTGAAGATATTACGTATTGTTTCAGATTTGCTGGTTCTTTTGCATCTGCTTATTCTTCTTATTTAACAGGAAAACCATCAGTAGAAAACCTACAAGCAATTACTGATGTAGAAATTATGGTTTGGAATAAAAGTCAATTAATCGAATTAGAAAAAGAAAGTACGAATTGGACTATGTTACTTAAAATTTTAACCGAATACGAATACATAGAGTTGGAACGAAGAATATTTATACTTCAGAAAGAAACAGCAGAACACAAATATTTAGATTTAATGCAGAATCAGCCTCAATTAATCAAAGAAATTCCATTAAATTATCTAGCTTCATATTTAGGAATTACACAACGACATTTAAGTAGAATTCGAAAAACGATTTATTAGACATTTGTCCTTTGTTAAAGTTTAGGTTCATTGTTATTTAGCTGAAAAATTTAACAATGAATGTTGTAATCATAAATGGGCATCCAAATAAAGAAAGTTTCAATAACGCTTTGGCTAATACGTATTATCAAGGAGTAAAATCTACACAGAATTCAGTAGAAATTATAAATGTAAGAGAGCTCGATTTTAATCCTAATTTACAGTTTGGATATCGAAAACGAACTGAACTTGAACCAGGTTTACAATTAGCAATTGAAAAAATAAAAGCAGCAGATCATTTAGTTTGGGTTTTGCCAGTGTGGTGGGGAGGAATGCCAGCGATGTTAAAAGGTTTTATAGACAGAACTTTTTTACCAGGAATAATGTTCGACATAGAAGAAGAAAAGTTTTTACCTAAAAAGTTATTAAAAGGAAAAACAGCTCGCTTAATTATAACATCAGATTCTCCAAGATGGTATTACTATCTCTATTTAAAAAGCCCAGTAATTAATCAACTTAAAAAAGGAATTCTAGCTTTTTGTGGGGTGAAACCAACAAAACTCACATACATTGCTCCAATTAAAAATTCAACTCAAGATTTTCGAAAAGAATGGTTAAATAAAGTGTTTAATCTTGGTAAAAACCTAAAGTAAAAAGATTATAATTTTGATGTTATTTTAGTACTAGTAGGTTTAGTTGTCGAATAAAAATAATCAATTAGATTTCCTTGCTCATCAACTAAATACTTTTGAAAGTTCCATCGAACTTTTGAGCTTTTTTCTCCGTTTAAACTTTTTGATGTAAGCCATTTGTACAAAGGATGTTGTTTGCTTCCTTTCACTTTTATTTTCTCTGTTAAAGGAAAAGTAACGCCAAAATTGATATCACAAAATTCTTGAATTTGAGTTTCATTTCCTGGTTCCTGACTTCCAAATTGATTGCAAGGCAAACCAATTACAGTAAGTTGATCTTTATAGGTTTCACTTAATTCTTGTAATTCTTTATACTGTTTTGTAAATCCACATTTAGAAGCAACATTTACAAATAATATTTTCTTTCCTTTAAAATCTGAAAGTGAAATAGGTTCATTTTTAATGTCATTAATTTGAATATCATAAATAGATTGTTTTTCTACTTCGGAAGCAGATGAAAATAATTTTGCTTTATTCAAGATTTTCATATTCAAAGATTAAAGTTAGAATTAATGTTTTTAGATATATAAATTTAATCATTTTACAGGTCATAAATATATTTCCAAAAGGAATTCTAATTATTTTGAAATATTCTAAGTATTACTATTCTAAAGATTTTGGCTTTAGAATCAATACTGTATTTTTGCAGTGATGAAATCACAGAAAAAAGACATTAGGGCGCTTACGAAAGAACAACTTAGAGATTTCTTTGTTGCAAATGGAGATAAAGCTTTTAGAGGAAATCAAGTATACGAATGGTTGTGGAATAAAGCTGCACATACTTTCGATGATATGACCAACCTTTCTAAAGCTACACGAGAAATGTTAGATACAAATTTCGTGATTAATCATATCGAAGTCGATACTATGCAGCGTAGTAACGATGGTACCATTAAAAACGCTATTAAACTTCACGATGGTTTAATTGTAGAATCGGTTTTAATTCCAACAGAAAAAAGAACCACAGCTTGTGTTTCTAGTCAGGTTGGTTGTAGTTTAGATTGTAAATTCTGTGCAACAGCTCGTTTAAAACGTATGCGTAATTTAAATGCAGATGAAATTTACGATCAGGTAGTAGCAATCGATCAGCAAAGTAGATTGTACCATAATCATAAATTAACAAATATTGTTTTTATGGGAATGGGAGAACCGCTGATGAATTACAATAACGTAATTAAAGCAATAGATAAAATTACATCTCCTGAAGGTTTAGGAATGTCTGCAAAACGTATTACTCTATCTACTTCTGGTGTGCCAAAAATGATTAAGAAAATGGCTGATGATGAAGTGAAATTTAATCTAGCAGTATCGTTACATTCAGCTATTGATGAAGTTCGTACGTCAATAATGCCATTCAACTCTACATTTCCATTAGAAGATTTAAGAGAAGCATTAGAATATTGGTACGAAAAAACGAATAGAAAAATAACATATGAGTATGTAGTTTGGCAAGGAATTAATGATAGAAAAGAAGATATTGATGCCTTAGTGAAATTCTGTAAATATGTGCCGGCAAAAGTAAATCTGATTGAATACAACCCAATTGACGATGGTGAATTTCAGCAAGCTTCTCAAAATGCATTAAACAATTATATTTCTAACTTAGAAATGCACGATATTGTAGTAAATGTTCGAAGATCTAGAGGTAAAGACATTGATGCTGCGTGCGGACAATTAGCTAATAAATCTTAATGAATCTTTCTAAAACCTTATTCGGGCAAACTGTTAAATCTATTGGTTGGCTAATTTTCATTATTTTTCTAGGATTATTTTTAGATAGTAAGTTTTTTGCTGAAAACTATTTTGAACACGGACAATGGTTGAATAATATATTAGTCATTTTCGTCTATATTTATTTTTTTGTTAAAGGAACATCTAGAGTTAGAGAACAATTAATTTACGCTTTAATTATAGGAATAATTGGGGAATATCTTTTTTCTTTAGTTTTAGGAATGTATGCTTATAGATTACACAATATTCCTCATTATGTACCTTTTGGTCATGCTGTAATCTTTTTAGGAATTTATTTCTTCTCAAGAAAACCGAAAGTAAAATCATACAGAAAACAAATAGAGATATTTATATCAATTTGTATCGTGATTTATGCTGTGTTATTTCTAATTTTTAGAAAAGATATTTTTGGTTTTATACTTACAATTTTAGTTTTTTATTCTTTACGTAAATATCCAAAAGAGCGTTTGTTTTATTTGAGTATGTACTTCATCGTAGCAGTAGTTGAAATTGTAGGAACATCTTTAGATTGCTGGGTTTGGCCAAGTATAGCATACGGTAAGTTTGAATTTTTACCAAGTGCAAATCCTCCTTCAGGAATTTGCTTTTTCTACTATGGATTAGATCGTGGCACACTTTCAATATATAAGAGAAAAAATAAAGGAGTTTGGAGTAGATTCAAAGCTATTCGAAGTTTAACTAAATAAATATTTGTACTTTTAATAGATTTTAAAAATCTATTATGAAAAGTAAAAGCGTATTTTTTCTGCTGTTATTCAGCGTGATAACCCTAAGTGCACAAACTAAAATTATTGATAGTTCTTATGTGAAGTACTTTCAATACGAAAGAGAAATTCCCTATTTACATTTAAATAAAACCAGTTTTGCTAAAGGAGAAGAAATTTGGTTTAAAGCCTATATTTTAAATACCAACACGCAAAAATTACATTCACGTACAACTAATCTGCATTGCTCAATTTACGATGAAAAAGGAGTGTTTAAAAAAACAGCATTAGTTTACATAAGAGAAGGTGTTGGAAATGGTAGTTTTAAAGTAGACTCAACTTTTACTACTAAAAATTACTACATCAAGGCTTCTACTAACTACATGAAGAATTTTGAAGAAGACCAATCTTTTATTCAAAAAATAAAAATAATAGATCAAGTTTCTAATAAAAAAATAACAGAAACCAAAAAAGATAATTTTGACTTACAAGTTCTACCAGAAGGCGGACATCTGTTAGCTAATACCTTAAATACAATTGGAGTAATTCTAAAAGATAAGAAAGGAATAGCTGTTGGATTTCAAAAAGGTCAAGTAGTAGAAGGTAATGGAAAAGTCATAAAAGAATTTGAGTTAAATAAATTTGGAATGAGTAAAGTTCAAGTCTTTGTTGAACCTAGCAAAAAGTATGCTATTCAAATATTGCCAAATTCAAATGAAAAAATAGAAACTTTTTTTCCTGAAAAAGAGTTGGAAGGCGTAGCACTAACTTTTGAAAATATTAGCAGTAATATGACAAAAATCACTGTTAAAACGAATAAAGAAACCATAACATCACTTTTAGGAAAAAAATATTATGTGCTAATACACAATACTAACTCATTTTTGAAAAGAGAAATTGAGTTTAAAAAAGATTTACTAACCTACACATTATTTTTAAATAAAAAGTTATTTAAACCAGGAACGAATATTTTAACTCTATTTTCAGATGAAGATAAACCCATAGCAGAACGAGTTTTCTTTAATTATCAAAAATCGTTGTTTGATACAGTAGATATTAACCTTGAAGAGAAAAATGATAGTCTATTTTTTTCTGTGGGCAAACAAAATAATAAGGCAGAATATAGGTTAAGTGCTTCTATTTTACCTGAAAAAACGAAATCATACAATCCATCTCATTCGATTTATTCTAAATTTTTAATAGCTCCATTTATTAAGGGAGATTTTAGTGGTGCGAGTTATTTTTTTCAAGGTATAAATAGAAAAAAATTATGGGAATTAGATTTGTTGTTCTTAACACAAGGATGGTCTAAATACAATTGGTATAATATATTTAAAAATCCTCCAATTGAACGTTTTCCTTTTGAAGCAGGAATAAAAGTTAAAGGAAGTTTGAATATTGCCAAAGCTCAAGATTCTACAGATGTATTTATCCGAAGTGATGTCAATAAATTATTTGTCAATGTAAAGGCAAAGGATAATAAATTTGAGTTTAAAAATCTGAAATTAAGAAACGGATCTCCAATTTTTATCTCATATGCAAACGAAAAAGGAGAGTTAACATCACCAAATTTGTATGTGAAGTCGTATCCTAATATCAATAAAGAGGATATTAAAATACCAGTAAAAAGTAGTTTAAAATTTAATAATACTGAGGAAAAAGAAGTCAAAGTATTTTTAACAGAAACTGAAGAAGTACTAAAGGAAGTAGAAGTAAGAGGGAAAATAAAATTCGATCATAAACCATTAATAGGAGGTAAATTAAAAGGGTATAAAGTAAGCGAAGATTATTCTGAACATTACGATTTATTAAGTTTTCTTAGATATGCAGGTTTAGAAGTACGTTCTAACATCAATAGTCTACAAATTAGAAGAAACAGAGAAAGAGCATTTAATTTTAGTCCAGTACAAACCGAGATACTTTTTTCAAAAACCAGAATCTTCCTAGACAATCAGGAAATTACTAGAGATACTCCTCGATTATTAAATTTAAGATTTTCTAGATTGGGAGAGTATGAAGAAATATACATTACAGATATTTTTGATTTGCAGATTTTCTTGTACACAAAAGATCAGGCTGAATTCATAGATAATTCAAATACTTTTTACAAGTATAAAATTCCTCTAGGTTTTCACGTTCAAAAAGAATATTACAAACCAAAATATACAGCTACAAACAGCGATACATTTAAAAAATATGGAGCAATTCATTGGGAACCTAATATCGCCTTAGATACAATTAAAAAAGAATATACTTTTGCTTTTCCTCATTTAAATCAAAAAGATATTCGTGTTTATATAGAAGGAATATCTAAAGAGGGTAAATTAATTTCGTTAGAAAAAGTAATTAATATTAATCAAAAGAATAATTAGTCTTTTACTAAAATAGCTTTTTGAAACACACCAATTGGATATCCAAAGACTTCAGGTATTTCTTTAGATATTCCGCCTGTAGTTGTTTTATTCTCAAGGCGAGTAAATAAAATTTCAAATTCAAGTTGTTTGGTGTCAAAAGCTAATCGTGTACTTAAAAAATTTCCTTGAACTTCAAAAAAACTGTGCAAAACATTTTTATGGAATGAAGCAGGAAGAATAATTCCATTATTTTCATCGATATCATAAATTCCTTTTTCTTGATCTACTATTTTTAAAAAATAGTTTCTTGGAGATTTATCATAAACAATAACGTAATTAAAAACAGAATCCTTTTCAGTTTTAGTAAGATGAAATTCCATTGGTATCTTCTGGGTTCCTCTTTTAGAAGTAATTTCAAGAGTTCCTTTGTATTTCCCTAAAAAAGAATGAGGAAAGTTTTCAACTTTTTCTTGAGCAAATACAATCAGAGAAGATAAGAATATTAAAAAGCAAGTAATTTTTTTCATCAGTTAAACTTTACAATCAAATATAAGCATCTTAATTTATTTCTTTATTTTTGACATGTATAAGGGAGCCTTAATGAAACCTGTAGAGCAAATAAAAATTCCGATTGCAAAAGAGATGGAACTATTTGAATCTAAATTCAAAGATTCAATGTTGTCTAAAGTTCCGTTGTTAAACAGAATTACATACTATATCGTAAGACGAAAAGGAAAGCAAATGCGACCAATGTTTGTTTTTTTAGTCGCTAAAATGACTTCCAATGGAGGATTTGATGAAAGAACTTACCGAGGAGCATCTATAGTCGAACTTATTCATACAGCCACACTAGTTCACGATGATGTTGTAGATGATAGTAACATAAGAAGAGGTTTTTTTTCAATTAATGCACTTTGGAAGAATAAAATAGCAGTACTTGTAGGTGATTTCTTACTCTCTAAAGGATTATTATTGTCAATAGATAATGAAGATTTTGACCTTTTAAAACTGATTTCTATTGCTGTAAGAGAAATGAGTGAAGGAGAGTTATTACAAATAGAAAAAGCTAGAAAGTTAGATATTACTGAAGATATTTATTTTGAAATTATTCGCCAAAAAACAGCAACTCTTATTGCTGCGTGTTGCGGTATTGGAGCAGCATCTGTAGGGTGTAGTAATGAAGTTGTTCAACAAATGCGAAAATTTGGAGAATATATTGGAATAGCTTTTCAAATAAAAGACGATTTGTTTGATTATACAGATGAGAAGATAGGGAAACCAACAGGTATTGACATCAAAGAGCAAAAAATGACATTACCTTTAATCTATACTTTGAACAACTGTAGCGATAAGGATAGAAAATGGTTAATTAACTCAGTAAAAAATCACAATACAAATAAAAAAAGGGTTAAAGAAGTTATTTCTTTTGTGAAAGAAAATGGTGGAATCGAATACACCGTAAAAAAAATGCATAATTATAAAAATAGAGCATTAAAAATTCTTGAAAATTATCCTGATTCTGAGTACAAACAATCACTATTAATGATGATCGACTATGTGGTTGAGAGAAAGATTTAACAGATCAGTATAACAGTTAGTCGATAAAACTAAACCATTCATCTTAATTTAGTTACTGAAATGTTAATGTTATAACATTTTTGCCAGAAGTTTTTTATTTTTGTAAAACAAGGTGAAAATATGGTTTACTAAAATATCGTCAATTTTATTAGCACTATTAGTGTTATTTTCTACATTGTCTTTTACTGTAGAAAAGCATTATTGTGGCGATTATTTGGTAAGTGTATCTTATTTTGGAAATGGAGAAGATTGTTCAGGTGAAGTAGGAGAAGAAGATTGTGATGATCCTGAAGTAATCAAGAAAAAGAATTGTTGTAAAGACGAAATAGAACAAGTTCAAGGTCAAGATGATCTTAAAAATACTGCAGAGAAGTTTGATATTCAAAAGCAACAATTTGTAGTTGCATTTCTTTCTTCTTATTATAATTTGTTTGTAGAGAGTTGCAAACAAACAAACACTAATGAGTTTTACTCACCACCAAATCTAGATCTAGATTTGCAGGTTTTACACGAAGTATACATCATATGATTTACACATCTTTTTTAGTGACTTAATGTCGATGATTAAAAAGAAGTTGTACACATAAATCATATATAAACCATGAATTTTAAGATGTTGGTTTGTGTGCTTATTTTAATAAGCTCGCAAACGTATGCACAACAAACATTTAAAGGTATGATTATGGATAAAAATAATCCAAAAGATAACCTTGGAGTGTTTGGAGCCAATGTACATTGGTTAAATACAAAAATAGGAACAACCACAAACGAAAAAGGTTGGTTCGAAATACCTTATAAAAAAGAATATAAAAAGTTAGTTGTAAGTTTTGTAGGATACAAAACAGATACGATAGAAGTTAATAGTTTAAAACCGATTCATCATTTTTTAACAGAACAAGCAATATTAGATGAAGTGTCTGTTTCTGTAAAAAAGCAGGCAACTTCAAAATCGTTTTTACAAACAGAAAATGTTTTTACTGTAAATAGCGAAGAGTTACTAAAAGCTGCTTGTTGTAATTTGGCGGAGAGTTTTGAAACAAATCCTTCTATTGATGTTAATTTTTCAGATGCATTAACAGGAACTCGACAAATTAGAATGTTAGGATTAAACAGTCCTTACTTATTAATTGCTCAAGAAAATATTCCTATGGTAAGAGGTGCTTCTCAAGTGTACGGATTAACGTTTACTCCAGGAACTTGGGTAGAAAGCATTCAAATAACCAAAGGAGCAGGAAGTGTAGTTAATGGTTTTGAAAGTATTTCTGGTCAAATTAATGCCGAATTAGTGAAGCCGTTAACAGATAAGAAAATATTTGTAAATGCTTATGGAAATAGAAACGGACGATTAGAATTAAATACGCATTTCAATACAGAAATTAGTAAGAAGTGGAGTACGGGTTTGTATGTACATGGGAATTTAAGAACTGAAAAGTTTGATAATAATAATGATAACTTTTTAGATGCACCATTAGCAGAACAGATCAATGTTATGAATCGTTGGCAGTTTGTTGATAACGAAACAGGTTGGGTGAGTTTTTTAAATTTTAGATATTTAAATGATAGAAAACAAACAGGGGAATTAAATTTTGATTCTGATGTTGATAAGAAAACTACAAATGCTTGGGGAAGTGAGATTAAAACATCACGTTTCGATTTTTCAGGAAAATTAGGTTATGTTTTCCCTGAACTTCCATTTCAAAGTATGGGACTACAATTAGCCTATAGTAATCACGATCAAGAATCGTATTTCGGTTTAAGAGATTATAATATTCAGCACCAAAGCGTGTACTCAAATTTTATATTTAATTCTATAATCGGAGACACAAGAAATAAGTTTAAAACAGGTTTAAGCTTTACTTACGATGATTATGAAGAATTAGTAGAGACAACAAACTTTAATAGAGATGAAAATTCTGTAGGTGCTTTTTTCGAATATGCTTACGATAATAGTGAGAATTTTAGTTTAACAGCTGGTTTAAGAATAGATTTTCATAATTTATTAGGAACATTTTTAACGCCTCGTTTGCATTTACGTTATGTTCCTTGGAGGAAAGGAGTTTTAAGAGCTTCTGTGGGTAGAGGAAAAAGAAGTCCAAATATTTTCGCTGAAAATCAACAGTTATTTGCTTCCTCACGTCAAATTAATATCAATAGTACAGGAGGAAATATTTATGGATTGAATCCAGAAGTTGCATGGAATTACGGAGTTTCTTTTTTACAAGGTTTCAAGTTGTTTGGAAAAAAAGGAGATATCACATTCGATTACTATATGACAGATTTTGAAAATCAAGCAGTAGTAGATTGGGAAAATCCAAGAGCTATTTCGTTCTATAATTTAGATGGAAAAAGTATTGCTAATAGTTTTCAAGTAGAAGTAAACTACGAGCCGTTTTCTAGATTCAATATTAGAACAGCATATAAGTTTTTTGATGTTTCTACAGATTATGTTTCTGGAAATTTAGCAAAGCCTTTACAGCCTAGAAATAGATTTTTCACCAATGTTTCATACAATACAAATAAGAAAATTAATGAATCACAATGGAAGTTTGATGTAACCTATAATTTTATTGGCAAACAAAGATTACCAAACACAACTTCCAATCCAATTCAAGATCAGTTACCTAATTACGCCGACGGTTTTAACTTATTAAATACACAAATTACTAAGGTGTTTTCTAAGAAATTTGAAGTGTATATAGGAGGAGAAAATTTAACTAATGTTCAACAAGAAAATCCAATTTTGGGAAGTGAGAGTCCGTTTGGAGCAAGTTTTGATAGTACTATAGTATATGCTCCAATATTTGGAAGCGCTTTTTATGCAGGATTCAGATTTAAAATCGATTAAAAATTAAAATATCATGAAGAAAATTATCACATTATTATGTCTAATATTCATTACAGTAAGTAGTTTTGGGCAACAAAAAAAGAAAAGAAACGCAAAGTTAGCTTTTAAAGTAGATGGTGTATGTATGGAATGTAAAGTTCGTATTGAGAAAGCAGCACTAAATACCAAAGGAGTAAAGTATGCAAATTGGAATTTAGAAACACATCAACTAATGGTTATTATAGATGAACGAAAAACAGATAAAAAAATAGTTTGTCAAAATGTAGCTAAAGTAGGTCATGATACTAAAGAGATTAAAGCAACTCAAGAAGATTATGAAAAATTAGATGCTTGTTGTCGATATCGAGACGAAGAAGTTGTAAAGAATCATAAGAAAAATTAGAATAAAAACTCAGGAATTACTCCTGAGTTTTTTGTTTTTCAATGAGCTTCTTGAAAATTAAAACATGTAAGAAAATAATAGTAGCTGGAGCAAAAGCAGGAATCCAACTAAACGGAAATGTACCAAATTCTATTACACCAGCTTTATCATTTACTATTGCATATTTAGTTACAGATATCGCTGTAATTAAAACAGAAATTATATCTAGAAGACCAATAATATTCCAGATCCAAACTAGTATTTTGGAAAAGTTATATTTTCGTTTAAGTGCATAAATTACAGGAAAAACTAAAATAGCAGTAAGCATATCACCAGTTCCACCAATAATAGAGAAAAAATCAGGTAAAGCTCCATAATAATTCACCAAGAAAAAGAAAATACCTACAAATCTAAATACATGAATGTAAATTAATTGTTCAAGTTGTATATGCTGTATAATAGTTTTAAACCAGTTTTTTCGTGGAAGGTATAAAAGGTAAAAAAGAAACAGAGGAACGACTGTTATAATAATTATTCTGGGAGGTAAAGTATTCACAGAAAAAACACCCAACAGAGAAATAATACCCACAGCAGTGAAATATAACCAATAGAAATAGAGAATATTTTTTTTAATATTTTGACCATTAGAAACTCCTGATGTATTGTATGCATATTGAGCCGCTTTAGCTATTAAAAAAGGAGGAATAAAGAAAAAGGTAACTGCGAATAAAATAGATAACCAATTGGGAACTGAAGTGATAGATAAATCCATAATAACTTATTTTTTCACAAAGTAAGTTGTGTTAATTCAAAGAAGAATTGCCTTATGACAACTTCTGAAATAAATTAGAATACTCCAGTACATTAATAACTTTTCCTTAAAGAATTACAAGCATATCTAAATTAAAGAAGAGCATTAATTAATTTATAGAACCTGTTTTTGTAAAGTGATTTTTGTAACTTAATGCGCTATGAATAAAAGGTATATACTTGGTATATGTATTACAGTATTGGTCTTAGGAATTAATCAATATTTTATACAATACTGGTTAAAACAAAAAAAGACAGATGCAAACACCATTAATGTAGCTGGTAAACAACGTATGTTAAGTCAAAGAATTGCTGTTGAATTTCATAGGATTGGTTCTGAAGCTAAGTCCAAAGAAGATTTGAAAAGTCTGCTTACCCAATGGGAAAGTGCTCATGAACTATTAAAATCTCGAGTTGATAATATTGATAAAACATCAAAAGAAGAAGCAAGTCTAAGTGATAAACTCAAAGCAGTAGAACTATATATAAACTTCATTAAAGAACAGGTAAAACATACAGGAAACTCAGAAATACCTCTTAAAGCAATTATACAAAATCAGAATAAATTCCTTTTGGAAATGGATGCAATTGTAGAGATTCTTGAAAAGAATTCTGATTCAAAATTAAGTTTTATAGTAAGAATAGAGTACTTACTTTTCTTATTGGCATTATTAGTTCTTATTCTAGAAGTATTTTTTATTTATAGGCCAATAGAGAAAGAATTGAAAAAATCAGGTCTAATTTTGAAAGATAAAAATGAGAAATTGAATCATGCATTAGAAAAGATACAAGAAAAAAATAAAGAGTTAAATGAAATTACATATATAGCTTCCCACGATCTTCAAGAACCTTTGAGAACAGTATCAACAATGGTTGATATGTTTGATAATAGATATAATGATAGCTTTGATGAACAAGGAAAAACCATGTTAGGTTTTATAAACGCTGCAACAAGTAGAATGAGAAACCTAGTAAAAGATTTATTAGAATATTCAGTATTAGGACAAAATAAAAAAATAACTAAAGTAGATTGTAATGAGGTTTTAATGAATGTAAAACAAGATTTAAGTACGATGATTTCCAAAAACAATGCGATTATAGAATGGAATACTTTACCCATTATAACTGCATATAAATCTGAATTAAGATTATTGTTTCAAAATTTGATTTCAAATGCAATAAAGTTTCAAGATCCAGAAAATCAACCCAAAATAAAAATATCTTCAGAAGATATACAACAGTATTGGAAATTTAAGGTAAGTGATAATGGAATTGGGATAAAAGAAGAATATAAAGAAAAAATTTTTTCAATATTCAAAAGAATACACAGTAAAGAGGCTTACGAAGGAACAGGAATAGGATTATCTCATTGCAAAAAAATAGTAGAAATGCATGACGGAAAACTATGGGTAGACTCAAAAGAGGGAGAAGGAAGTGACTTTTATTTTACTATTAAAAAAGAAATAGTTAAATTCAACGTATAATAAACAACATATAATGGGCACCAAAATCAATACTGTTCTACTTGTTGATGATGATAAGGCTACGAATTTTATACATGAACTAATTATAAAGGATAATAATTATTGTGATAAAATCGTCACTAAATATGATGGAGAGGAAGCAATTGAATTTTTAGAAACTGCAGACGCAAGCGATATTCCAGATATTGTTTTCTTAGATATCAATATGCCTAAGGTTGATGGTTGGGAGTTTTTAAAGAAATATGAAGATTTACCAGAACATAAAAGAGCACAAATTGTAGTGGTGATGCTAACCACTTCTTTGAATATTATTGATAAAGAAAGAGCAATTTCTAACGATTTTATTTCTGAATTTAGAAACAAACCACTGACAAAAGAAATGCTAGAAGATTTAAAAGAAAAATATTTTAAGAACTAAATGGAGTTACTTCTGTAAGTAATTACAAGTTTTAATGATCTTAAATATAATATTTAGGAGATGTTTTTTCGAATTCTACTCAGTGAATATTTAGTGATACCCAAATAAGAAGCTATTATTTTTAAAGGGATGTTTTGAATTATTTCGGGATGGTTTTTTAGTAAGTTCTCATAACGTTCTTGTGCTGTATGTTTGTGAAATGAGATCATATGTTTATGCATTTTCACATAATTCAAAGTTAATAACATTCTTCCCCACTCTCTAAATTCCGGAATATTATGAAAACAGTATTGAACGTTTTCTAAATTAATACTCCATGCTTTGCAATCTAGTAAAACTTCATAGTTTTCTTCACTTGGTTTTTGTTTAAAAAAAGACAAATAATCATTTAAAAAATCAGGTGCACTGTAAAAGCGTGTTGTAACTTCTTCTCCATTTAAATCTATAATATAACATCTAATTATTCCAGATTCTAAAAAGTAAGATTTCTTACTTGTTTTACCTTCTCTTATAATTAAATCTCCTTTATTCAAAGTTTCCATTTCAAAAAAACTAGCAATTTTTGCTGCTTTTTCGTCTTGCATCGGAGTTAATTTTTTCAAATATTCTTCAAGTATCAAGGTCTGTTGTTTTATTGTAGATGAAAAAAATCACCTTTTAAGAGTTAAAATTTGAATCTTCTTAGTACGATTTAAGGCATAATAAATAAAAATAAAAAAACAAATATAGATTCAGACTACTACGAATAGTATTTTTTTTAGAGCGGTTATAGATTAACGATAGTCTACAGTCTGTTCTCATCTTAGGTTTGCACTCGAAAATGAAAAGTAAATGAAAAATTGTTTAAGAAAAGATATGATTCTTCATTTACAATAAATCTAAAAACTTAAATAACTAGAAATGAAAAATTTTAGAAAATTAGCTTTAGGAGGGCTAGTATTAGCTTCCATTGGTTTTACATCGTGTGTAGATGATGAAATCTCAGAAGAAGTAAAAGTAATTTACCAAAATCAAGCTGCATTTTTAGCGGCGCAAACGAGCTTAATTCAAGCAGAAGCAGATTTAGAAGCTGCAAAAGTAGCTCACCAATTATTGTTAAATGAAGCACAAGAAGCACAAAATGCTTTAGCTATTTTGAATGCAGAAAATGCATTAGAATTGGCTAAAGAAGAACATTTAAAAGCATTATTACAATTAAAACTAGAAGTTCAAGCTACAAAATCTCAAGAAGCTGAAAAATACTTAGGAAAGTATTTAGTTGAAATGGGTACTGTAATTTCATTAGAGTCAGATTTAGAAGGACAAAAACGTGATTTAGCTGCGTTAAAAGCTACTGTTATTGACGGTGTTTTTGATAAAGACGAAGCAATCGAATTAAAAAATATTGATATAGCTGCTTTAGAGAATCAATTAACAAAAGATCAAGAGAAATTAGCTCAGTTAAAAGCAGTATTATCAGAGCCAACTTCTATTGGAGCTCAAGTGATTGCTATACAAAAACAAATCGATGACTTAAAGGCTGAGAATAAGGAAAGAAACGCGAGAATCACTGAAATTAGAACTACAGAATTAGCTGAATTTGGAGATAATGTTGCAGATTATCAACAAGCAAAATTAGATGTAGAAGCAGAAAAGAAAACAATTCAAACAAATGAAACTGCTTTAGAGAATGCAAATACAGATTTAAGTGATGCTCAAGACGAGTTAAATGATTTAACGGGTGGAGTTACAATCACATTCAATCAAGCAGTAATCAATAGAGCTAATGCAGAGAAGTTAAAAGATGAAAAAGAAGAAGCTTACAATGAAATAGCTACTTTAGCAGCAGATTATAGTGCTTTAATAAACGAAATAGCTACAGTTTCAGCTTCAATTACTCAGAATAAAGAAACGATTGAAACTATAGAAAATGATTTAGCTGTATTAGAGGCTGACTATAATGCTAAGAAAGCAATTTTTGATGCGAATCCTTCTGGAAAAACAGTGTCTGATGTAGGTCCAGATGATAAAGCAGGAAATCATAATGATAATTCTGCAGTTACTTACAGATTAGTATTAAATGCTAATTCAAATCCAATTTCTTACGGAAATCCAGCTTATTTTAGCGCTGCAGATCTTCCTCCAGGTGCAATTATAACTCCAACACCAACTAGTGGAAGATATTTTAATATCGAAGCAGATGATACTGTTGAAAGTAATGAAGTAGCTTTTAACAGAGCACAATCAGCATTTGTTAATGCACAAGTTGCATTAAGTAATGCAAAATCAGAATTATCTGAAAAAGAAGCTGAGTTAGTTGAGTTAAAAGAGAAGCAAGATACTTTTGATACGACAATTACAACTCAAGTAGAGAATGCAAAATCTGAAAGAGATGCAGCAGTTAAAGCTTTTGATTTAGCGAATGATGTTGTTATGCAATTAGAGTTAATTACAACTATTGAAAACAGTATTCTAGACCTTAGAAAGAATTTAGAAGAAGCTAAACAAAACTTAAAAACAGCAGAAAATGAATTAACTCGTTTAGCTGCATTAGTAGATGATACTAAACTGAATGAGTATACCGCTTTATTAGATACGATTGATGCTTTAGGTTTAGAAGTAAATTTAAACCAAAAAGTTATAGCTGACTTACAGGGTGATATCGCTTATTTTGAAGGTTTAGAATTAGAGTTAGAAGCAAGTGCTTATAGTGGTTCAGATTATGAAGAAAGAATGGAAAAGATAGAAGATGAAATTAAAGCACAGGAGACTGCAGTTTTAGAACTTCAAAAAGATATTGCTAAAGCTAAAAACGATTTAGAAGATATTAAGCAAGATAAAGTAAACTTAGAAGAAAAGAGAGTAGCTGATATTGCTGAGTTAGAAGCTTTAATCGAAAAAACAGAAGCTGAAATTGAGCAACGTAAAGAATTAGCAGAAAGTTTCAAAAAGTTAATGGAAGAAGCATTAGCGTCTTAAGATGTCTTTAAGACTTAATTAAAAGTACCCAAGAGTATTTCTTGGGTACTCTAAAAAACATTAATTTCTTAAAGAATTGTATTATGAAAAAAGTAGTTTTAATACTAGTTGTATCGCTGCTATGCTTACAATCAGTTATAGCTCAAAGTAAAAAAGACACTAATAATTATAAGCCAGTTAAAGGAAGCCTTACTGTTTCTTTATTGTTAGGTAGAGGAACGTATTTAGAATCTGGTTCAGCACAGAATTTAGGAGTAAACGAAGTAGACGGATTAGCTCCTTATTATAGAACTTTAGATAATAATAACAATAGTCTGGTAAATATGGTCGGGCTAGAAGGGAAGTATTTTATAAAAGATAAAATGGCATTAACACTAACAGGTGGTGTTACGTATAGAAATACTCCTGAACAAATAAATATTCCTGGCGTAGTAAATACAGATGGAGATGTTTTAGTTCCTGCATATAGTGCAGTTGTTGGAGAAGATGATATTGATATTCATGTCGCTCCAGGTATTCAATGGTATTTTGACTTAAAGAGGCCTAAATTATTACCTTATGTAGGGGTTTCTGTTCCATTTGATTATTCAAGAAGCTCAGTTTTTGATCCAACTATTAGTCAAGATCAAATTAATTATGGAATAAGACATGTAGAGCTATTTGGTGTAGGATTGCAAGGAATAGCAGGAATAGATTATTATTTAACAGATGATTTGTTTATAGGTTTTGATGCAAAACCTTTAACATTCAATTATTTGGTGAATAGTAAAAAACCAAGACCAGGAACTTTAGGGAGGAAAGCAGAAAACTATACTTTTTCTTTCTTTAGTAACTATGTATTCAAAATTGGTTTCAGATTAAATTAATTGTTTAGTTATTCATTTTGATGAATTAAAGAGGTTGAGATTATTAAAAAGTAATCCAGCCTCTTTTTAAATTATCATAAAGACTTAAGTTTTTTTTGAAATAATTAAATTCTATGAAAGAGAAATTTAGTTCGTCTGAAATGTATTATTAAGATTAATTTTTAGAACAGCCTATTTGTTAAATAGCCGTTTCCAAATACTTTTCTTTTTTTTCTGTTTAGAAACTTCAGAGTTAATAACTTCATATTTTGCAGAGGAAGCAATGGTTCCTGAATCTAAATTTTCTTTTTTTTCTATTTCAGCAAATTGTTTCCTAGCAGCATCTCTATATAATAAAGCGCCTTCTGGATCACAGTTGAACAAGTTAGAATAACAAACAGAACTGTTTAAATTCATAGGATTAGGTTCTACAATTTCAGTAGCTTCTAAAAGCCCAAGCCCTTTTTCGTGTGCATAAAACAAAGCTTTAAAAAAGATAGCAATTCGATCATGCGAGAATAGTGCATTAATTTCTTTTTGCAACACTTCATTAGTGTCATAATCATCTATCAATTGCATAACTTTTTCTGGCGGAATAAACTTTCCAGAACTATAATTTTCTAAAATCTGATTATGAACTTCGTTAGTAAGTTTTTCTTTTGGAAGTATGTCTTGCCAATTTTTAGTGTATTTAGACAAGTGTTTATCTTCTAGAAAAGAAATAGCGCTTCCTCTAACATAAAAATATTTTTCAAAAAAACCTTGAACAGCAGCTATGTAATATCCGTGAGTTTTATCAAAAACATCTTCAGGGGTTGTAACTAAAGCAATATCTATGAGTTCTTCATATTTATTAGTGTAAAACTCTTTAATATTGTATTTGATAGATAACTCGGTAATTAGAGTTTTATCATCAAGTACATTAAAATAACGTTCAATAATTTGTTCTTCAGAAATAGGATGATAGCTAATATCCCAACCCATATTAACTTATTTTTTGTTTTTATTTAGTTAACTGTTGATTTTTTGTTAGATGTTATTTAATCGTACCAATATACGTTAAAACTACGAGCTTTTTCGTCACAAAATAATTGCCAATTTATTTCCGAGCCACTGTTTTTATTTCTTACCACTCCAAACTCATAAAGTTTAGAAGGGTAATCATTATATCGCCAAAATTTTTGAATAGATTGGATAGGAAATAATTGTGTAATCGTTTTTAATGTTGTTGTGCTATCAATTTTAAACCCGTTGTATAAAATATGATTATTATTTAAACTAAAGTTTATATCAGCAAAGCTTACTTCTCCATTGAGTTCTTCATACTCAACTCCATTTTTATAATAGAATTTCATTTTTACATCGTCATATATCCAACCGCCACCACCATAGTCAAAATAATCATAAGGTGTAATTTGTTGAATATATAATATCCCGTTTTTATAGGTTCTATTGATTTTATCTGAAAAATCTTCTTTAACAACTTTATAATATTTTATACTATCTGGTTTCCCCATAACTTCTAAAAAACGGTTTAGCGTTGTGGTTGTTTTTAATTTTCCATTAATCAATAATTCTTGCGGTTCTATTCCTTTAGGAATTGATTTTGAAGATAAATTTTCAAAAGAAGAGAGATATCCATTAAACACATAACCTTCTTGCTTATTTAATAGTTTTACTTTACACCAGTTTCCTCTGATTTTACCAAGTTCAACATCATTAACAATCTCTTTTTTACTTGGTAGATCTTCAACCAACTCTAAAGGTGACATATATTTTAGAATAGTAATTCTTTCACCATTTAATGAAGGTGTTTTACGAACAGAAAGGCGATTTGCGGTAGTATAATAATACGTTTTTAATGAAGTACTATCAAAACTATTGAATAGTTGTAATAAAGCTTTTCCTTTGCTAAACTTACCATGTTTAGAAATACTTTTTTCATCAAGACCAGTTACATTGATATATTTAGCTATTTGATGATTAGTTCTTAGAAATTCACTAAAAATATAACCTTCTTTGGCATCTAATGTTCTAATCTTACATACAAACCCTTTAAGTTCCTTAATTCTAGAATCAAGATTAACGTAAGTATGCGTTAATGTTTCATGTTTTTCGATGATTTCAACAGGTTCTAAAAAATCGAGTGTATCTATTTTAGTAGAAGTGTAATCTATATTTGTATCACCGTATAATAAAGTTTCGTCATTTGCCACATAATGATATTTTGAATTTTGAAGCGGAACCTCTATAGGTATAGAGTCTTTCTTTTTTTCTATAGTTTTTTTAGGCTTATTTTCTTTAGTTGAGCAAGACAATAAAAGTCCTAAAAAAGACAGCAATATCATTTGAGTTGTTATTCTAATAACCATCATTATTGTTTAACTTGTGATGTACTATTTTCTTTTTATTTAAGATTTGATATTCAATTTTAACTTCAGTTTCATTAGCTTCAATCAACTTACAATATTGCAAGGGTAAAAGTTTATATTCATTATGTTCAAGACTTAGAACATTTGCAATAATTTCATCATAATTGGATCGGCATATATTTTTTTCTAAAATTCCTTTTTTTTCATAAATAAAAATTCTCTGAGGAGACAAAGGGTGGTGTTTAGTTCTTTCTAAACGGTATTTTGAATTTAATTGAATTTGTTGATAATCACCATAGGTAGAAAAATAATTTAAAATACCCAAAAAAGGGATAGCCATGGGGAGTATACTCAATAAAATAATTGAAATTAATACAATGGAAAATATTTTAATAAATCGCTTTTTCCAAAACCTGAAAACAATCAAGAAAGTCATGGATAACCAAGTCCAATTGATAAACTTTTCTGAGTAATATCCTGAATAACTATAATCATAAAAACTAAGTAGTATTCCTATCCCAAATACAAATGAAATAATTAGATATAGAAATATTAAAAGTTTTTGAATCAATTTTATATGTTTTATCTTAGGTTATAATGACGTATTATTTTTACTACTTTCAAGACCAGTTTGTAAAAGTTTTTCTAACTCTTTAAAATCAATTTTCAAACTATTAGAAGAAATAGAAATAGGAGTTCCATTCATTTTCATATTAGAGCGCAATAATTTTTTAGTTGTCTTATTTTTAGCTTTATATAAGTATTCTTCAGGGTTAACAACATCGATGATAATAATTTTTGTAGGCATTATTTTTTTGACCGTGATATAAGTAATGTCTTTCCAGGCTATAAATCCGACACTAGCAGCATTTGAGTTGTCAAAAATCCCTTCAGCGTCTATGGTTAGTCCAGGTTTTTTATCTTTTAATTTTCTTAAGGCGTACAAACCAATAGCTCCAAAGAATAAAATATCGATAACACTAATAATTTTAATTACAATTGGAATTCTAAAAATTTTAAAAGGAAAATTATAAAATAACTGAGTGTTGAAAAATAGCCAAACCCCAGCTATAACAAACAGTATAGCTCCTAAAACAGATAAAAAAAGTTTGGTTTTACTTAATGGAATTTCAATTTTTTCTTTCATCATAATCTATATATTTTACTACTTTTTTTAATTTGTTTAATGATTTCAGTTATTCCCAATTACTTTCATCCTCAACAGGATTAGGTAATCTTCCTTCTAACATACTTTTAATCCATTTAGGATCAATATAATTATAGGTAGATTCTAATACCCATGATAAAAATTCGTTAGGTCCACCGTTTAAATAGGGCGGAGGAGAAACGGGTTTAAATACAGTTGGAAGAGGTTCTTGAACTGAAATATAGTTTAAAACAAAACCTAATTCTTGTACAACATTCCAAGCAAGTGTGTGTTCTATGTTAATATTTAATTTAACCCACCAATAAGCATCAGGTGTTAAATCACTAGAGAGCACTTCTACACTTGGTATTGTATTTAAAAAATCAACAAGAACAGGCAAGCCATCTTGCAATACTTTATGGTCTATGTATTCACTAGGAGGTGTGATAGATTCTAGTTTTTTAATAATATGTGCATTTAAGCTAACATTTGCGTCGTTAGCTTCCTTTTCTAAAGCCTTATTTAGTTTTTTAGGTAAGTTGATTTCCATTTTTTAATTCTATTTCATTTAAAATTCTTTGAAAACTAAGTTATAAAAAGGAGAGCCCAATTGTAATTTTCCTTCCCAATTACCATTAGCTAATTTTTCGAGGTGCAAACTGTAGTATGCATGTGTTTTCTTTTTTGCAAATTTATCCCAGTGAAAATCATCTGCTTGAATCACATTATCTTTTACTGTTGCATCAGTATATTTTTCAGCTTTTTTCAGGACATCTTTCCATCTATAAATTGTAGCCTTACCTTCTTTTCCTATTTTAAAGATCAAGATACTATAATTTAATTTTCTATTAAAGGCAGTTCCTTCTCCTTTTAAAAATTTATTTGCCATATCTGGCCTTCGGATTATTGTTTTAGAAGGTAGTAATAAGTTTTTTCCGTAGTCTGAGAAAAAAGGTGTTAATTCTGAAAATGGTAATTCCAATGTTTCATTTTCTAACCTTAAGAACACAATAACTAATTTATCTTCTTGTATTTTATATGAGAGTGCAACGTTATGTTTTAAGGAAGGAACTTTTCCAATCTCTACTAACTCGTTTATTTTTTTTGAAATTTTCTCATGTAAATTTTGTCTTCCTTTTTTATTAAACAGATCATTCAATTCAAAGAAATCACCTGTACGTTTATCAAAATGCTCCAAATAAGTAATTGATTTTCCATTCAATTTTTGATCAAGTTGAATACAAATTATATTCTTGTTTAGCTTACGTTGTTTCCAGCTAATAAATTCATAATCATTGTTAACGATATCTTTGTCTAAAACTTTTTCAAACGGATTGACATTGAAAATCCCAGGGAGATGAAGTAGGTATTTTAACTGAAGAAAATAATTTACTTTTTGTTCAATATCAGAATGAGTGTTATATTCTAAAACAGGAAATTTATGTGTTTTGTTATTTCCTTCAATTTCTATTAATTCTTGTGAAAACGCATCACTATTTGAAAAGAATATCAGTAAAAAAAAGATAAGAAGCTTTTTGTAGTACATTTCATCATATATTTAAGTAAAAATAAAAAAGCAATCTCAAAATGAGATTGCTTTTTATATATGTGTATAGTCTAAAAAAATATTTGATAGAATTTTTAAACTATTTGTAATCTAAAATTACATCATTCCAGGCATTCCACCACCCATTGGAGGCATTCCAGCAGCAGCGCCACCTTCTTCTTTAATATCTACTAAAGCACATTCAGTAGTTAAGATCATACCAGAAACAGATGCAGCATTTTCTAAAGCAACACGAGTTACTTTCTTAGGATCAATAATACCAGCTTCTAACATATCTACATATTGTTCAGTTTTAGCATCATATCCGAAGTTACTTTCACCTTCTAATACTTTGTTGATTACTACAGAACCTTCACCACCAGCATTTTCAACGATAGTACGTAAAGGAGCTTCAATTGCACGGTTTACAATTTGAACACCTGTAGTTTCATCTAAATTATCTGTAGTTAATGTTTCTAATACTTTCTTAGCGCGTACTAAAGCAACACCACCACCAGCAACAATACCTTCTTCTACAGCTGCACGAGTAGCATGTAAAGCATCATCAACGCGATCTTTCTTTTCTTTCATTTCTACTTCTGAAGCAGCACCAACATATAATACAGCAACACCACCAGCTAATTTAGCTAAACGCTCTTGTAATTTTTCGCGGTCATAATCTGAAGTAGTCGTTTCGATTTGTGCTTTAATTTGGTTTACACGAGCTTTAATTTGCTCTTCATCACCAGCACCGTTTACAACAGTTGTGTTGTCTTTATCTATTGTTACTGTTTCAGCAGTTCCTAATAAATCTAAAGTTGCATTTTCTAAAGAGAAACCTCTTTCTTCAGAAATTACAGTACCACCAGTTAAGATTGCGATGTCTTCTAACATTGCTTTTCTTCTATCACCAAATCCAGGAGCTTTAACAGCAGCGATTTTTAATCCTCCTCTTAATTTGTTTACTACTAAAGTAGCTAATGCTTGTCCGTCTACATCTTCAGCAATAATTAATAAAGGACGACCAGATTGAGCAACTGGCTCTAAAATTGGTAAAATCTCTTGTAAGTTAGAAATTTTCTTATCGAATAATAAGATGTATGGGTTTTCTAACTCAGCGATCATTTTATCAGCATTTGTTACGAAGTAAGGCGATAAATATCCTCTATCAAATTGCATTCCTTCTACAACATCTACATACGTATCAGTTCCTTTAGCTTCTTCAACAGTAATAACACCTTCTTTACCAACTTTACCAAAAGCAGTAGCAATTAAATCACCAATTACAGTGTCATTATTTGCTGAAATAGAAGCAACTTGTTGAATTTTTTCTGAAGAATCACCCACTTCTTTAGCTTGTTTCGCTAAATCTTCAGTTAAAGCAGTTACAGCTTTATCGATTCCTCTTTTTAAATCCATTGGATTTGCTCCAGCTGCAACGTTTTTTAATCCTTCTTTTACGATTGCTTGTGCTAAAACGGTAGCAGTTGTTGTACCATCACCAGCTAAATCGTTAGTCTTAGAAGCAACTTCTTTTACCATTTGTGCTCCCATATTCTCAAGAGCATCTTCTAATTCTACTTCTTTTGCTACAGAAACTCCATCTTTAGTTACATGAGGAGCTCCAAAAGATTTAGAAATAATTACATTACGACCTTTTGGTCCTAAAGTTACTTTTACAGCATTTGCTAATGCATCTACACCACGTTTTAAACCGTCGCGAGCTTCAATATCAAATTTTATATCTTTTGCCATTTTGTGTTTTGTTTTTTAATAGATTAATTGATTGTTTAGATGATCGCTAAAATATCCGATTCTCTCATCATTAAGTAATCTTTTCCTTCAAATTTAAGTTCAGTTCCAGAGAACTTACCGTATAAAACCGTATCGCCAACTTTTACAGTTAAAGGCTCATCTTTTTTACCATTTCCAACTGCTACAACAGTTCCTTTTTGAGGTTTTTCTTTTGCGTTGTCAGGTATGATAATTCCTGAAGCGGTAGTAGTTTCAGCTGCAGCTGGTTCTACAAGAACTCTATCTGCTAAAGGTTTGATGTTTAATCCCATTTTATTTAAAAATTATTGATTAATCTTAATTTATATTCTCCTTTTATTTGACAGAAATTGTGCCATTGAAATAAAACTGACAATTTTTCTTAGGAGTCTTGTTTTCTTAAAAAAAGCAATAAAAAAATGCCAACGTGTCATCGTTGGCATTTTGTAATTTATGTCGTATAAAATTTACTGTACTGAGTCTTTTGTTGCAGGAGGTGTTGTTTCAGCAGGAGCTGTAGTTTCAATACCTTCTAACGATTCTTTAAGATCAGGATTGTTTGCGCTGTTTGCTCTAGGAATGGCAAAGTTAGCTAATAAAATTAAAGCAAACATTGCGATAGCTAATGTCCATGTAGTACGATCTAAAAAGTTGTTTGTGTTTTGAACACCTCCGATGTTCATACCACCGCCTCCACCGAAAGAAGATGATAATCCTCCTCCTTTAGGGTTTTGAACCATTACAATTAAAATTAAAGCTACTGCAACAATTAAGATTAATATTAAAAGTAAATTATACGTTGTCATTATTTTATATTTTGTAAAATTCTTATTTTTTTAATCTGGTCTGCAAAGAAACCACTTTTTTCTGGATATTTCAAACTTAATATTTCATAAGCTTTTATTGCGTTATCATATTTCTTTTGTTCTAGATAAATTCTAGCTAAAGTTTCAGTCATTAATGTAGGTTCTTGATTTACTACATTTTGTTTTGAAGGGACTGAAGCATTCTTGTTAACCCTAGATATTTTGGGGTTATTATTAATAAAACGATCAATAATATCTTCTTGAATATTTCTCTCTTTTTTCTCTATTTTTTCTTCTGGAATTTCAGGAATATCTGAAGATAATTGTAACCATTGGTTGAAAGAAAAAGCTTCGTTTTTAGTAAAAGTTAACGGTTTTCCTATTTCAAGTTCTTCTTCAATACTTTCTTTTTTGTCTTTTTTAGGATTACTTTCTTTTCTCTTGTCTTCTTGTGATTTACTCGTAATTTCAGACTGTTTAAAAATAGTCGAAGTAATGAAATTAAATAAAATAGCTCTGTCTAAAGTGTGAGCAGCAGCTAATTTTAATTCATTGTTATATCGAAAACTTTTTTGATCTTTTAAAGCTTTTAAATGTAATACTCTAGCAGATTGAAAATATGGATATTTATCTACAATAGACTGTAATTCACTTGAATTTATATCCTGAATTTTTTCAGGCTGATTAAGGATTTCTATGTAGTTTTCTTTTACCATTTAGCAACAGAAGCATTAAAGATATCTTGATGTATTCTTGTCAAAATTTCATCTAAGGCAGCTTCTAAAACTGATCCAGATAATTGTTGAGCTGCACCATAATCTGAATAAAAAGAAAATTGTTTTTCAAAATCATCTTCTTCTTTCTTTGAGTTTGTATATCTAACATTAACTACAATAGTTAATCTATTCTGAGCAGCACTTTGACTTCCTTGACTAGAAGTTGCACTCATAGGTGTAATTCTATAGTCAATAATTTCACCTTCAAAACGCAGATCACCTCCAGCTCTTACTAAAGTTAAATTCGTTTGTCTTGTAAATAAATCTTGTAAGTCTTGAGTAAAACGTTGACTTAAACTTGGTTCTACTAAAGGAGCTTGATTTGGAAAGAAGTCTATTTGAATAGTTTCAGCATCGCCAATATCACCTTTTCCAGTGAATGAATACGCACCACATCCTATCAAGATAATAAGACTAAAGCTGTAGAAAAGTATAAGTATGCTTTTTTTCATTTTTTAGTTGACTTTGCTATCGATTTATAAATCGTATTGTTTTATCTTTCTATATAAAGTTCGCTCAGAAATTCCTAATTCTTTAGCGGCTAGTTTACGTTTTCCTTTATTTCGTTCTAGCGATTTTTTAATCATCTCTACTTCTTTTTCTTGTAAAGATAGGTTTTCGTGTTCTTCTATAGTCTCAATAAAATCATAATTATTCTGTGGAGCTATCTCAGGAATTTCAACAACTTCTACATTATGTGTAGGTGTTTCTTCGTTGTAAATACGTTGAATTAAATTCCTGTTTTCTTCTTGAACTTCAGTGCTATTGCCATTTTGCATTAAATCTAAAGTAAGTTTCTTTAAATCATTAATGTCATTACGCATGTCGAATAAAATCTTATACATAATGTCTCTTTCATTTGCAAAATCGTTATTTGAAGAATTAGAATTGCCAACAACCATTGGTAAATTCCCAGAGATATTAGGAAGATATTGAGCAATAATTTCAGATGAAATTATTCTATTTTCTTCCATAATTGATATTTGTTCGGCAATATTTTTAAGTTGTCTAATATTTCCTGGAAAATGATAGTTTAATAATAAATTGCTAGCATTTTCATCTAAACGAATTACAGGAATTCTATTTTTTTGAGCGAAATCTGAAGCAAATTTTCTAAATAATAATTTAATATCTGTTCCTCTTTCTCTTAAAGGAGGAAGCCCGATTTCTATAGTACTTAAACGGTAATATAAATCTTCTCTGAATTTTCCTTTTTTTATGGCTTCATGCATATTAACGTTGGTAGCAGCCACAATTCGAACATTTGTTTTTTGTACTTGAGAAGATCCTACTTTTATAAATTCCCCATTTTCTAAAACACGAAGTAAGCGAACTTGAGTTGTTAAAGGCAATTCTCCAACTTCATCTAAGAAAATTGTTCCACCATCTGCAACTTCAAAATATCCTTTCCTTGTTTGAGTAGCTCCTGTAAAAGCTCCTTTTTCATGACCGAAAAGTTCACTATCTATAGTCCCTTCTGGAATTGCTCCACAGTTTACAGCAATATATTTTGCATGCTTTCTGTGAGATAACTGATGAATAATTTTAGGAATGCTTTCTTTTCCAACACCACTTTCACCAATTACTAAAGCAGAAATATCTGTAGGAGCAACTCGAACCGCTTTTTCAATGGCTCTATTGAGTTGTATATCGTTACCGATAATTCCAAATCGTTGTTTTACTGCTTGTAAACTTTCCATTCTTTTTCTTCTAGATTATTTTTTAATTGTTTTCAGAATACCCAACAGCAGTTCCTTTTAATGTAGTAGAAGTACAATCTTCTATTTTTACATTAACAAAATCACCAATCTTGTAGTGTTCTTTAGGAAATACTACAACAGTATTTTGGGTATTTCTACCTTTCCATTCATTTTCACTCTTTTTAGAAGTTCCCTCAATTAAAACTTCTTGAACTTTTCCAACATGTTCTTTCGCTCTATATAAACTATGTTCTTGTTGTAAGTTTATAATTTCTTGTAATCTTCTTTTTTTGACAGCTAAAGGAATGTCATCTTCCATTTTTTTAGCAGCAAGAGTTCCAGGTCTTTCAGAATAAGCAAACATAAAACCGAAGCTATATTTTACTTTTTCCATTAAATCTAAAGTGTCTTGATGATCCTGTTCTGTTTCTCCACAGAAACCAGCAATCATATCTTGACTTAAATTCATTTCAGGAACGATCTTGTAAATATTTTCTATTAACTCTAGGTATTCTTCACGAGTATGTAATCTGTTCATGGCTTTTAACATGGTGTTACTTCCACTTTGAATAGGTAAGTGAATGTATTTACAGATGTTTTTATGTTTAGCCATAATATGAATTACATCTAAAGTCATGTCTTGCGGATTAGATGTCGAAAAACGGAAACGCATTTTAGGAAACTCAGTAGCACACATATCTAAAAGCTGTGCGAAATTTACTGCAGTTGCCTGAGCCATTTCAGAAGCTTTATGGAAATCTTTCTTTAATCCTCCACCATACCATAAATATGAATCAACATTCTGTCCAAGTAAAGTGATTTCTTTAAAGTTTTGCTCGTGCATCGAACGAATTTCTTCAATAATACTTTGCGGATCTCTACTTCGTTCTCTTCCTCTAGTAAAAGGAACTACGCAGAAAGTACACATATTATCACAACCTCTTGTAATAGATACAAATGCAGAAACTCCGTTAGAATTTAAACGAACAGGAGAAACATCGGCATAAGTTTCTTCTTTAGATAGAATTACATTTACAGCATCTCTACCAGCTTCCACTTCTTCTACTAAATTAGGTAAATCACGATAAGCATCAGGTCCTACAACTAAATCAACTATTTTTTCTTCTTCTAGAAATTTAGCTTTTAAACGTTCAGCCATACAACCCAAAACTCCAACTTTCATTTTAGGATTGTGCTTTTTAGCATGATTGTATTTTTGTAGTCTATTACGAACAGTTTGTTCTGCTTTTTCTCTAATAGAGCAAGTATTTACTAAAACTAAATCAGCTTCATTAATATCTCCAGTAGTATTAAAACCTTGTTCCGCAAGAATAGCAGCAACAATTTCACTATCATTCATGTTCATTTGACAGCCATAACTTTCAATAAAAAGTTTCTTGCTATTACCTTCTTTCTGCTCTGTTAATAAAGGTTTTCCTTGTTTTTTTTCGTCTATAACTTTTTCAACCTGATCCATAATCTTATCTCTTGTAAGTAGTAGGCAAAGATACAACCAATTTTATGATTATGTGACAAATTGTCATTAAATAATGTGTTGTTCTAAATTTAAATTAGCGTTAATTCTTTCAAAACAATTCCTAATAAAAAAAAACTCTATACTTTTGCAATTTAAAATGCACTGTATATATGGTGTAACAAAAAATCTATAAGAAAAGATACATGGCAAAGAATTTAGTAATTGTAGAGTCTCCTGCAAAAGCAAAAACTATTGAGAAATTTTTAGGTAAAGATTTTCAAGTTGAGTCAAGTTACGGACACATTGCAGATTTACCATCTAAAGAATTAGGTGTTAATGTAGACGGAGATTTTAAACCTAAGTATATTGTTTCTTCAGATAAGAAATCGGTAGTTAAAAAGTTAAAGGATTTAGCTAAGAAAGCAGAAATGGTTTGGTTAGCATCCGATGAAGATCGAGAAGGAGAAGCTATTGCATGGCACTTAGCAGAACAATTAAAGTTAAATAAAGACAATACAAAACGTATTGTATTTAACTCAATTACTAAAAATGCAATTTTAAAAGCCATAGAAAATCCGAGAACTATCAATTATGATTTAGTAGATGCGCAACAGGCAAGACGTGTACTAGATAGGATTGTAGGATATGAATTATCTCCTGTATTATGGAGAAAAGTAAAAGCAGGTTTATCTGCAGGTAGAGTTCAGTCTGTAGCTGTACGTTTAATTGTAGAACGTGAACGTGACATTGAAAACTTTAAACCTGTAGCTTCTTATAGAGTAGATGCTGAGTTTACTAATGCAGATGGTAAAAAATTCAAGGCAAAATTGCCAAAGAATTTTTCTACTAAAGAAGAAGCAGAAGCTTTTTTAAATTCATGTTTGTCTGCAGATTTTTCAGTTTCAGATTTACAAACAAAACCAGCTAAGAAATCGCCGGCTGCACCTTTTACAACATCAACATTACAACAAGAGGCTTCTCGTAAGTTAGGTTTTCCTGTTGCAAAAACGATGTTAATGGCGCAACGTTTATATGAAGCTGGATTGATTACTTATATGAGAACTGATAGTGTAAATTTATCTTCTGAAGCAGTTAATGCAGCAGCGGAAGAAATTGAAGCTTCTTATGGTAAAGAGTATAGTAAGCCTAGGAATTTCTCTACAAAATCTAAAGGAGCACAAGAAGCTCACGAAGCTGTTCGACCTACTAATATGGCGGTTCATACTGTTTCTGTAGATTATGATCAAGATAGATTGTATAGTTTAATTTGGAAAAGAACTATTGCTTCTCAAATGAGTGAAGCTCAGTTAGAAAGAACTAATGTTAAAATTTCTAACAATAAAAATGATAAAGATTTTTCTGCAAATGGAGAGGTAATTACATTTGAAGGTTTCTTAAAAGTATATTTAGAAGGAACAGATAATGAAGAAGAAGAACAAGCAGGAATGTTACCGAAAATGAAGGTAGGCGAAGAGTTAAATAATGAATATATTACAACGACGCAACGTTATACTCGTCCTCCTGCAAGATATACAGAAGCTTCTTTAGTAAAACACTTAGAAGAGTTAGGTATAGGTAGACCTTCTACTTATGCGCCAACAATTTCTACAGTACAAAGAAGAGGTTATGTAGAAAAAGGAACTGCTGAAGGAGTTGAACGTGAATATATTCAATTAGTTTTGAAATCAGATTCAATTAAAGAACAGGTTTTAATAGAAAAAGTAGGTTCAGATAAAGGAAAAATGATGCCAACCGATATTGGAAACATTGTGAATGACTTTTTGGTTGAGAACTTTTCAAGTATTCTAGATTACGGATTTACTGCTAAAGTAGAAAGTGATTTCGATAATATTGCTGGAGGAAAAGAAGATTGGACTTCAGTAATTAAAGATTTTTATAAAGGTTTTCATCCAACTGTTGAAGATGTTGCTGAAAATGCAGAAAGAGCTAGTGGACAAAGATTATTAGGGATCGATCCTGATTCTGGTAAAAATGTATACGTACGTTTAGGAAGGTTCGGAGCTATGGTTCAAATTGGTGAGGCTACAGATGAAGAAAAACCTAAATTTGCAAGTTTACAAGGTGATCAAACCATGAGTTCTATTACTTATGAAGAGGCTATGGACTTATTTAAGTTACCTAAGACTTTAGGTGATTATGAAGAAAAAGAAGTTGTAGTAGCAAATGGTAGATATGGACCTTATATAAAATTTGATGGAAAGTATGTTTCGTTAGATAAAGATGAAAATCCGATGTCAGTAGATATGGACAGAGCTATTGAACTTATCGAAGCAAAAAGAAAAGCAGATGCTCCTATTGGAGAATATGAAGGATTCCCAATACAAAAAGGAGTTGGTAGGTTTGGACCATTTATTAAATGGAATTCAATCTTTATTAATGTGAATAAAAAGTATGATTTTGATAATTTAACACAATCAGACTTAGAAGAATTAATAGAAGATAAGAAGAAGAAAGAAAGAGAAAAATTAATTCACAACTGGGAAGATGTTGGTATTCGAGTTGAAAAAGCACGATGGGGAAGATTCAATGTAATTAAGGGTAAAACTAAAATAGAGTTGCCTAAAACTACTGAAATTGAAAAATTCACAAAAGAAGATGCGGTTAAGTTAGTTGATTCGAAAAAATCAACTAAAAAAACAACTAGAAAGACATCTAAAAAGAAATAAATTTATATATTGCTCAGCATTCACTAATCCCCAAATTAATGAATACAGATTTTTTATCTCCTATCAGTAAAAAAATAACAGCTAGTTTAGCTGATTTACCAACTGAAACTTTAGGAAATAAGATAATGATCCACTCAGAAGAAAGTGGTTTTCCTGACTTAGAAAATGTCAGCGTAGCTCTAGTAGGAGTTAAGGAAGGGAGGAAATCAATTAATAACCTTGGTAGTGGAGAGGATTTATCGAAAATAAGACAAGGTTTTTACAAATTGTTTCCTGGTGATTGGAATATTACTATAGCCGATTTAGGAAATATAGAACAAGGAAATACTGTAGAAGATACATATTTCGCTGTGTCTAATGTGGTGTCGGCTTTAGTAAAACAGAATATAACTGTAGTTATAATCGGAGGAGGGCAAGATGTAACATATGCTAATTATAGAGCATATGATACATTAGAACAAACAATAAATTTAGTATCAGTAGATAGTCATTTCAATCTAGGAACATTAGAAGATGATTTGAACTCTCAATCTTATTTAAGTAAGATTATAATGGAGGAACCAAACAATCTGTTTAATTACAGTAATATTGGCTACCAAACGTATTATAACTCACAAGACGAGATTAAACTTTTACAAAATTTATATTTTGATGCTTTTAGATTGGGAGAAGTTAATAATAATATATCGTTAGTAGAACCTATTCTAAGAGATGCAGATATCGTTAGTATAGATATTGGAAGTATTAAGCAAAGTGATGCGCCAGGAAACGGAAATGCAAATCCGAATGGTTTTTTTGGAGATAAACTTTGTGCAATAGCAAGATATGCAGGAATAAGTGACAAAGTATCTTCTTTTGGTGTCTATGAGTATAACGATAGATTTGATAATTATAACCAAACATCTAGTCTAATTGCCCAAGCAATTTGGTATTTCGTCGAAGGTGTTAATTATAGAGCGAAGGATTATCCGTATTGTTGCAAAAAAAATTACGAAAAGTTTAGTGTAATTTTAGACGATGATGACCCTATCAATTTCTATAAGAGCGATAAAAGTGGTCGTTGGTGGATGGAGATTAATCTAATTACAGATAATAAATATCGAAGACATGCGTTAATACCATGTGCCTACCAAGATTATTTGAAGGCTATAGAACAAAAAATTCCTGAAAGATGGTACAAAGCACAGCAAAAGCTAACATAAAAAAGTTATATTTGCGTTCCTTGGTAGAAAAATGTTGAATAAAATTATAAAAAAGTTACAAACTCTTTAATAGAAAAAATATGAAGAAAGTAGCACTGTTTACCCTAATAATAGCACTCGTTTACAGTTGTGGTTCTAACAATGATAGAGGAGAGCTTACTGGTGTTAAATCAAAGAGAAAATGGTTCGCAGAAAAACCTTACGGAATGGTTTTTATTAAAGGTGGTTCGTTTACTATGGGTAAACAAGATGAAGACCCATTAGGCGCTATGAATGCCCCAACAAGAACAGTTACAGTTCAACCATTTTATATGGATGAAACCGAAATTACTAACAGTGAATACAAACAATTCGTTCATTGGGTTAGAGATTCTGTAATTAGAACAAAATTAGCGTATCAAGCAGAATTTGCACTTGGAGATGAAGATTTAACAGGTGATGGTGCAAAAAGAGCAGAAGGAATTCAATTGTATGCTTTTGCATCTAAAGATACGACAAACGAATCTCCATACCAGAAATATATGAGAGAGAACTACTACGAAGTAGGAGAAGGGATAGATTCTATAAAACCATTAAATTGGGAAGAAGAGTTAGTATGGAATAAAGAAGATTACCCAGATGAAGATTATGTAGAAGTAATGGATTCTCTATACATTAAAAAAGATGAGTCTTTAAATGGTATAAGAACATTTAATACAAAATTATTAAACTACAGATATTTTTGGTTTGACAATGAAGAAGCAGCTAGAACAGGTAAAAACAGAAAAGATTTCTTAAAAGATGAAACTTTAAATGTGTACCCAGATACTACTGTATGGATTAAAGACTTCAACTACTCTTATAACGATCCAATGCACCAAGAGTATTTTGCACATAAAGCATTCGAAGATTATCCAGTTGTTGGTATTAGTTGGCATCAAGCAAGAGCTTTTTGTCACTGGAGAACTAAAAACAAAAACTCTTATCAAAGATCAAAGAAAAATCTAGGTTTAGTTCCAGCGTTTAGGTTACCTACAGAAGCAGAATGGGAATATGCCGCTCGTGGAGGTTTAGATTATGCAAAATATCCATGGGGAGGTCCAAGTACAACGAGTGATAGGGGCTGTTTCTTAGCAAACTTTAAGCCAGTACGTGGAGATTATGCTGCCGATGGTGCTTTATACACAGTAGAAGCTGTTTCGTATAATCCAAATGGATTTGGATTGTATAACATGGCAGGTAATGTTGCAGAGTGGACTAACACAGCTTATAACCAAATGTCTTATTACATGGGGTCAACAATGAACCCAAATGTTGAAAATAGAGAAAATCATCGTAAAATTGTTCGTGGAGGTTCTTGGAAAGATGTAGCTTACTTTTTAGAAGTTGGTTCTCGTGATTGGGAATATGCAGATACGGCTAGAAGTTACATAGGTTTCAGAACAGTTCAAGATTACCTTGGTACAAAAAAACAGTAAATAAATAAACATAATAAAAATCCCTAATTAATAAAAATTTTAGAATTATGGCACAATCAAACTCAACTAAGAAATTATTCAACATGGCTTATGGTTTAGGAGCTGCAATTGTGATTCTTGGAGCGTTATTCAAGATCCAGCACATTAAGCTTGGTCCTTTAACAGGTGGACTTATGCTTACCATAGGTATGATTGTAGAGGCTGTTGTATTCGCATTATCTGCATTTGAACCTGTTGAAGATGAATTAGATTGGACTAAAGTTTATCCTGAATTAGCAGACGGATCTTCTACTGGTAAAAAGAAGAAAGAAAAAGAAGCTACTCCAGAAGAAGCTCAATCATTATTATCTCAAAAATTAGATAATATTTTAAAAGAGGCTAAATTAGATGCACAATTAGTATCTAGGTTAGGAGACAGTATTAAAGGTTTCCAAGGAGCTGTTGAGCCTTTAGCACAAGCATCTCAATCTATTTCTGCTACAAACAACTACAATGAGCAAATATCTAAAGCAGCTTCTCAAATGGCTTCTTTAAATAGCTTATATCAAACGCAAGTAGAAAATGCTTCAAAGCAAACAGAATTAAATTCTGCAATGGTTGAAAATAGCCAACGTTTACAAGAACAAATGCAATCTTTAGCAACAAACTTATCTTCATTAAATGGAGTGTATGGTGGAATGCTTACTGCTATGAGCACTAAATAATTTAAACATTAACTAAGCAAACTAATTTTAAATTATGGCAGGCGGAAAACAATCTCCAAGACAGAAGATGATTAACCTTATGTATCTTATCTTCATTGCAATGTTAGCAATGAACATGAGTAAAGAGGTGTTATCAGCTTTTGGATTGATGAACGAAAAATTATCAGATGCTAACGTTAGAGCAACTGAATCAAATAAAAGAGCATACGAAAGTTTAGCATTAAAAGCATCAGAGCAAGAAAAGCAATATGGTGCAGCTAAAGAGAAAACAGATGCTTTAAAAGCACAGGCAGATTCATTTTATTCTTATTTAGAAGACTTAAAAGGAAAAATGACTGCTGATCTTAAAGATAAGAAAGACTACGAAACAATGGATAAGTCTAAATTTTTAGACGAATTGTTTTTTGTTAGTGGAACAATCACTCCAGAAGGAAAAGAATTCGTTTCTAAAATGGATGAGTTCAAAAAAGCTTCTTTAGAAGTTTTAGGAGAGACTGAACTAGCAAGTGTAGTATCTAGTCGTTTTAGTACAGATCCTGTAAAAAATAAAGATGGTAAACAATTAAATTGGTTAAACTACCATTACGAAGGTTTCCCTTTAGTAGCATCTTTAACTAAGTTAACTCAAATTCAAGCAGATATTAAAGCTACTGAATCTGATGCATTATCTACTTTATTACAAGGTGAATTAGAAAGCGCTGTTTCATTAAAGAATTATGAAGCAATGGTTGTATTCGAAAAGAATGCATACTATCCTGGTGAAAAATTATCTGGTAAAATTGTATTAGGTAAAAATGATCCAAATTTAACAGCAGAGAAAGTTACTATTAATGGTAAAGATTGGCCAGAAGATAAAATTAAAGCTGGTCAGGTAATCTTAGATGGACCTGCAGGAAGTGTTGGAGATAGAGCTATTAAAGGAACATTTACGTTTAAAGAGAATGATTCATTAGTTGAAATTCCAATTAGCGGAGGATACTCAGTTATCCCTCGTCCAAATGAAGCTGTAATTTCTGCGGATAAGATGAATGCAGTATATCGTGGTTTAGTAAACCCAATGACGATTTCTATGCCAGGTGTACCTTCAAATAAAGTTTCAGCAAGCGCACCAGGTTTATCGAGAAGTAAAGGAGATAGCTATGTTATGCGTCCTGGTAAAGGAAACGAAGTAACAATTCGTGTAACTGGAACATTACCTGACGGAAAAAGAGTAAGTTCTAACAAAAAATTTAGAATAAAAGACATACCTCCAGCGTTAGGTAAAGTAAGAGGTCAATACGGAACAGTATCTATGCCAAAAGCAAGTGTAGCGAGAACTACTATCGCGGCAGGTTTACCTGATTTCTTATTTGACTTAAATTTAAAAGTAGTTAGCTTTAAAATCAAGGTAGAAGGTCAGCCAGCTGTTCCTGTTACTGGAACAAAAATGAATGCAAGAGCTAAACAAGTAATAGCAAAAGCCAGAAGAGGCGGATTAATTAATATTTTCGATATCAAAGCTGTAGTAGCTGGATCAGGAGTTCCTGTGAAACGCGTTGGTGGAGTAAATATTAAGGTATCAAATTAATAATTTAAATAAAGAAAGTATGAATTGGAAGCGTTTTAATTTGGTGATTATAGCATTGTCTATAACCAGTGTTACATTTGCACAAGCCAATCTATTAAATGCTAAAAAAGTAGAGGAGATTGGAGTGAAGAGTCAAGAACAAATTGATTCTGATGATGACAAGCCACTACCGTATGGATACATAAGCGATAGAGACGTTTTATGGTCTAAAGTGGTATGGGAGTTTATAGACTTAAATCAAAAAATCAACTTACCTTACTATTATCCAGTTGATACAGCAAGTACTTCTAATAACAGACGCTCGTTGTTCGATACATTAATGAAAGGTATCAAAGATGGTAGAATTAAGGAAGTTTATAATGACTCTTATTTTACTTCTAAGATAGGAATGAAAGAAATCGAAGAGAAGACATTTAATCTAAGAGAAATAGATGGAGGTGAAGAGAACGGTGGTTATAACGATCCTTACTATGTTCAATCAGAGGATATTAAAGGATATAGGATCAAAGGTATTTGGTATTTTGACAAGCGTCAAGGTGAGTTAAAATATAGAATGTTAGCGATTGCACCTATGGGACCAGACGTTCAAGTGATGGGAGTTGATGATATTGAAGATGATGAAATTTATGAGTTATTTTGGGTATTCTTCCCAGATGCTCGTGAAGTTTTACATGATTCTAAAGTATTTAACCCAAAGAATTCAGCACACCCAATTTCTTATGACAACCTTTTAAATGCTCGTCGTTTTAACTCCATAGTTATAAAAGAAGAGAATTTATATGGTGACCGTCAAATTAGCGACTATATTAGAGGGAATTCTTTATTCCAGTTGTTAGAAGCAAATAGAATTAAAGAAGGAATACGTGACCGTGAAATGGACATGTGGAATTATTAATTCTTTTTATTTTATAAAGTATTTAAAAAACACTCTGAGAAATCAGAGTGTTTTTTGTTTTAATTTATGAAGTCATTTCCTTTAAAGGATTAGTATATCTACAATATATTTATTGTTTATCGTATTTTTGACCTATGAAAGTGGATTATATCGTTGTTGGTTTAGGATTAGCAGGTTTAGCTTTTTGCGAAGAGTTAATTCAGGCAAATAAAAGCTTTATTGTTTTTGAAGATAATTCTCAAAATTCTTCAAGTGTGGCAAGTGGTACATACAATCCTGTTATTTTAAAACGTTTCACACCAGTTTGGAACGGACATCAACAACTAGAATTAGCATTGCCTTTCTATGAAAAAGTTTCAGAAAAACTAGGCAAAGAATTCGATACTAGATTTTCAACCAAAAAAGTATTTAATTCAGTTGGCGATGAAAATAATTGGTTTATCGCTTCAGACAAACCGATGTTAGCTCAATATATGAATCCAGAAATATTTAAGACCAAAATTAAAGGAGTAATTGGTGATTTCGGTTTTGGAGAGTTATTAGGAACAGGAAGAATAGCAACTAAAGATTTAATCAATAAGTACAGAACTTACTTAAATGAACAGCAAAAACTAGAAACTGACTCTTTTAATTACGAAAATTTAAATATTGATAATGAAAAAGTTTCCTACCATAAAATAAAAGCTTCTAAAGTTGTTTTTTGTGAAGGTTTTGGATTGAAAAAGAATCCTTTTTTCAATCATTTACCTTTAAATGGAACAAAAGGAGAAATCATAACGATTTACGCTCCAGAATTAAATATAGATTTTCTTTTAAAATCTTCTGTTTTTGTATTACCACTTGGTAAAGATTTTTATAAAGTTGGAGCAACTTTTAATTGGACAGATAAAACCTTATCTCCTACTGAAGAAGGAAAACAAGAATTGGTTAACAAACTAGAAAAAACAATTTCAGTCCCGTATCAAATTATAGATCAAACAGCAGGAATTCGTCCTACAGTTAAAGATCGTAGGCCTTTAGTTGGAGTGAACGAAAAATATTCGAATTTAGCTGTTTTAAACGGTTTAGGAACAAGAGGTGTAATGATAGCACCAACTGTTGCTAAAAATCTATTTAATCATCTGGAAAAAGGTGAAAAATTAGATCCCGAAATTGATATTAAAAGATTTACGAATTAGTCTCTTCTACTACTTTGTTGTCAGCGTATTTTTTATTGTAATGCACAAACAAATTAATCCAAATAATACGAGACAATCTTAACGTGAAAGGTGTTAGTAATAATGAAATTACAACTACAGCAATAAAGCTTGTTAGAATCGTTTGTTGTAAAAATACTTTTGAAATAATAAAAATAGCGACAAATAAGGCTACAGCTAAAGCATAATTAACATACATAGCACCAAAAAAGAAAGAAGGTTCCATCATGTATTTTAAATTACAATGCGAGCAATTATCGTGAATTGTAGTTACTTTATTAATATTAAAAGATGCTTTATGCTTAAAAAAATCACCTTTTTGGCATCTTGGACATTTATTATTTAGAATGCTATTCAATTTAGATCCTTTACCTAGCATATTGTAGAAATTTTGAGATGCTGTACGAGTACAGTTTTGTAAGTTTGTATAAATTTCCGAAAAATAAATAGGACTTAATAGATATTCGAATAAAATATGTCTATTCTGAAATTATAATAACTAATATACATGTTAAACGTACATAATTTAACCGTCTCTTTTATGGGAACAGATTTGTTCTCAGGTATTACTTTTAAATTAATAAAAGGAGATCGAGTAGGACTTATCGGTAAAAATGGGGCAGGGAAATCTACCTTATTAAAAGTATTAGCAAAAGATATAGAAAGTAGCGGTGGTACATTAGCTTTTGATAAAGATATAAGTATTGGTTTTTTACGTCAGGACATCGATTTTGTTCAAGGAAGAACAATTTTAGAAGAAGCATACCAAGCTTTTGAAGAAATCAAAGAGATTGAAGGAAAATTAGAAGAAATTAACCAACAATTAGCAGAACGTACAGATTACGAAAGTGAAAGTTATAACCAACTAATTATCGATTTAAACGAGCTTACTGAACGTTACGAGCTTATTGGAGGTTACAATTATCAAGGAGACACAGAAAAAATTCTTCAAGGTTTAGGATTTCAAAGAGAAGATTTCGATAAACTCACAGATACCTTTTCTGGAGGTTGGAGAATGCGTATTGAATTAGCTAAACTCTTATTGCAGAATAACGATATTTTATTGTTAGATGAGCCAACAAACCACTTAGATATAGAATCGATTATTTGGCTTGAGGATTTCTTAAAAAGCTATGCAGGAGCAATTGTAACTGTATCTCACGATAAAATGTTTTTAGATAATGTTACAAACAGAACTATTGAAATTTCTTTAGGACAGATTTACGATTACAAAAAAGCCTATTCTAAATATTTAGAACAAAGAGCAGATATTAAAGAAAAACAATTACAAGCTCAGAAAAATCAAGAGAAAGAAATCAAGAGAACAGAGCAGCTCATAGAAAAGTTTAGAGCGAAAGCAAGTAAAGCATCTATGGCGCAATCTTTGATAAAAAAATTAGATAAAGTTGAACGTATAGAAGTTGATCAAGATGAAAATGCAGTGATGAATGTACGTTTTGAGATATCTAAAGAGCCAGGTAAAATTGTTGTAGAAGCAGAAGAAGTTAGCAAAAGTTATGGTGAAAAACATGTGCTTTCTGATGTAAATTTAATGATTGAAAGAAATGCGAAGGTTGCATTTGTAGGACAAAACGGACAAGGAAAATCAACTTTAGCTAAAATGATTGTTGGTGAAATTCCTTTTGAAGGAAGTTTAAAATTAGGTCATAATGTTGAAGTTGGATATTTTGCTCAGAATCAATCTGAATATTTACCTCCAGAAAAAACAGTTTTAGAAATTGTTGAAGAAGCAGCTAATGATACCAACAGAATAAAAGTTAGAGACATGCTAGGAGCTTTTCTATTCGGAGGAGAAGCAGTAGATAAAAAAGCAAAAGTATTATCTGGAGGAGAAAGAAACCGATTAGCATTATGTAGGTTGTTAATGACTCCATTTAATGTTTTAATAATGGATGAGCCGACAAACCACTTAGATATTGCTTCTAAAAATGTTCTCAAAAAAGCACTAAAAAACTTTAAAGGAACTTTAATTTTAGTATCGCACGATCGTGATTTTCTTCAAGGTTTGGCAACGAATGTTTATGGTTTCAAGGATAAAGAAATTAAAAAATATTTAGGAGGAATTGATTATTTCTTAGAACAACATAAAATGGAAAGCTTACGTGAAGCCGAAAAGAAAACAGTTGTAAAAGAAGAAAAATCAACAAGTAAAAAAGAAGCGTATAAATTATCTAAAGAAGAAGAGAAAGAACTGAGGAAATTAAAAAATAGATCTTCTAAAGTAGAAAATTTAATAGCTGATTTAGAAGCTGAAATTGAAGCAATAGATTTAGAGTTAGCTCAGAATTATGATGAAGTTTCTGCAAGGCCAAATTTCTTTGAAGAATATAAAGCAAAGAAAAATAAACTAGATGATTTAATGATAGAATGGGAAGAAGTAGAAGAGAAAATTTCAGATTTTAAATAAATAAAATAAATTATGAAAAAGATTATTGGTATTTTGTTTTTGTGTACTGCAGCTATAAGTGCACAAGAAGCAAATAATTTTACTAAATTAATAGAAGTAGGAATTGTAAACCACGATAAAGGGAAATACAAGGAAGCTATAGAATTTTATGAAAAAGCATTAAAGATTCAGCCAAATTCTGAACTGGCGTTTTATGAAATTTCACTTTCATATTTTGGCTTAAAAGATTACAAAAACACTATAAAGTACTGTAATAAGATTCTTAAAAAAGGCAAGAAACATCTTTTGCCAGCTTACATCAACAAAGGAAGCGCGTTAGATTTGATGGGGAAAACCAAAAGATCAATTAAGGTTTTTAAAGAAGCAATTGAGAAACTTGAAAATAATTATTTATTACATTTTAATTTAGCTATAAATTATTTAAAAATGAATGAAACAGATAACGCTGAAATTCATTTTAAAAAAGCAGTTCTAGATAATCCACTTCATGGTTCAAGTCATTTTTATCTTGCTAAAATCAATCATCATAATAGAAATAAAGTTCCTGCCTTATTAGCAAGTTATTACTTTTTATTAATTGAGCCAGAAACAATAAGAGCCAGTGATATCTATAACATTTTAAAAGAAAATTTAAATAGTAGTGTTGAAGAAGGCGAAAATGAAAAAAACATTACAATTAATCTCAATGCAGATTCAAGTTCAGAGTTTGGAGCAATAGAGTTAATGATTTCAGTAATGGAAGCTTCAAAAAAGATAGAAAAAAATAAAGACAAAAGCGAAAGCGAGTTATTCGTAGAAAACACAGAGAGATTATTTAAAATATTAGGAGATTTTCCTGCCAGTGGAAATAAAAAAAGTATTTGGTGGAACTTTTATGTTCCTATGTTTAGTAAGATAGGGAACAGTAAACATATCGAGACCTATTGTAAGTTTATTACTCAAATAGATACAAAATCTAAAATTTGGTTAGAAAACAACGAAGATAAAATGAAGTCATTCATCAATTGGTTAGATAAAGAGCTAAAATAATATGTTTGATACTGAATTAACTACTGAAAATCAACAAATTTTTCTCAAGCAATTACAGGATAGCGATGTTGAATTATGGATGAAAAGAGAAGATAAAATTCATCCATATGTTTCAGGAAACAAGTTCAGAAAGTTAAAATATAATATTTTAGAAGCCAAACGTTCGCAAAAAGAAACTATAGTAACTTTTGGAGGTGCTTATTCTAATCATATTGTAGCTACAGCAGTTGCAGGAAATTTAAGCAATATAAAAACAGTTGGAATTATTAGAGGTCAAGAATTGGCTGATAATTTTAATAAAGTGCTAAAAGAGAATAATACTTTGCATGTAGCCTATACTAATGGAATGCAATTTGAGTTTATTACAAGAGAAGCTTATAGAAATAAAAATGAAGAAAGTTTTATAAACAAACTCAAAGAGAAATATGGTGATTTTTATTTAATTCCAGAAGGAGGAACTAACAGCTTGGCAGTGAAAGGATGTGAAGAGATACTGTCAAGTGAAGATCAAAAATTCGACTATATTTGTACAGCAGTTGGCACAGGAGGAACAATTGCAGGTTTGATAAATGCAGCTAACGAAAATCAAAAGATAATAGGATTCCCAGCTTTAAAAGGAGATTTTTTAAAAGACGAAATTATTAAGTTTACGAAAAGTAACCATTGGAGTTTAAATACCAATTATCATTTTGGAGGATACGGTAAATTCAACAAAGAATTAATAGAATTTATCAATCAGTTTAAGCTAGAAACCCAAATTCCTTTAGATCCTATTTATACAGGAAAAATGCTTTATGGAATTGTAGATATGATGCTAAAAAAGCAATTTAAAAAAGGAAGTAAAATTTTAATAATTCATACAGGAGGTTTACAAGGGATTGATGGATTTAATAAGAGACTAAAAAAGAAAAATATAGATTTAATAAAGGTGTAAATGAAGTTGAGATTTTTTTTATTGTGTATAACAATATTCGTATTGTCAAGTTGTGGTTCTAAAAAACAAATAATAAATAGAACACCGCAAAAACCTGTAGTTGTAGACGATCATGAGATAGAAAGCTCTACTGAAGTTCCAACAGTTACACCAAAAAAGAAAAAGAAAAAATCGTACGAAAGTATAGTTAAAACCACTCAAGATTATGTAGAGAAATTTGCTCCAATAGCTGTAAGAGAAATGTATAAATATAAAATTCCAGCGAGTATAACATTAGCTCAAGGAATTTTAGAATCGGGTAGTGGAAGAAGTAATTTAGCAATACGTTCTAACAATCATTTTGGAATTAAATGTCATCGTGGTTGGAAGGGAAAAAGTGTAACTCATGACGATGATAGAATAGCAGAATGTTTTAGAAAATATAAACATCCTGAAAGATCATACGAAGACCATTCTAAATTTTTAACATCAAGAAAACGTTATTCGAAATTATTTAGATTAAGAATTACAGATTATAAAGGTTGGGCATACGGCCTTAAAAGAGCTGGTTATGCAACAGATAAAAAATATCCTCAAAAGTTAATTGCGTTAATTAAAAAGTACGATCTAACAAAATACGATAGAGAAAGATATAAACCTTCAACACCGTCTACTAAAAAGACAGAGACAGTAATTGTTACTCAAGACGACGATACTAATACAAGATTTTTTTACAAGGTGATAAAAGGAGATACATTATATTCTATAGCAAGAAAATTTAAAACTTCTGTAAAATCATTAAAACTATTAAATGGTTTAAAAGATAATACATTGAGTATTGGTCAAGAATTAATATTAAAAAAATAAAAAAAGAGTAACGTTTGTTACTCTTTTACATGTCACTTTTCCCCCTCATTTATTTGATTTCAAATTTCACATATATGCTAGATGAAATCTTAATATTTTGAAATTGAATATTTCCTTGTTTGAATTTTACTTCCCTAGACATCAGTTTATTTTGTTTGTAAGCAGTGTTAGCAAATGAGAAATTATTAATTTGCTGGTTACCAACATCTCTTATAATTAAAGATTTACCTGTTTTCTCTCCGATAGCATTTAACAAATAATCCGCTTTTTCTTTAGCGGCTTTAATAGCTGCAATTCTTACTTCTTTACGAATAGTTTCTATTTTATCGTGAGAAGCCTTCGTGATTTTCGCATTCTTAATTTTTAAGCGTTCAAAAATTTCGAACAAATCTTTAAGAACACTCGCATCGTTAACTTTCAATTCATAATCTGCTGTGGCAAGAATTTCTTTATTCCACCATCCAGTTTTAACAAGTTTAGAATTTAAGTTTGAAATTGATAGATTTTCTTCTGGAACACCACAAGATTTTAATCCTTTTTTTAATTCATTTTCAATTTCTTGAATGGTAATTTTCCTTCCTTTTTCAATACGTTCTTCTACAGGTATATCCAAATAAATTTCATTCGGAACTACTTCTTTTTCTGCAACTCCAGTTACTTCAATAAAAGGTCGTGAATCAATATTGGTTTGTGCTACACCAATAAAGGAAGTTAAAATGATAATTACAAATAATACTTTTTTCATAACTTGATATATTCTGAAGTCAAAATTAAAGCCAACATTTTTTGAAAAAAAAGGAATATGAGTAAAATGTCTTTTTTGTTTAGTGAATGGTTTTTTAAAGTGAGTAAAGCTTACTTTTTTACTGTTTTTTATGGTAGAATGAGTATGTCGCTATTTTTTTTATTGGTTTTTTGGTGATAAGTTTACATACTATTTATTAAGATGAATTGAAAGTGAAATTAAAATATTATATAGCATTTATCATATTAACTATTACTTCCTTAAAGGTAAAATCTCAAGGACCAGTATTAAACAAAGGAGGTGGTTTCGAATTAAAAGTGAGAATTTATGATACCGAGAGTAATGAGTACATAAAAAATGCTCAAGTTAGTATCAATGCTTTTGTTACTACTAGAAGTGACATTAATGGTTTTTATAGATTAAAAGCACGCATTAATGATGAATTAGTCGTAAGACATCCAGATTTTGAAACGGTTAGGAAAGTCATAGACATTAAAGATGATATTACGATTGAAGTAAGGGACAATCCAAGATATTCCAAAAAAAAATGGACAAGCTTTAGAAACCGAACAAAGCGAAAAACTACTTCTAAAGATTATACACAAATAATGGATTCTGCTGTCTACTACAAGGAAAAAGATTTAGATAAAAGTATTTTCTTTATTGAAGAAGCCTTAGAAGCTAATGAATCTAAAAAGCGAAATGCTAACACATATAAAGTTCTTGGAGATATTTATTTCTTTTGGAAACAATATGATATAGCAATTAGTAACTATAAAATATCATTGCAAATTTTTGATAAAGAAGAAACAAGATTGCAGTTGGCAAAAACTCAATTTTTAGCAAAGAAATACGAAGACAGTGAAATTTCTTATAAAATGCTGGAAGATGAAAGTTTAAGTAATTATGATAAAGTTCAGGTATTAGAAGGTTTAGCAGATGCTTTAGCAAAACAGAATAAAGATAAAGATGCTAAAAAATATTATGAGCAAGCTTTAAAATTAGCCAAAGACAAAGGAATAGATGGAGAAACTCTAGATTTAAATACCAAGTTAGCCAATATTTATGCTAAAGAAGGAAATCTTAGAGAAGCCAATACAACAATAAACATTACATTAAGAGAAGCTTCTGAATTACCAAATGAACCTGCTTTAAAAGTTCAACAGGAAGTTGCTGATTTTTACAATGAAACTCGACAGTATGATAATGAAATTAAATTAAGAAAAGAACTTTTAAAAAGTGTAGATAAAGCAAAAGTTAAAAATAAAGTAGACTTAGAAAATACATCATTTTCAATTCCTGAAGGAAATAAAAAAGAAGATGAAAATACAGATTCTTTAACCTCTCAAAAATTAAATTACAAAATAGGTAATGCTTACGTGCAAAAAGAAAACTACACAGAAGCCATTGAATATTTAGAGAAGAGTGTAGAAGAAGCAGGTCAAAAAGAAGATTTAGAAGTTCAAAAGCATGCAACTAGAAAATTATCTGAGGTTTATGCGACAGTAGGGAAGCATATTAAAGCAATTCAAACCTATAGAAATTATGTAGACATTGTAGATTCTTTATACATCAGAAAAGAACAAGAAATTTACCAGGCTAAAAGATTAACAAAGAAAATATCCGATTATCAGAGTCGCTTAACTGTATTAGAAAAGAATAACGAACTGTCTGACAATAAAGTGAGTTTAGCCATAAAAGAAGAACAGCTAACCAAAGCAAAAAGTAAAACACAATTAATAGTTATTTATTCTTTAGTAGGAAGTTTGGTATTAATGACATTATTAGCATTTTACAAACATAGAGCTAATCAAAAACAGCAGTTAGCTAACAGTTTGTTAGCTTTAAAATCAATGCGTTCTCAAATGAATCCGCATTTTATATTTAATGCATTAAACTCAGTAAATAGTTTTATAGCAGTAAATGATGAGCGAAATGCGAACCGATATTTATCAGAATTTTCAGCTTTAATGCGTTCAGTTTTAGAAAATTCAGATGAAGACTTTATTCCTTTTACGAAAGAAATTGAACTTTTAGAATTATATGTAAAGTTAGAACATAATCGATTCAAAGATAAATTCGATTACACGATCAATGTAGATAAAGCTATAAATTTAGATGAATTTCAAATTCCACCGATGTTATTACAACCTTACATTGAAAATGCCATTTGGCACGGCTTACGTTATCGTAAAGAGAAAGGACATTTGGGAATAACAATTAAAAAGCAAGGGGAAAATGCGATTACAATAGTAATTGAAGATGATGGAATTGGAAGAAAGAAATCTTTAGAAATGAAGACCAAAAATCAGTTAAAACAGAAATCTAAAGGAATGAGTACTATTAAGAATAGAATTGCTATTTTAAATGATATGTACCAAGATAAAGTTAATGTTATTATTACTGATCTTTTAGAAGACGGAAGCGGAACTAAAGTACAACTAACCTTAAAAAAATAAGTTATGAAACTAAAAACAATTATTGTTGAAGATGAACAAATCAGTAGAGAGATTTTAAAAAATTATGTAAAAAAATATTGTCCAAGCATTGAGTTAATGGGAGAAGCAAGCAATATTGAAGAAGCTTATGAGTTAATTCAACAGCATGAATTAGACCTTGTTTTTTTAGATGTAGAAATGCCATTTGGGAACGGATTTGATTTACTTGAGAAAGTAGAAGACAAAACATTTGAAACCATTTTTGTAACTGCTTATGATCATTATGCAATTGAGGCATTAAATAATCAAGCCACATATTATTTATTAAAGCCAATTTCTATTGATGAACTTATTAAATCGGTGAATTTAGTTTTAGAAATTAAAGAAAAAGAAAACCAACTACAGAATAAAATTCTTACCCCAAGTGCAACAATACAAGGGAAAATAACAATTCCGCTTCAAGATGGTTTTGAAGTTATCAATGTAGAAGATATAATTTTTTGCAAGGCAGATGATAATTACACAGAAATTCACTTTTCAAATTCCAAAAAGATTGTCAGTAAAACGTTAAAACATTTCGAAGAAGTTTTAAAAGAATATCCTTTTGCCAGAATTCATAAATCATACATGGTAAATATCAATCATATCAAGAAGTATAAAAAAGGAAAAGGAGGAAGTGTTGAGCTGATCAATGGAAAAGAAGTTTTAGTATCTGCATCGAAGAAAGGAAATTTACTAGCGTATTTTAAATGATTAGAATAATTACATTATTTATTCTGTTAACGGCTTTTTTTTGTGAGTCTCAAGAGCTAGATTCATTAAAGGTTTTGACAGACAAATATTGGAAAATCTCTCATTGGTTTGAAAATGATTCAATTTGCTTTTTACCCAAGGAAAAACCCGACACCGATTTCGAAGGATTAAGTGAATCTAAAATTTTAAAAAAGAAGAAAAAGAATTTATTTGGAGAGAAAATACGATTCAGAAAGAATGGAACAATTTTATATAGAAATAACATGTTTTGTCCTGTTGGTGAATCTAAAAAAAGAGCTCATAGTTATAAATTAGATAAGAATTTAATAACAATTGATTTTGAAACCACTAAATGGCCCTGGAGAGAGAATAAAGTTATCAGAGAAAAGAAAACGTTTAAAATAGTAGAATGGAATAATAATAAGCTTAAGATTATAAAATGCCAATAATAAAAACCGTAAGAGGTAAATCTCCTCAAATACCAGAAGATTGTTTTGTAGCCGAAAATGCAACCATTGTAGGAGAAGTAACAATGGGAGAACAATGTAGTGTTTGGTTTAATGCTGTAATTAGAGGAGATGTTCACTTTATAAAAATGGGAAATAAAGTAAATGTTCAAGATGGAGCAGTAATTCACGCTACATATGAAAAATCTCCTACAACAATTGGAAATAATGTATCAATAGGTCATAATGCGATTGTACATGGTTGCACAATTCATGATAATGTTTTAGTAGGGATGGGAAGTATTATTATGGATGATTGTATCATAGAAAGCAATACTATAATTGCAGCAGGAGCGGTAGTGACTAAAAACACTCATGTTAAAAGTGGGAGTATTTATGCCGGAGTTCCAGCAAAAAAAGTAAAAGATATTTCTCCAGAATTAACTTCAGGAGAAGTTGATAGAATAGCCAATAATTACGTCAAATATGCAAGTTGGTTTAAGGAATGATTGTTTTTCTCCATACAAGAAAAATATAGTGATTCGCTTATCATTTATTGTATTTTTAATTTTATTATGCCGTAAGCTTCAAGCCCAACCTAGTCCTTATGGTTCAGATTTGATAATTTCTTTCAAAAACAATAAAGAATACAAAGTTTTATGGATAAAGGAAAAGGGAGAAACTGTAGAAGTAAAAAGAGAAAAAGGCTCATACCGAATAAAAGCATTTAGGTCTCCATTAGGAGGTGGGGTTTCAGGTTATCTCAGAATAATACATAAAGCGGATACGATGAACTTTATCCATCCGTTAATAGATCAAAGTTCTCCAACAATCTTTAATGATATTCTATTCAGAAAAGGAACATATGCAATACCTAAATATGTTTATCAAGTAAACAATCTTTTTAAACTTGAATTTAGAAGAAAAATTAAGCCAAGTTTATCAGGAGATTGGTCAGCATTTGAAGTAACTAAAAAAAATACTACTCAAGGAGTTTATTTAAGAAGGTTAGAACTATTTAAAGAGAGAGAAATTATTGGTAGTTTGTTACCTGTTTTCCCAAATCGTACACTTACTTCATGTAATGCCGACCTTATTAAGCATTGGTTCATAAGAGAAGAGATAAAAGATAAATTTATTGGGAACTGTGTCAGTAAATTCCATAAATATCATTTTTTTAGTTTGTTAAAGAATACCGGTTTGTATTTTTTGCAGCGAAAAGAAAACGATATTCTAGAGTATGGAATACTTCAAATTCCAGTGAATACAGAAGGCATACAACAAAAGAAAGAAGGATGTTATAAAGGTTTATTATATCCTAACCTAGAGGAACAAATAGTTTTTGATATTTATACCTATCAACAAGGAGATTTTCCTAAAGTTTTAGGCTATTATAATGGAAAGAAAAAGTGTGATGAATCTTTTGGTAGCACTAAAAATATGTGGGGTATTTTTAAAATTTATATGAACCCTAATGATAGTATTAAAACTTTAATTAGAGAAGAGCACACAAAAGATAATAATTTACGTAGAGAGGAATAAAAAACAAACCCCAATTCAGAAATGAATTGGGGTTTTACTAAAAACCAATTATCAAACTACTATGCTCTTTCAGGAGCATTCATTTGCTCTTTTTGTCTTCTTCTTTTCTTCAACTTTTTTTTCATTTTATGTGCTCGCTTACCTGCCATTTTTTCAAACTTCTCATATTGCTTTGTGTTTAAAATATCTTTCATTGAATTTTTAAAAGCAATCTTACGATCTAAATGAGCCATTTTTCTTTCATAACGTTCCTCTTTACTTAATTGTTTAGTTTCTTTTCTTTTTGCTTTACGATTCTTTTTAAATGTTGAACGCCTAGTTATTTGCTCAGCTAACATCGGGCGAATTTTATTTTGTTGACGTTCAGATAAGTCTAATCGTAACGTCATTTTTTTAAGTGCTAATTCTGTTTTTTGCTCAACAGAAAAATCATCACCTCTTCTTTTTTTCTTTTGCGCGTAACTAGTTAAGATAAAACCAAAAACTAATGCGATTGCTACTACTTTCTTCATACTTTTTATATATTTATTTATACTTCTAAGACTGGGTATTTTCAAAAAGGTTTAATTCTCAGTGTAAAAAAACTTTATATGTATATTAGTCATCCTTTATAAAGTATAATATGAGTAAACCTATTTATAAGAGATTATTTTCTGTTTTAGCAAGAGTTTTATTAGCATTTTTAGTGTTATTAACAATTTTTTATTTCTGGGGATCTAGTGCTTCTTTAGATAAACAAGATTATGAGAAACTGTTTACAAATACTTTCGAGGTAAAACATGAAAGTGATTCAATACATAGTATCATAACATATAATATTGGGTATTTAAGTGGAATGACGAATAATAAACCAATAGCTAAAACGAAAGATTTTTTTACTGAAAATTTAAATAAAGCTTTACAAGAATTTAAAAAATTGAATCCAGATATTATAGCCTTTCAAGAAATTGATTATAACTCAGGGCGTTCTTTCAATGTAAATCAAGAAGAAGAAATCGCTAAATTAGGTTACAATCATATAGCTAGAGCAGTAAATTGGGATAAAAAATATGTGCCTTTTCCTTATGGTTTACCAAGTGTAAATTTCGGAAAAGTAGTATCTGGTCAATCTATTTTAAGTAAATATGAATTGAAGAATTATTCGAGAATTATTTTAGAAAGAGTGCCTAACAATCCATTTTACAGAGATGCTTTTTATTTAGATAGACTAGTTCAAGTTGTTACAACAGAAATTAAAGGAAAAGAAATAGTAATTCTAAATGTACATTTAGAAGCTTTTGATAAAAATACACGTATAAAACATGTGAAAAAGGTTGTAGAACTATTTAATACCTATGCTAAGAGTTATCCAACTATTTTAGTGGGTGATTTTAATAGTGATCCCGCTTTTAAAGACGCAGCAATTCTAGAGATTTTCAATATCCCAAATGTTGGGAATGCTGCTTTTTCAAAAGAAAAATATGATCTTACTTATGATAGTGATAAACCTCATAAAAGATTAGATTATATTTTTTATACTTCTGAAAATATAGTTCCTGTTGAAGCCAGAGTTTTAAAGGAATTCGGACAAGTTTCAGATCATCTTCCATTGTTGATGAAATTTAAACTAAAATAATTTTTTTGTAAAAAAGTATTGAAAAATTTGGATTTTAAGTTTTTATGATTGAATATTTGCAAACGTAAAGTTCAAACACTTATCGATAATGTTATCAAGAAAGGTGGAGGGAATAGACCCTATGAAACCTTAGCAACCCTTTGCTCAGTCAAAGAAGGTGCTAAATTCTACCCAAAAAATATCGGGATAGATAACAAAATAGACTTTCTACAACTTAACGAAATGTCTTTTTTTCTTAATAACATTTTTCTATATGCGGCATCGTAAAACGATGTGGTTTGACTTTTTAGATTAATTTTTTATTAACTCAAAAAAGTAGGAAAAATGAGTACATTACAATTCGAAACAAATGCATTACATGCTGGGCATGATGTAACACAAACAGGAGGAACAAGAGCAGTTCCAATTTATCAAACCACTTCATATGTGTTTAATAATGCAGATCATGCAGCTAATTTATTTTCATTAAAAGAATTAGGATTTATATACACACGCTTAAATAATCCAACAAATCAAATTTTGCAAGAACGTTTAGCGGCTTTAGAAGGTGGAGTGGGAGCAGTAGTTTTTGCTTCGGGAACAGCTGCAATTTCAACAGGATTATTAACGTTACTAAGAGCTGGAGATCATATTGTAGCTTCTAGTAGTTTATACGGAGGAACCTATAATTTACTAAAAGTAACTTTACCAAGATTAGGAATTACAACTACTTTTGTAGATTCATCAGATCCTGAGAATTTCGGAAAAGCAGTACAGGAAAACACAAGAGCATTTTTTGCTGAATCGTTAGGAAATCCGAAGTTAGATGTATTAGATCTTGAGAATATTTCCTCTGAAGCTAAAAAGGCGAAAGTTCCTTTTATCGTAGACAATACAGTTGCTACACCATCTTTACTAAATCCAATTGAATACGGTGCAAACATTGTTATTCATTCTTTAACAAAATACATTGGTGGACAAGGAAATTCTCTTGGAGGAGTAATTGTTGATGCCGGAAATTTTGATTGGGATAATGGTAAATTTCCAGAATTCACTGAACCTTCAGCAGGTTATCACGGATTAAAATATTACGAGACTTTAGGAGCTGCATCATTTACATTCAAATTAATTTTAGAAGGATTACGTGATTTTGGAGGGGCTTTAAGTCCGACCAATGCATTTCAAATCATTCAAGGTTTAGAAACCTTACCTGTAAGAATTCAAAAACATAGTGAAAATGCTTTAGAATTAGCAAAATGGTTACAAGAACAAGATGAAGTAGCTTGGGTAAATTATCCAGGTTTAGAGGGAAATAAATACAAAGCTTTAGCGGATAAATATTTACCAAAAGGTCAAAGTGGAATTGTAACATTCGGAGCTAAAAAAGGATACGAAGCAGCAAAAACTATAGCAGATAACACGAAGTTATTCTCATTATTAGCAAATATTGGAGATACAAAATCTTTAATAATTCATCCAGCAAGTACAACACATCAGCAGTTGAGTGATGAAGAACAAGAAGCAACAGGAGTAACGCAAGATTTAATTCGACTTTCAGTAGGATTAGAAAATGTTGAAGATTTAAAGTCTGATTTAAAAGAAGCTTTTAAAGCTGTAAATCTGTTAGTAATTCAAGAATAATTTGTTTCTAAGTTCATAGTACAATGCACACATTAGGCCATATTAATTTACCTAGTTATATAACAGAAAGTGGTAAGACAATCCCAATACGTTTGTCTTACCAGCTTTTCGGACAACCACTTCATGAAGCACCAGTGATCTTAGTTAATCATGCGTTAACAGGGAATAGTAATGTCGCGGGAGAAGACGGTTGGTGGAAAGACATAATTGGTGAACATAAAATCATTGATACTAACAAGTACACTGTTTTATGTTTCAATATTCCAGGTAATGGCTACGATGATTTTTTAATTGATGAGTACAAAAGTTTTATAGCAAGAGATGTCGCTCAAATCTTTATTCAAGGTTTAAAAGAGTTGAATGTTGAAAAACTTTTTGCTTTAATCGGAGGTTCTTTAGGAGGCGGAATTGCTTGGGAAATGGCAGTATTAGAGCCAGAAATCACAGAGCATTTAATTCCTATAGCAACAGATTGGAAATCTACAGATTGGTTAATTGCCAACTGTCAAATTCAAGAATTGTTTTTAACCAATTCTAAAAATCCAGTCCACGATGCTAGAATTCATGCGATGTTATGTTACAGAACTCCAGCATCATTTAAACAACGATTCCAGAGAAGTAAAAACGAGAGTTTACAAATTTTCAATGTAGAAAGTTGGTTGTTACATCACGGGAAAAAATTACAAGAGCGTTACCAATTGGCTTCATATAAATTAATGAATCAGTTGCTAAAAACGATTGATGTAACTCAAGGAGAAAACACAGAAGATATTTTAGAAAACATTAAAGCCAATATTCACATTATTGGAGTAGATTCTGATTTGTTTTTTACTGCGGAAGAAAATAGAGAAACGCATAAAAAACTAGCACAAAAACATCCTAATGTAACGTACAATGAAATTAATTCTGTGCACGGACACGATGCATTTTTAATTGAATATGAACAACTAGAAAAAATATTCGGATCAATTTTTAAAGAAAATCCAAAAGCTAAAAAGATGAAAGTTTTAAAATTTGGTGGGAAATCCTTATCAAATCAAGGAATTGATAATGTCATCAATATTATAGAAAATAAAATAAATAAAGGAGAGCATATTACAGTTGTAGTTTCAGCAAGAGGAAATGCTACAAACGAATTAGAATCAATTTTAGAACGTGCCTCAAAAAGTGAAACTTATCAAGAGCAATTAGAAGCTTTTAAATATGAGCAAACTAAAATTACACCATTATTAGATTTTTCTAATGAGTTTCAAAAACTAGAAAAGTTATTTGAAGGAGTAAGCTTATTGGGTGACTATAGTAATAAAACAAAAGATGAGGTTTTAGCTCAAGGTGAGTTAATTTCGATAAAAACAGTAACAGAATTATTACAGCAAAGAGGAATTCCAGCTCATGCAACAGATGCTAGAGTTTTACTAAAAACTGATGAAAGTTTTGGAAATGCACAACCTATAGATACACTTTCTAAAGAGAATGTTGTAAATCATTTTAAAGAGCATAACGGAAGTACAGTTAATATTGTTTCTGGTTATATCGCTTCAAATTTAAAGAATGAAACAACTACTCTAGGTAGAAACGGAAGTAATTATACAGCATCTTTATTGGCAAATTATTTAGATGCAGAAGAATTACAGAATTATACACATGTAGATGGGATTTTTACTGCAAATCCAGATTTGGTTAGTGAAGCTAAAAAGATTGAAGAACTTTCATTTTCTGAAGCGAATGAATTAGCAAATTTCGGAGCGAATATTTTACATGCAAAAACAATTATTCCGTTAATAGAAAAGAATATAAATCTTAGAATTTTAAACACTTTTAACCCTAAGGATGCTGGAACTTTAATTACTTCAAAAAGTAAGACTAAAGGAATCAAATCAATTTCAGTATTAGAAAATGTAGCTTTACTAAATTTTGAAGGAAGAGGTTTGTTAGGTAAAATCGGAGTAGATGCACGTATTTTTAAATCTTTAGGAAATCATGGAATAAGTGTTAGTATTATTTCTCAAGGTTCTTCAGAAAGAGGAATTGGATTGGTGGTTGATAAAGAAAAATCAGAATTAGCAGTTAAAGCTTTAGAACAAGAATTTGCACAAGACTTAATTACTAAAGATGTTAATCAAATCACAATAGTAAATAACGTTGCTGTCATTTCAATTATTGGTCAAGACCTTAGCGAATTCCATTTGCCATACAATGCTTTAATTCAGAACCAAATAGTTCCATTATTATTCAATAATACAATCTCTGGAAAGAATGTGAGTTTAGTGGTGAAAAAGGAAGAATTACACAAAGCGGTTAATGTAATTCACGGTCAGGTTTTCGGAGTAGCGAAAAAAATAAACATTGCAATTTTCGGAAAAGGTTTAGTTGGTGGAACCTTAATTGAACAAATTTTAGCAAGTGCAAAAAACATCTTAGAAAGAAGAAAAGTCCAGTTAAATATTTTTGCCGTAGCCAATTCTAAAAATGTATTGTTAAGTAAAAACGGAATAGATGAAAACTGGAAAGACAATCTGGATAATAGCGATATAAGTAACAGTATAGAAGAAGTGATACGTTTTGTAAAAGCACATCATTTAGAAAACTTAATCGCTGTTGATAATACCGCCAGTAAAGATTTTGTACACAATTATATTCCTTTAGTAAAAGCAGGTTTCGATTTAGTTTCATCTAACAAAATAGCCAATACAGTTGAGCATTCTTTTTATAAAGAATTACGAGATGTTTTAGAAGAAAATAAAAAAACATATCTCTACGAAACCAACGTAGGTGCAGGATTACCATTAATCGATACTATAAAATTATTACACGATTCTGGAGAAAATATTACGAGAATTAGAGGAGTTTTTTCAGGATCATTAAGTTTTATTTTCAATACATTTTCTGAAAAGGAAACTTCATTTTCAGAAGTGTTATCCGAAGCTATTAAAAATGGATATACAGAGCCAGATCCTAGAGAAGATTTATGCGGAAATGATGTAGCCCGAAAACTTTTAATCCTAGCTAGAGAATTAGATTTAGAAAATGAGTTTGAAGATATTCAAATTCAGAATTTAATTCCAGAAGAATTGAGATCAGGAAGTGTTGAAGATTTCTTATCAAATACAACAAAGTTAGATCCATATTACACTACGGAAAAGTCAGATCAAAAAGAAAATCATGTACTAAGATATATTGGAGATTTACATGGAGACTTACAACAAAATAAAGGAGAATTAGACGTAAAACTAGTTTCTGTAGCTAAAGATACACCACTTGGAAGCTTAAAAGGATCTGATGCCATATTTGAAATTTACACAGAATCTTATGGAGATCAACCGCTAGTTATTCAAGGAGCTGGAGCCGGAGCAGAAGTTACAGCAAGAGGTGTATTCGGAGATATTTTACGATTAACAAAAAAATAAAACAAATGAACATTCAACTAAAAAATTATAACAAACACCTATTATTTGAAGCAAAAAATCAAACGGGTTATTCATTATTAGTGGGGCAAACTCAAGATGAAACTTCAGTAAATGCTATTCGTCCGATGGAATTAATGTTAGTAAGTCTGGCAAGTTGCAGTAGTATCGATGTCGTAAAAATTCTAAACAAACAAAAGGTTTACGATTTCGATTATAATGTTTCAATAGACGCTACTCGTAAAGAAGATGAAATACCAGCAATTTTTCAAGATATCACCATTACGTATAGTTTTAATGGAACCGTAAGTAGTGCAAAAGTAAAAAAGGCAACAAGTTTAGCAGTAGAAAAATATTGTTCTGTAGCTAAGATTATAGAGCAAACAGCTAAAATTAACTATAAAATTATTTTGAATAACGAAGAGATATGAGTAAGAATTTTGAAACACAGGCCGTAAGGATTCAGACAGAACGTTCACAGTTTTCAGAACATTCTACACCATTATATTTAACATCGAGTTTTGTTTTTGATGATGCAGAAGATATGCGAGCATCTTTTGCTGAAGAGAAACCGAGAAATCTATACAGTAGATTTTCTAATCCAAATACTACAGAGTTTGTAGATAAAATAGTTGCAATGGAAGGAGCAGAAGCAGGTTATGCATTTGCTACAGGAATGGGCGCTGTGTTTTCAACATTTGCAGCATTATTAAGTGCTGGAGATCATATCGTTTCTTCACGTTCTGTTTTTGGTTCAACACACAGTTTATTTACGAAGTATTTACCAAAATGGAATATAGAAACTAGTTATTTTAAAGTTAATGAATTAGATAAAGTTGAAAGTTTAATCCAACCGAATACTAAAATTTTATATGCAGAATCACCTACAAATCCAGCAGTAGATATTTTGGATTTAGAGGCTTTATCTCAAATTGCTAAAAAAAATAATTTGTTATTGGTGATAGACAATTGTTTCGCAACACCATATTTACAAAATCCAATAAAATTCGGAGCAGATTTAGTAATTCATTCAGCGACAAAATTGATTGACGGACAAGGTAGAGTTTTAGGTGGAGTGACAGTAGGAAAAGCAGAATTGATTAAAGAAATCTACCTATTTTCTAGAAATACTGGTCCGGCGATGTCACCATTTAATGCTTGGGTTTTATCTAAAAGTCTAGAAACCTTAGCTGTTCGAGTAGATAAACATTGTCAGAATGCATTAAAAGTAGCTCAATTTTTAGAAGCACATCCAGCGGTAAATTTTGTGAAATATCCTTTTTTACCATCGCATCCTCAATATGAAGTAGCAAAAAAGCAGATGAAATTGGGAGGTAATATTGTAGCTTTTGAAATTAAAGGAGGAATCGAAGCTGGAAGAAAGTTTTTAAATAAAATTAAATTATGTTCTTTATCAGCAAATTTAGGAGATTCAAGAACAATTGTAACGCATCCTGCTTCTACAACTCACAGTAAATTAAGCGAAGAAGATCGACTAGAAGTTGGCATTACAGATGGATTAGTACGTAGCTCGATAGGATTAGAATTTGTAGATGATGTTATTGAAGATCTAAAACAAGCGTTAGAAGTGTAAAAATCTATAAGAAAGTATATATTTGTAGTATGCTTTCTAAGAAAACAAAATATGGGATTAAGGCTTTAACTTTTATTGCGAAGCAAGAAAAAGGAGAAAAGGTTCAGATTGCAACAATATCTGAAAGTGAAAATATCTCTCATAAATTTTTAGAAAGTATATTACTTACCTTAAGAAAAGCAGGTGTTTTAGGAGCCAAAAAAGGAAAGGGTGGAGGTTATTACATGATTAAAGAACCATCTGAGGTTAAAATGACAGAAGTAATCCGAACTCTTGAAGGTCCAATTGCAATGGTACCGTGTGTAAGCTTGAATTTTTATGAAAAATGCGATGATTGTCCAGATGAACAAGCATGTGCAGTACACAAATTAATGATTCAAGTACGAGATAATACTTTACATGTGCTGCGAAATACTACACTTGCTGATTTAGTTTAGTTAAACAAATATTACAATAGTGTTAATTTTTTGATTTTTACTTTGATATTTAGGAATCATATGTATATTTGTTTTATAAACCTACTATTCCGATAGGGTAAATGTGTTTTGAGAATGATAATTGAACAAGTAATAGAAGATAAATCGAATTTCAAGGAAGATAGATACTCCGAAAAACCAATACGAAGTATTATAAAATCAATTAGTTGGAGAGCAGTCGGTACTATAGATACAATCGTAATTTCTTGGTTAATTACAGGAGAAGTAGATACGGCATTATCAATCGGAGGAATTGAATTAGTAACTAAAATGCTGTTGTATTTTTTTCATGAAAGAGTTTGGAATAGCATCAAATGGGGTAGAAAATGAATATAGAAGAAATAAATAAAGAATTAAAAGGAAAATCTCCTCAAGAGATTGTAAGTTGGGCTTTATCGGTAGCTAAAAAACCAGTAGTTACAACTAATTTTAGACCATATGAAAGCGCAATTTTACATTTAGTGGTAACTGAACAAAAAGATATTCCAGTAGTGTGGTGCGATACAGGTTATAATACACCTCAAACGTATAAACATGCAGAAGAACTTATAGAAAAATTAAGTTTAGATGTAAAATTATATGTGCCAAAGCAAACTGTTGCGCATAGAAATGTTGTTTTAGGTTTGCCAAGTGTAGATGATCCGAATCATGCTGTTTTTACAGAGCAAGTAAAGTTAGAACCTTTCAAAAGAGCAATGAACGAACACCAACCAGATGTTTGGTTTACAAATTTGAGAAAAGGACAAACTGCTTTCAGAGATAGTATTGATATTGTTTCTGTAAGTAAAGATGGAATACTGAAAGTGAGTCCTTTTTACAATTTTTCAGATGAAGATTTAGATCAATATTTAGCTAAGTTTGATTTACCTAATGAATTTAAGTATTTCGATCCAACTAAGGTAGAGAGTAATAGAGAATGTGGTTTACATATTTAAAAAACATGATTATGAATACGGATGTAATTAGAGTAGGAGCATTAGAGAGTGAAGCAATTTATATCATAAGAGAAGTAGCAGCTCAGTTTGAAAAGCCTGTGTTGTTATTTTCTGGAGGAAAAGATAGTATTACCCTGGTAAGATTAGCTCAAAAAGCTTTTTACCCAGCAAAAATTCCATTCCCTTTAATGCATATCGATACAGGACATAATTTTCCTGAAACTATTGAGTTTCGTGATCGGTTAGTTGAAGAATTAGGAGTTGAGTTAATCGTTCGTAATGTTCAAGATAATATAGATGCTGGTAAAGTAAAAGAAGAAACTGGAAAGTATGCGAGTAGAAATATTTTACAGACTGAAACTTTATTAGACGCAATTGAAGAATTCGGATTCGATGCATGTATCGGTGGTGCAAGAAGAGATGAAGAGAAAGCAAGAGCAAAAGAGAGAATTTTTTCAGTTCGTGATGATTTCGGTCAGTGGGATGAAAAAAATCAAAGGCCAGAATTGTTTGATATGTTAAATGGAAGAATCGATTTAGGTCAAAATGTTCGTGTGTTTCCTATTTCAAATTGGACGGAGTTAGATGTATGGTCGTATATCCAAAAGGAAGCTATTGAAATTCCTTCCATATACTTTGCACATCAGCGTGAAACTTTCTTAAGAGATGGATTGATTTGGTCTGCAAATGATGGAGTTGTATATCGAGATGAAGATGAGAAAGTAGAGCAAAGAATGGTTCGTTTTAGAACTGTAGGAGATATGAGTTGTACTGCAGCAGTTTTATCAGATGCTGTAGATATCGCATCTGTAGTTGCCGAGATCAGAGAATCCAAAATTTCTGAACGTGGCGCAAGAATAGATGATAAGCGTTCTGAGGCAGCAATGGAAAAAAGAAAGCAACAAGGATATTTTTAAAGAATTATAGCATTAAACAAGAGTTAAGGACTGTAATAAGGTTTATAGTTTAGGGATTATTTTAAAAAGCTTTTACAGTCTTAAACTCTAATATTTAAAAAAAATGAACGTACTAAAGATAGCAACAGCAGGAAGTGTAGATGATGGAAAGAGCACGTTAATAGGACGAATTTTATACGATACGAATTCATTGACTGAAGATAAACTTCAAGCTATTGAAGATAAAAGTAAACAAAGAGGATTTGATTATTTAGATTTTTCATTGGCAACAGACGGTTTGGTAGCTGAGAGAGAGCAAGGAATTACAATCGATGTAGCACATATTTATTTTTCTACACCAAGAACTAGTTTTATTGTGGCAGATAGTCCTGGACACATTGAGTATACAAGAAATATGGTTACTGGAGCGTCAAATTCTCAAGCGTCTATAATTTTAGTAGATGCTAGAAATGGAGTGGTCGAACAAACATATCGTCACTTCTTTATCAATAATTTACTTAGAGTGAAAGAAGTTGTTATCGCAGTGAATAAAATGGACTTGGTAGATTATTCTGAAGAGAAATTCAATCAGATTAAAGGAGAGATAGAATATTTAGCTCAGAAAAGTGATTATCAAGATCAAAATTTAACTTTTGTACCAGTTTCAGCTTTACATGGAGATAATGTAGTTACTGCGTCAAATAATATTCCATGGTATACAGGTAAAAGTTTGTTAGAATATTTAGAAGGTTTACATGTAGAAGAGGAACAAGAATCTGAATTTAAAGTGCGTTTCCCTGTACAAACAGTAATCCGTCCTAAAACAGATGAATATCACGATTATAGAGGTTACGCTGGGAAATTATACGGAGGAGATTTAGCAGTTGGAGATGAAGTTACCGTATTGCCTTCTGAAACAAAATCTAAAGTAAAAAGTATTCAATTTTTCGATCAAGAATTCGAACAAGCTAAAAGTGGAAGTTCTGTAAGCATTACATTAGAAGATAATGTGAATGTGAGTAGAGGTGACATGTTAGTGAAAACGGGTCAAGAACCTAAAGTTGTAAAACAATTAGAAGCTACAATTTGTTGGATGGATAGCACGCCATTACAAGCTTCAGAAAAATATTATATCAAGCATGGAGTAAACGATGCTCAAGCTAAGATTACAAGTCTAGATGCAATTATTAATACTGACTTTTCAGGCGAAGATGAAAACCCTTCAAAACTTTCCCTGAATGAAATAGGGAAAGTTAGCCTGAAAGTAAGCAAACCGTTATTTGTGGATAGTTATAAAGAAAACAAAGCGAATGGAGCTTTTATCTTAATCAATCCGAAAACAAATAATACTTCGGGTGTAGGTTTCATCAATTAAAAAAAACAGGAAATGGCAATTATTATAACAGACGAATGTATCAATTGTGGTGCCTGTGAGCCAGAGTGCCCGAATACAGCGATTTACGAAGGAGCCGAAGACTGGAATTACGGTCAAGGAACTTCTTTAGAAGGAGATATTGAATTATTGAATGGAATTAAGCTGAATGCTGAAGATGATCAAGAAGCAATATCTGATGAATATTATTTCATTGTACCAGATAAATGTACAGAATGTAAAGGGTTTCACGAAGAGCCACAATGTGCAGCAGTTTGTCCTGTTGATTGTTGTGTTCCTGATGAGAATCATGTAGAAACCGAAGAAGAATTATTAAACAAGCAGCAATTTTTGCATAATTAAACCCTATTACCATGCAAAGTTTTAGAAGCGAAATAGAAAATCCAGTTGTTGAAAAAGACATCTTGGAATTAGAAAGAAAAATTAGACTTTTTAAAGAAGGAAAGGTAGATGAAGAACGTTTTAGAAGTCTACGTCTAGCTCGTGGTGTATATGGGCAAAGACAGTTAGGAGTTCAAATGGTACGTATAAAAATACCGTACGGAAAAGTAACTAGCGAACAATTGCATCGTATTTCTGATGTGTCTGATGAATATTCTAGAGGAAGATTACACATTACTACTAGACAAGATATTCAGATTCACTATGTAAGTTTAGATAGAACACCTGAGCTTTGGTCTCAATTAGAGAAAGATGATATTACATTAAGAGAAGCTTGTGGAAACGCAGTAAGAAATGTAACAGCATCAGAAACTGCAGGAATAGATCCTAAAGAACCTTTTGATGTAACTCCATATGCACACGCAACATTTCAATTTTTCTTAAGAAATCCTGTATGTCAAGAAATGGGAAGAAAATTTAAAATGTCTTTTTCTGCGACTGATGACGATACTGCGTTAAGTTTTATTCATGATTTAGGTTTTATTGCTAAAACTAAAAAGATCGGAGATCAAGAAATTCGCGGATTTAAAGTTGTGTTAGCAGGTGGACTAGGTTCTCAGCCAAGACATGCAGATGTAATGTATGATTTCTTAGCAACAGATCTATTAATTCCAACTATAGAAGGTGTTTTAAGGGTTTTCGATCGTTACGGAGAAAGAGCTAAAAGAGCAAAAGCACGTTTGAAATTCTTAGTTAAAGATTTAGGTTTAGATGGATTTTTAAATTTAGTAGATAAAGAAAAAAGAGCTTTAGCATATCAATCTTATCCTATTGACACGACTGAGTTTGAAAATGAAATTGTTTTTGAAACATCAGAAGTTCCTTCAGTAACTATTGAAGATCAAGAAGCATATGATTTATGGAAATCTACGAATGTAATTCCACAGAAACAAGATGGTTTATTTGCTATTGGGATAAAAGTACATTTAGGTGATTTTTATACTGATAAAGCTAGAAAGCTAGCTGATTTAATTAAGAAATACGGAGCAAACGAGTTACGATTTACATTACGTCAGAATATTTTAATTCGTCATGTAAGAGCAGCTTTTTTACCATTCTTCTACACAGAATTAAATAAACTTGGTTTTGCAGAAGCTGGGTACGATAGTTTATTAGATATCACTGCTTGTCCTGGAACAGATACTTGTAATTTAGGTATAGCGAGTAGTACAGGTATTTCAGTAGAACTAGAACGTGTGCTAAGAAAAGAATATCCGCAATATGTAAATAATAAAGACATTACAATCAAAATTAGTGGTTGTATGAATGCTTGTGGTCAGCATAATATGGCACACATTGGTTTTCAAGGAATGTCAATTAAGTCAGGAAATTTAGTTGCACCTGCATTACAAATTTTATTAGGTGGAGGTGTTTTAGGAAATGGAGCTGGACGATTTTCTGATAAAGTAATTAAAGTTCCAAGTAAGCGCGGTCCGGAATCTTTAAAAATACTGTTAAATGATTTCGAAAATCATAAAAATAATCAAGAAACCTTTTTAGATTATTATGATAGGAAAGGAAAAACTTACTTTTATGATATTCTGAAGCATTTGTCAAGTACCGACGATTTAACAGAGAATGACTTTGTGGATTGGGGACACGATAAAAAATATGTAAAAGCCATTGGTGTAGGAGAGTGCGCCGGTGTGGTTATAGATTTAGTGGCAACACTTTTATTCGAAAGCGAAGAAAAAATAGTGAATGCAGAAGTAGCAATTCAAGAGCAAAAATGGTCTGATAGTATTTACCATGCATATGCATCAATTGTGAATACTGCAAAAGCATTATTAACAGCAGAAGGATCTAAAGTGAAAACAAATACTCAAGCAGCAATCATAACGAATTTTGATAAAGTATTTGTTGAAACAAATAGAATCGTTTTAGAAGGTTCTTTTGAAGAATTAGTTTACGAAATCAATAAACATGAGCCAACTGAAGAGTTCGCTAAAGCATATGCGAATAAGGCAAAGAGTTTTTATCAAAAGGTAGATGCGTACAGAAAGTTAGAAGTTGAAGTAAAATAAACACGATGAACGTAATTCCAAAATTAACTATAGTAGGAGCAGGACCTGGAGATCCTGAATTAATCACATTAAAAGCAATTAAAGCATTACAAAGAGCAGATGTTGTATTATATGACGCTTTAGTAAATGCAGAATTGTTAGATCACGTGAATCCGAATGCTGAGTTAATTTTTGTAGGAAAACGTCGCGGTTGTTACCGATATCAACAAGAACAAATCAATGAGTTAATTGTTGCCAGAGGAAAATCACACGGACACGTGGTTCGTTTAAAAGGTGGAGATCCTTTTATCTTCGGAAGAGGTTCTGAGGAAATGGAATATGCAGCGCAACACGGATTAGAAGTGGCAATGGTTCCAGGAATTTCATCATCAATAGCAGTTCCAGCGTATCAAAATGTACCATTAACAAAAAGAGGTAGCGCAGAAAGTTTCTGGGTAATTACAGGAACTACAAAGCAGCATAAACTTTCTGAAGATGTTGCGTTAGCAGCAAAATCAAATGCAACAGTTGTGATATTAATGGGAATGGGGAAACTTTCTCAAATCACAAGTTTGTTTGAACAAGAAGGAAAAGGAGACGTGCCTGTAGCAATTATTCAAGAAGGAACAACACCACAAGAAAAAGTTGGAGTGGGAACTGTAAATACTATAACAGCAGTAGTTGAAGAAAAACGACTAAGTAATCCTGCAATTATAGTTATTGGAGAAGTAGTAAGACATAGAGAAATCTTAGCAAATATTCAAAATGAAGTAGGAGTAAAAGAAGTTACAAATGGTTGAAGAAAGAAATAATTTATATCCTGTATTTCTTAAGGTTAAGAATTTACAGGTGTTAGTTGTAGGTGGAGGTTTTGTTGCAGAAGAAAAACTTACGTTTCTGCTAAAATCAAGTCCAGATGCAAAAATTACGATTGTTTCTCCAATGTTTAGAGAAGGAACAAAAGCTTTAGCAGAAAAAGGTGATGTTACGCTAATTAATGATGTGTATAAAACTTCGTATTTAGATGGAAAACATATTGTGATAGCAACAACAGATATTCCTGAAATAAATGTTGAGGTTTACAAAGACTGTAGAGCGCAAAGTAAGTTGGTAAATGTAGCCGACAATCCACCATATTGTGATTTTTATATGGGAGGTGTAGTTACCAAAGGAAATGTAAAAATTGCAATTTCAACCAATGGAAAATCACCTACAACAGCAAAAAGATTACGACAATTTTTTGAGGAAGTAATTCCAGATAAAATAGATGACCTCGTGCAAAATTTGAACGAGTATAGAAAAACAATTAAAGGAAATTTTGAACAAAAAGTAGAAACATTAAACGAGTTTACTAAAGGTTTAGTAGAAAAGATAGAAAAATGATAGAAACAGATATATTAATAATAGGAGCAGGACCAACAGGTTTATTTACAGTTTTTGAGGCAGGATTATTAAAATTACGTTGTCATTTAATAGATGCATTAGCACAGCCAGGTGGACAATGTTCAGAGATTTATCCGAAAAAACCAATTTACGATATACCAGCTTATCCTGAAATTTTAGCAGGAGATTTAACTGAGAAGTTATTAGAGCAAGGAAAACAGTTTCAGCCAGGTTTTACTTTAGGAGAACGTGCAGAAACAATCGATAAACAAGACGATGGAACATTTATCGTTACAACAAATAAAGGAACAAAGCATAAAGCACCAGTAGTTGCAATTGCTGGAGGTTTAGGAAGTTTTGAACCAAGAAAACCTAAGATTGATAATTTAGCTCAGTTCGAAGATAACGGAGTTGAATACATGATTAAAGAACCTGAATTATATCGTGATAAAGATGTTGTAATTGCAGGTGGTGGAGATTCCGCTTTAGATTGGTCTATTTTCTTAACAGATGTTGCAAAATCAGTAACATTAATTCATAGAAGAAATGAATTTAGAGGAGCCTTAGATTCAGTAGAAAAAGTTCAAGAATTAAAGAACTTAGGAAAGATTAATTTAATTACTCCTGCTGAGGTAAAAGGAATTCTTGGAGACGATAAAGTTACTGGTGTTGTTGTAGAGCAAAAAGATAAAGAACCATTTATAATTGATACAGATCATTTCATTCCTTTATTCGGATTAGCTCCAAAACTTGGGCCGATTGGAAATTGGGGATTAGAAATTGAAAAGAATGCTATTAAAGTCGACAATTCTTTAGATTATCAAACAAACATTCCTGGGATTTATGCCATTGGAGATGTGAATACGTATCCAGGGAAATTAAAATTAATTTTATGTGGTTTCCATGAAGCTACCTTAATGTGTCAGAGTGCATACAAAAGAATCTTTCCAGATAAAAAGTATGTCATGAAATATACAACTGTAGGAGGAGTAGAAGGTTTCGACGGAACTAAAAAAGAGGCGCCGAAAGCAGTAGTAAAAGCTATCAATTAGCACTGAGTATTAAGTCTAAAGTCCAAAGTACTCAGGGCTTAATACTAGTTTCTTAATACTGAAAGAAATGGATATCAATATAAAAATAAAAGACAGAGAAGGTGTAATTCATGATGTAGTTGCTCCGACAGATATGGCAATGAACTTAATGGAAGTTGTTCGTTCATACGAGTTAGCTCCAGAGGGAACCATAGGAATCTGTGGAGGAATGGCCATGTGTGCTTCTTGTCAATGTTATGTTACGTCTAACCATGAGCTTCCAGAAATGTCTGATGATGAAGATGCAATGTTAGCAGAAGCTTTTGATGTTGAAGATAATAGTAGATTAGGTTGTCAAATACAAATGACACCAGATTTAGAAGGTTTAGTAGTAGAGTTAGCTCCAGAAAGTTAATTATATTTATATAAAAAATTAAAATGCAATTCAGTAATTACAACTTATCACTAAAAGACGATGTAGAATACTTTACAAAACAATTATTTTATGCATTGTTTGAAGACGTTTGTCAAGAAAAGGCAAATCATTTAAAAGGTAAGTTTGTAAAAATCTTAAAAGGATTGTCAATCGAAAAGTATGATGAAATTTGGATGTACTATCAAACATCATTCTGCGATATCCGAAAGAAATTAGATTTAGATGCAAAAGCTTTTGAAAATACAGATCCAGCTTGTAAAAGTTTAGGTGAAGTATATTTAGCGTATCCAGGTTTTCACGCCATAGCGATATATCGTTTAAGTCATGAGTTGTATAAAATTAATGTACCAATTTTACCTCGAATGATGAGTGAATATGCGCACAGTTTAACCGGTGTAGATATTCATCCAGGAGCAACAATTGGAGAAGCTTTCTTTATCGATCACGCAACAGGAGTCGTAATTGGTGAAACTACAATTATCGAGAATAATGTTAGTATTTATCAAGGAGTAACTTTAGGTGGAATTCAAGTAAAAAAAGAATTAGCCGAAGTGAAAAGACATCCAACGATAGAAAGTAATGTTACCATTTATGCAAATGCTACAATTTTAGGAAATATTGTAGTAGGAGCTAATACGGTAATCGGAGCAAATGTTTGCATCACAAAGTCTATAGAGCCAAATTCAACTGTGATTTATAAATCACAAAATAGTATTTACAACTAGTATATGAACGCAAAGAATATTACAGATTTTGTAGGAAATACACCTTTAGTAGAAGCTACAAATATTATAAATAAAAAAAATGTCCGTTTATTTTTAAAGTTAGAAGGACATAACCCAGGAGGAAGTGTAAAAGACAGAGCAGCGTATTACATGATTTCTGAAGCTTTGAAAAAGAATAATATTAAAAAAGGAGATACTTTAGTAGAAGCAACAAGTGGAAATACAGGAATTGCACTTGCATTAATGGCAAAAGTTTTAGGATTAAATATGGTGTTAGTAATGCCAGAACATGCGACTATAGAACGTGTGAAAACAATGCGAGCTTATGGAGCAGAAGTAATCTTAACACCATCTGAAATTGGTATGGAAGGTGCTATTGACCATGCTCTAGAATTAAAATACAAGAAAGGATATTTTAGATTAAATCAGTTTGATAATTTAGATAACCCAAAAGCACATTACAGCACAACCGGACCAGAGATCTGGAGAGATACCGATGGTGAAATAACTCATTTTGTTTCTGCTATGGGAACTACAGGAACAATTACAGGAGTTTCAGATTATTTGAAAGAAAAAAATAAAGATATTACTATAGTTGGTGTACAACCTAAAGAAGGAGTTCGTATTCCAGGAATTCGTAAATGGCCAGAAGAATATTTACCAGCAATTTTTAAAAGAGAAAAAATTGATAAAATATTAGAGGTAAATCAGGAAGAAGCAAAAGCGATGACTATTCGTTTAGCTCGTGAAGAAGGAATTTTCTCAGGAATGAGTAGTGGTGGAGCTGTAGCTTCAGCATTAAAATTAGCAGAAACATTAGACGAAGGAATTATAGTTGCAATTATCTGTGATCGAGGAGATCGTTACTTGTCATCAGACATTTTTGTATAGAGAATTTTAGTTCGATTGTCGTCGAAAATTTATAAATAAAAAGCCTTTTCATTTTTTGAAAAGGCTTTTTAAGCTATTACGTTGTAGTTTTTTAAAACTAATTCTTTGTATAGTAAAAAATAAACTAATAAATTTGTAATTCAGTTCATAAACATTTTATAGTTATTAAGAAAGGTGGAGGGAATAGACCCTTTGAAGCCTTAGCAACCCTTTGTGTAAACAAAGAAGGTGCTAAATTCTACTTCAATATTTAAAATATTGTGGAGAGATAACCCAAAGAATACTTCTTCTTTTCCTGATAACTTACCAAATAAATATCAGGAATGTCACACAACATTTACTCAGAAATAGAAAAACGAATCCTTGTACTCGACGGTGCGATGGGAACTATGATTCAGGAATATAAATTCACTGAAGAAGATTATAGAGGCGAAAGATTCAAAGATCATCATATACTTTTAAAAGGTAATAACGACTTGTTATCGCTAACACAATCTCATGCGATAAAAGAAATTCATAGAAAATATTTAGATGTAGGAGCTGATATTTTAGGAACAAATACGTTTTCAGGAACTACAATAGCCATGGAAGATTACGATCTTGAAGAAATTACATATGAAATAAATTACGAGTCGGCTAAACTAGCTAGAGAAGTCGCTGATGAGTATACAGCTAAAACTCCAGATAAACCTCGTTTTGTAGCTGGAGCTATGGGTCCAACTAATCGTACTGCTAGTTTATCACCAGATGTGAATAGACCAGAATATAGAGCAATTACATACGATCAATTAAGAAAAGCATATAAAGAACAAGCTGAAGCTTTATTAGATGGTGGAGCAGATATTTTATTAGTTGAAACCATATTTGATACTTTAAATGCAAAAGCGGCATTATTTGCAATAGATGAAGTACGAGAAGAACGTAAAACACAAATTCCGATCATGATTTCTGGAACAATTACAGATGCAAGTGGTAGAACTTTATCGGGACAAACAGTAGAAGCGTTTTTAATTTCAATGTCTCATATTCCATTATTAAGTATTGGATTCAATTGTGCTTTAGGAGCAGAACAATTACTTCCTTATTTAAAGAGATTATCAGATAAAACTAACTTTTACACCTCTGCATATCCAAATGCAGGTTTACCAAATGCATTCGGAGAATACGATCAAACTCCAGAGGAAATGAGAGATTTATTAGAACCGTATTTTAAAGACGGAGTAGTAAATATTATAGGTGGTTGCTGTGGTACAACTCCGGCATACATAAAGCGAATAGCAGAAGTTGCAGCGCAATACAAACCAAGACAATTTAAAAAAGAGATTTACAAGTAAAGAAATATAGTGTAATGAGTACGATTCATTCAGAAATAGCAAAGAGAATTCTTGTGTTAGATGGTGCTATGGGAACCATGATTCAAGAATATAAATTTACAGAAGAAGATTTTAGAGGAGAACAATTTAAAGATCATGCTTTACCATTAAAAGGGAATAACGATTTATTGTCAATTACTCAACCTCACGCCATAGCTGAAATTCATAGAAAGTATTTAGCAGTAGGAGCAGATATTATTGAAACAAATACATTTTCTGCAACTTCTATAGCTATGGAAGATTATAAATTAGAACATTTAGCATATCAGTTAAATTATCAATCTGCAAAATTGGCAAAAGCCGCAGCAGAAGAATATACAGCAAAAACTCCAGATAAACCTCGTTTTGTCGCTGGTGCTTTAGGCCCAACTAATAAAACGGCAAGTTTATCTCCAGATGTAAACAAGCCAGAATATCGAGCAATTACTTTCGACAATTTAAGAAAGGCATACAAAGAACAGGTAGAAGGTTTAGTAGATGGTGGTGTAGATATGGTATTGGTAGAAACCATCTTTGATACTTTAAATGCTAAAGCAGCGCTTTTTGCAATAGATGAAGTAAAAGAAGAAAGAAACATTGAGTTACCTATTATGGTTTCTGGAACAATTACAGATGCAAGTGGAAGAACACTTTCTGGACAAACAGTAGAAGCATTTCTAATATCGATGTCACATATTCCATTGTTAAGTGTAGGATTTAATTGTGCTTTAGGAGCAGAACAATTACAACCTTATTTAAAAAGATTATCAAACAATACGAATTTTTACACATCTGCGTATCCAAATGCAGGTTTACCAAATGCTTTTGGAGAATACGATCAAACTCCAGAAGAAATGAAAGCATTGATTGAAGGATATTTAAAAGACGGAATTATAAATATAATCGGAGGTTGCTGTGGAACAACTCCAGCACATATTAAAGGAATAGTTGAGGTTGCAGAAAAATATAAACCAAGACAAATACAGTTGTCTGTTGTAAGTAGCTAGCTGTTTGTTTTAATATAAACAAGATGAAAAAATATACAGATTTAGAAGTGTGGATAAAATCTAGAGCGTTAGTTAGTCAAGTATATACGTTAAGTAAAGACTTTCCTGCAGAAGAAGTATATGGGTTAACTAGTCAAATAAGAAGAAGTGCTATATCAATTCCGTCTAATATTGCTGAAGGTTGTGGTAGGCAAACTGATAAAGAGACGATACATTTTTTATATATAGCTAGAGGTTCTTTGTATGAACTAGAAACTCAATTATTCCTATCAAAAGATCTGTCATATATAAATAACATAGCATTAGAAGAAGTGCTAGCACAAATTCAAGTAAGTATGAAGTTGTTAAATGGATTTATAAATTATTATAAAAGTAAAAGTTGATAATGGAAGAGGTAACTAAAAACCAAGAACAAATTACGATCAACCAAAATAGATATTTAAAACTATCAGGTTTAGAACCCTTAATCATAACACCTGAAAGTAATTTTATAAATGTAGGAGAAAGAACAAATGTAACTGGTTCTCGTCGATTTTTACGATTAATTAAAGAAGAAAAATATGGCGAGGCATTAGCTGTAGCAAGAGATCAAGTTGATGGAGGCGCACAGATTTTAGATGTAAACATGGATGAAGGAATGCTTGATGGTGTTCATGCTATGGTAACATTTTTAAATTTGATTGCTTCAGAACCAGATATTGCTCGAATTCCAATTATGATCGATAGTTCTAAATGGGAAATTATCGAAGCGGGATTACAAGTAGCACAAGGAAAATGTGTAGTAAATTCTATCTCTTTAAAAGAAGGAGAAGAGAACTTCATTCATCAAGCAAAACTGATAAAAAGATACGGAGCTGCAACAATTGTTATGGCTTTTGATGAAGTAGGGCAAGCAGATACTTATGAAAGACGTATTGAAATTTGTGAGCGTTCATACAGAATTTTGGTAGATAAAGTAAAGTTTGCCCCAGAAGACATCATTTTTGATCCAAATATATTTCCTGTAGCTACTGGAATGGAAGAGCATCGAAAAAATGCGTTAGACTTTTTTAATGCTACAAAATGGATTCGAACAAACTTACCATATGCAAGTGTTTCTGGAGGAGTAAGTAATGTATCTTTTTCTTTCCGTGGAAATAATACAGTACGTGAAGCAATGCATTCTGCTTTTTTATATCATGCCATTCAACATGGAATGAATATGGGAATTGTAAATCCTACCATGTTAGAAGTATATGATGAAATTCCTAAAGATTTATTAGACCATGTAGAAGATGTTTTATTAGATAGAAGAGATGATGCTACTGAACGTTTATTAGATTTTGCTGAAACAGTTCGAGGAACAAAAAAAGAAGAAGATTCTAAAAAGTTAGCATGGCGAGAAGAAGCATTACAAGATAGAATTACCTATAGTTTAGTAAAAGGTTTAGATGCTTTTATTGAAGAAGATGTTGAAGAAGCAAGACAACTAGTAGATCGACCAATTCAAGTTATTGAAGGTAATTTAATGACAGGGATGAATGTAGTTGGTGATTTATTCGGAAGTGGAAAAATGTTCTTGCCTCAGGTGGTAAAATCAGCTCGTGTAATGAAAAGAGCTGTAGCATATTTACAACCTTTCATCGAAGAATCTAAAGATAGTGCTGCTTCATCTGCTGGAAAAATCTTGATGGCAACGGTAAAAGGGGATGTACATGATATTGGTAAAAATATTGTGAGTGTTGTTTTGGGTTGTAATAACTATGAAATTGTTGATTTAGGAGTAATGGTTCCGCCAGAAAAAATAATTGAGGCTGCTAAAAAAGAACAAGTAGATGTTATTGGTTTAAGCGGATTAATTACACCGTCGTTAGATGAAATGGTGTATTTGGCCAATGAAATGGAAAAAGAACAAATGAATATTCCATTATTAATTGGTGGTGCTACAACATCAAAAGCACACACGGCAGTTAAAATTGCACCAAAGTATACCAATTCTGTAGTGCATGTTAACGATGCTTCTCGCGCAGTTACTGTTGTTGGAGATTTATTACAAGAGAATAATAAAGTTTATAAAGAACAAATTCGAACAGAGTACGATAAGTTTAGAGATCAGTTTTTAAACAGAACAAAACAGAAAAATTATATCTCATTAGCTGAAGCTAGAGAAAATAAATTCCAGATAGATTGGGAAACTTCAGAAATTAAAGAACCTAATTTCTTAGGAACTCAGGTTATTGAGAATCTGGATTTAAAAGTGCTGTTAGATTATATTGATTGGAGTCCGTTTTTCAGATCGTGGGATTTACATGGAAAGTTTCCAAATATTTTAACCGATGAAATTGTTGGAGAACAAGCCACAGAATTATATAAAGATGCGCAAGTTTTATTACAAAAAGTAATCGATGAACAATTACTAAAAGCAAAAGCAGTTTTTGGTCTGTTTCCAGCAAATACAGTAAATGAAGATGATATTGAAGTATATAACGAAAAGGAAGAAACTCAAGCTACTTTCGTAACACTTCGTCAACAATTAAAGAAAAAATCAGGGGTACCAAATATTGCATTGGCAGATTTTGTAGCACCAAAAACAACTGGAAAGAAAGATTACGTAGGCTGTTTTTGTGTATCAGCAGGTTTCGGAACTCAAGAATTAGCAACAGCATTCGAAAAAGATAACGACGATTATAATTCAATTATGATTAAAGCTATTGCAGATCGTCTGGCTGAAGCTTTTGCAGAATACTTACATAAAGAAGTAAGAACGAAACATTGGGGATATGCAAATCAAGAGAACTTATCTAACGAAGAATTAATTAAAGAAAGCTATAAAGGAATTCGTCCAGCTCCAGGTTATCCAGCGTGTCCAGATCATTTAGAAAAGAATATCATTTGGGATGTTTTAAAAGTAGAAGAAACTATTGGAGTTAAACTGACTGAAAGTTTAGCCATGTGGCCGGCAGCAAGTGTTTCTGGTTACTATTTCGGAAATCCAGAATCTAAATATTTCGGTTTAGGGAAAATAAAAGAAGATCAGCTAAAAGATTATGTCAACCGAAGAGGTAATTCTTTAGAACATGCAAAAAAGTGGTTGAATCCAGTACTTGCAGATTAAAAAATATTAGGAATGTATAATGATAAGTTCGTGTCAATCTGAACTTGTTTCAGGTTCTCATTAAGAATTGTTAAATGACTTTATAAGATTCTGAAATATTTAAGTTAATTCAGCACAAGTAAATTCGGAATGACGTTAGAACGCAAACATTCAATAAAAATAAAATGAGTAAAAGATTTATAGAATTAAAGTTAGGAAGCCATCAAATTGTTCATGGTTTTGATGATCAAAATAAAGAAATAATTGAAGAAGTAACTGTCGATGGTTTTAATAAAAAGCTAGTCAATTTAGATAGAATAAAATCTGTTAGTGAAAAATTTATTCTTACAGATTATGCCCACGGAAGATGGATTTATTGGGAATATGAAGGTGATATTAATGAAATACGACAGCAGTTACTTTAACAGATAGAAAATTAGAAATGAAGGTTACAGAACATATAAAAAAGGCAAAGGGGAAAACGTTATTTTCATTTGAAATTGTTCCACCACAAAAGGGACAAAATATTCAGCAATTATATAACAATATCGATCCGTTAATGGAATTTAAACCTCCGTTTATAGATGTTACAACATCTAGAGAGGAATACATTTACATTGAAAAAGAAAACGGATTATTAGAAAAGAAAATTACTAGAATGCGACCAGGTACGGTTGGTATTTGTGCTTCATTAAAATATAAATACGACGTAGATGCCATTCCGCATGTATTGTGTGGTGGGTTTACAAAAGAAGAAACAGAATATGTTTTGGTCGATTGTCATTATTTAGGAATCGACAATATTATGGCGTTACGTGGAGATGCTAGAAAAGATCAACAATATTTTCAGGCTTCTAACGGTGGAAATAAATTTGCATCAGATTTAGTAAAACAAATCAGTGATTTAAATAAAGGAAAATATCTACACGAAATTATCGAAACTCCATACAAGTCAGATTTCTGTGTGGGAGTTGCTGGTTATCCTGAAAAGCATTTAGAAGCACCAAGTATCGAATCTGATTTAAAACGATTAAAAGAAAAAGTAGATTCGGGTGCAGATTATGTGGTTACGCAAATGTTTTTTGATAATCAGAAATATTTCAATTTCGTTGAAAAAGCAAGAGAAGCAGGAATTAATGTGCCTATTATTCCTGGAATAAAACCAATTGCTGTAAAACGTCATTTACATGTATTACCACAAGTTTTCCGATTAGATTTACCTCAAGAGTTAGTAGAGCAAATCGAGGCATGTAAAGACAATAAACAAATACGTGAAGTAGGCATTCAATGGGCAATTCAGCAAAGTAAAGAATTAATTAAAGCTGGTGTTCCGGTGTTACATTATTATTCAATGGGAAAATCAGATAACATTATGAAAATAGCCAAAGAAGTTTTTTAAAAAATAGAAACTGTTTGTAACAATTTGTGAGGTGAGTATACTAACTTATATAAAGTCAGATTAATAACCTAAAACAAATTCAAATGAAAAAAAGCAGTCATCTATTAACACTTTTACTTTTTGTAGTTAGTGTTGCTGTAGGAAGTGCTCAAAAAATTACAGGTTCTTGGAAAGGAACATTAAAAGTTCAAGGTATGGAAATGCCTTTGGTTTTTAATATTTCTGAAAAAGACGGAGCATTTTCTTCAACTATGGATAGTCCATCTCAAGGAGCGACAGGAATTCCAATGGATACAACTACGTTTACAGATAATACATTAACAATTGTATTCAAAAAAGCAGGGATTAATTATTCAGCAAAATTAGAAGGAAAAGAGTTCAAAGGAACTTTTAAACAAGGAGGTATGGAAATTCCATTATCATTGCAAAAAACAGAAAAAACGGTTCCTGGAAATCCAGCATTGGTTTCTTCGGAGCAAGATTTAAATAAACTTTCAGCTTTAGAGAAAGGAACGTACAAATATTCCGTGGAAGATTATTTTGCAAATCCAAAAGGAAGTTCATTCCGCTTTTCACCTGATGGAAAATATTTATCATATAAAGAAAGTGATGCTAATGGAAAGCAACATGTATATGTGAAAAATACTCAAACAGGAAAAGCAAAAAGAGTTATTGAACAAAAAGAAGAATTAATCAGAGGATATGGCTGGTTAAATTCTAATCGCCTTTTCTATACTATGGATAAAGGAGGAAATGAAAACTACCATATTTATGCTGTAAATTTAGACGGAAGTAATAATAAAGATTTAACTCCTTTCGAAGGTGTTAGAGCTAACTTCGAATCTTTATTAAGAGAAGATAAAGATCATATTATTGTTCAATTAAACAAAAACAATCCACAAATTTTTGAGCCTTATAAACTGAATGTAACTACTGGTGAAATCAAGCAATTATTTGTAAATAAAGATGCAAGTAATCCGATTTCAGGATACCAGTTCGATAAAGACGGAAATTTAAGAGGTTACACGAAGTTAAAAGATGGTGTAAATATGGAGGTGTATTATGAAGATGGAAAAGGAGGATACGAATTATGGAAACAATTAAATTGGAAAGATAGTTTTGGTATTATTTCATTCAATTATGCCACAGATTATCCACACGATGCTTATGTGTTAAGTAATTTAGAAACAGATAAAGCAGAGATTTTATTATATGATTTAAAGAAGAAAAAAACGATCAAGAAAATTTTCTCAAACGAAAAGTACGATGTTGGAGGTTTAGGATTATCTAAAAAGAACAACTATGCTATCGATTATTTATCGTACGAAGGAGAAAAGAATATTTTAATTCCTGTAAGTAAAACCTACAAAAAAATAGATAAAGCTGTAAAGAAGCAACTTCCTGGAATGCAATATTATGTTACTGGAAAAACAGATGATGAAACTAAATTTATGTTATACATCACTAGTGATAAAGTTTATGGTATTTATTACATCTACGATTTAAAGAAAAATGAATTAAAAGAGATTTATAATACAATGCCTCAGTTAAATCCAGAAGATATGGCTGAGATGCGCCCGATTACATTTAAAAGTAGAGATGGTTTAACAATTCATGGATATATCACTTTACCTAAAGCGGCTTTAAATGGAGAAAAAGTTCCTGTAATTGTAAATCCTCATGGAGGTCCGCAAGGAATTAGAGATTCTTGGGGATTCAATCCAGAATCACAATTGTTTGCAAGTAGAGGTTATGCTACGTTACAAGTTAACTTTAGAATTTCTGGTGGATATGGAAGAAAATTCTTAGAATCAGGATTTAAAGAAATTGGTAGAAAAGCAATGGATGATGTAGAAGACGGATTAAAATATGTTACCGAAAAAGGTTGGGTAGATGCAAATAAAGCTGCAATTTATGGGGGAAGTCATGGTGGTTATGCTGTATTAAGAGGTTTAACTAAAACTCCAGATTTATATGCTTGTGGTGTAGATTATGTTGGTGTGTCTAACTTATTTACATTCATGAAAACTATTCCTCCTTATTGGAAACCTTATTTAAAAATTATCAAAGAAATTTGGTACGACGAAGATGTAGCTGCTGAAAAAGCAATTATGAACGAAGTTTCACCAGTTTTCCATATCGATAAAATCAAGAAGCCTTTATTTGTAGTCCAAGGGGCAAATGATCCTAGAGTGAATATAGATGAGTCAGATCAAATTGTAAAAGGACTTAGAGCTAAAGGTGTAGATGTTCCTTACATGGTAAGATATGATGAAGGGCATGGTTTTGGAAAAGAAGAAAATAGAATAGCTTTATACAAATCTATGATGGGATTCTATGCAAAACATCTTAAAGGAAAAGTTCAAGAGCCAATAAAACATTAAGAAATAATACATATTGATAATTAAAAAACCGAAATCCTAGTTTACCTAAGGTTTCGGTTTTTCATTTAATAAAAATATTTGAAAATAAAAAAGCCCTGAAAAATCAGGGCTTTTAAAGTGGTACCTCCAGGAATCGAACCAGGGACACAAGGATTTTCAGTCCTTTGCTCTACCAACTGAGCTAAGGTACCAGTACTTTAGCGGGTGCGAATATATAATTTTTAACTTAATATTTGTGCTTTATTTTCATTCTTTATTCATCTTTTTGCATCTTGGTATTTCAACACTTTCATATAGAGGTAATAAGAAGATGAAAAAATGCTAAAGAATATTTAGGAGTTGTCGTTAAAGTTTAAAATAAAAAAAGCCCTGAAAAATCAGGGCTTTTGAAGTGGTACCTCCAGGAATCGAACCAGGGACACAAGGATTTTCAGTCCTTTGCTCTACCAACTGAGCTAAGGTACCAGCTTGTTAGCGGATGCAAATATATAATAGTTTTTTTAATTGAGCCAAATAAAAATGTAAAAAATCTATTATAAATTTGTCGCCATTATAAAAACTCAGAATGAATCTAATAATTGACGTTGGTAATACAAGAGTGAAAACTGCTGTTTTTGAAAAAGATAAATTAAAAGAACTCTTCTTTTTCAATAAGGGAGAAATTTTCACCAGCGTAAAAGAAATTACAAAAAAGTTTCCAATCCAACGAGGAATCATTTCTGCTGTAGCGAAGCTAACAGATGAGAAAATAGAAAAATTAAAAGGAATATTAAACTTAATAACACTCGATAACGAAACAAAAGTACCTTTCATAAATAAATATGAAACGCCAAAAACACTAGGTGTAGATAGAATTGCATTGGCTGCCTACGCCATTAGTAATCATCCAAATAAAAATGTTTTAGTAATTGATGCAGGAACTTGTGTTACTTTCGATTTCGTTAATGCTCAAGGAGAGTATCTTGGAGGCGCAATATCTCCTGGTTTAAAAATGCGTTATCAATCATTAAATAATTACACGTCGAAACTTCCGTTGTTAAATTCAAAAGAACCAAATAGTTTTATTGGAAAAAATACGCAAGAATCAATTCATTCAGGTGTAGTTAACGGGATAAGTAGAGAAATAGATGGAGTAATTACACAATACAAAAATAAATTTGGAGATTTAACAGTACTTTTAACAGGAGGAGATACAAATTTTTTGGTCAAACAATTAAAAAATGACATATTTGCCAATCCAAATTTGGTTTTGGAGGGATTACATCAAATATTGACTTATAATAGAGCGGATGATTAAGAGATTTTTTATTGTAGTATTAGTACTAATTTCAATAAAGATAACGGGGCAAAGAAATAGTTCATCTCCATATTCTTTTTTTGGTATAGGAGAAGAAGTAAGTAGAACTACTATCGAACAAGCTTCAATGGGAGGAATAGGTGTTGCGCTTAAAGATATATACCATCTTAACTTTATTAACCCAGCTGCTACTGCAGATTTAAGATTTGCTACTTACGGTATAGGAGGAGAATTGTCTTTGTTAAATGTTAGCAGTGAAACAGGTAGCGAATCAAACAATACAACAAGTTTACGATACATAGCTTTAGGATTACCAATAGGAAAGAAAGCAGGTTTTATGGCAGGTTTACAGCCAGTTTCTAATGTTGGATATGCTTTGTTGTCTAATACGTTAGGAGCAGATGATACGGTTCTTGATGTAACAAGATTTACAGGTACAGGAGGTACAAATAGATTATTTGGTGCTTTTGGTATTAATGTTTACAAAGGGCTAGCTTTAGGTTTTGAAGCTGGTTTTGTTTTTGGAAACATAGACAACAATACAATTAATCAACAAGCTGATGTTGCTTTGGCAACAAAATATGAAAGAGTAGCAACCGTTAGAGGAGGGCAGTTTAAACTTGGAGCACAATACAAATACAAGTATAAAGATTTAGATGTTATTGCTGGAGCTGCTTTACAACTTGAAAATGATTTTTCTTTATCAGGAAGAGAACGTATCTATTCTTTTTCTTTTGCTCCTAGCGGAAGAGAAATTCCAAGAGATACACTATACGACAGAGGAGTTTCTGGTAAACTTTCTATACCATTAAAAACAATTATAGGTATAGGTGTTGGAAAAGAAAATAAGTGGTATGCAGGAGTTGATTATGAAACTCAAGATGCTTTTGAAAATGAAGGAAATTTAATACAAGGGTCTAGTTATCGATTTGATTCTTCAAACAGATTCTCTATAGGAGGATATTATATACCGAAACTAAACTCTATTTCAAGTTATTGGGATAGAATAACTTATAGGGCAGGTTTGCGTTTTGAAGATACTGGATTATTAGTAGATGGAACAGGAACTGGAAATAATTTTACTTCAATAACCGATTTTGGCATAAATCTTGGTTTTGGTTTACCATTACCAAAACAAATATCCAACCTTAACATAGGTTTGGAATATGGACAAAAGGGATCAACAGCTAACAATTTAATTAAGGAGAGTTATTTCAATATTAGATTAAGTTTATCTCTGAACGGAAGAAATTGGTTAGAGAAAAGACAAATAGATTAATTAAACGATAATTATGAAAAAAATTACGTATTTATTCACGGCATTATTCCTATTAACTATAGGAGTAAAAGCACAAGGAAATCAAGATTGTACTATAAAGTATAACTTGTTTAAAGGAAATTATACAACTAAAAAATATGAGCAAGCTAAGCCAGATTTAGATTGGTTAATGACGAACTGTGCTACGCTTTCTATAAATATTTATAAGTATGGTGCTAAGATTGCAGATAAAACTAAAGACGCTACTTTAGCAAAGAGAGTTTATGATGGTAGATTAGCTAATTTTCCTAATAAAGGAGTAGCTAAAGCACATAATGATTATGCTACTTTTTTAATTAAAAATAATTTAAGTACAGATGACGAGATTTTCAATATCTTAGAAAAAGCTTATAAGATTTCGCCTAAAGATATGGGAGTTAAAAATATCTTTAGATACTTTAAAGGTACTGTATCTAGATTTAAAGATACGAATCCACAAAAAGTATTTGATACTTATGATGATGTAATGGAGTCTGTTGGTGAAAAATTAGATGATTACAATAAAAAATTAGGTCCATTATTAGCAAAAGATTCAACAGCTACTTTAGATAAAAAAGAAAAAAGAAACTTAAAAATTTATTCTACAAACTCTAAAGCATTAGGTCAAGTAGAAGGTGGTTTAGATGCTATTTTATCTGAAATTGCAACTTGTGAAAGATTAATTCCTATATACACAAGAGATTATGATGCTAATAAAGATAATGAGGTTTGGTTAAAAAGAGCTGTGTCTAGAATGTACAATAAAGGATGTCAAGGTGATCCATTATTTGAAAAGTTAGCTGTTAGGTATTCTGAAGTATCTCCATCACCTGATGCGTGTTCATTTGTAGCGGGTATATTAGAGAAAAATGGTAAAACTGCAGAAGCTGCGGCAAAAAGAAAAGAATGTTTCGATTTAGAAACAGACCCTATTAAGAAAGCAAGATTAAAGTTAAGAGAAGCTCAAGGTACATCTAGTAAATCTAGAGCAAGAGCTTTAGCTTACGAAGCATTAAAGTATAATCCTAATATGGGTAAAGCTTATTTATTTATTGCAAGTTTATATGCTAAAAGTGCAAACTCTTGCGGTAGCGATGTTTTTGAAAAGAAAATGACTTACGTTGCTGCATTAAATAAGGCAATGAAAGCTCAAAGAGTTGATCCAGGTTCTGGAGCAGGAAGATATATTAAGAATTATAAAAGAAATGTACCTTCAAAGAAAGATATTTTCCAAAAAGGTATTGCTCCAGGAAGTTCTTTCAGAGTGAAGTGTTGGATTGGTGAATCAGTTCGTGTACCAAACTAATGAAAACTTCAAAAAAAAATATATTTCTGAACATTGCTGCCATTTTCATGGTGGCAATGTTTTTTTCATGTACAAATGATACCAAAAAAGTAAGAGACTTTCTAGCAGATAAAAATTTACCAATAGCAGTAGGTAAAGATGTGTATCATGTGTATAAGGATTCTGGTCAGGTTACGTCAAAATTAGTAGCCCCAGTTTTAAATGATTTTACTAATAAAGGTCATGCGTACAATGAATTTCCGAATGGAATCAAAATAATTACCTTTGAAAATGATGGTAAAGATTCTACAACAATTACGGGTAATTATGCTTTAACTTACACTGCTACTAGAGTTTCTGAAATTAAGGGTAACGTAGTTGTTTACAATCACACAAATAAAAGGAGGTTAGAGACGAATCAGTTGTTTTGGGATCAACGAGAAAAATATTTTTTTACTGAAGATGGATTTAGAGTAACAAATATAACAGATACAATAAGTGGTTTTGGTTTTGAATCAAAACAAGATTTATCAAAATGGTTGCTTAAAGATATCACAGGACAATTAGAAGTACAAAAAGAAGAATTATAATGAACACGATTTGGAAGTACACACAGTACGGTTATTTAGTAGTAGGAATAATATTCTTAGTAGAAGGCATTTTAAAATGGAATTCTAACAGAGAACAAGCATACTTAATGTTTGGTTTTGCTATATTTATTACAATCATTTTCTTTTTTAAACGTAACTTTAGAAAAAAAATAGAGCAGAGGAATAACCAACAAAAATGAGTTGTGAAATTCTTATTATACTAGGATCTATAATCTTTTCAGCCTTTTTTTCTGGTATGGAAATAGCGTTTGTATCCGCTAATAAACTTCATATAGAATTAGAGAAAAAAGGGGAAGGATTACTATCTAAAATCTTATCTAAGATTACCAAAAACTCTTCTCGCTTTATTACTTCCATGCTTGTCGGGAATAATATAGCCTTAGTTATTTATAGCTACTTTATGGGAGAGTTATTGATGCGCTGGTTTCAATTACTTTTACCTTCAGATTATTTAATTATAAATACAATATTCGAAGAGTTAGCTTTACTAACACAAACCGTTATATCTACCTTAGTAATTCTTATTACAGCAGAGTTTTTACCTAAAGCTTTGTTTAGAGTTTATGCGAATGAAACTTTAAAGTTATTTGCTCTACCTGCTTATTTCTTTTACATGGTTTTTTATTTTTTATCGGGATTAATTTCACGAATATCTGATTTTTTCTTGAAGGTATTCTTCAAAGCAGAAAAAGATGAAATACAAACAGAATTTAGTAAAGAAGAACTAGGGAACTATATTTCTGAACAATTAGAAACTAAGAAAGAAGATGAAGAAGTAGATTCTGAGATTCAAATTTTTCAAAACGCACTAGAGTTTCATAAAGTAAAAGCTAGAGAAATTATGGTGCCGAGAACAGAAATAATAGCTGTTGATCTTCATGAATCTGTGCCCAACCTTAAAAAAGCATTTATAGAAACAGGGTTTTCAAAAATATTAGTTTACAAGAACTCTTTAGATGATATCATAGGTTATGTGAACGCATTTGAATTATTCAAGAAACCTAGAACAATTAAGTCAATTTTATTGCCTGTTGAATTTGTTCCAGAATCTATGATCATTAACGATGTTTTAAATGTTCTAATAAAAAAAAGAAAAAGTATTGCTGTAGTTGTAGATGAATACGGCGGAACTTCAGGAATAATTACTGTTGAAGATGTAGTAGAAGAGTTATTTGGAGAGATTGAAGATGAGCACGATAACCAAGAACTGTTAGAAGAGAAAATAAGTGAAAAAGAATTTCATTTTTCTGCTCGTTTAGAAGTCGATTATTTAAACGACGAATACAACTTAGAAATCCCTAAAGAAGAAGCATATGAAACTCTTGGAGGTTTCATTATTAATCATACAGAAACTATTCCAGAGCAAGATCAAGAACTATACATCGAAAACTTCAAAATCATTATCAAAAAAGTAAGTTCTGCTAAGATTGATACCATTTACTTCAAACTACTAGACAAAGAATCTCGTAATTCTTAAATAATTCATTGAAATTCTACAGCTAAAAGCATTAAAAACATTGCATTATTAAATGCGAAATTGTATTTTCGCACACTGTATATAAAATAAAATTAAAATGGCAATTTTATCGAAAATTAGAGAGCGTTCATTGTTCTTAATTCTTGTAATAGGTTTAGCATTATTTGCTTTTGTATTAGATCCTTCAACATTAACGGATTTTTTCAATTCTCAGAAAATTAATGAAGTAGGACAAGTGAATGGGGAATCAATTTCTCGTCAAGAGTTTGCTCAAGCTTTAGATAACTACAGAGCTCAAACAGGAAATAGAGTTTCTGAAATGCAAGCTGCAAAAAATGTATGGGATAACTTAGTACGTCAAAAGATTTACGATAGCCAATTAGCAGAAGCAGGAATAACAGTAGGAGAGGCAGACATTTTAAATGACTTATATGAGAAAGATTTCATTAAAAATGATCCTAAATATCAAACTACTGGAATTTTTGATAAAGCAAAGTTTAAAGAATTTTTAGCTACTATCAGAGCTGAAAATGGAGAGCAATGGAAAGCTTGGAGAGAATATATGAGTAATGTGAAAAATGCATTACAAAAAACAACTTATGATAATTTAGTTGCTGCAGGTTTAGGTGCTTCATTAGAAGAAGGTAAAACTGAATATTTGAATGAAAACACCAAAATGAGTGGAGAGTTAGTATACTTACCATTTACTACAATGGCAGATTCTTTAGTTCAAATTACTAAAGGTGATGTAAAAAAATACATTGAGAGTCATGCATCTGAATTTGAAGTTGAAGCATCAAGAGATATCAACTATGTAAAATTTGATATCAAAGCTACTCCACAAGATGAAAATGATATCAAAGCAGAAGTTGCTGAATTAATAAACGATAGTGACAAAGGTGTTGGTTTAAAAAACACAACAGATTATTTAGTGTTTTTAGAAGAAACTAAATCTGAGTTACCTTACAATGATAATATTCAGTTTAAAGTACAAGTACCACAAGTAATTGCTGATACTTTATTTAAAGGAAATGTAGGAGATGTTTATGGTCCTTATAAAGATCAAGATTTTTTCAAGTTATCTAAGATTACTGAAGTTATACAAATTCCTGATTCTGCTCAAGCACGTCATATTTTAATTCCAATGGCAGGAGCTCCAAGTGCAGATCCAACTGTAACTAATACTGAAACTCAAGCTAAAAACTTAGCAGATAGTTTATTAAATGTTTTAAAGAAAGATAAAAGTAAATTTGAAGCATTAGTAAAAGAGTTTTCTTCTGATAAAGGTTCTGTTGATAAAGGAGGATTCTACGATTGGTTTCCATACAGTCAAATGACGCCAGCTTTTAGAGATTATGTTTTTGAAGGTAAAGAAGGAGATTTAGGTGTAGTAAAATCTGTTTTCGGATTTCACGTGATAGAAATTAAAGGACAAAAGAACTTCCAAAAAGCATTAAAATTAGCAACATACGCTCGTAAAATTATTGCTTCAGAAGCAACAGAAAATGATGTGTATCAAAAAGCTGAAAGTTTTGCTCAAGAATTATCTAATGGAGGAAATATAGAAACTCTAGCTAAGGATAAGAAATTAATGGTTTCTCCAGCTGAAGGATTAAAAGCTTTAGATGAAAACATTCCTTCTTTAGGAACTGAAAGACAGATTATTTCATGGGCTTTCGGAAAGGATTTAAAGATTGGAGATTTCAAACGTTTTGATATAGAAAATGGATATGTTGTAGCTACTTTAAGAGGTAAAACTGAAAAAGGTTTAATGCCTGTTGATAAAGCTATAGCAAGAGTACGTCCTATTTTAGTAAAAGAGAAAAAAGCAGAATTATTAAAAGAAAAGTTACAAGGAAGTTCATTAAATGAAATTATTACTGCTACCAAGCAACCATTAAAAAAGTTTAGTGATGTAACTTTAAAGTCTCCAACAATTACAGGAATTGGTTATGAACCAAAAATAGTAGGAGCTATGTTAACTGCTAAAGAGAACGAATTAAAGAAGAATATAGTAGGTGATAGAGGTGTTTATGCTTTTGTAGTAAAAAGTAGAGAATTACCAACAGAATTACCGAATTATGATACTTATAGAAAACGTATTGCAAACCAAAGAAAGAATCAAACTTACAACATGTACCAAGCTGTAAAGAAAGCTTCAGATATTGAAGATGAAGTTGGAAGTACATATTATGGTGTAGGTCAATAAAAATAACAAACACAAGAAAAGCCGAGTTTATCTCGGCTTTTTTATTTTAAATAATTGCTATGAACGACAAAACTAATTTTTCAGAATTTTCAGATTTCAGTCCTGTACTTTTTTTACATCAGATACTTGTGTTATTATTCATAGGGTTTATCATCTACTTTATGAGTCGTGTTGTTAAGTATATTAACTTGAGAATTAAAGAAATGGAGAATAAATTATAATTATTTCTTCAAGATTTTAAAACTCTTTTTAAGGTTGTTTTTTTCAACTGTTAAAATGTACAGACCTTGAGATAATGTACTTACATTATCTTTAATGATATAATCTTCATTAGGTTTAAATTGTTTCATTATTTGTAATTGGCCATTCAAATTATAGATAGAAACGTTTATACTCTGATTTTCTTTTTGAGAAGATATTAACTCAATATGATCAATAATTGTATTGGATTTTAAATTAATATTGAAGTTGTTTTTATTAGTGATTTCTTCTTCCAAACTTTCAGCAGAAAGCCGACCTTTTACAAAACCAGAAATAATCGAACGTGTAAATTCTTTGTGTTTTCCTGAGACATGAACACTATAAGTTCCTTCTTCAAAATTAGAAGTATCTAATTGAAATTCATTTCCATTTAAAGTTAAAGGATAAACAAAAGAATCACCATTAACGATTTTACCATTCAAATCACTTGTTCTTGTAATTATTGCATCTACATTTATCTCTTCTATAGGTATGTTTAGTTGGTCAAATTTTACAATAATATTATGATCTTTTTGCTGTGTAATATATTTCATTTTTGGTCCATCTGAAAAGTGAACAAAAGCTGCAAATTTTGAATTAGCTGTTAATTGTTCAACGTTTTTCATTTGATAAGAACTACTGTAATTTTCAATCTTATTATTGTTTTTAGTTTTATAATTAGGAGACAACTCTTTCAAGTTTCCATACAACTTAAAATCATGAGAAGGCTTTTCATGAAAAATATCAACAACTACTTGTTTCGAATTTTTAGGATATATGATTTTGTCATAAGTGTTTTCTGAATTTATAATTTGATAATCACTAGTTATCGTATGGTAATCAAATTCAGATGTATTATAAATGGTTTTATTACGGTTAGAGCTGTTTAAATATGGTTTTATCGTTCTCCATACATATTGTCCTAAAGCTACATCAATATGGTCTAATTTAGCTTCTCCTTTGCGAAATAAGTAAGTAGCTCCTGGACGTAAAGAACTACTATAAGGAGTTACACCGTCATTTGTTCCTTGAGCTAAGAACAAAACTCCACCACTTGTGAACATTAAAGGAGCTAGAATTGTATGTCCGCTTTTAAAGCCAGAAGCACCGAGAATAATAAATTTTTCTGGCTGGTTGTTTGAAGCATTATCAAATAAAGGACGAACTACATCTCTACAATAATAAGTTGTAGAAGTTAAGGCTCCTTCATTTAAACCTGTATTTTTCCATATCCAATTAAACCACCATTGTTGAGAAACATCAGCTAAATAAGTTCCCCAATATGGAGTTCCTAAAGCAATAACTTTTTTCACTTTGTTTCTTTTATTATAGGAAAACATAGCTGCTTCTGCAGCTTTTCCTCCATTACTATGAGCAATTACTGTAAGGTCGTTTACTTGATACTTATTTGTGATGATATCAATAGATTCGGCAAGTAGTTTACCATTTTCCCAAAGACCTTCACCTCTTGTGGTGGCAACAAAAACTACTTGATAACCTTCATTGTAAGCATCTTGATAAAACGTGTTGTTGGTAAAGAACAACTGATTTAAATCGATGTAACCATGATTAAATAATAGTACTTCACCATTATAATTTGAAGGTCGTTCTCCGTAATGAATTGTTGATTTAATTAAAGGTCCAATGAAAAATGAACTAAGTTTACTTGGAACTGGAAGTTGTTTCTCTACAAAACTCTGGGCATAAGAAAAAAATGAGGTAAAGAGGATTAGAGCTAATATTATTAGCTGTTTAAATTTTGATTTCATAAAAAGGTTTTTGTGTTAATTTAATTTGTTAATGGATAAAAAATTAACATAAAAATTATTAAAATCAAAATAATGAAACTTTAAAAATTAGGATTTGAAAATAAATTTCAAATATCTGTTTTAATTATAAAGTTTATTTTAATGAGATTCCGAATTTATTTCGGAATCTCATAACTTTTTTGTAAGTAATAAGTTTAAGGATAACTATATAAATGTATTTAAAAGTCATCCTGTTTCAGGAAGCCCCGCTATTCTTTAACAACTCTAAAACTTTTCTTGAACTCTTCTTGTTCTACATCTATGATATAAATACCACTTCGTAAACTAGCGATACGATCATCCGTAAAAGTAAAGTTTCCATTGAAAGAGGTTAAAATCTCCTTAAATTGTAATTGTCCGTTTGCATTAAATACTTTTACTAAGATTTTTGATGGTTCAGTAGTCTTTTTTTGTAAAAGTATAGTGTTGTAAGGTATTGTATTAGTTTTAAGTTCAATATCAAAAGTAATTTCGTCTTCTACAATTTCCTTTTTAACGTCTGATAGCGATATATTTCCAACAGTAAATCCAGAGATGATAGATCTTATAAAAGTAGGATGTTTCCCCGTAATGTATATACTATAAACACCATCATTAAATCCATCAACATTAAGAGCAAACTGCTTTTCATCTGGTTTGAAAGAAAATGTATATACAAAAGAGTCACCAGAAATAGGTTCACCATATAGATTTCCGGTTTTTGTTATAATAGCATCTACTTCAATTTCTTCTGTAGGAATATTTATATCTTCAAAATTAACGAGTAGAGACTGTTTGTTTTTCATTGCTTTATAACTCATTCTAGGTCCTTCAGGAAAATGAACAAAAGCGGCAAAACGTGAATTAGCAACTAACTTTGTTTTTGAATTAATTAAATATCTACTGCTGTAGTCATTTATAAAATCGTCTTTTTTCTTTTTAGAAATAGGAGAGAGTTTTACATCATTTCCGAAGAGTTTAAATGTTTCAATATTTTTTTCATGAAAAACATCTACAATTACTTCTGTAGTATTTTTGTCTCCAACAATAATATCATAACTATTTTCTGAATTGATAATTTGATAATCACTAGTTATGATATCGTTAGTTTCTGATGTGGTAACAGCTCTAGTATTCGTCTCTTTGCTATCAAGATACGGTTGAACTATATCCCAAGTAAATGGACCAAAAGCAATATCAATATGATTTAAATCAAATTCTCCTTTTTCGAATACAAATGTACTTTTTGGACGTAAAGAACTTGTGTAAGGTGTAATACCGTCATTTGTTCCTTGTGTAAAATATAAAATTGAACCGGTAGTTAACATCGATGGAGTTGTTACATCTTCTTTACTATCAAAACTAGAACCGCCTATAGTTATAAATTTATTTGGTTCATTTTTAGGATTATTATCAAACAACGGTCTCACAATATCACGACAATAATAAGTAGTAGAAGTTACGCTTTTACTATTAAGTCCGGTTTTTTTCCATATCCAATTAAACCATTGTTGTTCAGAGATATCAGCAATATATGTTCCCCAAAAGGGTGTGCCAAAAGTTATGACTTTCTTTACTTTATTATTTTTATTGAAAGAATACATGGCTACTTCTGCGGCTTTACCTCCATGACCGTGAGCTAATATAGATAGTTGTCCGATATTATATTTGTGTGTAATAATATCAATCGATTCTGCCAGCAACTCACCATTCATCCAGATATCTTCGTTTTTTATGATGCCTACAAACACTACCTGGTAACCATTTCGATATGCATCTGAATAAAATGTATTATTTTTAAAAAATAGCTGATTCATATCAATGTAACCATGATTAAACAATAATACTTCTCCATTAAAGTTGGAAGGTGTTTTTCCATAATGTATAGTTGATTTGGCTAAAGGATCTGAATAAAAACTATACAGTTTATCGGGAGACGGAAGTTGTTTTTCTATGAAATTATTAGAAAAGACAATAAACGGGAACAAAAATGCAATAAGAAATTGAATGGTAGTTTTAGATCTCATGATGTAATTTTTTGTCTATTTAAGATACGAAAAATAACAACATAAGATATATTTATACTATCTATGATATGTATAAAAAAAACTAAGGTTTCTCAAAGTGAGAAACCTTAATTGTATTATAAAAATATAAACGAGTTATGCGTTTAGTGGTTTTCCGTCCCAAGCAGCTTTCGCAGCTTCTTTAACAGCTTCAGAATAAGTTGGGTGTCCATGACAAATACGAGCAATATCTTCCGCAGAAGCTCTAAACTCCATTGCAACAGCCATTTCCATAATTAAATCAGCTACACGTGCACCAACCATATGTACACCTAAAACTTCATCAGTATTTTTGTCAGCTAATACTTTTACAAAACCATCGATATCTCCACTAGCACGAGATCTTCCTAATGCACGCATAGAGAATTTTCCAGCCTTATAATCTACATTAGCATCTTTTAATTCTTGCTCAGTTTTTCCTACTGCTGCAACTTCTGGCCAAGTGTAAATAATTCCAGGAATTAAATTATAATCAATGTGTGGTTTTTCACCAGCTAAATATTCAGCAACAACAACTCCTTCTTCTTCAGCTTTATGAGCTAACATTGCACCACGAACTACATCTCCAATAGCATAAATATTAGAAACATTAGTTTGTAAATGATCATTTACATCAATTTGTCCTCTCTCAGTAACTTTTACACCGGCATTCTCTAAACCTAAGCCATTAGTATAAGCTTTACGTCCTACAGCAACTAAACAGTAATCACCAGTAAAAGTAACTTCTTCTCCTTTTTTATTTGTAGCCGTTACAACAACTTCATCTCCTTTTCTTTCTACGCCAGTAACACCATGACTTACATTAAATTTAACTCCTTGTTTCTTTAAAACTTTAGTCAATTCTTTAGAAACATCTTTATCCATTGTTGGAGTGATTGTTGGTGCATATTCAACTACAGAAACATCTGCACCTAAACGTTTGTAAACAGAACCTAATTCTAATCCGATAACACCACCACCAATAACAATTAAGTGTTTTGGAACTTCTTTAAGTTTTAAAGCTTCAGTAGAAGTAATTATACGCTCCTTGTCAATAGAGATAAAAGGTAATGTAGATGGCTTAGAACCTGTAGCTATAATAATGTTAGTTCCTTCAATAACTTCTGAACTTCCATCATTTTTAGTGATTTTTACGTGAGTTGCATCTTCAAAAGATCCTAAACCTTCGTAAACATCAATATCATTTTTATCCATTAAAAACTTAACACCTCCAGTAGTTTGCTCTACAACTTTAGCTTTACGCTCTACCATTTTTGAAAAATCAAATTTTGGATTCTCAACAGAGATACCGTGCTCTTCAAAGTGATGAACGGCATCATAATAGTGATGAGAAGAGTCTAATAAAGCTTTTGAAGGAATACATCCAACATTTAAACATGTACCACCAAGGGTAGAATATTTTTCTATAATGGCTACTTTTTTTCCTAATTGAGAAGCTCTAACCGCAGCAATATATCCACCAGGCCCAGAACCTATAACGATGATATCGTATTTCATGAGTTGTTTTATTTTAATACAAAATTACAATTATTTACGAATTAAAAGACAGTATTAGTTATTATTACTATTTTTAAAACAGATAAGATGTATTTATATGAAAATATTAAAAATAATAGGTTGGATAGCACTATTAATATTGCTAATTATCCAATTTATCCCCACAGAAAAGAATAACGGAGAAATATCATCTTTAGATTTTTTTTTAAATGAAACCAGTGCTTCTTCAGAAGTAAAAACAATTTTAAAAAATACTTGTTTCGACTGTCATAGTAATGTTACACAATACCCTTGGTATCATAGTATCGCTCCAGTTAATTTTTGGATTAACCATCATGTAGAAGAAGGGAAAGAGCATTTAAATCTTTCAAAATGGTCTACTTTTTCATCACGAAAAAAAGAACATAAAATGGAAGAATTTTGGCAAGAGATAGAAGACGAACATATGCCTTTAGATTCATATACATGGACGCATAGCAAAGCAAAGCTTAGTGATGCAGAGATTGAAATGGTAATTACTTGGGCTAAAGAAGTCGAAAGAGAATATAAATACCAACAACAGCGATAATTGAATAGTAGAGTTTTATTTATAGGTTATGTTTGGGTAGAGCCCAATTCTTCTGCTGCAGGAAGTAGAATGATGCAATTAATAACATTATTTTCAGATAATGGCTATCAGGTTACGTTTGCTAGTCCGGCACAAAAAGGAGAGAATGCAGTTCAATTAATTGAATATGGAGTTGAAGAAGTAGCGATTGAATTAAATTCTTCTTCATTTGATTCTTTCGTAGAGAATTTAAACCCGAGAATTGTCGTTTTCGATCGGTTTATGATGGAAGAACAATTCGGATGGAGAGTAGCAAAATATTGCCCAGAGGCCATTCGTATTTTAGATACTGAAGATCTACATTTCTTAAGAAAGACAAGGTATGAACAATTAAAAAAAGGAGAAACTTTTTCTAATAAAGCTTTATTACAATCAGATGAAACAAAAAGAGAAATAGCCTCTATTTTGCGATGTGATTTAAGTCTGATTATTTCTTCTTACGAAATGCAATTATTAAAAGAAGTATTTAAAATAGACGATAGTATTTTATTGTATCTACCTTTTCTTTTAGATACAATTGAGAAAGTAGATCAGGAAAAATGGTTATCATACGAAGAAAGAGAAGATTTCGTGTTTGTTGGCAATTTTTTTCATAAGCCAAATGTAGATGCCGTTTTAGAGTTAAAAAAAATGTGGAGAAATATTCGCGATCGTTTGCCAAAAGTGAATGTTCATATTTATGGAGCCTATGTTAGTCAGCAAATTCAGCAATTACATAAACCAGAGCAAGGATTTTTGTTACATGGTTATACTTCGAGTGCAATTGAAAAAGTGAGTAAGGCCAAGGTGGTCTTAGCTCCTTTAAGGTTTGGCGCAGGAATTAAAGGAAAATTAACAGAAGCAATGATTTGCGGAACACCAAGTGTTACGACTTCTACAGGAGCAGAAGGGATGCATGATAATTTTCCGTGGAATGGCTTTATTGAAGATGATTTAAATGTATTTTCTGAATTAGCGGTAAAACTATATTCAGAAAAAGAAAATTGGCTTCAAGCTCAAAATAATGGGATAAAAATTATTAACTCTATTTATGATAAACATGTTTTGAGTCGAGTTTTTCTAGAAAAAATATCGCAACTTATAGCAAATTTAGATGCTCACCGAACATCAAATTTTCTTGGTAGTTTACTACAACATCAAACTTTACAAGCGACAAAATACATGAGTAAATGGATAGAAGAAAAAAATAAAAAATAATATTATTCTTTCGGAGGTTTGTAATTTAAAGGAAGTGCATTGGCAAATAATTCGTAAGACCAATATCCTTCAACTAATCGGTTATTTTGATCAGCTATTTGTCCTATAGGTAAAATTTCTTGAGGACTATCAAAAAGTAAAAAATTAGACTTTTGTACTCCTAATCTTCTTTTAATATCTCTCTTGTAGTTAAATTCTTCTGGTTCGTTGTTGTAAGTTACCTTTAAAAAACCATCGAATTTTAAATAAACTTTTCCTTCAACTCTATAACTAATATCGCTATATGATACATTTCTTTTAATTAATTTATCAATAATTTTTGGATGTTTCAATTGTCTTTGATGGATTAGTATAGCACTATCTAATTTCGACTCAGGTTTGACTATTACTTTATTAAAATTGATTGGAACACTTCTCTTATCTTGAAATTCAAAGATCTTTTTTGAAAATGCTAACTCAGAGTCTGAAGGATGTTTTTCATTTCTAACTCTATGCATAATATTTATGTCAAATCCTTCCTCTTTTGTATTTGCAGTTATAAAAGTTTTTAAAAAATGACGTAAAGAACCATGATAGGCTTTTTTTCTATTCTTTTTCCATTTTTTCTTTTTTCTTTTACTTCCTTCTAATTCTTCGTATTGTGAATATCCAAAATAGCTAATAATGCGATCTTTGATTTGAAATTTTTCTAAGTTGTAAGTTATTTTATAACCTAAATCTCTATTGATAATAATAATTGGTTCTTTGGCTTCCACGCTAAATGTATTAGTAGCTGGATCGAAGTAATATTTTAAAGCTTTTTGATTATCAATTTTACATTTTTCAGCATAATTGGTTCTTCCTAAGAAAGCTTCTTTAAAAACTAAAAAATCTTCATATTTAGGCTTTTTAGATTTTGTCTTTTTTTTGGCGCCAATAACGACTTCATTTAGTAGGCTGTCTTCTTCCTCTAAGGTGAAATTTAAACGATCTAAAGAAGTATTTTCATTAATGTCAACTTCACGTTCTACAGTTTTAAATCCTAAGTAAGAAGCTACTAGTTTATATTTTCCTTCAGGTACAGTTAACTGATATTCTCCATTCTCATCTGTAATTGTAGCAATTGTAGTACTATTAAAAAAAACAGCGGCTCCTTCTAAGGGTTGATTTGATTTTGAAACTACTTTACCTTTTACATTTATTTGACCATAAGTAATATACAGGAAAAAGGAAAAAATAATTGAAAATTTAAATTTCATAGTTTTTTGAGTTTAGTTGATTTAATTGGCTACAATTTTTGGTTTTTCAGGAGGGATGTAATTGAGTGGTAATGCAACCGCAAATTTCTCATAAGACCAATATCCTTCTACAAGATGGTTTGTTGGGTCAGATAATTGTCCGATAGGCAAAATTTCTTGCGGAGTATTAATCAGAATAAATTTAGAAACTTGTTTCCCAGACCATACTTTCTGGTCGTTTTTATATTCAAATTCTTCTTTCTCATTATTGTAAGTTACTTTTAAAAGCCCATTAAAGTTCATAAAAGCTTTACCACTTAATCGATAGGTTACATCGCTGTATCGAATATCTTTTCTAATAATTGTATCTATAATTTTCTTGTGTTTTAATTCTCTTCTATGAATTAAAATAGCACTATCTATTCGAGTTTCAGGAATTATAATTGTTTTATTGTAGTCAATAGGTACATTGTATCGCTCTAAATCTCTAAATAATTTTTTGGCAAAGCGAAGTTCTTTTTCGGTTGGATAATTAATGTTAGGAATTCTAAACATCAAATCCATATCAAAGCCTTCTTCCTTTGTATTCACACGAACTAATGATCTCAAAAAATGCATTACAGATCCATTGTAAGCAATTAATCGATTTCTTTCCCATCTCTTTTTGCTTCTTTTTCCTCCTTCTAACTCTTCGTATCTAGAGTATCCTACATATCCTATAATTAGTTTTTTTTGTTCATATTTAATGAGGTCGTAATGTATTTTATAACCTAAGTCGTTATTAATTACAACTATTGGTTCTTTGGCTGTGACTATAAAATGATCTGTTTGAGGAGTATAATAATAACTTAAAGCTTCTCTATTAACAATTTTACATCTGTTGGCAAAAGTAGATCGACCTAAAAATCCTGTTCTGAATTTCTGAAAATCTGAATATCTAGATCTTTTTGATTTGACTAACTTCAGAGTATTTCCAGTATTACTGTTGTTATCTTTAGAATTAATAATTATTTCATCTAAAGTGTCATCTTCCTCTTCTAAACGAAACTCTAAATTTTGAATAGTATTTTGATCATCAATTAAAATCTCTTCATGAATAGTTTTATGTCCTAAATAAGAAACGATTAATAGATGTTTGCCTTTTTCTATATAAAGTTTAAAGCTCCCTTTCCAATCTGTAAAAGTAGCAATACTAGTATTGTTTAAATATACTGCAGCTCCTTCTAGTGGAGTATTATCAGGAGATAAAACAGTTCCCTTGATATTAATTTGGGCGTATGAGAAGTAACTGAAAAAAAAGAGTAAAAAAAGAGGTTTCATTTATAGCGAATTTTAAGTATAAATATAAAAAAAATAAATGAATGATTGTTTATTGTTTGTCTTCTAGTGAATTATATTTATTTGTTTGGAGGTTGATAATTTAATGGAAGCATATTAGCAAAAGATTCAAATCCCCAGTATCCTTCATTAAAAATTGCATTAGGATCGACCATAATTCCTAGATTATCAATTTCAGATTTACCATTCAATAAAACCAAATGAGAAGTTTGTACATTACTTTGTTTTCTTTTTTTGCTAAAAATTCCTGAAACATAGTTTTCTTCTTCGGGTTCTTTAGTATACACCACCATTAAATAATCTGAAAAATCTAAGTAAGGAGTTCCTTTATCTGAAGAAATCATTTCTTCGTAAGGAACATCTCGTTTGTATAAATAGTCACGATATTTTGGTAGTTTGGCTTTGCGTTGTGTTACAATAGCACTATCTAGTGGAGTAATAGGAGTAGTGATAGTTTTAGAGAAATTTATTTTTCTTCCGTGTAATTTTAGATATTCTCTAGCCATTTGTAATTTTTTTTCAGAAGGTCTTTCTTTATTTTCTACTCGCTTAAACTTATGAACAAGAAAACCATTTTCTGCTACTGTTTTGTTTAGTAAACTTCTTAAAAATTGCATTCTTGAGCCATTATAAGCGCTAAGTCTATTTTTTTTCCATTTTTTTCGAATCTTCTTTTTTAGATTTTTGTATTGAGCGTAACCACTAAAAAAAAGAGTTTTATTTCCTAAGTTGAAGTTTATAATGTCGTATTCTATTAAATACCCTAATCCATTATGTTTTATTTTTAAGGGTTTTCTCGCTACTGCTGTTAAAGTATTTGTTTTGTAGTTGAAATCAAAAAAAATATCCTTTTCATTCAAAATTTTGCAAGTTGAAGCTAATTTTGTCCTTCCTAAAAAAGCCTTTTTAAAACGAGCTAAATTATATTTCCATTCATCGTCATAGATTATTTTTTTGACTTCTACTTCATCTAAAAACTCATTGTCTTCTTCCATAGTTATGGTTAATTCAATTGTTTTTTTTCCTAAAGTGTTTATGTTTTTTTGGTACGTTTTATAACCTAAAAAAGAAACGACAAGTGTATAATTTCCTTCTTTAAAATTTAATTCGAAAGCACCTTTTTCATTAGTAATAGCTCCAATAGTAGTGTTGTTTAAATATACTGAAGCTCCTTCTAGAGGATTACCATTGTCGACAATAGTTCCTTTAATATTGGTTTGTGAGAAACTGAAAAAAATGATAAAAAAGAATAAAAAGAAAGATTTCATAGTTATTTAGCGAATTATATCTTAAAAATAAAAAAATCCCTTTCAACGAAAGAGATTTTTAGATATGATTAACATATTTAATATCATTTAGATAAGTCCAGCTCTTTTTAATAAAGCTTCAGGTTTAGGTTCTTTACCTCTAAAACGTTTGTACAATTCCATAGGTTTTTCAGTACCACCTTTAGAAAGTACATGATCTTTAAATTTAGTAGCTACTTCTTTATTAAAGATTCCTTCTTCTTTAAAATATTCAAAAGCGTCAGCATCTAAAACTTCAGCCCATTTATAAGAATAATATCCTGCTGAATATCCTCCTTGAAAAATATGAGAAAAAGCAGTACTCATACAATTCTCAGTAACATCAGGATATAATTTGGTGTTTTTAAAAGCGTTTAACTCGAAATCTTTTACTGAAGAAATATTTTCAGTATTGCCAGTATGCCAGCTCATATCTAATAATCCAAAACTTAACTGACGTAATGTTTGCATTCCTTCATGGAAAGCAGCAGATTCTTTAATTTTCTGAACAAACTCCATAGGAATTGTTTCTCCAGTTTCGTAATGTTTTGCAAATAACTCTAAGGCTTCTTTTTCGTAACACCAGTTTTCTAAAACTTGACTTGGTAATTCTACAAAATCCCAAGAAACAGAAGTTCCAGACAAGCTTTTGTATGTAGTGTTCGCTAACATTCCATGTAAAGCATGACCAAATTCATGGAATAAAGTTGTAACCTCATTAAAGGTTAATAAAGAAGGTTTTGTTTCGGTTGGCTTAGTGAAATTACAAACGATAGAAACTTGAGGTCTATCATTTAAATTGTCTTTAATTTGTTGTGATTTGTAAGACGTCATCCAAGCTCCATTTCTTTTTCCAGGTCTTGGATGGAAATCTGCATAAAAATGAGATATAAAATCGCCTTTTGAATTGGTAACTTTATATGTTTTTACATCTTCATGATATTTGTCGATAGTATCAATTTCTTCAAAATTTAAATCAAACAATCGATTAGAAATTTCAAAAACTCCGTCAATTACATTCTCTAATTTAAAATATGGTTTTAAAGCTTCTTGGTCTAAATCAAATAGCTCTTTCTTTAATTTTTCAGAATAATAAGATCCATCCCATTTTTCTAAACGATCAATATTGTCTAATTTCTTAGCATAATTTTCTAAGTTTTTAAATTCACGTTCAGCAGCAGGCTTTGCTTTTTCTAATAAATCATTTAAGAAAGCTAATACTTTCTCTGGAGCTTCTGCCATACGCTCTTCTAAAACAAATTGTGCATGAGAATTATAACCTAATAATTGTGCTCTTTTGTGTCGAAGTTCAACAATTGTTAAAACAATTTTTTCATTATTATTTTTATTGTCTTGAAACCCTTTTTTACCCATAGCAATAGAAAGTTTCTTTCGAAGTTCTCTATTGTCTGCATATGTCATAAAAGGAATATAACTAGGATAATCTAAAGTGAATAACCATCCTTCTTTCTCTTTTTGCTGTGCCATTAATTTGGCAGCTTCTTTAGCTCCTTCAGGAAGACCAGCTAAATCTTTTTCGTCTGTAATTAGCATTTCGAAAGCATTCGTATCTGCTAGTACATTTTCTCCAAACTGAAGTGAAAGTTTAGATAGTTCAGCATCTAATTGTCTTAATTCACTTTTCTGCTCATCATTTAAATTAGCTCCATTTCTAGAAAAACCTTTGTATTGTTTTTCTAAAAGCATACTTTGTTCTGGGCTAAGTGTTAATTTATCTTTTTGATCGTAAACAGCTTTTACTCTTTTAAATAAATCAGCATTTAAAATCATATCGTTTTTAAATTCACTTAACCAAGGAGAAATTTCTTTTGCAATTTGTTGAATTTCTTTGTTGGTTTCAGCAGAATTTAAATTGAAGAAAATAGAAGTGATACGATCTAGTTTTTCACCAGTATCATCTAAAGCAACTGTCGTGTTCTCAAAAGTAGGAGTAGAAGTTGCATTTGCGATGGTCTTAATTTCTTCTTTAGCGATCTCAATAGCTTCTTTTAAAGCTGATTTATAATGTTCCTCTTTTATCGATTGAAAAGGAGGAGTATCAAATTCTTGTAATAATGGATTCATTCTAATTATAAATTTTATGTTTCCCTAAACCTAAAGTTAACCCTAAACCAATATATGGGAACTTAGAGATGTTAGCAACAAGTTTAAAGCCTGTACTAACTCCAAAACTTGTAGGTTTTCCGACAGGAATTATGTCTAAAATACGAAATCTTGTCTTTTCACCCTTAAACCATCTCACATTAAATTCAAGAGGTACACCGAAAGAATTTTGAACATTGTAGTTAGAACTGTTTATATTTTTTTTCAATTTAACGTGAGAAACTCCAGCAGAGTAGCTAAAAGAGAAACTATTATACACATGTCTTCGTCCATACAATAGTGAATATTCTAGATGCGATTTTACTTTAGAGAAAAAAAGAGGATAGAAAAAAAAGTGTTCATTGTATGATGAGTTTTCTGCAGCTTTTAACGTGAAAAGATTTTTTTTGTATTGATAGTTAAAAGCTATCCCTTCCATTAATCCACCAGACTCTCCTTCAGCAAGTCCTAAAGAAAGATCGACATACCAAATACTGTTTTTTTTGTTCTTTTTAGGTTGAGTTGAGTTTTCTTGAGCAGTTATATTCAAGAACACAATTAAATGTAAGATGATTGTTAGTTTGTTTATCATTTTCATAGTGAGGTTTTTAAGTGGTTTACATCTGTTTTTTAATTAAGATGTACTTTGTCTTTTAATTAATAGCAGCAAATTTTTAATTAGCTTTTATGACAAAGTTATTAATTAAATATAACTTCATAGTAAAGGCATGATATTAAAAATATAATTTATGAGATTTATATGTTTTAGATTTTAAAGAAAACTTAACGTAATTAAGAGAGAGTATATTTAAACGAACAAATATTTTTGACGGTAAAAATATTTTGATGCAAAAAATAGAAGATGAAGATTTTAAAGTTTTTAGTGATTTCTTAAATAATTCATTTCCTGTAGGTCAAAAACTCTCTAATGCAATAAAGTCTTTTTGTGTTAAACGAGTATATAAGAAAGGTGAGTGTATTCTGAAAGAAGGTGATATAGAGTTATATTCAAATATCGTATTAAAAGGAGTTGTACATCAGTATATTATAGATATAGATAAAGAAGTAACAACTAATTTAACTCCAATAGGATTAGGGTTTAATAGTTTAACAAGTTATGTGAATAAAACTCCGTCTTTGGAAATTCAAGAAGCTTTAACAGATGTTGAGTTAATAAGTATTAAGAAAGAGTATATAGAAGAAATATTGAAAGATCACAATGAAGTAGGAATGCTTTTGTATAGAATTCATGAAGATATATTACTAGATAGAGAAAATAGAATGCATTTATTGCAATACAGAAGTGCAGCAGAAAGATTTAGACTCTTTTATGAAAATGTAAAAAGATCAAAAATCATTTTAAAACATACACCTGATAAATATATTGCTAGGTATTTGAAAATGAATCCACAACAATACAGCAAAGAAAAAAATAATTACTTTAAAAATTAATATTTCATACTTATCTGTAGATAACTTTTCGTTGCTATGAAATAATTTGTTTTGTCGTGTTTTTATAAACTTAAACAAAACAATTATGAAATTTTTCAATTTGGCGATAGCCTTTTTTTCTTTACTATTATTTTTTGGATGCTCAGAAGATAACGAACGTATACCTCCAGATTCAAACCAAGAGAATTTACAAATTTTAAGTTTTCAATTTCTAGCAGCCAATAATGTTTCATTATCGAATGATATTGAAGGAAAAATTAATGAAGATGAAAAAGATATTTATTTAAATGTACCATTTAATACATCTTTAACTTCATTAATCCCAACAATAACCATTACTGATGGTGCTGAAATAATTCCTGATATTAATACAGTACAAGATTTTTCAAGTCCTGTAATTTATCTGCTTTCTAAAGACGGTTATGATCTTGTAGCTTATTCAGTTATTGTAACAATAGCAAACACTAGTAATGAAGCAGATATTTCAAACTTTTCTTTTTTAAAGGAAAATAATCCAAGTTTATCGGATAATTATGAAGCTATAATTGAAAATAATGAGATTAAATTACAAATATCAGAAATGGAAGATTTACAAAGTGTTATTCCAACAGTAGAAATATCAGAAGGAGCTTCAATATCACCAACAATCGATACTGGTATAGACTTTAGAAATGATGTTGTATTTACTGTAACCTCAGGAAATGGTGAAACTCAAAAAGAGTATACAGTAAAAATAGTAACATTAAAAAGTGTTAAAGACATTGTTAAGTTTGATGTTACAGTTGATAATAAAACATTTGAAGCTACTATTGATAATGATCTAAATAAGATTGTTTTAAAAGTTCCTGAAGGCACAGATGTTACTAATTTAACTCCAGAAATTCTATTGTCTGAGGAGGCTAAAATCACTCCTTTAAGTAGAACACCTCAAGATTTTTCTAATCCTGTGACCTATACAATTACTGCTGAAGATGGTTCAGAAAAAGAATATACTGTTTATGTAAGCCTTTTAAGTTGTTTAGAATTAGATCGACTTTTCTTAGAGGAGTTTTACAGAGCTAATGAACGATATAATACACCATTTACTTATTTAGATTGGGATTTAGAGGCTCCAACAATGGAAAATTGGAACGGAGTTAGAGTTGTTGATGGTAGAGTATCTGAACTTGTAGTCGCAGCAGTAAATATTAATGAAGTTCCTGAAAGTATTGCTTCTCTTGATAAATTAAGAGTTTTAACTATTTCGGGAAGAATTTTATCTAGTTTGCCAACAGAAATAGGTAGTTTAGAAACTCTAGAGGTACTAACTTTAAATGATAATAGATTAACTACATTACCAAAAGAAATAGGAAGTTTATCATCTATAAGAGGTATATATTTAAAAAATAATCTTTTAGAAGAACTACCTAATGAAATAGGTAATTTACCTGATAGTTTTTATGTTTTAAATATTAAGGGTAATAATTTACGAGAATTACCTGTTGAAATTTCTAACATACCAAATCTTATATCGCTTAATATACAAAACAATCCGTTAACTATAATACCCCAAGCAATTTGTGATATGACTACAAGTAACGGTGTAGGAATAGCTATTGTTAAAGATGTTGAAGATGAATGTATGTAGAAGTAATATTTACTTTATTAAGTAGTTATTTATATTTCAAATCAAAATTTTTATGAGATCTGACAGTATTCTATACTGTACTTTATTAATCTTGGCAATGTTTTTACTACCTAAAAACATTGCCAAGATTAAAATTAACAATGATACAGGCTCTACTGTTGAAGAAAGAAAATACATAGAAATATGATGTTTAAAAAACAATAATTTATTCTATTCTTTTAGCATCAATTACATATTCAGAGAAGGATAATGTTTCACCATCACCCGCAATAAATATGCTGTCTATTTTCCATTGTATTTTTATAAGATCATTTTTTTTGAAGTCATACTTTTTAGTGATGTCCCAATTATAAATTAAGCTTACGTCTTTGTTATTTTTCTTCGCTTCTAGAAAAAAGTAGTCGTAATTATCATTATAATTCATAAAACGAATCGTGTCGGTATAAACTGTATGAAGTTTTAACTTCTGATTAGGCCTAATGTTATTCTTAAAATTAATAGTAACCTTATTTATATATCCTAATCTGTTTATGTGATGTAAGGTGGTATCTATTCTTGGAGGTTCAGTATATAAAGCATCTATTTTGGTAATAGAGTTGTTCTTGATTTCAGAAGTGATTCTTGACCAGCCTTCTGCTATTTCATCATATGAGACAGTCAAAGAGTTAATCAATGGTTTTTCATGACTATCGCCATAGTATTTCATTAATTTTTCATTTTCATAAACCACCAATACGGTTTCTATTTCATGGCCAGCTTTTGTAACAAGAACAGCAATACATTGTAGTTGGTCATTTTTTAAATCTAACTGATAGGAAGGATAAGCATTGAAATCTCTATCTTCTTTTAGGAGATCAGGATATAATTCTTGTAACTGTAGTTTTTTAATTTCATTAATACTCAACTTATTTTTTAAGATCATATTATCAAAATTAGTAGAGTCAACAAAAGGCATTTTTTTTAAAGGAAATTTAGCCCAGACACCAGTTTTATTTATTTTTTCAGATAAAAAAGCATTGAAAACATAAACAGTATCATTGTTTAGATGAATACCAACCCATTCACTTTCGATGAAATTATTATTGTCCTTAATTTGGGAAAATATACCTGAATGTTTAATTACAGATATTTTGGAGTTGTATGGAAGCTTACCTAGTATTTTTCCATTTGGTTTTTCTCTGTAGCGTAAACCAGAAAAAGCATTGACATATTTAGTTTCAGCTTCTACAAGTGTATTTGTATTTTGAAGAAATTTAGTTTCGGTACTGTCTTTTCTATGAATAATTGGATCGTTTGTTTTGGTTTTTTTACAACTATTAAAAATGATAGCAGTAAGGATAAAAACGAATCTTATATTCATAGAAAAGAGAGTTAGTTTATTTTTTTACTCGTTCAGAAGCCTTTTCAACTTTAAGTTTTAAACCTTCCTTATATGTTATAATTTTATCTAAAACACATTTATCTGAAGCACCTATGATTTGTGCAGCTAAAATTCCTGCATTTTTTGCTCCGTCTAGAGCAACAGTAGCGACAGGAACACCACCTGGCATTTGTAAAATTGATAAAACAGAATCCCATCCATCAATTGAGTTTCTACTTTTTACAGGAACTCCGATAACAGGTAACGGACTCATACTAGCAACCATTCCAGGTAAGTGAGCAGCTCCACCAGCTCCAGCAATAATTACTTGAACACCTCTTTTGTGAGCATTTGTAGCGTAATCGAATAGTTTTTCTGGAGTTCTATGAGCTGAAACAATGTCAACTTCTATTTGAATATCCATACTTTCTAATACATCAATTGCTTCTTGCATGATTGGAAGATCTGAATCACTTCCCATTATAATTCCTACCATATTTTTTTCAATTATTATTTTAAGTCTAAAGTTAGCTTATTGCATTAGATTGCATACTTGAGACTATTTACTAATCACTTTTACAGTTTCTTTTACTTTTTGAGCTACTTCTCTAGCTTTATCTATATTTTGATTTACAATAGTAACATGTCCCATCTTACGGAAAGGTTTCGTGATTTTTTTTCCATATAAATGCGGAGTTACTCCATCGATATTCATGATTTCTTGAATGTTTTCATAAATCACTTCACCAGTGTAACCTTCAGCTCCAACTAAGTTTACCATAATTCCAGCTAATTTACTATCTGTATTTCCTAAAGGGAAATCTAGAATACTACGTAAATGTTGTTCAAATTGACTGGTGTAACTTGCTTCAATACTATAATGACCAGAATTATGAGTTCGTGGAGCGACTTCATTTACTAAAATTTCATCATCTTGTGTTTGAAACATTTCCACCGCAAGTAAGCCAACAAAATCGAAAGCATCAGCAACTTTTAAGGCCACCTTTCTAGCTTTTTCAGCAACAGTTTCGTCAATTCTTGCCGGGCAGATCACATATTCTACTTGGTTAGCTTCAGGATGAAATTCCATTTCAACAACAGGGTAGGTAACTAAATCTCCTTTTGGATTTCTAGCAACAATAACTGCTAACTCATTTTTAAAAGGAATCATCTTTTCGGCAATACATTCTCCTTCAGGTAAAGCTTCTAAATCATTGTAATTTTTTACAACTTTAACACCATTTCCATCATAACCAAAACGAGCAGATTTCCAAACAAACGGAAAAGTTACCAATCCATTTTCGTAAGAATGTTTTAACTCGTCAACAAAAGCATAATGATTAAAATCAGCAGTAGGAATTTGTTTTTCTTTGTAAAACTTCTTTTGCTGAGCTTTATTTTGAATAATTCTTAGGTTACTAGGCTTAGGATATATGGTTAATCCTTCACTTTCTAACTTATCTAAGGCGTCGATATTTACGTTTTCAATTTCTATAGTTAGTAAATCTACTTTTTTACCAAAATTGTAAACAGTATCAAAATCAAGTAAATCACCTTGATAAAATTCATTACATATTTGTGCGCAAGGAGCATCTGCAGATTTATCTAAGATAACAGTATGAATATCTAATTTTTGAGTTTCAGATAATAACATTCTACCTAACTGTCCGCCTCCTAATACACCTAATTTAAAGTGAGAAGAAAAATAGTTTTGCACGATTATTTTTTTGTGTTGTTGCCACAAAAGTACTAATCTTATATTGGCTGATAAAATTATTTTATCTGCTTATTTGCAGTGCACTATTGCTTACTTGAATTACATTATATTCTAAAGCAAAACAGCCTTCACCATCTATCGGAGAACCGTTTAAAGAATTATATTCTTTATTGGTACAAGGGCAGATTAATTTTAATCCGTCAAAAGTCATTGGAGTCGTGCAGTTTCTTTCAGGACATTGTAAGTCAAACGCTTTAAAACTACTAGTATTATTTCGTATAATAATGATATTTCTTCCTCCGATATTAGCTATTGTATGTCCTCCTGGAACTTGAATGTTAATAAATTGAGGATTTGATAAATTTACGGTTTCGTTTAAAACTACACCTAAAAAACAATTATTATCGTCGTTAGTATCAGTACAATTATAAAGTAGAATGGCAAATAAAATTACAATAACTTTTTTCATGGATGTATCTTTGTTTTAGAGCTAACGAGGCTAATTTACAAATATTTTGTACATTTGTTAGACGATCTCATTCCTTACGGACTGGGATTTTTTAAATTTTAGAGTTATGAGTGAAGTTTCATATTATACTCCTGAAGGCTTAAAGAAGCTAAAGGAAGAATTATCGCATTTAGAACAAGTTGAGCGACCAAGAGTATCTCAAGAAATTGCTGATGCACGTGATAAAGGAGATTTAAGTGAGAATGCAGAGTATCATGCAGCTAAAGAAGAGCAATCTTTATTAGAAACTAAAATAGCCAAATTAAAGAATGTTGTTGCTAATGCCAGAATTATAGATGAAAGTGAATTAGATACTTCTAAGGTTTTAATTCATTCTATTGTAAAATTGAAAAATTCTACGAATGGCATGGAGTTCGTTTATACTTTAGTTGCAGATAGTGAAAGTGATGTTCTTAAAGGTAAGTTGTCTGTAAAGTCACCAATAGGAAGAGGTTTACTTGGTAAAGAAGTAGGAGACGTTGCAGAAATTGAAGTGCCTAATGGATTAATGAAGTTTGAAATATTAGAGATTTCAAGATAAACTGAGTTACAGTCAAATGATAAAATTATCGGATTTAGATTCTATTTAAGTCCGATTTTTTATTTTTACTTCACAGATAAATTAAAATCACTATGGCTTCAATATTTACAAAAATTATACAAGGAGAAATTCCATCATATAAAGTAGCGGAAGATGAAAAGCATTTTGCTTTTTTAGATATTAATCCAAATGCTAAAGGGCATACACTAGTAGTTCCTAAAAAGGAAGAGAATAAAATCTTTGATTTATCAGAAGAGGAATATTCAGATTTAATGAGTTTTAGCTACAGAGTAGCAAAAGCGTTGGAAAAGGCCATTACATGCAAACGAATAGGGATGAGTGTTGTTGGTTTAGAAGTGCCACATGTTCATGTACATTTAGTTCCTTTAAATGCAATGGAAGATATTCAGTTTACAAAAAAAGAAAAGTTAACTAATGAAGAGTTTATTTCTTTGGCTGAAGAGATTTCAAAGCATTTTGAATAAATTTTAATTGCTGATTTAGGAAATGGTTACAGTTTTACTGAGTTGAATCTCAAAAGTTGTTCCTTTTCCTATTTCAGATTTTTGAACAAATATTTTTCCTTTATGATAATCTTCTATAATACGTTTAGACAACGATAATCCAAGTCCCCAACCTCTTTTCTTGGAAGTAAACCCAGGTTTGAATATCATTTGAAATTTAGATTTAGGAATTCCTTTACCAGTATCTGAAATTAATATTTTAATATGTTCTTCATTATTTTTAATGGAAAGGTTAATACTTCCTTTTCCTTCCATTGCATCAATAGCATTTTTAATTAAGTTTTCAATTACCCAACCATACAGTACATTATTCAAGTTTGTTTGGATATTATCATCAGTAGTATGAAAAGAAAAAGAAGTTTGTTTTGGACTTCTAGAAGCTAAATAATCAAAAGCATCTTTTGTAATGCCAACAATATTTTCAGATTTGAGCTTAGGAAGAGAACCAATTTTTGAAAAACGATTTGCTATGGTACTTAATCTCTGAACATCATTTTCAATTTCATCTACATAATCTTGATCAATATTTTCTTCTCTAAGAATAGTCACCCAACCTAAAAGAGATGATAAAGGAGTTCCTATTTGATGTGCAGTTTCTTTGGCCATTCCTGTCCATAACTTATTTTGTTCTGCAATTTTACTAGAATTAAAGAACAGATAAATTACAGCTAAGAACAACCCTAAAATTAAAATTAGAGCAATAGGATAATAAGTTAGTTTTGTAAGTAAATCGGAGTTTTTGTAATAAATATATTCTTTTCTTCCAGAGTAGTTAATTTCTATAGGTTTATTCTGGTTTTTCATAATTCTTAGTTGATCTGTCAGGTATAAAATATCTGAAGATCGTTTATCATCAAGATTATGAAACTGTAATATACTACCATTTACACTGGTTAAAATACAAGGAATTTTATTTTCAATAGCTCTTGTTTCTAATGAAATATCAGCATCCAAGTCAGGATTGTTACCAATACGTTGAATAGACATGGCAAACAATTCCATTTTAACTCTTTCATCTGTTTTAAACTTTTTAAAAAAAGAATATGTGTTCCATAAAATCAAAGAAACAATAGCAAAACAAATGAATATTATAAATCGTTTTATCCAGAAGATATTTTTAAGAAAACCCATTAGTCAAATATAAACTATTCTAAGAGTATAACTTTATAACTTAATCCGTAGTATATTTACAGTACAGTATTCAAAACAAAAATCATGTTAACGATAAATCCTAAAGAAGTATCTACAGGAAAATTACATCAATATTTATTAGGTGCAGTTGCGCCTAGACCCATAGCTTTTGCTAGTACTATCGACGAAGAAGGAAAGCCAAACCTTTCTCCATATAGTTTTTTTAATGTTTTTGGAGCCAATCCACCAATTATGATTTTCTCTCCAGCAAGAAGTGTTAGAAATAATACAACAAAGCATACGTTAGATAATATAGAGAGAACAAAAGAAGTGGTAATCAATATTGTTAATTACGATATTGTTCAACAAATGTCGTTAAGTAGTACAATGTACCCTAAAGGAGTAAACGAATTTGTAAAAGCTGGATTAACAATGTTACCTTCTGAAGAAGTAAAACCGTTTCGAGTTGCAGAGTCTCCTGTTCAATTTGAATGTAAAGTAAATGATATTATTTATACAGGAAATGAAGGTGGAGCTGGAAATTTAATCGTTTGTGAAGTCGTTAAAGTTCATATTAAAGAAGAGGTTTTAAATGAAGAAGGTTTAATAGATCAATATAAAATAGATTTAGTATCTAGAGCAGGAGGAAGCTTTTATTCTAGAGCAAGAGATGGTTTCTTTGAAATTCCTAAACCATTATCAACTTTAGGGATTGGAGTAGATCAAATTCCTGAGCCAATTCGAAATAGTACTGTTTTAACAGGGAATAATTTAGGTGTTTTAGCTAATGTAGAAGCTTTACCAAATGCTGAAGTTGTTGATAACTTTGCTCAAGAACATCCTGAATACTTGGGGTTATCAGAAGAAAAAAAGCATACATTTGCACAACAATATTTAGACAAAAATGATGTAGAAAGTGCTTGGAAGGTACTTTTGATAAATAGGTAAGATTATGGAAGTTATAGGTAAAATTAAAATTATTAACGAGACTCAAACTTTTGGAAGTAATGGATTCAGAAAGAGAGAACTTGTTGTAACTACAGACGAACAGTATCCGCAAATGATACTTATTGAATTTATCCAAGATAAATGTGATTTATTAAATTCTTTTCAGGTTGGACAAGATGTAAAAGTTTCAATCAACTTAAGAGGTAGAGAATGGATTAATCCTGAAGGTGTAGCGAAGTATTTTAATTCAATCCAAGGATGGAGAATTGAAAGTTTACAACAAGCTGCTGCTGGACAAAATGTACCACCAGTAGATCAGTTTCAACCAGCTCCAGATTTAACAGATAACGAGCCAGACGATTTACCTTTCTAAGAAGAAAAATAAAGATGTATACACAAAAAGCCTTGTGAAATTCACAAGGCTTTTTGTGTATAATACAGTTCGATAAACCCTGAATTCAGGGTAATAAATTTCGTTTACATCAATTAAAATTGTAGTTTTAATTCACTTAACTATTTAGTAATGAAAATATTTTCAGATAACTTCTATACTGAATTAGAAGCTTTGATTAAAGATAGATTTGAACAAGAAGAAAACATTCAGATTATTCAAAAAGTAGATTGGGAAGTTGAAGCGAACAGGTGTTTAGCTGCTATGACTAATTATTTGAATTCTATTACTAAAGATAAATTAAGATATAGTGATATTGAAAAAATTGGGGTAATAGATGTTTACTGGAATGAATACGGAAGTGATATTGAGATAGATTTTATGCCAAATAATGATTTTGAAATTGCTTATGATGAAGGTTGTATTATGAATAATTCTGCTATAGATAATGATGTGTTTTTTGAAAAATACTTTGGTGTAAACGGAGAAGGAGCGTGGAAGAAAATAGGAAACGATTATTTAGAAATAGCAACAATATTTTATTTCATTATTAAAGCAGTTGTACCATTTCTTGTGGAAGATGAGTCATTTAAAAAATTACCGAAGTTGTCTCCATGTCATTTTGGATTTGCAGGTTCTCACGATGAAGAGCGAACAAAAGTTTTTACATATACTACTTAACCAAAAAGGTTCTAATTTTACAATTAGAACCTTTTTTTTATTTATTTTTTGGAGGCATTGGACCTCTTAAATGTATAATCAATCCATTTAAAAAGTTCCTAAGGATTTGATCTCCGCATTCCATATATTTTGGATGATCTTCTTTTCTGAAGAATGCTCCTAATTCTCCTTTTGAAACTTTGAAATCCACTAAAGCGCAAATTTCAATAATGTCAGTATCTCGTAGTTTGTGTGCTACTCTTAATTTTTTAAAAATATCATTATTTGTTAATGCCATTTAGTGTAAGTATGGTTTGTAAATCTCTTAATTTAAATAAAATACGTGAAAGAAAAGACTGAGAAAAGTAATAAATTAATTTACTACAGAAAATATAGCCCAGCCATAAATTGCAAATCGTAAAAAACGGAATAAACCAAATATAATCACATTTTTTATAGGATACTTAATCATACCGGCAGTTAAACAACTTATAGCAAAAGGTAATGGTAATAATGCTCCCACTAGAATTAAGAAGCCTCCCCATTTTTTCGTGTTCTTTAAATGCTTTGCCATTTTTACTTCTAAGTATTCTTTTACAGCATTTATTCTTAAAGAAGCTTTACCTAGGTAATAAGCAACAATTCCTCCAGCATATGAAAAAGTAGCCAACAAAGCCAAATTAACTATAGGTGTTGGAGTTTTTTTACACCAAGCGATAAAAATTTCAGGTGGAACTAAACCTAGTATAGTTTCAGAAACAAAAAAGGTAATTAACAAACTTGTTCTAGAGAAGGTCTCTGTCATAGTTTGTAAACCATCATTTATGTTATATACATATTTGTTAAAAAGGAATAAACCGATAACAACAAGAACTATGGGAATAAAAGCTTTTTTCAAGCTTTCCCATATAAACATGTAAAATCCTGTACGCTGATAATAATTGTGCAAGCGTTTTACATGAGCGTCTTTATTCTTCTTAACTCGCTTTTTTTTCATTTGCGTCTCCATCAAACATTTAAGAGCGCAAAAATAGTGAGCTTTTTCAGACTAGAAAAGTTAAATCTTCCTATTTTTATCTTTCAATCCAAACTATTATGAAGATTACTAAAATTATTGAAAATATTTTCAAAAAGTATATTCCTTCTCCTTTAACAATAGCAGTACTCCTTACGTTTTTTACAATCATATTAGCATTACTTTTTACTAAGCCTAATGACGTAAATACACCTGGTTATTTTTTAGATGTTTTAATTTTTTGGGAAAAAGGATTATGGAATACGAATCTTCTAGTATTTGCATATCAAATGATGTTAATTTTAGTGCTTGGTCATGTATTGGTTTTAAGTAAACCAATGAGTAATCTAATCGCTAAACTCACTAAATATTGTACAAACACCGCTAATAGTGCTTTTATTGTAAGTAGTGTTACAATGTTAGTTTCTTTTTTTAATTGGGGGTTAGGATTGATTTTTGGAGCGTTACTAGCAAGAAGAGTTGCAGAAGATGCTCAGGAGAAAGGACTAAAATTAAACTATCCGTTAATTGGAGCTTCTGGTTATGTAGGTTTAATGGTTTGGCACGGAGGAATTTCTGGTTCGGCACCTATAAAAATTAATGAAGAAGGGCATTTAAAAAGTATGGTGAGCCAAGATTATCTACACTTAGCTAAAATTCCAGAAGTAATTAATTATGGTCAAACTGTATTCAGTTGGTGGAATTTATTATTGTTTTTTTTGGTGATGCTTAGTGTAGCTTCAGTTTTTTATTTTATTGGTAAAAAGGTAAAGCCAACAAATTTTAGCTTAGAAGTTTACAAATCAGAAGCTGAAAAAGAAGTAAATACGGGAGCAGAAAAGTTAGATAGTTCGAAGTTTTTAGGAATCTTATTTGGAGTAATAATTCTTACAGCTTTTGGAATGAGATATTTCTCTGATGTGAAAAGTTTAAAAATCACACCAAATCTTATCAACCTTTTTATGTTAGGTTTAGCAATTATTCTACACGGTAATTTCAAACAATTTATAAAAGCTATAGGGGTGGCTATTTCAGATGTATCTGGAATTTTGATTCAATTTCCGCTTTACTTTGGTATTATGGGGATTATGAATAGTACAGGAATGGTTACTTTAGTTTCAGATTTTTTTGTTTCAATTTCTACTGAAGTAACATTGCCTATATTTACTTTCTTTAGTGCAGGAATAGTAAATATCTTTGTCCCGAGTGGAGGTGGTCAATGGATTGTACAAGGCCCCATAGTTTTACAAAGTGCTTTAGAATTAGGTGTACCGTTGCCTAAAGCTATTATGGCATTGGCTTATGGTGATCAAATTACTAATATGTTACAGCCATTTTGGGCTTTACCTTTGTTAGGAATTACAAAATTAAAAGCAAAAGAGATTTTACCCTATACATCAATTGCCATGTTGGTAGGATCTGTTATTTATATTTTAGGCTTAATTATATTATAATGTATTATTGGATTGGAGAAGAATTAGAGTTTCCTGCGCATGAATTTGCTTCAAAAGAAGGAGTTTTAGCTTTAGGAGGAGATTTATCAGTAGAGCGTTTAATTTTAGCATACAGTAATGGTATTTTTCCTTGGTTTAATGAAGATGATCCTATAGTGTGGTATTCGCCTTTAGAACGAATGGTTTTGTATCCTGATGAGTTTAAAGTATCCAAATCGATGAGACAGGTGCTGCGAAAAGAAGATTTTCAAATCACAATGAATAAAGATTTTGAAGGTGTTATTTCGAATTGTAAAAGTATTTCTAGGAAAGATCAAGATGGAACATGGATTACTGATGATATGAAAACAGCTTACTTGAATCTACATCAAATGGGTTTAGCAAAATCTATTGAAATATGGAAAAATGAAGAGCTAGTAGCAGGCTTATACGGAGTAGATCTAGGAAATGGAGTATTCTGTGGAGAGAGTATGTTCAGTAAAGTAAGTAACATGAGCAAGGTTGCCTTTATTTATCTAGTACAAGAATGTGACTATACTCTTATAGATTGCCAAGTGCATAATGATCATTTAGAAAGTTTAGGAGCAAAAGAAATTCCAAGAGAAGAATTTTTAAAATATTTAAAAGGGGCATAAAGCCCCTTCGTTTTAGTAGTAGTAATTAAAATACTAAGATGTTGAAAAGACTTAATCACTAATTACAGTTCAAATATACATTTTTTGAGAGTCAAGTTTAAGAAACAAAAAAGTGTTTATGATCATAAATATGAAAACTATTTTATGATATACTTCAAAATTTTTAATAGAAATAAGACGATATAAGCTGAGTTTTGTTTTTTTAAGTTCTGTAATTAAAGACAGTTGATGCTATTTCTTTTTTAAGCTAGTTTTTGGTTGATTTAAGCCTGTTTAAGTGATTTGTAATATTGTTGATAACTTGATGATAAAATTGCTTAAAAACTTTATTTCGAGAATGAAAAAATGTAAATTTGTAGACTGTCGTTTTTAATAAAACGATGTAGACGGGGAACTTTTTTAATCAAAAATAAGGAGTAATACTTAAACATTCAGCTGTTTACATTGCTTCCTTACATCCTCAGATATAAAATTTAAAGTAATAATAAACTCACAATATGAGCGAAGAAAAAAAACACAATTATTCTGCCGATAGTATTCAGGCCCTTGAAGGTATGGAACACGTACGTATGCGTCCTTCCATGTATATCGGAGATGTAGGTGTTCGTGGTTTACATCACTTAGTGTATGAGGTGGTAGATAACTCTATCGATGAAGCATTAGCTGGTCACTGTGATGTAATTTCTGTAGATATTAATGAAGACAATTCAATCACTGTAAGGGATAACGGTAGAGGTATTCCTGTAGGTTTACATAAGAAAGAAGGAGTTTCTGCTTTACAAGTTGTAATGACGAAAATTGGAGCAGGAGGTAAGTTCGATAAAGATTCATATAAAGTATCTGGAGGTTTACACGGGGTTGGTGTATCTTGTGTGAATGCACTTTCAGATCATTTAAAAGCTACAGTTCACAGAGAAGGTAAAATATGGGAACAAGAGTATGAACGAGGTAAAACATTATATCCTGTAAAAACTGTAGGAGAAACAGATATTACTGGTACAGAAGTAACATTCTTACCAGACAAAAGTATCTTCCAGCAGACTACGGAGTACAATTATGAAACGTTAGCTACTCGTATGCGAGAGTTGGCGTATCTGAATAAAGGAATCACGATTACGCTAACAGACAAGCGTAATAAAGATGATGAAGGAAATTTTATTGCTGAAACTTTCCACAGTAACGAAGGTTTATCTGAATTTGTTAAATACTTAGATAGTACTCGTACTCCTGTTATTCAGCATGTAATTTCAATGGAAGGAGAAAAGAATGGAATTCCTGTTGAGGTTGCAATGATTTATAACGATTCATATGCTGAAAATTTACATTCATATGTAAATAATATTAATACACACGAAGGAGGAACACATTTATCTGGATTTAGAAGAGGTTTAACAAGTACTTTAAAAAAATATGCAGACACTTCTGGATTATTAAAGAACGTTAAGTTTGAGATTTCTGGAGATGATTTCCGTGAAGGTTTAACAGCAATCGTATCTGTAAAAGTAGCAGAACCTCAGTTTGAAGGACAAACAAAAACAAAATTAGGAAACAGAGAAGTTACTTCTGCAGTATCGCAAGCTGTGGCAGAAATGTTAACAGATTATTTAGAAGAAAATCCTAATGATGCGAAAACGATTGTACAAAAAGTAATTCTTGCAGCTCAAGCGCGTCATGCAGCTCGTAAGGCAAGAGAAATGGTACAACGTAAAACAGTAATGAGTATTGGAGGTTTACCTGGTAAACTATCTGATTGTTCTGAAACTGATCCGGCAGTTTGTGAGATTTTCTTAGTCGAGGGAGATTCGGCAGGAGGAACTGCAAAGCAAGGACGTGATCGTAATTTCCAAGCAATTTTACCTTTACGTGGTAAGATTCTTAATGTAGAAAAAGCGATGCAACATAAAGTTTTTGAGAATGAAGAAATCAAAAACATGTTTACGGCTTTAGGAATTACTATCGGAACAGAAGAAGATCCTAGAGCGTTAAATCTTTCAAAATTAAGATATCATAAAGTAGTGATTATGTGTGATGCCGATGTCGATGGTTCGCATATTGCTACATTAATCTTAACATTCTTCTTCCGTTATATGAAAGAAATGGTTGAGCAAGGATATATTTACATTGCTACGCCGCCTTTATATTTAGTGAAAAAAGGACAGAAGAGAGAATATGCATGGGATGATAATCAACGAGATTTAATTAACCAAAAAATGGGAGGAGGAGCTTCTATTCAACGTTATAAAGGTCTTGGAGAGATGAATGCTGAACAATTATGGGATACAACCATGAATCCAGAGTTTAGAACATTACGTCAAGTTACAATAGAAAATATGGCTGAGGCCGATAGAATTTTCTCTATGTTAATGGGTGATGAAGTACCACCACGTAGAGATTTTATAGAAAGAAATGCGAAATATGCTAACATAGACGCATAGTCAATTATTTAAATACTAAGTTCAAAAAAACCTCAAGATATATTCTTGAGGTTTTTAAGTTTATGAAAAGATGTTTTTAAAACCCATCACCAGGAGCTTCTGGTGATGCAGCTTGAGCTTTTTTAGGGTTTAAAATTAAGTAAGTACCTAATGCAGTTAACGCAGTGTATTTACCGTAGTTTCCTATTTTCTTTAGAGCCTCTTTTCGAGTGATCTCTTGCTTATTTTCTTTGTTATTAGTCATGATTACTTCGTTTAGAGGATTAAATTATTCTAAGATTATTTTTCTAGTTAGCTTACCAAATTCAGAAGAAAGTCTAACGATATAGATTCCTGAAGGTAAATCTGGTAGTTCAATTTTACTCGTACCATTAGAGTTGATCGAAGTACTGCCTACTTGTTTACCAAGAATAGAGAATACTTTTATATCGCCAGAACCCTGTAAACCACTTATAGTAACTTCTTTTGAAGCAGATTTGTAAATACTAACATTATTAAGATTATTAATAATATCTTCATTACTTAATCGTTTAGCAGTGGTGTGTATATAAAATCTACCGCTTGCATTTAATGCAGTCTTTAAAGTTAAAGTATGATTTCTTTCAGTTAAGTTAATCATAGTATTATTTACTTTATCTTCTAAGTAAATTTCAACTCCAGTAGGTAAATTTTTACTAGACATAGAAAACGTAATTTCTTCACCTGCATTTGCAATGATACCTACAGGAACAATCATAGTTTCTAAATTTGAGTTTGGTAAAGTTTGAATTGCTAACTTCTTACCTTGATTATTTTCTAATAATTCTGTAAATATTCCAAAGTTTTCAGAAATTCCAGCAAACATTTTAGAATCATATCCGTTATCAAACCCTTTAGTTTTACCATTCGCATAAAATACTTTAGTAGATCGCTTATCAGAGTCATTTTGAATAAAAAGTTCAAAAGTTGGATTTGGAACTTGTCTTAAAAATGTATCGGAGTTTTGATGGCTTTGGTTAGCTGTAGAAAACGTAACATTTCCTGAACCAGCTGCTTCTACAAAGAAACCTTGAGCTGGAGCTACTTCAATTGGACTCATATTATTATAAGTAACATATTGTGATCCATCCCATAGCCAAACTGTCTCTTCACTTAATAACCCTGTGTTGGCTGCAGCAAACGTACTTGAGTTGACGAAAGAAGTATAAGGATTTCCTATTAAATTAAAATTATTTCTAGTACCTGTAGCAATAGGGAAACTTACATTGGTGGTATTAATATTCCCTGTGATTGAAACATCGCCTGCAGCAGCTAATTTCATTGATACACCCGCACCTGATACTAATGGTCCAGTAGTGGTGTTTGTAGCATAAACCCAAGGATTAGCTCCGTTGTTTGTAAACGCACCAATACCGATATTAGAACCTGATCCTGTAGCAAAGTTATGACTAGGATTGTTAATAATATCTTCTTGCGTTTCGTTAGACACTGGAGCAGAAACTAAATACCAATTTGTTGTTGGTAAATTTCTGTTATATGTCACATTTGCTGTTACTGATGTATTAGCTATTAAAGAAGCGCCAGAAGCAATTTCGATAGAGTTTACTGTTACTGCTGAAGATATTGTTGGGTAGTTGGTTAAACCAGAAGGGATTATAACATTAGCGGCAGAGGTTGGAACTGTATTTGTATCCCAGTTTCCAGCAGTTGTCCAAGAATTACTAGTGTTACCTGTCCAGGTTATTGTATTCGTCTGTGTAATTGTTGGGACATCTACATAAGTAGAAGTATTTCCTGAAGCATCTTCTGCTTGTACTACAAAATTATTAACAGAATCAGCAGTTAAGTTTACGGTAAAACTCCAAGCATTTCCAGTTACAATTGCCGAACCTAAAGAGGTAGTATTATCTGCTGTACCATTATTATCAGTATCTATGTAAGCATGTATTGTGATGCCATTTTCTGCATAGTTTCCTGAAATAGTTTGGTTAGTAGTAGTTACAGTTATTGCTCCTGAAGGAACATTAATTGTAGGGTCTAAAGGTATAGACGCATCTTTAGTTTCGGTATCGGTAGCCGCTGCTCCAGTATTACCATTTACATCTGTAAGCGTCACAGTAAGAGTAATGGTTCCATCGGCTAAACCATTGATATCAATTCCCGTAATTTGATCGGTAGCTGTTGCAACAATACCAGATCCAGTTACAGAGCCTGGCGCTCCGCTAGAAGTAAAAGCATAGTTATAAGTTGTACCAACTTCAGCACTGGCAAAAGTGAAACTTACCGCATCATCATTAGCAGCATTGATAGGAGATTGATCGATAGTTACAGAATATCCTGTTGGCGCTACTGTTTCTTTAGTTTCGGTATCTGTAGCTGCTGCTCCAGTATTACCATTCACATCTGTAAGCGTCACAGTAAGAGTAATGGTTCCATCAGCTAAACCACTGATATCAATTCCCGTAATTTGATCGCTAGCAGTTGCAATAGTACCAGATCCAGTTACAGAGCCTGGCGCTCCGCTAGAAGTAAAAGCATAGTTATAAGTTGTACCAACTTCAGCACTGGCAAAAGTAAAACTTACCGCATCATCATTAGCAGCATTGATAGGAGATTGATCGATAGTTACAGAATATCCTGTTGGCGCTACTGTTTCTTTAGTTTCGGTATCTGTAGCTGCTGCTCCAGTATTACCATTCACATCTGTAAGCGTCACAGTAAGAGTAATCATTCCATCAGCTAAACCACTGATATCGATACCAGTAATTTGATCGCTAGCAGTTGCAATAGTACCAGATCCAGTTACAGAGCCTGGCGCTCCGCTAGAAGTAAAAGCATAGTTATAAGTTGTACCAACTTCAGCACTGGCAAAAGTGAAACTTACTACATCATCATTAGCAGCATTGATAGGAGATTGATCGATAGTTACAGAATATCCTGTTGGCGCTACTGTTTCTTTAGTTTCGGTATCTGTAGCTACTGCTCCAGTATTACCATTCACATCTGTAAGCGTCACAGTAAGAGTAATGGTTCCATCAGCTAAACCACTGATATCAATTCCCGTAATTTGATCGCTAGCAGTTGCAATAGTACCAGATCCAGTTACAGAGCCTGGTGCTCCGCTAGAAGTAAAAGCATAGTTATAAGTTGTGCCAACTTCAGCACTAGCAAAAGTGAAACTTACGGCATCATCATTAGCAGCATTGATAGGAGATTGATCGATAGTTACAGAATATCCTGTTGGCGCTACTGTTTCTTTAGTTTCCGTATCCGTAGCTGCAGCTCCAGTATTACCATTCACATCTGTAAGCGTAACACTAAGAGTAATCATTCCATCAGCTAAACCACTGATATCGATACCAGTAGTTTGATCGCTAGCAGTTGCAATAGTACCAGATCCAGTTACAGAGCCTGGCGCTCCGCTAGAAGTAAAAGCATAGTTATAAGTTGTGCCAACTTCAGCACTAGCAAAAGTGAAACTTACGGCATCATCATTAGCAGCATTGATAGGAGATTGATCGATAGTTACAGAATATCCTGTTGGAGCAATACCATCAACAAAAACATTTGTGGTACTTCCTATACTATTTAGTGTTAAATCTGCATCTGTACCAGAACCATTTTGAATAGTTCCACCATTAGCTGCTAATGATCCAACAGCGATTCCGTCTGTATCAGAATCACCAGCTTGTACTGTATATCTAAAAAGCAAATTAGCTGTTCCAGAACCGCTGACAAAAGTGGCTTGACGTGTAGTACTTCCAATAGTTAATGCTAATTGTGGTGTCCCTCCAGTAGTATTTACAGTTATGGTTTCATTAAAACTAACTGTAAAATCTAAGTTTTGTCCTGCGGAATACGTAGCATTGCTAGGAACTGTGACGCTGGTTACAGTAGATGGAGGAGAAGCAAAAGTAATATTCCATAAACAATTTGGAGCACTAGGTGAAAAAGCAGTTCCATTATTATTAGACCAATTAGCAATATTGTTAATTGCCGCTCTAACTGTGGTAACATCACCAGAAACTACTGTACAATTGTATTGCCAATTATCGACTTCAGAGCCCATATTATGCAAACGAATAGCATTTGTTCCGTTGGTGAGTTGATCAGGTAAAGCAGATGTTGAATTACTAGTAACTTCTCCGTTCCAATTTGAGTCATCAGCAACTTCATTAGAATTAATTCCAGCTAAAAAAGTAGGGGAAGAAGCGCTCCCTTGATACGCAAAAATTTGATCTCCAGCACTACTTAGAAGAGATGTCACTCCACTAACAGTACCAATACTTGCTGATGATTCGTTGGTTATAGTTATCACTGTTCCAGCTGCTAACGCAGAACCAGATAGCCAAGTCCAACCATTTGCGTCTCCAACATTACAGATAAAAGAAGCAGAGCCATCACTCCATCCACAATCTGTAAAAGTAATTGTTGTATTAGCGTCAATATCTTTAAATAAGATAAAAGAATAGTCATCACTACCATCAAAGTTTACACTTAGAAAAGCGATGTCTCCTGTGGATAATGATGTCTGTCCGAAAATGCTAATACTGATTAGTACAGCATATAAAAAAGTAATTGTTTTTCTCATGAATTAAGTTTTTGATTAGCTACTTAAAAATAAATGTATTTATCTCAAATACAAAATTTTAGATGCTAAATATAATTTGCTAGTTAACTTTAATGACATAAATATGCGTTACTCCATCCTGAAACTTTTGGCAGCATTGCAAAAAAATGATTATCTGATTTTTTATCTTGATTTAATTTTTTTTCTAAAGAAATTTTATAATTATCATTTTCATAATTTAGATTCCATAGGTAATGATCAAAATCTGTTCTCGATGTATCTCTATTGAATTTAAGTAATCCTCTAGGGCCTTTTAAATTTATATCTGAATTAAGACTATCTTTTAAAAAATCTTGTATTAATATGCTATTTTCGAAACCAAGTAAAGAGAAAATAGATGGTTTATTATCAAACTTGTTTAAGTAGTTTTTTGTGAATGATTTGTTCTCTTTATTGTTTAATTCAGGAAACCATGAAGAAACACATTTAACACCGTCAAATATCTTTGGAGATTTCTGTAATACTTTTTCGTCAATCGAAAAAGGATTCATATACATTGGTATATCTTTGCTGGTAACCTTATTTTGCCTAAGAAAATCAGCATGTTCTTGAGCAAAAACTCCATTGTGAGAGCAAAAAATAGCATCAGGTTTAGCTTCTTTTATAAAACTTAGCATAAGTTCAGCTTCATTTTTTCTAGGGTATAAAGGAGTAATAAAATGTCCAGCAAATTCAAGTTTTTCTTCTTTTTTAAAAGCAGTTTCTAATATCCTATGGAATGCATAACCAGCATCATTGTAGCATGTCGATATACCTATTTTTTCGAATTTTTCTTCAGTAAAGAGATTTCCGAGTAAATAAGTTGATTTGTTTAATTGAAATGAATTGCAATAGATGTTAGACCATTTATTCAAATTTAATGGAGTAGAAGCCCCTAAGTTTGAAAATATCATAACTTCATCTAAATTACTAACAAATTCGCAAATGTCATCTAGGTCCTTATGACCTAAAATCCCTGTTAGTATTGATATGTTTTCTTGGTAAACTAATTTTTGTATTGCATTTTTAATGACTTCTTTATTCTCTCCAAAACCAATACCTTCTACCTTTATTTCAAAATCTTTTGGTAAGTTTAATGTTAACCCAGCTATAAACTCTTTAGATAATTTTGGGTATGCTTTAGAACTAGGTAAAAGAACGCCTATTTTTTTCATTTTGATTACGTATTAAATTAAATAAAAGAAGAGAGTTTTTACACTCTCTATTTTTTTAGCTTCTTGAAGGAAAGATACCAACTAGAGCTATACATACATACATACCTAAAAAAGGAGATCTTTTTAAAATAGAACTTCCAGAACCAGTATTTCCTGTATTTGAAGGTTTTAAATAGCTGTTAGGTGAAGCTGCCGCATTAAATGAAGCTGTTCCTGAGTTACCAATAACAGCATTATTAGGATCATCAGTTTCACCGCCATCTTCATTGACAGGAATTAATTGTGTATGATGATGTGGTGGTAGTTGATTTGTTAAAATGTTAAAGCTTTCTGAACCACCTCTTTCTCCCCAAGTAATAGTAGAAAGCCCTGGGCCACGACCAATTCCAACTATACTACGCCCTCTTAGATCAGGTAGTCCAAAAGTTGTTCTTCCGTCACCGCCATACGTAGTTCCAAGTAAAGAAAATAGTGCAGTATTACTGGCAATAGCTAATAGCTGTCCTTCGCAAGTTGACCAACCTCGTGGTGCAAAATTAAATCCGAATGTTTGAATTTGTCCTAAAAATGGATCCATAATTATAAAATTTAGTAGTTAATATTCTTGTTTGAATTTTACTTTTAAGTGTGAGATTTAAAAAAAGTAAAAGATTTCCCCAAGCCAAATTTAGTTGGATATGAATGGTTTAACTCTGAATTTTACCTAAGTGTATTTTATTCGGATATAGGAGTGTAGAAAAAAGGCATGAGTGTATAAAAGTGTTTATACATCATTTTTGATCAAAAAATCCACTAATCAATTATTATAAATATCAGGAAAATTAGTTCTTTTTCCAGAAGAAAGGAGTAAATAAAATAAGTACTGTAAATAACTCCAAACGCCCAATTAACATTAAGAATGAACAAAATAATTTAGCACCTGTAGAAAGGTGAGAGAAATTATCAACTGGACTAACACTTCCTATAGCTGGACCAATATTTCCTAATGAAGAAGCACAAGCGCCAAGTGCAGACTTTATATCTAAGCCTAACATTGCTAAAACTACAGTTCCTACTATAAAGATTAACATATAAAGGATAAAGAAAGAAATAATATTAAAAACTATAGTTTGTTTTACTGCTTTCCCATCATAACGAACAGGTATAATTGCATTTGGATGTAACGACTTTTTGAACTCTAAAAAACTATTTTTTAACATTACGATATGGCGAACAACTTTTACACCACCAGATGTAGAGCCTGCAGATCCTCCTACAAAGAACAAAGCAAAAAATATAGCTGTTACAAAATAGCTCCACATAGTAAAATCTGCTGTAACAAAACCGGTTGTCGTTACCACTGAGATTACAGAGAACAAAGCATGGCGAAATGAGCTTTCCACACGACCAAAAACCATAGGGTGTTCTATAGATGTTTTTAAAGTATCATCTTGAAAAAAGATAATAGATAATGTAACTAGAGTAGTCACTAGAAAAATACCTAAACCATAGTATTTAAATTCTTCACTTTGAATTACTTTTTTGAATTTACCTTTTAAAGCAAAATAAGTTAACACAAAGTTTGTCCCCGCAATAAACATGAATAAAATTATAATATACTGAATTAAAGGCATTCCATTCCAGTATGCAACACTTGCATTTTTAGTAGAAAAACCTCCTGTACTAACAGTGGCCATAGCATGATTTATAGCGTCGTACCAAGTCATACCAGCAACCTTTAATAGTAAAAATTGAGCAATAGTTAAACCTACATAAATTAACCACAAACGTTTAGCAGTATCTGTAATTCTAGGATGCAATTTATCTGCAGAAGGACCAGGTGCTTCTGCTAAAAACAGCTGCATACCACCGATACCTAATAAAGGTAAAATTGCAATAGTAAGAACTATAATTCCCATACCACCAATCCAGTGTGTAGCACTTCGCCAAAAAAGTATTCCTTTAGGCATGCTTTCTATATCTGTTAAAATAGAGGAACCAGTTGTAGAGTATCCAGATATAGTTTCAAATAATGCATTAGGAATAGACGGTATACTGCCTGTTAGTAAATAAGGTAACATACCCGTTAAAGTAAGTGTAACCCATCCTAAAGTAACTATAAGATATCCTTCTTTTTTAAGTAAATTGTTATTTGTGGGTTTATTAAAGAAATAAAGGAGTAAACCTAAAGATATTGTAATAATTCCTGAGTTTAAAATTCCTAATACTACATCTGTTTCTTCAAAATAGAAACTAAAAGGAATTGCTAACCACATAAAAAAACCATTAAGCACTGCGGTTATTCCTAAAAATCTAAAGATTAATTTAAGGTTTAAGTTTTCCATTATTAGTTAAATAAATCCTCGACAGTAGAGATGGCTTCTGGTAAACAGAAAACTATAGCATGGTCACCTGCTTCTATTTGCATATCACCAAAAGACATTAGAGCTTTTCCATTTCTTATAATTCCTCCAAAAACAGCTTCACGAGGGAAACGTAGTTCTTTAATAGGCTTTTCAGTTACTTTAGCACCATTTTGAACTTCAAATTCAAAAACTTCAGCATCAATATTATGAAGGTTTGCTAACGCTAAAATTTCTCCTTTTCTAATATGTCTAAAAATATTACTAGCAGCAATTAATTTTTTATTAATAAGTGTATCTATCCCTATAGTTTGAGAAATATTGATATAATCCATATTTTCTACTAAAGCTACAGTTTTTCTAACACCTTTAGATTTTGCAACTAAACAAGACATGATATTCGTTTCAGAGTCACCTGTAACTGCTATAAACGCATCCATATCTCTAATGTTTTCTTCTTCTAGCAACTCTAGCTCTCTACCATCACCATTAATAACTAGGGTAGTTCTTAAATCTTCAGCAAGTGTTAAAGCTTTATCTCTATCTTTTTCAACTAATTTTACCTTAAAATTATCTTTACAAAGATTTCTTGCCGTTTTTTTACCGATACTACTACCACCAAGTATCATTACATTTTTAATGTCTAAATGCTCTTTTCCAATAATAGGGTATAATTTTTCTATGCTATAGTTAGGAACAGAAAAATATACTTGGTCATTCATCTTGTACTCAGTATCCCCTCTAGGGATAATTGTTTGAGCAATACCTTCTCTTTTAATTGCAATGGTAATAAAATCAACCATGTTGAATTTCTCCTTGGCTTCTTTTACAGAAAGGTTTACAATAGGTGATTTATAACCTAAAGTAGTTCCCATGACATTAAATAAGCCATTCTCAAAAGCAACAGTATCATTGAAAGAAGATTGATGTAATAAAAGTTTAATTTCTTCAGCGGCTAATTCTTCTGGAGAAATCATAAAGTCAACACCAAAATCTTGAAAGTTTATAGCTTCACTATTTAAAAATTCAGGATTTTTTATTCTAGCAATTGTTTTGTTCACTCCTAAAGCTTTACCAATTACAGAAATAGTAAAGTTTGTGTTTTGATTCTCAGTAACTGCCAATAGTAAATCAGCGTTTCCAATACCTATTTCTTTTAAAAGTTTTATAGAAGTTGCATCTCCTTTTTTTGTGATAACATCTAAGTGATTATTGATATAATTCAGCTTATCGCCATCTAAATCGACAATATAAGTATCCTGAGATTCGTATGATAGGAGTTTAGCCAGATGAAATCCAACATCACCAGCTCCGGCTATTATAATTTTCATATTAAAAATTAATGTATAGGCCACAAAGATACATTTTTAACATTAAAAAACTAGATGATTTACTTAAAACTGGAAAATAAAATGAAGAAAAAAGCAGCGAATTAATACATTAAAATCTTACGAAATCGAAATAATTCTAACTCTTTTTACAGGAGTTTTTACACATTTATTTATCAGGTTTTTTCTCTATAAATATCAGTGCTTACGCTTTATAAAGTTCTTTAAGAAGCAATTAAGTTTGTAACTGTAAAATGCATGCAAAATTACAAATGGTGGAATCTGAAAAACCTTCAAAAGAGTAAGAATTTATATTAAATCAATAATAATGAAAACTATTTTTAAACTTAAACAATTTGTAATTTTATTCGTTCTTGTATTTGCGAGTTGCCAGCAAGAACAGTTAGTCACAGAAGAGACTATTAATTCAGAAAACTCAAACGATCTACTTGCAAAGGAAAACACAGAAGAGATTGTTAAAGTTCAGCATAATTATGATTACAGAGGAAAGAAATTCTCTGTTGTTTACGTATTAAATACTATTGAGGAAGAAGTATTAGAGGTAGCTGGAGATGTTGAGTTAGCTAAAGAGATTTTTGGTAGAGAAGACGCTCCTCAAAATTTACTTTTTAAAGCTCCAGAGAAAGGAGATTTACAAAATACTATTGAAGTAAAAGTGTTTGATACTACAGAAGAAGTTGATGAATTTTCTAAAACAGTAGCCAAAGGTTTTTCTGCTAATGTAGAAGCAGAAGAAGTTAAAGGAAGATTTGTAGCTAAAAAAGATTGTTTTGATTCTAGTGTTTATGGTAATGGAAACTTTTATTTCTATTATCATAGTTTTTATAATGCTGAAATGACTGGTATTAGAAGAACTAATAGAAGATACTATCAAGATTGGTCTTTAGGAGGATATAACGATCAAATGACTTCTTTAATTGCTACAAAACCTTATGGTACACATTCTTATGTAAGATTATTCCAACATAGCTGTTACAGAGGTAGAACATTAAGTTTTTATGCGCCAACGTATTATACAGCAATGGGAGTGCCTAATTTAAGCTATTATACATTATCAGGATGGTGGTTCTGGAGAAAATCATGGAATGATAAAGTTTCTTCATACAAAGTGTGGAATTGGTAGTATTCTTCACTAAAAATCTATAAGGAAGTCAATTATTGACTTCCTTTTTTTATTTTTGATCCTAAAATTGAAAATGAAAAAGTTAAGTATAAAGTCTTGGGCTATTGATGATAGACCAAGAGAAAAATTGTTGCACAATGGAAAAACTATAGTCACCAATGCAGAATTAATTGCGATTCTGATAAGTTCTGGTAATAGAAATGAAAGTGCTGTAGAATTATCCAAACGCATTTTAGCCTCAGTAAATAATAGTTTAAATGACTTATCGAAGCTTTCCATACAAGAATTAATGAAATTTAAAGGTATTGGAGAAGCAAAAGCCGTTAGCATTATCACAGCTCTCGAATTAGGCAAAAGACGTCATTTTGAAGAAGGTAAAATTGTTCACAAGATTAAATCATCAAAAGATGTTTTTAATTTTATGCAACCCATTGTTGGAGATTTACCGCACGAAGAGTTTTGGGTATTGTATTTAAATAATTCAAATACAATTTTAGATAAATATCAAACAAGTAAAGGAGGGTTAGTAAGTGCTTTAGTCGATGTTCGGTTAATTTATAAGAAAGCTTTAGAATTAGGAGCAATTGGTATTGTTTTAATTCACAATCACCCTTCTGGTAAACTATCACCAAGTACATCAGATATTCAGCTTACAGAAAAGATAAAAAAAGCAGGTAAGGCTTTAGATATAAAAGTTCTCGATCATTTAATTATAACTGAAAAAGCTTACTTTAGCTTTGCAGACGAGGGAATACTGTAATGGCAAACAAATACAAATTGTTATTTAACAATAAAAGTTTTGGTTTGCTGAGTGATATATGTTTGCTGATGATTGATAATTGAAAACAGAGACTTGATACTAGTTTACACACATAAAGTTACCCCAAGAGTACGCTATATATTTAAACATATTTTTACGCGTACTTTACAAATAGAAGTCGATTTTACCTCTAAAGTAGAAGACTTTGTTGCTTTTGCTGGTCCTAAAATGTCCTACACTAAAGTACCTTTAGGAAATGAGTTTTTTATAAAAAGTACTAACTTATTATTTGAACAGGGCGTAAGTGATGTACAAATAGATGTTTCTGTTTGGGAAGATGTTCCTTGTTTCTTTTTTCAAGGTCAGAAATCAACCATACCATTTGATGTCTTTTCGGCAAGTTTTTTCTTGATTACAAGATATGAAGAGTACTTACCACATATTAAAGATCAATACGGTCGTTTTCCCGCAAACCAAAGTTTAGCCTTTCAAAATGGATTTCTAGAAAAACCAGTGATAGATATTTGGGCGTATAAACTTTTAGATAAAATTAAAGAACGATTTCCAGATTACGAGTATAAAGAAAGAACATACCAATACATATCTACAATAGATGTTGATCATGCTTATGCTTACAAATACAAAAGTTCAATTAGAGCCATAGGCGGTTTTCTAAAAGATATTTATAAACTTAATTTTTTACATGCAATAGATCGTATAGCTGTACGATTTAATCTACGTAAAGATCCTTACAATACTTTTGAGGAAATCATTTCTCTAAAGAAAAAATATCAAGTTAGAACAATTTTCTTTTTTTTAATTGGAGATTATTCCACTTATGATACTAACGTTTCTGCGTCAAAAAATAAATTTCGATTATTGATAAAAGATATGGTAGATTATGCAAGGGTTGGATTACATCCTTCATTTTATACCATGAATGATGTTGAAAAATTGAAAACAGAGAAAGAACGTTTAGAAGGTATTACTAATATGCCAATTTTTAGATCGAGACAGCATTATCTTCGATTCGCTTTACCAGATACGTTTCAGAAATTAATTGATTTAGAGATTCATGAAGATTATTCTATGGGATACGCAAGTCATGTTGGGTTTCGAGCAAGTACATGCACACCTTTTTATTTTTATGATTTAGATTTTGAAATTCAAACACCATTGCGAATTTTTCCTTTTGCACTAATGGATACAACATTAAATGATTACATGAAACTTACACCTAAACAATCTTTAGGAAAAATTAATGATTTAAATAATGAAGTAAAAAAAGTAAAAGGAACCTTTATTACATTATTTCATAACGAAAGTTTAAGTGGTTACATGCGTTGGAAAGGTTGGGGAAGAGTATATGAATCTATGTTGAAAATTATTACAAATTCATGATTAAATTAATATCTAGAAAAGATCTAGAGGTACAGAAATACAATAATTGTGTTGAAGCGTCAATACAATCAAATGTATTTGGTTTTTCATGGTATTTAGATCAAGTTGCTGAAAAATGGAGTGTTTTAGTTTTAAATGATTACGAAGCTGTAATGCCAATTCCTTGGAGAAGAAAGTTATTTGTAAAATATGTTTATCAACCTTTTTGGACAATTCAACTAGGTATTTTTTCTAAGGAAATTGAAGACGAGAATGAATTTTTAATAGAATTGTTTTCAGAGTTTAAATATGTGAGCATTCGTATGAATATTAAAAACTCACTAAGTATGTTTCAAGATTATGGACTTCAAAAAGAATTGCAAGTAATTCCTTTTACAAAAGAATATGCTAAAATTTTAAACAGCTATAATAGAAATAGGAAAAGAGAGTTGAAAAAAGCTAAGCAAGCCGATTTAACTGAGAAATGGGATGATTCCCCAAAAGTATTAATAGAACTATTTCAATCGAATGTAGGAAAGCGCGTACAAAAAATTAAAGATCAAGATTACTTGAAACTTTACAAATTAATGAATGTATGTATTGAAAAAAAAGTAGGAGAGTTGTTAACTGTTTATGATGAAAATAATCAATTAATATCAGGAGCTTTTTTCTTGAAGTACAAAGGAAGAGTAACAGAATTGGTTTGTTCGTCAGATTTCAACAACAGAAATAACGGAGCCAATACATTTATGAATGATAGAGCAATATTTAAATACGAACGTAATTTCGATCTGTTTGATTTTGGTGGCTCTTCTATGGAAAATATCGCAAAATATTACCATAGTTTTGGAGCTGAAGATCAATATTATTATCAGTTACACTATAACAAATTACCTTTTTTATTGCGCTTATTTAAGAAATAGAACTCTTTCTTTTATAGTATATTAAGAAGAAGATAAAAGAAGCAATTCCTGTAAACCATTGCAAACTTGCAGAAGTGATAGCAGCACCTTTAATTCCATATTCGGGAATTAATTTTTGATTAGCAAAGTAATTTATAAGTAGGGCAGCCAATGTAATGTAGAAGTTAACTTGTACTAAACCTAACGAAGAAAGTAAATTTCCAAATAATCCTCTCAAGATTAAAATTCCACAAATCCCTATGTTAAGAATTAAAAAACTTTCTTTGTAATCAACAAAAGATGTATCCAATAGATTCAAGAAAAAGTCATCAAAAGCATAAAAAAAAGAAATATAGATTATGCTAATTACTAAGAACAGCTTACAATAATTTATACAGTAGTTTTTTATAAAAGTAGTGTTATTAATCTTCTCAGTTAATGTAACAAAATCAGTAGTTATAAAAGCTCTTGGTAAGAATAAAATACTAAACGGTAATAATGAAATATACCTATAAACTGTAACTTTTTCTGGCTCTTGTAAAATATTTCCTATCAGAAGAATATCAATAGCAAAGAGTAATATAGTTGCAACATTTGAAAGTCCGCCAAATACACCATATTTCCAAAAACGGATATCGATAATATTTAATTTAGGGCGTGTTAATAACTGTAAAACGCCTTTAAATTCTTTGAAATAAAAAGCGACACAAATAGAGGGAGATAACAACAGCGCGATGATATATCCAATTTCTTGAAACGTAAAACTTAAAATAGTAACAAGAGTTACCATAATAAGCGAATATGAAATATCTATAAAAGCATGTTTTTTGTTTTTGTGAAGTAATCGAGTTTTTATTTTTAAAATTTCAAACAAGAAAAAAGGGACAAATATTAATGAGAAAATAGCTAAATACCTTCCTGAGTTATCTATTGAAAAATCGAAACTAAATCCAAATATAGCAACAAAAAAGCTCATGATTAGAGATATTAAAACTCCTCTTTTTAAAACATAAAACAGTAGTTGTTCTTTATCTTTTTTGGATTTTAATAAAGCTCCGTATCGAATGTAACTTTGGTGTAAACCTAAGCCAACTAAAGGCAGAATAAATGTTATAATATTCCAAGCATAAAGAACTTCTCCTAAAGCTTTTTTAGAAATTAATTGTAAAGCAATCCAAGAGGTAACAAAAGATAAACCTCTTGCAATTATTGTTGCGCCTAAAACAAAACCTCCTGATCGGTTAAAAAAATCTTTTATGTAATTGATAAACTTTTTCAAGATATACAGGTTTTGTAAAGTTCAGAAAAGCGTTTGCCAATGGTTTCATAATTGAAGTTTTGTTTTGTGTAGTTGTGCAAAACAGTACTGTCGATTTTTTCTTTGTTATGGTAAATATCAACTAATGCTTTAACCAGTTGATTTTCATTTTTTGACTCAATTAAAATTCCATGATCTTTCGGGAAAAATTCAGAAACACCTCCAACATTTGTGCTAATTACAGGTGTTCCACAAGCAAAACTTTCTAAAATCACACAAGGTTGATTTTCATAATTGCTAAAAAGCACAAAAACATCAGCCTGTTGCATTTGTCTTTTAACTTCTTCATGTGATACATGATCTATAAATGTAATGCGGTCAGTAATTTTTAATTCATTAGAAATCAGTTGATATTGATCAGAATTTTCTCCAACTAAAACAAGCTCAAACGGAATTTTTTGTAGCTCAAAATTTTTAATAGCTTGAATAATTCCTGAAACATTTTTATGAGAATCTACCATATTAGAAATATGGAGTATTGTGTATTTCTTGTCGGATTTTATAGTTGGTTTAAAAATATTGGTGTTTACTACATTAGGAATAACAGTATAATTTCCCTTTAAACCTAATTGCTCCATAGATGATTGAAGGTCTTTGGAAACCGGACAAATATATTGCGCTTGTTTAGCGATTATTTTAGAAAGCTTTAAAGTCGTGTGAGAAATTTTTTCAGATAAAGGTTTATGATAACCTGTCCAATGTTCTGAAACAATAAACTTCTTCTTCTTAAACCATTTTAAATACAGAGCTAACATTCCAAAAGGAAATAATTCATTTAAATGTACAATGTCAAAATTGCCAATCTTTTGGAGTAGTAACCTAAAAGCTTGATAAAAACGAAAAGCTTTTACTATTTTATTTTTTGAAGGTTTTATGTAGGCTATATGAACATTTTTGCTACTAACAATTTCTATATTCTTTTTACAATTTGAATCTGTTATGATATGTATTACAGAAACGTTGTGATACAATTGAACAGCTTTTGCATGTCGCTCAATGAAATCACCATTATTGGGTAATACCCGAGATGGGAACCATCCACAAAGAAATAATATATGTTGTTTTTTAGAATTCAAAATAATATCGGGTCTAAAATAACTAATAAAGGCTTTGTTAACATAACGCCTTTGATATAAAGTTTCGTTTTTTAGTTTTTAATACAGTATCAACTTTAGTATAAGACTAAATAAGCTGCTTTTATCTAAGTTATTTAATTAGCACTCAGACATTTTTCTCAAATTCAAATAAATACATTAATTTTGTGCAAAAGAAAAAATTGTATTGAATAACTAATTGCTAAAAGCCATCTATTTATGAGAAAATTATCATTCAGTATTTTTATGCTGTTATCTTTCGTGTTTTGCTATGGTCAAGGATCAGCTCCTGAGTTACCAACAATAATACAACCTAGTCCAGAGGCTAGAAAAATGATAGAATATGGAAATATTCCTGTTAATTATAATACGGGTATTCCTAGTGTAGAAGTTCCTATTCATTCTCTAGCTGTTGAAGGGAGTAGTTTTCCAATAGCTTTATCTTATCATGGAGGAGCTGTTCGTGTTGGAGATGTCGATGGAATGTTAGGGTTAAAATGGACGCTTACTAATGGAGGGGGAAGAATCAGTAGAAGTGTAAGAGGAAGACCAGATGAAGATAATCTTTATAATAATTCAGGTTGGTTAAAGTCAGGAGTAAATGTTGATAATCTTGATATTACTCAACTTTCTTTAGATGAGAAAACTCAGATTAAAGATGGATGTTGGGATTTACAACCAGATATATTTAATATTATGCTTCCAAATGGAAGATCTTTAGAGTTTATGTTCAAAAAGACTGGAGAGATTTTAATGATACCTTTATCTAAGGATATTAAAGTTGAGTATACTGCTAATTTAGCTTCCTGGACAGTTACAGATAATCAAGGAACGAGGTATTATTTCGCTACACCAGAGACCACAAAATCTAGTTCTTCTTGCTCCGCGTGGCAACCTATTTGTAATCCAGTAGGCTATAATTTTCCTACATCTTGGATGTTAGATAAAGTGATTTTTCCTAATGGGAATGAAGTAACATATACTTATGCTAATGAAAATTATATAGAAAAATCATGGAGCAACTTTAAATTAAGAAAAAATCAAAGTCTACTAGGTGGAATTAACAATCCTGCTACTTGGAATAATGCTATAAATACTATTTGTGGAACAAGTACTCATTATGCAAGAAAAAGATTAACTCGTGTTACATACAAGAAAACCAGAATTGATTATAGTTATTCTCTTAAGAATTCCAGCAAACCCTCAGATGGTTCCAAATTAGATCAAATATATATTACATATAATGGTCAGCACGTTAAAAAAGTTAGGTTATCATATTATATTAACGCCCAAGAGCGTATGTTTTTAGAACATGTGAAAGAAGTCTCTAAAACAAATGAAGAGTTGTTAATTAGTAGTTTTGAATATCATCAAAAAGAGTATTTTCCACATAGAAATAGTGTTGCTATTGATCATTTTGGATATTACAATGGAAGTACTTCTGCAGGAGCATATAGTTCTCAAAGGTTAGCACCAGACGACGATTTTTATTTTAGTGGAGGCATGGGGACCTATGGTGTAAACAGAAAGTTAAATGCATCTAGAATTACTTATGGAAGTCTAGTAAAACAAATTTATCCAACTAAAGGTTATACTGTTTTTGAATATGAACCTAATGAAGTTTATAGATCTGTTTCACCTGCTAGTAGGGAAGTGAAAATAAACTCAATACCAAGTGATATAACTGGCTGGAAGGATTATTATAGTGATTATTTTACACTTCCTACGACTAAAACTTTTACTTTTTCAAGTATTAACATTAGTAACTTCGATAATCTGTCTACATATGCAAATTGGACAAAACCAATCCTACAATTAATTAGTAGTGATGGTCAAGTACATTATACTAAGAGTAATTTTAAACTTGGAGAAAATGTTTCAAGTCCTATTCAGATTAATAATTTACCTAATAAGGAATTTCGGGTAAAGTTAAGGATATATAATACACCAACAGTTTCTTTAGGTGTTTTTGTTAAAGGTCACTATAGACCTGGACCCCAAGAACAAAATATTTATTTTGGAGGCTTGCGTATAAAGTCAGTTACAAATTACGATAGTAATGGAGTTAAAGCCAGAAAAAAAATATATGATTATAGTGAATTTAATAAGCCGAATGTATCTAGTGGAGATAGTTCTGCATCACTTTCATCATATTATAACCTTGTTAAGGAACCAGTTATAGAGGTTAATTCTATAGGAGTCTCTTTTGTTGCTCGTTATAATCATTTTGATGAAATTACTTCTGTAAATCCTGTTCAAGTAGATTATGTAAATAACACTCCTGTGTATTATAGAAATGTCAAGGAAACTTTTGAAAACGCTAATAATTCTTATCATATCAAAAGGACTTATAAAAATTATGGCGTAAACTTTAAAAGTAGCTTAATTACACTTGAAGGTTTTGGGTATAGTATTCCATTACAAACACCTTCCACTTTTGAAGGTTATGCTAATGGTGTACTTCAAATTGTAGAAACATTAGATACGAAAGGAAAAGTGGTTTCTAAAACTGTTTATGAAAAAGCATTTAAAAATTCTGATGGTATAGATACTCAAGTTATTCAGTGTGTTAAATATAGTCTAAATACCGATACACATTGTGTCAAACAAGAATATCCAACTATTTCACGCTGGTTTGTAGATACTAAAACTACTGAAACTAGATATGATACTAACGGAGCAACAACCACAGTAACACAGTTGGCTTATGATAATCCATCTCATAAACAATTAACTAGACAGTTAGTAACTAATAGTAAAGGAGAAACGATAATCTCTACAACAAAGTATGCTCACGATGTTAATGACAGTCGCTTAATTACTGAAAACCGTGTTGCAGAGCCCTTAGAGGTAGAAACTAAAAAAGTGATAGGTGGTACTACTGTTGTTTTAAGTAAGCAAAAAACAATTTATGATGATGATCATAATATTTCAGGGATATATCTTCCTAAAAATATAAGAGCAAGTAAAGGAACTCAAGCTTTAGAGGACCGAGTTGTATATCACAGTTATGACACGAAAGGAAACCCAACAGAAGTAAGTAAAAAAGACGGTACTCATATTGTTTATATTTGGGGTTATCGTCAAACACAGCCGATTGCTAAAATAGAAGGAGTAGATCTATCTGCTCTTTCAGAAACAACAATGGCAAATCTTCAAGACTTGTCAGATTCAGATGATGATCGAACTTTAGGTTACCAAGGAAAAGAAGGAGATTTACGAGAAGCTTTAGATGCTTTACGTAGTTTACCAGAATTATCAAAAGCTCAAATTACCACATACACTTACGATCCATTAATAGGAATCACAAGTATTACAGATCCTAGAGGCTATGTTATGTATTATGAATACGATAATTTTAATCGATTAAAATTAATAAAAGATGCCTCAGGAAATTTGATACAAGAAACAAAATACAACTACAAAAACTAATATTGCTATGAGAAAGATAATATATATGTTTTTATTGTTTTTACCATTATTGGTAAAAGCTCAGACACAAGTTCCAGACAACAGAGTAGAACGAGATTTAGAGATAAGTAGTGCTAATGGTCCTACAGTTTTAACAGCGACCAATAGCATTGTTTTACGTCCTACAACATGGATTAAGCCAGGTTCTAATTTTACAATGCGTATTGTAGCAGATGCCTATTTGCCATTATCATTAAGTAACGAGAATTACATACTCACCAGAGCATTTCAAACACCAACACAAACAGGTGTTGTTTCTAGTAATAACGATGTAATAGAATCGGTTACTTATTTTGACGGACTGGGTCGAGCTAAACAAAGTGTTGGTATAAAGCAATCTCCAGGTAAAAAAGATATTGTAACGTTTATAGGATACGATGATCTAGGCAGACAAACTCACGAATATCTTCCTTATACTGCCAATACGAGTAATGGTAGTTTTCATTCAGGAGCAAAAACAGCAACACAGCAATATTACCAATCAAACTATGCAGACGACTTTCCTGGTATTACTGATGTAGAAAGTATTAATGCTTTTTCCCAAAAGAGTTTAGAAGCTTCACCTTTAAATCGAGTTTTAAGTCAAGCAGCCCCAGGAAGTGCATGGAAAAAAGGTGCTGGTCATGAAATAGATTTTACTTATGATACTAATACAACAGGAGAAGTAAAATTATTTCGAGTAGCTTTAAATATTGGCGCAAATGAAAAAGTTTATGAGCCTAGTATAATTGGAAATGGAAGTGCTGTTTATGGAGTAGGAGAATTGTATAAAACAATTACTAAAGATGAAAACCACGACGGTACAGCAAGTAAATTACATACCACAGAAGAATTTAAAAACAAAGAAGGACAAGTTATTTTAAAACGTACTTATGCTTTGGTTAGCTCAACAGAAGAAGCTCATGATACGTATTATGTTTACGATGATTTTGGAAATTTAACTTATGTGTTTCCACCAAAAGTAAATGTTAATGATGGAGTTTCTTTAGTAGAATTATCAGAGCTAAGCTATCAATACAAATACGATTACAGAAATCGTTTGGTAGAGAAGAAAATACCAGGTAAAGATTGGGAATATATCGTTTATGATATTTTAGATCGTCCAGTACTAACTCAAGACGCAAACTTGCGTTCACAAAATAAATGGTTATTTACCAAATACGATCATTTAGGAAGAGTTGTATATACAGGTATATACACTCACAATACAGAATTAGATCAAGCTGCTATGCAGCTTAAATTTAAAGAAGATAATAATCTAGCTTCAGAACAATATGAAGATAAACTAGATACAGCAGGATCAAAAAGTATTTATTATTCGAATAGAAACTTTCCATTATCAAACATAGAAGTACTAACTGTAAACTATTACGACAATTATACTTTCGATGTAGCAGGTGCTTCAACGAGTAAAAGTTTATACAAAGGAACAGGAACTACAACAGCTCAAACCAAAGGTTTAGCTACAGGAACCAAAGTAAAAGTGTTAAGTACTAGTAGTTGGATTACAACAGTTACGTTATACGATGATAAAGCACGACCAGTGTATGTATATTCTCAAAACGATTACTTAAAAACTACAGATATTGTAGAAAGTAAATTAGATTTTGTAGGTAAAGTAGAAGAGACCAAAACGACACATACCAAAGCCGGAAAATCACCTATTGTAACGGTAGACACCTTTAGTTACGATCATGCAGCCAGATTATTAAGTCAAGAACAAAAAATAAACAATCAAGCAACAGAAACCATTGTAACAAACAATTACGATGATTTAGGACAATTAGTATCTAAAGAAATAGGGGGAGGTCTACAAAAAGTAGATTACGATTATAATGTACGCGGATGGTTAACTAAGATTAATGAAGATACAGATAATGACAACGATTTATTTAACTTTGAGATACGATATAACAATCCAACTAGTGGAACAGCATTATTTAATGGAAACATAGCGCAAACCAGCTGGCAAACTAAAAATATAGATAATAGTAAAAAGATCTATAATTATTCTTATGATGCTCTAAACAGAATCATTTCAGCTACAATGCCTACAACTTCTAATTATAATTTAGATGAAGTAGGGTATGATAAAAACGGAAATATTATATTTTTATCAAGAAATGGTCATAGTAATATTGAGGCTACATCTTTTGATACACTGGATGAATTAATGTATACTTACGATGTTGGTAATAAATTGAAAAGTGTAACTGATGTAAGTGAAAACCATTTTGGTTTCAAAGATGGAAATCTTACAGGTAACGACTATACTTATGACGATAACGGAAACATGATTTCTGATAAAAACAAAGGAATTACTAGTATTAAATATAACCATTTAAATCTACCAACTAAAGTTACTATTGGAGGTAAGAATATCGATTATATTTATGATGCGGCTGGTATGAAGTTAAAAAAAATCGTAGAAAATAATACTACAGATTACGCTGGTAACTATATTTATGAAAATGGGGTATTACAATTCTTTAACCACCCTGAAGGTTATGTAAAAGCAGATGTCACATCAAGCGGAGTCGAGATGGATTACGTATACCAATACAAAGATCATTTAGGGAATGTTCGCTTATCATATACCGACAATAACAAAGATGGTAACATTACCCAAAATGAAATTATAGAAGAATCTAATTATTATCCATTTGGTTTGAAACATAAAGGGTATAATAATGTTGTATCTTCTCTTGGAAGTTCTATTGCTCAGAGATTTGGATATAACGGAAAAGAGCAACAGTTTGGTACCGATTGGCACGACTTTGGTGCTAGAAATTATGATGCTGCCTTAGGTAGATGGATGAATTTAGATCCAAAGGCAGAAGAAATGAGAAGATGGTCTCCTTATAATGTTTCTTTTAATAATCCATTAAGATTTATAGATCCAGATGGTATGAAACCAGAGGATATAATTATTCTTTTTTATACTAAAGGAAATAATAAGGTTTTTGGAGGAGGAGATCAATCTTTTAAAGCAGCTGCGGAAACTAGAAAAAATGATATAGAAAATAAAAAGAGTTTTAATAAAGAAAAAGATATAGTTTTAATAAGAGAAATTAAAGATATTAGCGATATTAAAAAAGTAGTTGGAAGTATTGTTTCTGAATATAGTAACAAATATGGAAAAACATCTGAAGTAGGTATTTGGTCACATTCTGGTCCTTTAGAAGGACCTATGGGAACGGAAAAAACCTCAAAAAATAGAGCAGATAAATATCAAATGACTATGGAAGGATGGGGAGATATTGATTTTAACTGGAAAAATGACGGAGCAAGCTGTAATCTTTATGGTTGTAATACAGGTAGGAAGAGTTATGAGGAAAATTCATTTGCTGAAAATTTGTCAGGACTAGGTAATTTTAAAGATGTTCAAGTTAGTGGTCAATCTTCGACCTCTTATCCTTCATTTAAGCCTTATATAAGAAGCACTAATTTGGGAAGAGGTAGTGGTTCTGAATCAGTCAGAAATTTTTCATTTTCAATTGGCAGAACATATATGGTAGGTGGATCTGAAGGACAAGGGAGTAGAGCTCTAGGAGTATCATTATCAAGTTTTCCAAAAGCAAAACCATTTAATACATATAAGAATAGTAAATTAATAACAACAAGTTATTCACCAAATCAATAATTGATATAAAAATGAAAGTAAGATATAAAGCTTTAGTACTATACCTAATTTTTGTAGTATTTTCTTCATGTAAGAAAAATGAAGTTAGAGTTATCTCAGAAAGCGGGATTGATGTAAATGATTTCAGAATTGAGTTAAAGATAGATGTAGAAGGAAAAGGATATAAAAGTTTTATTGTTTATGATGAAGAAGGTATTAAAGAGGTACCTGAAGGATATATGAAAAATTATTGGGATGTTTATTTAAGGGATAGTTTGGTTTTATCCTTTACTCATTATAAAGGAAATAAAAATTATAAGCATAACTATATGTTTAACTTTGGATTGAAAAATGATACATTATTATATACAATTGATATACAAGGTAAGAATAAACTGTTGTTGAGTAATAGATGATTTTTATGTATAACGAGTTCTAGTAATGATTTCTCGGTTCCTGAATGATTGTATCATATGGTTAAGTAAGAGTAAGATCCCCGCTAGTGCTCGAATCCTTTCGAGTGCCAAGGAATAGTAAGCAAGAACAATAATTAAATATAACAGCCACAATATTTTTAAAAGTGTTGTGGTTTTTGTTTTTAGATACGGGTAACTTTTAATTGCATAGAACAACTAGATATAAGAAGAAGTTGATGTTTTTACCATCAAATTTCAATAGTAACTATAGGAGCAGTACAATAAGTAGATACGCACCCCGCTAGCGCCCGAATTCTTTCGGGTGCTAATCATGAGTATGTAATAACAATAATTAAATATACTAACTATAGCATTTTTACAAGTGTTGTGGTTTATTATTATTTCAGGTTTTATATCTTTATGTTTTAATTTATGTGATTATATCACTCGATAGGAATCGAGCGCTAGCAAGGTAAATTACAAATTAATGATTCTTTAAAAAAAGATGTACATAAGATAGATAGTGATTTAGAGGGAATAATTAATATTCTGAATAAAAACTTAGAATCTAATTTAGATTTCTTTTGTTTAAAATATTAACTAGATAGCTCAGATGGCAGTGTCCCCCCCCCCCCGCTAGCCCCCATCTGGCGCCAGAATCATTTCGGGTGCCAAAAAAGAGTATGCAATAACAATAATTAAATATACTAACTACAGCATTTTTATAAGTGTTGTGGTTTTTTGTTATTTCAGATTTTATATCTTAATGTTTTAATCTATGTTGTTATCTCACTCGATAGGAATCGAGCGCTAGCAAAAGAGTTTTGTTAAACTACCAAAAAATAATTGATATGAAATCATTAATAGTATTGTTAGTCATATTCTTTTCATTTACATCTCAAAAGTGTTCTTCACAAGAACAAGAAAATTTAAAAATAAGATTTATTAAAAAATTTATAGAGACTAATAAAAATGATAAACTTTATTTTAATAGTGAAGAGTTGTTTTTTATGGGGTATGATCAAAATTTTGAATATGAGAGTTTTAAAGTGATTTTTTTGGATTCTGAAAAACTTAATGAATTAATTAAAAACAAGAAAAAGTTATATGTATTTTCAATGTCTGAACCATATATAAAAGAGGGGAAAATTAAAGTTTTTTTTGACTATTTGATCGCTTCTAAAAAGCCCGATAATGAATTAGACTTAGTATCTCTTCATAATATGAATGCAATATATTGTATGATTTTTGATTGTAAATTAAATAAATATATTATAGAATGGTGTGGAACACCCCTCGCAGATTAATATTTAGCTTTAGCGTAATGGTAATATTAAAAGCCCCGCTCCCACACGAATCCCCCGGCTAGCGCTCCAATCCTTTCGGGTGCAAGCAAGAGTAAGCAAGAACAATAATTAAATATAATAACCACAATATTTATCAGAAATATTGTGGTTATTTAATAATATACTTTTTCCGTAAACTAAAATCGTTTTCCTATTGAAATTTCGATTCTTGGGTAAAACTTGGAAAAATATGTGTTACAATTATTCCACAAGAAAATGAAATAAGAATATATTTTATTGTTTAGAATTTCCATTTAGCAATTCTTTTAAGCAATTTTCCCTTATTTATTTGTACTGGTTTTAATTTTCATGACTTCTTCTAAAAGAGGAGGTAAGCCACTTTTTCGAATAGCATCATTGTTCCAAAAACTCAATACACAGCTTACATAGTGGTTTCTTACTTTACAAGCGACATAATACACATTTAAGGTCTTAGCTCCAGACAAGCTAATGAGAAATGAAGTTCCTCCTTTGGTAACATATTCAATTTTAGTAGCCTTTGTAGTTACACCTTCAAATTCTATAGAAACTTGTTCTTCAGATTTCAAACGGATGTCACTTTTAAGTTTTGTTATAGTAAGTTGGTAATGTAAGGCTTGTTGTGCACTTTTTAAGTTTTCGTGAACCGACCAATTCATTTGTCCATAACCAGGACATTGAACATTATTAATATCCATCCAGTTGCAAGAACTTCCGAGTTTAATAAATCGACCAACAAAATCAATCATAGTTATTTTCGGTTCAGCAAAACAGCGTTTAGGAATTTTATTATGTAGTGCCAGATTAATAAATTCTCTTTCAAGTATTCGATCTTTTTTATAGCTATTAAAGTAAATAACCGAAATTCCTTTTTTAGGATTCTCTATGAAGTAAATTGCACTATATTGATTATATTCTTCATTTATTTTTGTTTTAGTTGTTACTAATACATGTTTGTATGGTAATAAGCTGTCTTTTGTTTTAACTTCTTTTCTTTTGATACGATATTTTCTGTACGCTTTTCTTAATCCTCTTTTATCAAAACTATAATTAAAGTTTTGCTTGGTAATTCTAATCCCTTCAATATCATAAAAAGTAAGATCATTATTTTCAATTGCTTGAAGACGATCAAAAACAATTTTCTTTTGAGCAAAAGAATACGTTAAAATGGAAGTAAATATGATTAATAATTTAAGTTTCATTTTTTCAATTAAGATTTATTATTTGAATTTTTACTGTTATGAATAACTACTGAGTCTTAAGAAACTTCATCATTAAGAAGTGTATTACGTTTAAATGTTATTCCTTTTCGAATCAAATATGCATGATATGAACTAGGAATATCATGATGCCATTTAGGAAGTATGAGAATGATTAAAATAACATCTATGTGTGAAATTAATCCCATAACAATAGCTAGTTTAAATGGAAATCCAGCATGATTAAATCCAATTAAGCTAGTAAATGCAATTAATAATGTAATTCCCCAGAGTTTTGATAAGAAGGCGTGTGTGCAAGTTTCTTTTCCAAATTTTAAAATACTTATTACATAGCAGGATACTTCCATACCAAGTATTATCCATACGGCATAAATATTTTCTGAAATTATATTAGGATAAAGTAACCAAGTTGCTAAACCAATGGAAAGCCAAAAAACCAAATCTGTTTGACTATCAAATCGTCTTAATTTCTCTGATGAGACACCTAGTTTTCTAGCAACAATACCATCTAAAATATCAGAAAGTAGTCCAAGGTACATGAAGAGTATAATGTAAAGTTTTGCATTAATTCCAAAACAATAAGCCAAGCCTACGATTAAGGGAGCTAATCCTAATCGAAATATAATTAAAGAAATAGGTATAAGATTTTTCATGATTTTTAATTAAAAATTCCAGTTAATAAAAGGCATGTTTCTCTTTGAGTTCTTATTCCAAAGACCGATTTGTAATCCTTTAAGATTCTCACATTCATTCACGAGTCCTATTTGTATTCCACGACACTTTTTACTTCTATTTCTAAGAATTCCTAAGCTTATACCACTTATTTTGTAATGCATGTTTACTAATCCAACAGACATACCGTTGGTCACCGTTCCTCTACTTCCAGAGACATTAATTTCTAAACCATTAATTTTACTAATGTTGGGATCAAACAGCGTGAGATTAATACCATTAATAATATTATCGTATTTAAAATCATAAGTCAAATCATCTCCTGTAGCTTCCATGAAAGGAGCATGAATAATGGTTAAAAATGGCATGAACATAGAAAATGGCTCTACACTTAATCGAATACCATTTACATTAGTATGTTGTTTTTCAAAAGCTAAAAAAGAGTAGCTAATTCCTAAGCCATTAATAGTTTCGTAGCTAGATGATGGAGTAAGACCTATGAAATAAGTGTTATCTGTTACTTGTGCGTTTGATTTTAAGAATAACAAAACATGTAATAGAATTACAATTGGTAAACTATGAATGAAAAATTTTGATTTTTTTTTCATGATTTTAAAAGATTAAAAAGTTTCTTCAAAAGTATTTTCAAGCAGAAGTAATGATGTCCAAAATTCTATGTTATCCTTAAAACAGGAAAGATTTGCTAGTTTCAGGACAAATAAAAACAGCTTCTAATTTGTATTAAAAGCTGTTTCTTATGGTTGAAATATAAAAGGATATATCAAAAGAGTTTTACCAATTGATCTCTTTGTCGTCGGTATTTACGTCTTCCTATCCAAAAGGGAATTGATATACCTCCGTAAACAATGGCGGATGTAAAATAAACTCCTTTACCTAGATCAGAAAAAATAGAATTATCATCTTTTGAAGTGAGACCGCCTATTAATGAAACTAATGAAAACCCAGAAAAAATATAGGCAAAAATTTCATTAGAACGCTGTCTCTTATCATACTGTAGAATTAAATTTAATTTTAAAAGATCTTCTTGACTTTCGAAGTCAATACTTTTATAATCGACACCTAAAAATTGTAATTTATTCTTAGATCTTTGCGTAAAAGTAGCATTTACTAAAGAAGAAGTATCTTCAATTTGAGATTGAGAATAACTAGTGAAAGTGAAGCATATCATCACTAAAATAACATAGGTTTTAAAGAGAATTGTAATACGTTTCATTATAGTTTTTTTTAAAATTAGAAAGCTTCGACAAAACTATTTTTGGAAATGTTTCTATAGTCCAGAAACATGGTTTATGCTGAATTTTGGACAAAATAAGATTAATCTGGACTAAGAATTTTGGTGTTGTAATCTAAAATCAGAAGGAGTTATTCCAGTATGCTTTTTAAAAGCATTGTAAAATGTAGACTTTGAGTTAAAACCCGATTCTAAAGCAATTGAAGTGATAGTGTAGTTTTTATAATCATCATCTAATAACAAAGCTTTAGAGAAATCTATCCTGTATGTATTAATTAAATGATTAAAATTTTGAGAAGTTTCTTCATTAATCACTTTGGACAATTGGCTACTGCTTATTTGAAGTTCGTTAGCTAGGGTTTCTAAGCTTAAAAGATTATCTAAAAAACGTCTGTTGTCTTTAATGTATGATGTAATTCGTAAAAACTTTTTAGAGGTACTTTGTTTTTCTTTTTGAGGTTTGAATGTTATTTTTTTACGGATAGATTTTCTTTCTTTTATCTGTTTTAAAACAAAAACAAGTTCATAACCTAACCAGTAGATTAAAGTAGTTGTCATGATTCTTAACGGATAATAAAAAACAATAAAATTATCGAAGTTTAAGTAGAATTTGATAGTTAAAGCTACAATCCATAAGATATAACTAATCCCAGCTAAATAAATAAAAGTGTTTAACCACTTTAAGTTATCAAAGCTTAAAATTTCTTTAAACAAATGATTTTTATATTTCAGAATATGATAACAGCAAAAAAATAAATAAAGAGAAATGATTAAGCTAGCAGCTTCTTCTATAGCCGTATACTTTTCATAGAATAAATGATAGTTCTCATTATTTATATCATTTACAAAAGACAAATAGACAACTTGTATGATGATGCTTAAAACAAAAATGGGAATAAAGACCTTTAGAACATTTAAAAAACGTCTTTTAATTTCTAAATAATTGATTAAAAAAGTATAGAATAATGGAGCTATTAAAAAATGCCAAGGAATTTGAATATACTTTAAAACAAAGAAGTTTTTTAGTAATAACCACGATTGTAAATTATTTAAAGCAATAACTAAAATCATTAAGTTGAGGTATAAAATCCCTTTGTTTTTAATTTTTTTCTGAAATAAAAAGAAATTAAAAGCAAAGCCATGAACGGCACTTATGACAAGGAATAAATTAAAAAGTTCAGTTAGTCCCAATTGCTTATTTTTAGTATTGGCAAGATATATTTTTTTAACAATTAAATTCAAGCTTCGATGATTTATATCCTTATTTTTGGTTTATGACCGGGATAGCACATATTTTCTTTGATTTAGATCATACACTCTGGGATTTTGACCAGAATTCATCATTAACATTTCAGCAAATATTTAAAGAACAGAATATTACTCTTGACTTAAATGAATTTTTAGAAGTGTATATACCTTTAAATCTTCAGTATTGGAAACTGTATAGAGAAGAAAAAATAGCTAAAGAAGAATTGCGTTACCGAAGATTGAAAGATGTTTTTGATACTTTGAATTTTAATGCAAGTGATGCATTAATAGATCAAGTTTCTGAAGATTATATAAAATATCTATCCGATTATAATTTTCTAATAGATGGAACTCTAGAAATCCTTGAATATTTAAAGCCAAAATATAAACTTCATATTATTACCAATGGCTTTAAAGAAGTTCAACATAAAAAATTAATGAAATCTGGAATTAGGGATTTTTTCGACTTAATTGTTACATCTGAAAGCGTAGGTGTAAAGAAACCAAACCCTAAAATTTTTAATTTTGCGTTAAAAGAAGTGAATTCTAAACCAGAAAATTGTATTATGGTGGGCGATAGTTTAGAAGCAGACGTAATGGGAGCTAAAAATTTAGGGATACAACCTATTTTTTATGACCCAAAACAAGAAGAAACTGTAGAGAATAATGTTTTAACTATAAGAAGCTTGTTAGAAATTAAACAATTTTTATAAGATATAAACGTTTCAAAATGAACATAATTAAGAGGTATGAGATTAATTTTTAGAGTAGTATTATGTAGTTTTTTATTGATGATGAGTTCTTGTGTAGAGGACGTAAATTTTAGTCAGGCTGAAGATTTAGAAATAACTCCTGTGGTATTAGCTTCTTTAGTGAATTCGACAATAACCCAGAATGAACTTGTTTTTGGTGGAGTTGAAATAAATAGACCAATAGAACAAACATCGCTATTTACTATTTTTAATAATGAGCAAACTAGAGATAACTTAGAACGTATTGTTTTACAGTTCGCTATTAACAATCAATTTAATAGAGGTTTTAGAATAGAGTTTTTCTTTTTAGATGGTGCTGGAAATGAGACATTAAGTCCAATTACATTAAACGTTAATCCAAATCAATCTGATTTTAATCAGGAAGAAGAAATTATACTAGCAAATGAGCCAGCTTTCACAAATACTAGAAATGTTAGAACCAGAATTGAATTGTTGCCTAGTTCAGACGGCTCAATAATAGATGTTAACGTACCTACCTCCCTAACTTTTAGATCAGCAGGAACATTATATTTCAGAGTAAACTAAACTAATGAAAAAGATTTTTATACTTTTCTTTTTAACCTTTTCAGGGTTAATTTTTGCACAGAATAAGCAAGTTTTATATGGTTTTGATAATATTCCTCAAGGATTACTATTGAATCCAGGAGCTAAAACAGACTACAAATATCATGTTGGTGTACCAGTACTGTCTGGAATTTCAGCAAGTGTAAGCACATCTGGATTTACAATAGCTGATTTGTTTCGAGAAGATAATGTTGATTTTACGACAAAATTTAATAATGTCATTAATAATCTAGATAATAACGATTATGCATATATTAATTCACAAGTAGAAGTAATTAATGCAGGATATAAACTAAATAAAAGAGATTATTTAAGTGTAGGATATTACACTGAATTCGATGCATTTTTAAAAATACCAAAAGAGTTTTTAGAACTTATTAAAGATGGAAACGCACCATTTATAAATAGAAATTTTCTTTTTTCTAATCTAGCGACAAAAGCAGATGTACTAGGAGTAATTCACGCAGGTATTACTAGAAAGTTCAATGAAAAATTTACAGCAGGAGCTAGGTTAAAGATTTATTCTGGAGCTTTAAATGTAACTTCTACAGGAAATACAGGAAGTTTTACAACACGTTTAGGAACCACTAGTCTTTATCAACACTCTTTAACAAATTTAAATGTAAATGCATATAGTTCTGGTTTATACAATGAAAATGATGAATTTGATTTAACCGCAGATGATATTACTGGGAATATTTTCTTAGGCAGTAATTTAGGTTTAGGTTTTGATATAGGATTTACTTATGCAATTGATGATCAGACCGAGATTTCAGCAAGTTTATTAGATGTAGGTTTTATTAGCTATTCAAATAAGGTAAGAAATGGAAACGTTGAAGGAGATTATACTTTTAGTGGAATAGAGTTCTTATTTGATAATTCTAATCCTGATTATTGGAGGAACCTGAATGATGAAATTAATGCAAGAATTCCAAGAAACGAAAACAGAGAATCGTACGCAGTAATGCGACCTTTAAAATTAAATTTCGGAGGAAGATACAGCTTTGGAAAATCTAGAAGAGAAGAGAACTGTTCTGATATGACTTATAATGATTATTATGACAATGCTTTAGGAGGACAAATTTTTTCTGTATTAACTCCTATCGGTCCTAGATTTGCCTTAACTGGTTTTTATGAAAGAAAATTTTCGAAACGACTCAATACAAGAATAACTTACACGGTAGATGATTTCTCTAATTCAAACATTGGTTTAGGAATTTCAGCTAATATTTGGAAAATCAATGTATATACAGCAGTAGATAATGTTTTACAATTAACAGATTTAGCTGCATCTAATAGTGCATCTTTTCAATTTGGAATCAATTTTATTTCAAGATAATTGATACGAATTCTAGCTTTAATAGCTTTTTTACTATATTGTGATGTTTGATTAATTTACCAAAAAATGAAAAAAATACTTTTACTTTTATTCATAACTACTTCTGTTTTTGCTCAAAAAAGTGTAAACGATTACAAATATGTTATTGTACCAAAACAATACAATGGTTTTAAGAAAGCAGATCAGTATCAAACAAGTTCATTGATTAAATTTTTATTAAAGAAGAACAATTTTAATGTCTTTTTTGATGATGAATCTTTACCTGCAGATTTAGTATCTGATAGATGTAAAGCGTTAACTGCAGATTTATTTAATGATTCAGGTATTTTTGTTACAAAAGTTCAAATACGATTCAAAGATTGTTTTAATAAAGAAGTATACAGTTCTAAATTTGGAAAAAGTAAATTAAAAGAGTACAAAAAAGCCTACCATAAAGCTATTAGAGAAGCTTTTAATTCAATTAAACAATTGAATTATAAATATGTTCCAAAAACTACAGAAACCATAGTAACCAAAAATATAGAAGTATCTACAGAGAGAGAAAGAAATTACAATTTGCAGAAAGAAGATAAAGTTGTAGAAGTAAAACAAACATCAGACGAATTGTATACTAATATAACTAATGTTCTGTATGCACAACCAAAAGACTATGGATATCAGTTGATAAACGATGTTCCTGAAGTTGTTTTTAAATTGTTGAAAACAAACCGTGAAAACTCGTTTATTATAAAAGACAAAAATGGAACTTTTTCTAAGAAAAGTGGAGACGTTTGGTCTGCAGAATATTACGAAAATGATAAACTGGTTACAAAGTTATTTAGGGTGAAATTTTAATAATTGTATTTATCCTTCCAGCGTTTTTTTAAGGTTTCCCTAAAGTTATTCTCTCTGGCATTATTACCAGGTTCATATAGTTTAGTATTTACGATTTCATCAGGTAAATATTCTTGATGTACAAAGTTTTCGTTGTAATTATGAGCGTATTGATAATCTTTACCATAGTCTAAATCTTTCATTAATTTAGTAGGTGCATTCCTCAGATGCAAAGGAATTGATAAATCACCAGTTTTCCTCACTAATTCTTGGGCTTTACCTATAGCCATGTAAGAAGCATTACTTTTAGCAGAGTTAGCTAAATACACTGCGCATTGGCTTAATATTATTCTAGATTCTGGATATCCTATGACAGAAACCGCTTGAAAAGTATTGTTAGCTAAAATTAAAGCAGTAGGATTTGCATTTCCTATATCTTCTGAAGCAAGAATAAGTAATCTACGAGCAATAAACTTCACATCTTCTCCTCCTTCTATCATTCTAGCCAGCCAATATACAGCAGCATTAGGGTCACTACCCCTTATAGATTTAATAAAAGCTGAGATAATATCATAATGTTGTTCACCAGTTTTGTCGTAACGAACTGTATTTTTTTGAACTTTTTCTAGAACAAGTTTATTCGTTATCTCAATTTCATCTTCAGACGAAACAAGTAATTCGAAAATATTTAAAAGCTTTCTCGCATCTCCACCAGAAATTTGTAACAAAGCATCTGTTTCAGATAGTATTATTTTCTTTTTTGATAAAATTTCATCTTTTTCAATAGCTCTTTGTAATAGAGCAATAAGATCATCTTTATCAAAAGAGTTTAAAATGTAAACTTGACATCGAGATAGGAGGGCAGGGATTACTTCAAAACTAGGGTTTTCAGTTGTTGCTCCTACCAATGTAACCCAGCCTTTTTCTACTGCACCTAGTAAAGAATCTTGTTGAGATTTACTAAACCTATGAATTTCATCAATAAATAAAATAGGATTTTTCTGAGTAAATAAACCACCACTTTTCTTTGCCTTTTCAATTACTTCTCTAACATCTTTTACACCAGAACTAATCGCACTTAATGTATAAAAAGGTCTATCTGAAACTGTAGCTATAATATTGGCTAACGTCGTTTTACCGATTCCTGGAGGTCCCCAAAATATTAATGAAGGTATAATTCCTTGTTTGATATGATTGGTTAAAATACCATTTTTACCAACTAAATGTTGCTGACTTATATAGTCGTCTAAGGTTTTCGGTCTAATTCTTTCTGCCAAAGGTGCACTCATAGAGTAAAAGTAGCAAAGATTTATGACAGATTAACAAGAAATATAAAATGGTTATCTTTTTGATGTTAAAAATCATATGGAGCCAGAAGATCAGTTTAAATTTAAGAACTATATACTAACCATACCAATACTCTTTATTTTCATTATTTGGTTTGTTTATTGGATAGAAATAAGGTTTGGTTTTAATTTTAATAGATTAGGTGTTTTACCTAGAACATTAAAAGGAATAAGAGGTGTTTTTCTATCTCATTTCATTCATAGTGATACAAAACACCTTTTTAATAATTCAGTGCCGTTAATAGTCCTCTTAATGTCGCTATTTTATTTTTATAAAGAAGTTGGAACAAAATTGTTAATTTATGGAGGACTATTAACTGGAATACTAACTTGGAGCATTGGTAGAGAAGCATATCATTTTGGTGCAAGTGGAATTGTTTATTTATTATTTAGTTTTATTTTTTTTAGCGGTATCATCAGAAAACACTTTCGATTAGTAGCTATGTCTTTAATTGTAATTTTTCTTTACGGAAGTATGATTTGGTATCTTTTTCCTATTGAAGAAGGAATATCATGGGAAGGCCATACAGCAGGTTTTATTGTCGGATTGTTTTTTGCATACAGATACAGAAATATAGGAATTGTAAAAGAAGCATTTGTATTTTCAAAAACAGAATTTGATGATATGTTTGATGAAGAAGGAAATTACAATCCACCACCTCCAGATGAAGAAATAGAGGCACATGAAGAATCTGAAATTAAAGAAATTACATACCGATATATTTATGTAGATCATAAAAATATGGTTGATGAAAATATATCTGAAGAAGAGGAATAAAAAAAGACGCTTTTAAAGCGTCTTTTTTTATTCTAAATTAGGTTGTGGAGTCATTCTTAAATAAGGTTTAATCTCCTTATATCCTTTAGGAAATAATTCAGCTATTTCTTCATTTTCAACAGCTGGAACTATAACACAATCATCACCATTTTTCCAGTTAGCAGGAGTAGCGACTTTATGATAAGTAGTTAATTGTAAAGAATCAATTACTCTTAAAAGTTCATCAAAATTTCTTCCTGTTGAAGCTGGATATACAATAATCAATTTTACTTTTTTATTAGGATCTATAATAAAAACAGATCTTACAGTAAGATTATTATCAGCATTAGGATGAATCATATCATAAAGATTTGACACTTTTTTGTCCTCATCAGCAATTATAGGAAAATTAACTGAAGTGTTTTGTGTTTCATTTATATCTTGAATCCATCCCTGATGAGATGTTAAACCATCAACACTCAACGCAACAACTTTAACTTTGCGTTTTTCAAATTCACTTTTATATTTTGCAACAGTACCTAATTCAGTAGTACAAACAGGAGTATAATCTGCAGGGTGAGAAAATAAAATTCCCCAATTATCGCCTAACCATTCATGAAAGTTGATTGTTCCTTCAGAAGTTTCTGCTGTAAAGTTTGGTGCTTCATCACCGAGTCTAATAGTGCTCATTTTAAAGATTTATAGGTTTAGTCTTAAATTTACTAAAACCTAACTAGTATTCTGTTAAATTTATATGAGCATTAAGCTAATTATTGTTTTATTCTTTGTCTAACTGTTTCATATAAGAAAGCTCCACAAGCTACAGATACATTTAATGATTGAATTTCTCCAAGTAATGGAAGTTTTGCTTTGTAATCGACCATTTTTAGAACAGAATTACTCACTCCTTTGTGTTCTGAACCCATTACTATAGCTATAGGTTGATTTAACGCTACATCATAAATTGATTCTTCTGTTTTTTCAGTAGCTGCAACGAGTTTAATATCCGCTGCTTGAAATTGAAATATAGCATCTTTAATATGATCAACCTTACAAATTGGAACTTTAAAAGCAGCTCCAGCAGATGTTTTTATAGTTTCAGCATTAACAGGAGCACTACCACTTTTTTGAATAATAATTCCATGAGCACCTGTACATTCTGCAGTTCTAATAATAGCCCCAAAATTTCTAACGTCAGAAAGTTGATCTAGAAGAATGAATAATGGAGTAGTATCAGCGTTTAAAGTTTGCTCTATCAATTCATCTAATTCATAAAACTTAATAGGAGATATTTTAGCCACTGCTCCTTGGTGATTATTATGCTTAGATAAACGATTTAATTTTTCAACAGGAACTAAACTAGTAGATATTTTATTTTTTTTGATTAGTTTTTCAAGCTCAAAATAAAGGTCACCTCTTAATCCTTTTTGTAAATATACTTTATCAATTGTAGAGTTACTTTCTATGGCTTCTATAATAGCTCTAATACCAAATATTGTTGTCGTTTGTTCCATGCTACAAAGGTATAATAACTATAATAAAAAAACCATCTCTTTAGGAGATGGTTTTATTTATTTTGAGTAAAATGAATTTTTACATTTTAACTAATCTAATTTGTACTTCTACTGGAGCTCCTCCACCAGCACATTGACCTCTAGCGTCGTCAATAAAGTTGATAACTAATTCAGAATCATCGTTAGCTGTGTAAGTAGAAGCATTAGCAGTTGAAGGTGCAAAAGCATTTCCACCACTACATCCAACACCTATATCATCGATAGGACTGAATACGATATCATCACAAATTAAACTAAATCCGATATTTACAGGACTAAAAGATCCTAAACCTGGGTAAGGAATTGAAGTAAATACACGATCAGCTACAGTAGCTCCTTGAGAAATTGTAACAACTCCATCAGTTAAAGTTGTAGAACCAAATATACCTAATACTTGAGTTTCTAAACGATAATCACCTAAGAATGTTGCTCCATTTTCGAAAGGACAGAATCTAAAGAAACTAACTTTGTTAGATAAATCTTCTTCTAATTCAGCTCCTTCTACACCATCAATATTAACTACTAAATCAGCGAAACCTGTAACAGGTACTCCTGTAAAGTTAGCATCAATTTCGATGTTAGCAATATACTCACCTGCTGGAATAACAGCTGTAGCATCATTAATTGTATAAGCTGCTGTAGTAGCAGTAGTGTTAGCAGCATCAATAGATAATGTAACTCTTCTGTCAGTATCACTTACAGTCGAAACACCAACTGATATGATAGCTGTTGCACCTGAATCTGGAACTGGGATAGTCTGATCTCCAGTAGTGAATTTAGCTAATGACTGTCCGTTATTAACATCAAATATAACATTCTCAGTAGGGTCACATCCAGCTAAAATTGTACTTGCTAATACAAGTATATATAGACTTATTTTTTTAATCATAATCTTTAAATTTTAGTTATTAGTACCCAGGGTTTTGTACCATTTCTGGGTTAGCATTAATTTCAACAGAAGGGATTGGTAATGTAAATCTCTGATCTGTAGAAGTTAATTGACATGCATTACTTAAACCACCACAATCAGCATTAGCTCTGTTTAAAGTTCTAGATAATCTCTTTAAGTCTAAGTAACGGTGACCTTCAAAAGCTAATTCAACTCTTCTTTCATCTAAAATAAAATCTAAAGCATCGTTAAGAGTAGTATATGTTGGTTGAGGTGTATCTGCACCAAAACGCGCATCTCTTAATCCTTTTATTGTTTCTTGAGAAGCAGTAAAGTTTCCAGCTCTAGCTTCAGCTTCAGCTTTGATTAAGTGCATTTCTGATACTCTAAATATTTTAAAATCAGCTAAAAATCTTTGTGATGTACCAGGGTATTTATTAATTAAGTGTACGTTAGCAGCAGGATCACTTTCTGCAACATTTAAGTTTGTAGAAAATCTGATATCAGCTGGGTCTAAAAGATTAAAAAATGAATTAGACATTTCTATGAATGGGTTACCACTACCAAAGTGCCAGATACCACCAATAGTACCATCTCCATTAACTCTAGCAGCTTTAAATATAACTTCAGTATTATCTTGATCTAAGAACATTGCTCTATACTGAGCTTGATCTGCTAAAGGATAATCAGCTATTAATTGATTAGCTAAAGTTAAAGCTGTTGCATATTCACCAGAGAATAAAGCAATTCTTGCTCTTAAAGCAGTGATGAAATCCTCAGTAATAAACCTATTATCTGTTTGACTTGCATCAATAAGACCAGAAGATCTTACTAAATCAGCTTCAATAGCAGCTAGTACTTCTGAAACAGTATTACGAGGTAAATTCTCTACAGTTACTGGAAAATCTACTGCTGGTACAGATAATCCGTTAGGATCTGAGTAATCTGGAGTATAGTATTGGTATAATCCAAAATGAGCAAAAGCACGTAAAGCATAAGCTTGAGCTAAAATGTTATTCACCTCTTGTTCTCTACCTGTTCTGTCTATAATATCAGCAGCTTGAATAACTCTAGAAGCTCTGTTGATAATTGTATATCTATTTTGCCAAATAGTTTGAGCTACACCTACATTGGGAGTTAGTACCCATGAGTGTAAGTTAACTTCTTGTCCACCACTATCTTTACCAACTTTAGTGTTGTCACTAAAAATTGAGTTGAATCGTATAGATTGTGTATCTACGAAAGAATAAGTAGCATTTAAAGCATTTTGTAAATCATCAACCGATTGGAAAGCTACATCTGGTAATATAGCATCGTTTGGTATAACGTCTAGTTTTTCTTCACAAGATGTAAGAAAAAGCGATGAAACTAAAAGTGCTCCACCAAATATTTTTTTAAGTATTTTCATTTTATTAAAGTTTTAAATCAACACCTAATGTTACGATACGTGAGTTAGGGAATGAGAAGAAATCATTAGCTTGAAAAGGATCAAATTCAGGATCGAAACCTCTCCATTTTGTCCAAGTTAATAAGTTTTCTCCTTGTAAATATAATTTCACTGAACTAAAAGGACTTTTCTTAATTAAAGAGTTCGTTAATTCATATCCAATTGCAACATTCTTTAATCTTATATACGATGCATCTTCAAGATATCTTGTAGTTGCTAAGTTTCTTATAGAACCCGTATTTAATGCAGGGATACCAGTAATATCTCCTGGCTGTTGCCAAGCACCTAATAAATCAGAAGTAACATTGATGATATTTAATAAAGTTGGATCTTCAGCAACTCCTAAAGTACCATTATTTCTATATACTTCAGCTGCAAATGTAAATTGAGCATCTAAAGAAAACCCTTTATGATAGAAAGAAGTATTGAATCCACCCTGGTATTTAGGAATAGTAGACTTACCAGTAAATACTCTGTTAGCATCACTAAACTGTTCTGTTAAATTCCCATCTCTATCTAAATAAAGTGGACTACCATTAGCTGGATTAACACCAGCCCATCTTACCATATAGTATTCGTTAAAAGCGTGACCTACTGCTTCAGGTGAAAATTGAGTATCATCTAATATAATCTCTCCGTTAGCGTTAGCTTCAATACCATTTAATTCTGTAATTAAGTTTTCGTTGTAAGAACCATTAACACCAACAGACCAAACTGTATTTTCGTTTTGAATTAACTTATAATTTAAGATAGCTTCAATACCTTGGTTTTGCATAGTTCCAACATTATCGTTTATTACAGAAAATGTAGATAAGTTAGTTGCTGGTCTTTGAGCAAATAAGTCAGTTGTAATATTTTTATAAACATCAAAACTACCAGTTAATTTATTTTGTAATAATCTAAAATCAACACCAATGTTTGCCTTTGCAGTTTCTTCCCACTTGATATTTCTATTACCTAGCTGAGTAGGAGCTAAACCAACACTACCGTTGTATCCTCCAACAGCACCAAATTGATCAAAAGGAACATCTAATCCTGCATAGTATCCACCACCTAATCTGTCGTTACCAGTGATACCGTAACTACCTCTTAATTTAATATCATTTACAAAATCAGAAGGATCAAATAAAGACTTTGTTAAATTTACAAAACCTCCAACAGACCAGAATATACCAAAACGATTGTCTCCTTGGAAACGAGAAGAACCATCACGACGGATAGTAAAATCAGCTCCAGCAATCTTGTCATAGTCATAAGTAGCCTTACCAATTAAAGAAAACTGAGATACGATGAATTTACGAGAAAATAAAGTCGGAATATAGAAAAAGTCAGGTTCACCATTACCATCTGGATCTTCAGTAGTATTACCAGCAACAAACCCAGCGCCAACACCTTCTAAACCAGGTGTTAAACCAACTTGGTCGAATCCGAAATCATTAAACTCAGCATAATTAAATTCTGTAATACCTAATACAGAGTAGTTATGTTTTTCTCCAATAGTATCATCATAACTTAATCTTAAATCAGTAATCATTCTTGTATCTCTAGCGAAATCTTGCCTTTGTCTACCAGTAAACTGTGCATCTGGATTACCTCTAACATCTTCACTAACTCTAGATCCTCTAATACTATTAGTTGGCTCTAATCTAAAACGGCTCTCTTCGATCATATCAAGACCAAATCCAACGTGAGCTCTAAACTTATCAGTGATATTGTAATCAGCACTTAACGCACCAGTAATTCTTAATTCAGTATCTCTATCTATATCAAATCTAGCAACGTTTTGAATGATATAAGGAGTATTTAAGAAGCCTCCACTGTTGTTAGGATCAGTATCACCAACTACATTTAATGAACCATCTGCATTATATGCAGGTAAATAAGGCTTAGAAACGAATGGTCCTAAGAAAGGATTACTTAATGAACCACTTGTACCTCCAGTTCCAATACCACCAGCAATATCAGATCTACTAAATCCAATACCTATACTTGAATTGAAAGTAAACTTATCTGTTTTGTAAGTCGTGTTATTTCTAACAGTCATTCTTTGTAACTTAGATCTTAGAGTAATACCTTCTTGCTCAAAGTAACCTAATGAAGTATAAGAAGTAATGTTATCAGATCCAGTTGATAACGATATATCATGAGAGTTGAAGTTACCAACTCTTAATAAGATATCAGTCCAATCAGTATTTGTTTGTGAAGCAGTTGCAATTTGAGCATCTGTAAGTGGTATAGCTGGAGAACCAGGAGTTCTAACAGGAAGTCCCGTAACTGAACCAACGAAAGGGTTGTAATTACCAGCACCAGTACCTACACCTGCTATTCTTTCAATTTCTAAAATTTCTCTAGAATTCGCTAAAGAAAAGTTTGGATCTGGCTTAAATGTAAAACCACTTCTTCCAGAATAACGAATTTGTAATTTTTGACCAGACTTACCTTTCTTGGTAGTAATAACGATAACACCACCAGTTGCTCTGTTACCATAAATAGCTGTAGCAGATGCATCTTTTAAAACACTTACCGAAGCGATATCGTTTTGGTTGATAGATCTAAAGTTGTCTTCATCTACAGGTACACCGTCTACGATAAATAAAGGCTCAGAGTTACCTGATAAAGAGTTGATACCTCTTAATAAGATAACACTATTTCCACCTGGCTGACCATTACCAGTAGAAATATTTAAACCTGGAGACTGAGATTGTAATGCTTGTACTAAAGATGCTGTAGGTCTTCCTTCTACATCTTCTGCACTCAATACAGTAACAGAAGAAGAAACAGTTTCTCTACTTTCAGTACCGTAACCAGTTACTACAACTTCTTCAAGAACATTATCTCCTTCCATAGTGAAACTGATATTGTTTGAAGAACCAACAACTTTCTCTACGGTTTTCATACCAACAAAACTAAAAACTAAAACATCTCCTGTTTTTGCTTTAATTGAGTACTTTCCATCAAAGTCAGTTTCAGTACCAGAAGTGGTACCTTTTTTTAATACACTAACTCCAGGTAATGGCCCGGTTTCATCCGAAACAGTTCCTGAAATTGTTCTGTCTTGCGCAAACGAAATTTGCACAACCAACGCCAAAAGGAGCGTTAAAATCCCATTAAACTTTGTTTTCATTGTATAATTGTTTGAATTAATCAATCGCTAAAATCTTAATTTTATCTTAAATAAACAATTTTTTAACATAAAAAACCAAATAAGATTGAACAAAGTAAACCTGAGTTAATGGATTAATATTATAAAATCAATGTGTTGTTCTTACTGTTGAAAATATCATAATTATGGTTGATAACTATAACTTATTTTTGTTTTATGGTGTTCTGACATAAGTATTCCTTGACTTAAACCTAATTCTATTGCGGATTTATAATGTATACCTCCGTAAAGTCTACTTATGGCAGCTTCTTTTGCAGCACTTCTAAATGAAGAGAATTTTCTCGCCGGAAGTCCAAAAGGAACTTCAGTAGTATCTAAAAAGTTGAAGTTGTCACCAAAAATTAAAGTCAATGTTTCTGAGGCCGCTCCAGAAACAACAGAGTGACCACTAGTATATTCTGGGAATGGAGGTGTTTGTAATATTGGCTCCCATGTTTCATCAATGTATTTATTGATTAATGTTTCAGGTCTAACTAAATTGCTTCTGTATTTTTCATCCCAACAACTAATAAATGCATCTGCAATTGAAATAGAAGTTCTAGTATGAGCATAAATTGTTTTATAAAAATCTGCATTATCTTTTTTGCAAGCAATTTTACAAATCCCCATCCAATGTGCACCTGGTGTTATTTTTTTTGAGGCAAACATAAAATGTCCTTTGTTTACTGAAACATAAGGGTTGCAATCCCAAAATCTAGCTATTTCTATTTCTTCGGAAGAATCCCCTTTTTGTATAATTTGTTGTCCAGTTTTATAAACATGAATTAGTTCTTTATAAAAAGGACTATTTTTTTCTAAAGAAAATTTAGGAGGTGGTATTGGTTTAAATTGAGATGCAGAATCTAAAGTGAATGGTCGTATTTTATTCCAATGAGGCTCTATGGCATCCATGTAAGCTGGTGGAGTAGGTTTCCATTGTGAAGGATCATCAGTATTACCATTATGTTCTGGATATGTTCTCGTTTGTGAATAATTATCTTTATTCATCCATTCTAAAATTTGTTTAGAATATTGAGTAGCATATTCCTTGGATTTTTTAAATATTGTTGGGTTTGTTTCTTTCCAGATCTTATATAAACTATCCTTGTAAACTTCTAATTTATCTTTTGAAAAAATTAATTCTTTTGAAACTTGTATATGAGCAATTAATGAAGCTAATTTTTTGTTTACATTATCCGTTTTTTCTGGATTTTTTAATTTTAATCCATTTAATTGTCCTGATAAAGATTTATATTTTTTACTACCTCCATTAAGCGCTTCATAAGCTGCAATATTAGGGTACGCATATATTCTGCTTGCAACAGGTGGAGAGAATACATCATGAATCATAATTTCTGTTATTCTATCTACAAGGTGATTGTAATCTTCAGAAGAAATTTTGATTTCGTTAGCTTCTCTTTTGCAAGAAACACATATAAAGATGGCTGCTAGTAGTGTAAAAACGAAATTTGAATGATTATTTCTCATTAATGATAAAAGATTGAATTTGGTTGTTATTGGGTAATATTAGTAGTACTTTTTTATCTTTAAATTTTATGACTTCAGCTTTTCTTACTTCGGAATCTAAAGGAGGGATACCTAGTTTTGATGCCTGAGAAAAGTTATTGCTATCAGATAATAGTAATCCTTTAAGATTTTCATATCCGCCGTGATAAGTATTTACACTTTTAGAATTGCCTAAAAATAAAAGATGTTCTTTTTGCTCTAAACTTAGGTTTACTGTCGTATTCACAGGTGATAATTGAAATGGTTTTGCTAGCTTTTTAAAACTAGAAAAATTACCATTATCATTTATTAAATAACCTGTAGATAATGTATTTATCGTGTATTTAGTAGCTTTAGAGAGTTGTTCTTTTGTTAAAATATCTTCTATAGTTTTTAAAGCATAATCTTTATAGTTTACAAATCTTTTCTTTATGATATTCATTTGTGAGGCTAATTCATCTTTAGAATATATTGGATAATACTTATTCTCTAATTTGTATGCGATTACAGTTTCCTTTTTTCCATTAGAATCAAAGTCTGAATGATACATTACTATAGGATCAGAATTTTCAGTACTAAATTTTGTATTCTCTCCCCAATTACCTAAGATTAAATCTTTGTCTCCATCTTTATCGATATCAAAAGCATTAACGGTTTGCCACAAACCATTTAAATTACTCAGTTTGTTTTCTTCCGTTAGTTTTCCATTTGAATTAATAAATATTTTTGGTTGATCCCATTCTGTAGTTACTACTAAATCTTTTACAGTATCATTATTAAGGTCTATCCATAGCGCATCTGTTACATGCGATAAAATTGAGAAGTTTGTGTCAATTTTAAATTGTCCTTCACCATCATTTTTTAATAAATAAGAAGTTACTTTTTCGCCATAATCATCAGGGTTAGATCTGTTGCCTACAAATAAGTCAGTATCTCCATCTTGATCATAGTCATATGCTTTTATGCAGGCAGTAATGTTTTTGTTTAAGGGTATTGAATTAGATTTTGTGAAGTTATTCTTTGTATTGAGATATAATCGATCAATTTCGTTTGATTTGTTTCTATTTTGATGAATTCCTGAACCTACATACAAGTCTAAATCTCCATCATTATCCGCATCAAAAAAAGTAGCGCAAACATCTTCATAATTGATGTCTTCATTAAACACATTTATGTCTTTTTTTGATAATTTGACACCATCATTCAGGTATAAAGCAGCGGCTTTACCTGAACCGTTGCCGATAAATAAATCATCAAATCCATTTTTGTCAATGTCAGCAACAGCTATAGCAGGACCTGTAGTTGAAACTTTGAATGGAATTAATCTTTCAACATGAAAATCATTATATTTATCTTCATCATGTTTAAAGTCAATAATTTCTTTAGTAGGCTTAAATATTTTTTCAGTTTCAGTTGTATTAGCTATACAATTCTTACTTTTTTCTTCATTATATTTTATTAGCAATTCTTTATTGATACTTATATCTTTAATTGTTTGTTTGGTGTTGTTAGGCCAAATTATTTCAATAGAATCTACCTTTTTTATTGTGTCTAATCCAAAGTGAAGTTTATTACTAACTGAAGATAAAAATCCTCTTGAGTTAAATAATTGTTTTAATTGTTTAGTTTGTTTCTGATATAATATAGCTTTTACTCCTATAGCATTTTTATTCTCACTCTTGTAGTCAAAGTTTAATGAGATGTAGTTTTTGTTTTTTGTGGTATTTTCATATATGAAAGCCTCTTCGTTAATGTTGTTTGTAACTAAATCTAAATCGCCATCTAAATCTAAATCTGAATAAATAGCACCATTTGATAACGAAGGTGTATTGTCAATCCATGAAGTATTTTCATTCTTAAATTGTTTTGAATTACCTCGGAATATTTGATTAGGAACTTTTCCTGAAGGCATTTCTTTTAAAGCTTCTAAAAGCCATTGATCTTTAGATTTGTTTCTGCTTCTGTATTTGTAGTTGCTTGAAACATACATTTTAAAATCTAAATTATTAGGTCTTTTGATGATACCATTTGATATGAATAAATCTTGATTTCCATCATTGTCAAAATCAGCTATTAACGGACTCCAACTCCAATCTGTATTTGCTACATTATTATAAAGTGCTTCTTCATGAAAATAAGCTCCGAAATTATTAATCTGTAGCATGTTTCTAGAATATTGATCTTGATAACCAAGGTTTTGTAGTTGAATTTGTACGTTCAACATGGTGTCGTCACCTTCAGATTCTTTTAAAGCTCTTTCGTCTTTAGGTAACATATCTAAGGTAATTAAATCTTGGAAGCCGTCTCCATTTAAATCTGCAGCATCACTACCCATAGAAAACCTACTAATAGTTGAAAAGTTTTTAGCTAATGCTTCTGTAAAAGAGCCATCTTTATTGTTAATATAGTAATAGTCATCTTCGTGGAAGTCGTTACAAACATAAATGTCATCCCAACCATCATTATTAAAGTCAGCTATAGAGGCACTAAGTCCATAACCATTTACACCTCCATAAATATTGGCTTTTTCGCTACTGTCTTCAAATTTATTATTCTTATTCTCTAAAAGAACATCACCAGTTAAATCGGTTCTTTTAGCTCTCAAAAAAGCGGGGCCATGTGAATTTTTTGTATGAACAGCATGATTTACTATATATACATCTAAATCCTCGTCTTTATCATAATCAAAGAAATAAGCTTGAGTAGAATACCCTTTATAGTCTAAGTTATATTCTTTTGATTTTTCTGTAAATGTATTATCGCCATTGTTAATGTAAAGTTCGTTGTGTCCTTTAAAATCCAATAATCCAGAAACAGCACAAACATATATATCTAAAAAACCATCATTATTTATATCGATAGTTGTTACACCAGTTTGCCAGTCAGCTTTTCCTTTTACGCCAGCTTTTTCAGAAATATCTTCGAAATTTAAATTGCCTTTATTTATATATAATTTGTTTTCGCCTTTGTTTGATACAAAATAAAGATCATCTAAATTATCATTATTGAAATCACCAACGCTAACTCCGGCGCCATTGTAGTAATATAGGTAACTAATGATATTTTCCTTCAAGTTGTCCTTGATCTTATTGTTAAATGTAACACCAGTTCTTTTTGAAGAGAGTTTATTGAATAAAAAATTTTGTTCGCTTTTTGTTTCTTGTTTTTTACAGAAAACAAGTGTAAAAAGAAGACATAGAAGAGGAATTCTTTTCATTTTATAATCCAGAAATGTTTTAAACAAAAAAATGGGGTTACAAAAGTAACCCCATTAACTTATTGATATTAAATTAGTTTTGAGTTCCAGGAGCGTTGAAATCACTTTCAAAAGCTGGTACTGGCCAATACTCTAAATAATTATAGTTGATAGTTGCATTGTTGTATATAGGAGTATAAGTTCCGTCTGTAACACCTACTACCCAAGCACCTGTTCTTGATCCAGATGCAATTCCATAACGTCTTGCGTCATAGAAAGCTACTGACCTTAAGATTAGACCTAATCTTCTTTCTTTACGAATTTCTTCTAAAGCTTGTGCTTCAGTTAATCCAGTACCTACTGTTGCAGGTAAACCTGAATTTTGGAAAGTTCTTGCAGCGTCTAAGTTACTTAGACCACCTTCAATGTCTCCTGTTCTAACTTTAGCTTCAGCTAAGAATAATTGGTTCTCTTCATATGTTCCAGCATAATACATAGTAACGTTACCTGGAGTAGTAGAAGCGATTGGAGTTTCACTTTTCCAGAAATAGTTACTACCATATTGCCATCCTCTTCCTCTTGGGTTAGGGAAAACGTCTGCCTCAAAATATAAATCTAAACGGTTATCTCCCATGTTGATATCTTGAATTAAACGTGGGCTTGGGAAATACCAAGATCCAGTAACTCTACCAGGTAACCATGCGTCATTAACCCATGTAGCTTCAGATTTCATAATGAAAGCATTATCATTACTAGAAACTCCAGAGTTACACCATGTGATTACATTATTCCAGTCGGCAGAAGTCATAGCTGTTACACTAGTGCTATAAACTAAGTTTCTTGCTTTTAATGTATTAGAATTTTCTCTCATAGAAGCGATATCTAATACTAAGCCAACGATATCTAATTGCATTGCTTCTAAAGCAGAGTTAAACTCTCCAATATTAGTAACACCAGCAATTACAGTATCTAACTCTCCTAATAAACGGTTAGATTCAGCAATAATATCAGTATTAGGAACATAGTTGTTATTAGTAGAACCAAATGAATCTACTATTAAACCTTCTTCATATAATAAACCAATTCTATTGTAAGAATATGCTTTCCACCATAAAGCCCATGCTTTGATAGCAGCTATTTCACTTGGAGAAGCATCAACTTCGTCTGCAATACTTAATATTAAGTTGGTTTGTCCTATAGCATCATAACCTGAAGCCCATTCATATTGAGTTGGGTTATCTGATCCAGCAGCTCTTGTATTTCTAATGTTAATTTCAACTGGTTGATCGCCTCCTTCTGGTGGAGTAATTCTCTGAGTTGGAGGAATAGTGATTCCTGCTGGAGGAGGATTAAGAACATTGTTGTCTAAATCTATTGAAGATGTTTGGTTTACCCATCTACCTCCAAAGTTACCCCAAGGCATTACTAAATTGTCTCCCATTGTTTCATGGTAACCATATCCAAACCATAAATATGGAAAGTTAAATGGTTCGTATAAACCCTGTCCGAAAGAGTACATTGTTGAAGGGATTTTTAAATCGTCTGCAACAGGTAGATTTGGATTAACTGGGTCAATGTTGGTTTCTAAAAGATTATCTTGACAAGACATAATCATACCTGAAACCAATAGGAATAATATTGCTTTAAATTGTATTTTTTTCATCGTTTTAAGTTTTTTAGAAAGTTACTTTTAAACCTAAATTATAACTCTTAGTGTTTGGATGAGTAAATTCATCAAAACCTCTTTGGAATGGATTTCCAAAATTTCTCGCAGCTTCAGGATCTAAACCAGTATAGTCAGTAATTGTAACTAAGTTTCTACCAGATAATGTTAATGTAATATCTTGTACATTCTTAAATTTAACTAAATCGTTTAATTTAAATTTGAAACTTACATTACGTAATCTAATAAATGAAGCATCTTCAATAAAGTGAGATGTTGGTACGTTTGTGTTATATAAACCAGTGTAGTAAGATACGAAAGCTCCAGTTCTATCTACTCCACTTGGGTCTTCGATAGTTACAGGTACAGAAGTTTCTTGGTGTAAACCATTGTTATATAACCATTGTTTTGCTCTGTTATAAACATCCATTCCTTGGAACCAATCTACTTGAGTAGAAATTTCGAAGAATTTATTGATTTTGAAATCATTAAAGAAAGACATAACAAAGTCTGGTTGAGTACTACCTCCAGCAGTTTTCTCTTGCGTGAATACTGGCTTACCAGTGTTTTTATTTACAACATAACCTGTGCTAGCAACAGTAAAGTTATTAGCATCTGCAGCAGGAATGATTAAGTTTCCTTGAGAATCCTCTTGGTCAATACTTCTTACAATATCAAACACAGAGAAAGAACCAATTTCTTGACCTTCTTCTAAAGTAAAGAAATCTCCTACAACCAATGCTTGACCATTAGCTATACGATCTAAAACAGTTGTAGATTTTGTGAATCTTGTTCCGAAATTCCAGCTAAAGTTATCGCTTTCATAAACACCAAGGTCTAAACTGAAGTCGAAACCATCACTTGATAAATCATAAGCATTAGTTCTAATTTGAGGAGCACCTGTCGATGGAGCTAACTCAGCAATAGAGATTGCACCTTCAGTTTCGTTAGTAAAGTAGTTTACACTACCTCTAAGATTTGTGAACCAGTTCTTGTTGTTAGTCTTAATACTGTAGTCAAGACCAACTTCTAATTCTGTATTAACAGCAGGAGCTAAACTTGTGTTACCTATAGTTGTTTGACTAAAAATAGGAGCTTCGTTACCAATAGTAACAACGTCAAAAGCTTCTAAGTTACTACCAAACGGAGGCTGAATACCAGCTTGTCCCCATGCAGCTCTAATTTTAAGTTGTTGTAAAGGATCACTTTCAATAACATCAGCAATGTTGAAATATCCATTGAATCTTCCAAAAGTTCCAGTTACATCATTACCAAATCTACTAGATACGTCACTTCTGAAACCACCACCGATTCCGAATAAACCGTCATAAAAGTCTAATTTTTGGTTTACTAAAATACCATAAGTTCTAAATGGAACAAAAGTAGCGTTACCAATAGAGTTTAATGTTTTAGTTTTACTTTGGTTTATTGTAAATGATCCAAAACCAGTAAAAGGGTTATCTGTACCTTGAACAGAAGTAGAAGAAGCTTCTTCATCTCTCCAGTCAAATGTAATTGATGTTGTAGATTCTAAAGGTAAACCTTCTTTTAATTCAAATTTTAAGTTAGCATTTGCTAATAAGTTTTGGAAAAAGAAGTTTGTGTTAGTCTCAGTTAAGATACCAGAATTATTAGTGATTTGATCAGCTTGTTGGTGATCATCTTCTCTATTCTGGAAAAAGTTGAAAGTTTGACTATACGTATCAAAACCATACTTTAAATTAACATTTAAGAAATCAAATGGATCATAATTTAAAGTGAAATTCGTAATTGTTCTGCTAATCTCATCTTGTCTAACTTGAGCATCTCTAAAGAAAAACGGGTTAGTAGAGTTAGGATCAGTAGCATCAGGAGCAACTACTAAGTCTCCATCAGAATTTCTTACATTTAAATTTACGTGAGGTAAATTTTGATATACACCATTGATTAAGTTATTATCAGCAGCTGCGTCAGTGTCTGTACCAGTTGTGTTTCTACTTGAAATATAATCAATTCTTGTATCGAAGTTTAACTTATCAGATAACTTAATACCTAATTTTAAACGAGAGTTATATCTAACATAGTCTCCATTAATTAAAACACTTTCATTTTCAGTTCTACTACCAGAAGCTAAATAAGTGATGTTTTCGCTACCACCAGAAACAGTAGCGCCATATGTAGTATTGAATGCAGTATTAAATAATTCATCAACTGCATCAAAAGTTTGTTCAGCATAAGGGATGTTGTTAATACCTTCAGCACCTAATTGTGTTCCGTTAACATCAACTATATTGATTGCAACAGGTAAGAACTGTGATTCAGCATTTAATTGAGTTACTCTTGTTCCAGTACCATCAACTAAAAAACCATTAGTGTCAGTTTGATATCTATGTAAACGAGTTCTTCTTGCGTCTTCGTTAGAGATTACGTTAGAAAAACCAACGCTAGTATTTAAAGTTACTCTAGGAGCGCCTGATTTTCCTTTTTTAGTGATGATGTTAATTACACCATTCGCACCCTGTGCACCGTAAATTGTAGCACCAGAAGCACCAGTTACAACTTCGACTCTAGCTACGTTAGAAAAATCAATATCAGCTAAACGCGAACTTAAGTTAGAAGCACCACCAATAGATGAACTTCCAGTATCTACAGCTAATCCATCAATTAATACAAGAGGATTAGTTCCTTGTAAACTCGCAATAGATCTTAATACGATATCTTGTTGTTGACCAGGTTGACCTGAATTAGACTGGATAATAGCTCCTGCTACTTTACCTTGTAAAGCTTGTTCTACAGAAGGTGTACCTAAGTCAGCTAATTTCTCTGCATTTACAGAAGAAACACTAACCCCTAATTTTTTTCTAGAAGTTCCTGTAGCTACCCCAGTTACTACAACTTCATCTAAAACACTTGAGTCTTCGCTTAAAATAGCATTAACAGTGCTTCCACTACCAACTACTTTTTCAATAGATTTCATACCAACAAAACTGAAAACAAGAACATCACCAGTTTTGGCCTTAATAACATACTTACCATCAAAGTCTGTCTCAGTTCCTATTTTAGTTCCTTTTTTAATAACACTAACTCCTGGTAGTGGTTCAGAACCATCTGTAACCTTACCGGAAATAGTCTTGTCTTGTGCATAGGAAACATGCACAAGCAACGCCAGAATCAGCGTCAAAATTCCATTAAATTTTGTTTTCATTATGTAATTATTTGAATTAATGTGTGCTAAAATCTTAAATTAAACTTAAAAAAACAACAAAAAGAGTTAATAAAATGTAAATAGCTTACCGTAGGTGTTAAAATAAGTGAAGTTTTCTTTTTAGAAGTAGTTTTTGAAAATGATTGATAAATTTAAAGGTGTATTATTGCGAATCTTTGAAATTCCGCTAGAAATAGATAGATTAATTAAGGAGTTTCTTCTTTTGAAAGCATACCCAATTCCGTAACCTAATACAAAAAGATTGTTGTTTTTAATATCTTGAAAGTATCCGGGATCAACAATACTGTATAAGAATGAGTCTTTAGATGTTGAAAATCGGTATTCTGTATTTAGGAAAGTGAATTTTTTAGCGAAGATACTCTGCGGGTCAAATCCTCTAATAGAATTAATTCCTCCAATTCGATATAATTCATTAAGGAAAAAATTGGGAGAAAAAAGTAATCCTGTGTGATTTTTTAAAGCTATCGAGCTTCTGTTATTTAGGTCAAATGTGAGGCCTGCTATTATTTCAGTTTTTATTTGGTTAGAAGAATCGTTGTTAATGTCTCTTTGTCCATAAAGTGGAGTAAAATGGAAAAATAATTTTGGAAGAAAATATTTGTCTAATTTTAGACTTCGGTATGAGAAATTTAATCCAACAAAATATGAAGAAAAATCAGGCGTATTAAGGTTAGTTGTAGAAGTTTCATTTGAGTCTTGATTCTCAAATTGAATTCCTGCCTTTATTCTGCTATTAATGTCATACAAGAAAGAGGTTTTAAAGTTAGAATTTAAAAATGTACTGTCTTGGCGATATATTTCAAAAGAGCTTTCATTAGAAATAGCTGAATTGAAAAGATAAGGAATCGAACTTTTTAAAATCAAATTTTGTCTGTCATTACCGTTGGCATTCCAGTTCAAATGTAGTTGTTCTCCTGTGTTTAATAGGTTGTTTAATTCTAAATTTACGTTTCCGTTGATTTCTATATTATCAGAATTTTCTGAGTTGAAATTTATCAGACCGTCAAAATTGCTGTTTTTTGTTTTTTCTACATATATATATAGTAGTGTAGAATCCTTGCTGAATAAAAGTTCTGGTTCTTTTTTTTGTTTTATAAAAGGAATTGCATTAATCCTATTTGATATTTGTTCTATTAAGTTTTTATTGATCATTGATTTCGGTTTTACTTTTACGAAATGCTTTAGGTAGGATTTTGGGAATTTATCATATCCTTTGATTAAAATCTTATCAAGAGTTCTTTTTTTGGATTCTTTAATATTTAAGGTGGCGTAAATTTTATTGTCTATTAGTTTGATTTCTTCTAAATGAGATTTGGAGAAAGGTCTACCTTGTGATTCAAGTCTTGAATTGATTTTTTTTAAAACTTCAGGTAGTTCTTCAGTGCGGATTTCTTTTCTGGTATTTGAGTAAGTGGGGTTGGTGTCAGGTATAGTTATGATTACAGAATCAATTTTCTTTCCGAAATAGAGGTAAACAAGTTTTTGTTTTTTATTGTCTACAATAGAATCAATTTGGTTGTAGAAATATCCTTTTAATTTTAATGCATAAGAAATCGAATCTAAAGTTTTTTTGAATGACTTATTCGATTTTATTTGATTGAGTTTGTTGAGTTGGATGTATTTTTCTTCTGAAGCATTTCTAAAAACAAATTTAAATTCTTGTTCCTGAGAAAAAACAAATGAATTGATTACAAGTAGTATGTATGCTAGTAAAAATAGTGTTTGCTTCACAATTTAAAATTAAATGCTAAAGTATATTAAAATCAGTAGATTCCCCATCTTTTATTGTGTTGATGTAAAAATAACTTGCTGATATTTGAATAATTAGAAATTAATCGTACATTTGCACACTCTTAAAAATAGAGATTAATATTAATAAGTACAAACGAAAACAAGTAATTAATTAGTATGCCAACTATTCAACAATTAGTTCGTAAAGGAAGAACCAAAATAACTAAGAAGAGTAAATCGGCTGCATTGACGGCATGTCCTCAAAGACGTGGAGTTTGTACGCGTGTATACACTACAACACCAAAAAAACCTAACTCAGCTATGCGTAAAGTAGCTCGTGTTAGATTAACAAATGGTAATGAGATCAACGCGTATATCCCAGGAGAAGGGCACAACCTACAAGAGCACTCGATAGTATTAGTTAGAGGTGGAAGGGTAAAAGATTTACCAGGGGTTAAATATCACATCGTACGTGGTGCATTAGATACTGCAGGTGTTGAAGGAAGAACTCAACGTAGATCTAAATATGGAGCAAAACGCCCTAAAGACAAAAAGTAATTATTCAGTAACTTTTTTAATGTAAAGACATGAGAAAAAGAAGAGCGAAAAAAAGGATTTTATTACCAGATCCAAGATTTAATGATCAATTAGTAACACGTTTTGTAAACAACTTAATGTGGGATGGTAAAAAATCTGTAGCGTTCAAAGTGTTTTACGATGCAATTGATATCGTAGACCAAAAGAAAACTGACGAAGAAAAGTCAGCTTTAGAAGTATGGAAAGATGGTTTGTCAAATGTAATGCCTCACGTAGAAGTTCGTTCACGTCGTGTGGGAGGTGCTACATTCCAAATACCAATGCAAATCCGACCAGATCGTAAAGTGTCAATGGCGATCAAGTGGATGATAAGTTATGCACGTAAGCGTAATGAAAAAACTATGGCACAACGTTTAGCAGCTGAGATTTTAGCAGCAGCTAAAGAAGAAGGAGCTGCAGTTAAAAAGAGAGTTGATACTCACAAGATGGCTGAAGCTAACAAGGCATTCTCACACTTTAGATTTTAATAAAAATGGCTAGAGATTTAAAATTCACGCGAAACATTGGTATTGCCGCTCACATTGATGCAGGTAAAACTACAACAACAGAACGTATCCTTTATTACACAGGAGTTTCTCACAAAATTGGAGAAGTACATGATGGTGCTGCTACAATGGACTGGATGGAACAAGAGCAAGAAAGAGGTATTACAATTACTTCGGCTGCAACTACTTGTACATGGAACTTCCCAACTGAAAATGGAAAAGCAGTTTCAGATACAAAAGGTTATCACTTCAATATCATTGATACTCCAGGTCACGTTGACTTTACAGTAGAGGTAAACCGTTCTTTACGTGTATTAGATGGTTTAGTATTCTTATTCTCTGCAGTTGATGGTGTTGAGCCTCAGTCAGAAACTAACTGGCGTTTAGCTGATAACTATAAAGTACCTCGTATCGGTTTTGTAAACAAAATGGATCGTCAGGGGTCTAACTTTATGGCAGTGTGTCAGCAGGTTAAAGATATGTTAGGTTCTAATGCAGTGCCAATTGTAATGAATATTGGTGATGAAGCTGATTTTAAAGGTATTGTAGATTTAGTAAAGAACCGTGCTATTGTATGGCATGATGAAACTCAAGGATCTACTTTTGATGTTATCGATATTCCAGAAGATTTAAAAGAAGAAGCAGCAGAATTAAGAGGTAAACTTATAGAGGAAGTTGCAGCTTACGATGAAAATCTTTTAGAGAAATTCATGGAAGATGAAAATTCTATTACAGAAGAAGAAGTGCATGCTGCTCTTCGTGCTGCTGTAATGGATATGTCTATCATTCCTATGATTTGTGGATCGGCGTTTAAAAATAAAGGAGTTCAGTTTTTATTAGATGCAGTATGTCGTTATTTACCTTCACCAGTAGATAAAGATGCTATTGTAGGAACTGATCCAAATACAGGTGATGAAATTACTCGTAAGCCAGATGCAAAAGAGCCTTTCTCAGCATTAGCATTTAAAATTGCTACAGATCCTTTCGTAGGTCGTTTAGCTTTCTTCCGTGCTTATTCTGGTCGTTTAGATGCAGGTTCTTATGTTTTAAATAACCGTTCAGGTAAAAAAGAGCGTATTTCACGTATCTACCAAATGCACTCTAACAAGCAAAATGCAATTGAGTTTATTGAAGCTGGAGATATTGGAGCTGCTGTAGGATTTAAATCTATCAAAACTGGTGATACATTATCAGATGAGAAGAATCCAATCGTTTTAGAATCTATGGACTTCCCTGATCCAGTAATCGGTATCGCGGTAGAGCCTAAAACTAAAGCAGATGTAGATAAATTAGGATTAGCTTTAGGTAAATTAGCTGAAGAAGATCCAACGTTTACAGTAAGAACAGATGAAGCTTCAGGTCAAACTATTATATCTGGAATGGGTGAGTTACACTTAGATATTATTGTAGATCGTTTAAAGCGTGAGTTTAAAGTAGAAGTTAATGAGGGGCAACCTCAGGTAGAATATAAAGAAGCTATCACAGCTGCTGCAGAACACAGAGAAGTTTATAAAAAACAATCTGGTGGACGTGGTAAGTTTGCTGATATCGTATTTAAAATGGAGCCAGCTGAAGAAGGAACTCAAGGTTTAGTTTTCGAATCTGTTATAAAAGGAGGAAACGTACCTAAAGAATTTGTTCCTTCAGTAGAGAAAGGTTTCAAAGAAGCAATGAAGAATGGTCCTTTAGCAGGATACGAGATGGATTCGATGAAGGTGACTTTAATAGATGGATCTTTCCACCCTGTAGATTCTGATCAATTATCATTCGAACTAGCTGCTAAAATGGGTTACAAAGCTGCTGCAAAAGCTGCAAAAGCTAAGATTATGGAGCCTATAATGAAGTTAGAAGTGTTAACTCCTGAGGAAAACATGGGAGATATCGTAGGAGATTTAAATAGAAGACGTGGACAAGTATCAGATATGTCTGATAGAGCAGGTTCAAAAGTTGTAAAAGCTACTGTGCCGTTATCTGAAATGTTCGGTTATGTAACAGCTTTAAGAACTATGTCTTCTGGTAGAGCAACTTCTACAATGGAATTTTCACACTATGCTGAAACTCCTTCTAATATTTCAGAAGAAGTTATCGCTAATGCAAAAGGTTAATTAAGATGAGTCAAAAAATTAGAATAAAATTAAAATCTTACGATTATAATTTAGTTGATAAATCAGCTGAGAAAATCGTTAAGACAGTAAAAAGTACAGGAGCGGTAGTAAACGGACCAATCCCTTTACCAACTCATAAAAAGATTTTTACAGTATTACGTTCACCACACGTAAACAAAAAATCGAGAGAGCAATTTCAATTATCTGCTTACAAGCGTTTATTAGACATTTATAGTTCTTCTTCTAAGACTATTGATGCTTTAATGAAGCTTGAGTTACCTAGTGGAGTTGAGGTAGAGATCAAAGTATAAGTATATTTAGTGCTTAATAAAGAAAAGGCTTTTACAATTTTGTAAAAGCCTTTTTTGTTGTAATTACAGATTTGATTGAAAAGAGTTAACTAGATAACAATGAAATTTGTTTTAATATATAAATTGAGATGTTATTAGATAATAAAAGAAAAGAGAACCTAACTATCATGAAATCATTTAAATAATTGAAATTATTTTGGTTATGTGTTTGTTTTTTTATACTTTCGCAGTCCGAAATTGAGTGTTAATCAGTTTTTTACACGATATTTTGATAACATGTCCGGAGGGTTTCGCGAAGGAAAAACGGTAGAACACAATAAGTTAAGAGCTAAAATCGTGTTTTACGCTCTTTTTTTTTGAGTGGAATTTTAAAGACTAGAAACTTTTGTTTCAAATAAATATTTATGAATAGACGCGCTGGATAAATTAAAAATCTAATCGTCTTAAAATTAACAGATATGTCTGGGTTAATAGGAAAAAAAATCGGAATGACCAGCTTATTCGACGAGAATGGGAAGAATATCCCATGTACTGTGATCGAAGCAGGTCCTTGCGTAGTTACCCAAGTCAGAACCGAAGAGGTTGATGGCTACAATGCTTTACAACTTGGTTTCGATGACAAAAAGGCAAAAAGCTCTAATAAAGCTTTAGACGGTCACTTTCAGAAAGCAGGTACCGTTGCTAAGAAAAAAGTCGTTGAGTTCCAAGGTTTCGAAGGAGAGTTTAAATTGGGTGACTCAATTACAGTTGAGCACTTTGCTGAAGGAGAGTTCGTGGATGTTTCGGGAACTTCTAAAGGTAAAGGTTTTCAAGGGGTTGTTAAACGTCACGGATTTGGTGGTGTTGGACAAGCAACTCACGGTCAACATAACCGTTTAAGAGCGCCAGGTTCTATTGGTGCTGCTTCTTATCCTGCAAGAGTATTCAAAGGAATGCGTATGGCAGGACGTATGGGAGGCGAAAAAGTTAAAGTTCAAAATTTAAGAGTATTAAAAGTGGTTCCAGAAAAGAATCTTTTAGTAATAAAAGGTGCTATTCCAGGTCATAAAAACTCTTATGTAATTATTGAGAAGTAATGAAGGTAGCAGTATTAGATATTACAGGAAAAGATACTGGTAGAAAAGTTGAACTTTCTAACGAAGTATTCGGAATAGAGCCAAACGATCATGCAATTTACTTAGATGTAAAGCAATATTTGGCTAATCAAAGACAAGGTACTCACAAATCTAAAGAGAGAGGTGAGATTGCAGGAAGTACAAGAAAGATTAAAAAACAAAAAGGAACAGGTACAGCTCGTGCTGGTAGTATCAAGTCTCCTGTATTCAGAGGTGGAGGACGTATCTTCGGACCAAGACCAAGAAATTATTCTTTCAAATTAAACAAAAACTTAAAGCGTTTAGCTCGTAAATCAGCTTTAAGTATTCAAGCAAAAGATAGCAATTTAGTAGTAGTTGAAGATTTCAATTTCGAAACTCCAAAGACTAAAGAATTTGTTAATGTATTAAAAGCTTTAGAATTAGATACTAAAAAATCTTTATTCGTGTTAGGAACTGAAAGTAAAAATGTTTACTTATCATCTCGTAACTTAAAGAATTCTAAAGTAGTAAGTGCTACAGGAATAAATACTTACAACGTTTTAAACGCAGGTAAAGTAGTTATTGCTGAAAGTACTTTAGAAGGAATTGAATCTAACTTAAGTAAATAGGATTTTCAGATATGAGTATTTTAATAAAACCTATTATTACGGAAAAAGCAACAAACGATAGCGAAAGATTCAATCGTTACACTTTTGTTGTAAACAAGAAAGCTAACAAAATTCAAATCAAAGATGCTGTTGAAGCTGCTTACGGAGTAACAGTTGAAAAGGTGAGAACTTTAAATCACCCAGCATTAAGAAAAACTAAGTATACTAAAAAAGGTTTAGTTTCTGGTTTAACAAGCGGTTATAAAAAAGCGGTTGTTCAGTTAGCAGAAGGCGAAATTGATTTTTATAACAATCTATAAGAATAAGCAAGACAAATGTCAGTTAGAAAATTAAAACCAATAACACCAGGTCAGCGTTTTAGAGTTGTGAATGGGTTCGACACCATCACTACTGATAAGCCGGAAAAGTCATTATTGGCACCGAGAAAAAGAACTGGAGGTCGAAACAATCAGGGTCGTATGACTACTCCTAACAGAGGTGGAGGTCATAAGAGAAGATATCGTATTATCGATTTCAAAAGAAATAGATATAACGATCCTGCAACAGTATTAACTATTGAGTACGATCCAAACCGTACAGCGTTTATCGCTTTAGTTCAATATGCTGATGGAGAAAAGCGTTATGTGATTGCACAAAACGGATTAAAAGTAGGACAAACTATCGTTTCAGGAAAAGAAGCTACACCAGATGTTGGTAACGCTATGTTCTTAAGTGATATTCCTTTAGGAACAACTATTTCTTGTATCGAATTACGTCCAGGTCAAGGAGCTGTAATGGCTCGTTCTGCTGGATCTTTTGCTCAGTTAATGGCAAGAGATGGAAAATATGCTACAGTTAAGTTACCTTCTGGAGAAACAAGATTAATCTTACAAACTTGTTTAGCTACTATTGGAGTTGTATCTAATTCAGATCATCAGTTAATCGTTTCTGGTAAAGCTGGTAGGTCTAGATGGTTAGGTAGAAGACCAAGAACTAATGCAGTTAGAAAGAACCCAGTTGATCACCCAATGGGTGGTGGTGAAGGACGTTCTTCTGGAGGACATCCAAGATCTAAGAATGGTATCCCAGCTAAAGGATATAAGACTAGATCTAAGACTAAGGCTAGTAATAAGTATATTATCGAACGTAGAAAGAAATAATAAATCATGGCAAGATCATTAAAAAAAGGACCTTACGTTCACTACAAATTAGAAAGAAAAGTGTTAGCTAACGTTGAATCAGGTAAGAAATCTGTAATCAAAACTTGGTCTAGAGCTAGTATGATTACTCCTGATTTTGTTGGACAAACGATTGCTGTTCATAACGGACGTCAGTTTGTACCTGTTTACGTTACTGAAAACATGGTAGGTCATAAGTTAGGCGAATTTTCACCAACGCGTTCATTCCGTGGACACGCAGGTGCTAAAAATAAAGGAAAAAAATAAGTAGGATATGGGAAGTCGTAAACATAACATGGCAGAACAGTTAAAAGAAGCTAAGAAGCAAAGAGCTATCGCTAAGCTTACAAACTGTCCTACATCACCAAGAAAAATGCGTTTAGTAGCGGATCAAATTAGAGGTGTTGAAGTTGAAAAAGCTTTACAAATCTTAAAATTCAGTCCAAAAGAAGCATCTCGTAACTTAGAAAAGTTATTATTATCTGCAATTGCTAACTGGCAAGCGAAGAATGAAGATGCAAGTATCGAGGATGCTGGATTATTCGTACAGTCTATTTATGTAGATAGCGCAGGAATGTTAAAGAGATTAAGACCAGCTCCACAAGGTCGTGCTCATAGAATTCGTAAGCGTTCTAATCACGTAACTTTAGAGTTAGGAACTAAAAATAACAGTAATTAATCATTAGTAGAAATGGGACAAAAAACAAATCCAATAGGAAATCGTTTAGGAATCATCAGAGGATGGGAATCTAACTGGTATGGTGGAAATGACTACGGTGATAAAATTGCTGAAGATGACAAGATAAGAAGGTATTTAAAAGCCAGATTATCTAAAGCAAGTGTTTCTCGTATTATCATCGAGCGTACTTTAAAACTTGTAACCGTTACTATCACTACTGCACGTCCAGGTATCATTATTGGTAAAGGAGGTCAAGAGGTAGACAAGTTAAAAGAAGAGCTTAAGAAGATTACAGGAAAAGAAGTTCAAATTAACATTTTCGAAATTAAGCGTCCAGAATTAGATGCAAACTTAGTTGCAGCTAGTATTGCTCGTCAAATTGAAAATAGAATTTCATATAAACGTGCTACTAAAATGGCTATCGCGGCTGCAATGCGTATGAACGCAGAAGGTATTAAAGTACAACTTTCTGGTCGTTTAAACGGAGCTGAAATGGCGCGTTCTGAACACTATAAAGAAGGAAGAATTCCTTTATCTACTTTTAGAGCAGATATCGATTATTCACTTGTTGAAGCGCATACTACATACGGAAGAATCGGTGTGAAAGTATGGATCATGAAAGGTGAGGTTTATGGAAAACGTGAATTATCTCCGTTAGTTGGATTATCTAAGCAAAAAGGTAATTCGAACAACAAAGGTGGAGGTGGTAGACGTCAACCTCGCAGAAGAAAATAATTTTAAAAGAAATTTGAGATGTTACAGCCAAAAAGAGTAAAATTTCGTAGAGTTCAGAAGGGTAAAGGTAATATGAGTGGAAACTCTGGAAGAGGAACTCAATTATCAAACGGAATGTTTGGTATCAAATCCTTAGATCAGAACTTACTTACTTCTCGTCAAATAGAAGCTGCTCGTATCGCGGCAACTCGTTACATGAAAAGAGAGGGACAACTTTGGATTAAAATTTTCCCAGACAAGCCAATAACAAAGAAACCGTTAGAGGTACGTATGGGTAAAGGTAAAGGTGCACCTGATCATTTTGTTGCTGTTGTTAAGCCAGGAAGAATATTATTTGAAGTTGGTGGAGTACCAATGGAAGTAGCTAAAGAAGCATTACGCTTAGCTGCACAAAAACTTCCAGTGAAAACAAAGTTTATCATTGCAAGAGATTTTGATTATAACGCTTAATTCTAATATATCATGAAACAATCAGAAGTAAAAGAATTATCAACAGCTGACTTACAAGGTAAGCTTGGAGCGTTGAAGAAAAACTATACTGATCTTAAGATGGCTCACGCTATAACTCCATTGGAAAATCCTTTGCAGTTAAAAACCTTAAGAAGAACTGTAGCAAGAATTGCTACAGAGTTAACTAAAAGAGAATTACAATAAATTCTAGTCAGTTTTAAAGATGGAAAAAAGAAATCTTAGAAAAGAGAGAATAGGTGTTGTATCAAGCAACAAGATGGAGAAGTCTATCGTAGTTAGCGAGGTAAAAAGAGTAAAGCACCCAATGTACGGAAAGTTCGTATTAAAGACTAAGAAGTACGTTGCACATGACGAGAATAACGATTGCAACATTGGAGATACAGTTAAAATAATGGAAACTCGTCCATTAAGTAAATCTAAGCGTTGGAGATTAGTAGAAATCCTAGAAAGAGCTAAATAATATGTTACAAACAGAATCAAGATTAAAAGTAGCAGACAACACTGGAGCTAAAGAAGTTTTAGTGATTAGAGTTTTAGGAGGAACAAAAAAGCGTTACGCTAGCGTTGGAGATAAAATAGTTGTTACTGTTAAGTCTGCAACTCCAAACGGAACTGTAAAGAAAGGACAAGTTTCTCGTGCAGTTGTTGTTCGTACTAAGAAAGAAGTTAGACGTAAAGACGGATCATATATCAGATTTGATGACAATGCTTGTGTACTTTTAAACCCTTCTGAGGAAATGAGAGGAACACGTGTATTCGGTCCTGTGGCTCGTGAATTACGTGAGAAACAATTTATGAAAATAGTATCATTAGCACCTGAGGTGTTATAAAATCAGATTTTAAGATGAAGAAATTTAAAATTAAATCAGGAGATACTGTTAAAGTTATCGCAGGAGATCACAAAGGATCTGAAGGAAAAGTTTTACGTATCTTAAAAGATAAGGATAGAGTAGTAGTAGAAGGTGTAAATATGGTTTCTAAGCATACTAAGCCAAACGCTGCTAACCCTCAAGGAGGTATCGTAAAGCAAGAAGCTCCATTACACATTTCAAACGTTGCTTTAGTAGAGAACGGTGAAACTGTAAGAGTAGGTTATAAAGTTGAAGGAGATACTAAAACTAGAATCTCTAAAAAAACTAAAAAAGCAATATAATCATGAGTTACGTACCAAGATTAAAAGAGGAATACAAAGCTAGAGTGATGAAAGCTCTAACTGATGAGTTCGGATATAAAAACGTAATGCAGGTGCCTAAATTACAAAAGATAGTTGTAAGTAAAGGTGTAGGTGCTGCTATTGCTGATAAGAAATTAATTGATTATGCAATTGAAGAATTAACTTCAATAACAGGTCAGAAAGCAGTTCCAACTGTTTCTAAGAAAGACGTTGCAAACTTCAAATTACGTAAAGGTATGCCAATCGGTGCTAAGGTTACGTTAAGAGGAGATATCATGTACGAATTTTTAGATCGTTTAGTTACTGCATCTTTACCTCGTGTAAGAGATTTTGATGGAATTAAAGCAAATGGTTTTGATGGTAGAGGTAATTACAACTTAGGTATTACTGAGCAAATCATCTACCCAGAGATTAATATTGATCAAGTGAAGAAAATTAGTGGTATGGATATTACTTTTGTAACATCTGCACAAACTGATAAAGAAGCTAAATCATTATTAGGAGAATTAGGTTTACCATTTAAAAAGAATTAAAAGATGGCTAAAGAATCAATGAAAGCGCGTGAGCGTAAAAGAGCTAAAACTGTAGCTAAGTATGCTGAAAAAAGAAAGGCTTTAAAAGAAGCTGGAGATTACGAAGCATTACAAAAGTTACCTAAGAACGCTTCACCAGTTAGAATGCACAATCGTTGTAAATTAACTGGACGTCCAAAAGGATATATGCGTCAGTTTGGTATTTCACGTGTTACTTTCCGTGAAATGGCTAACCAAGGTTTAATTCCTGGTGTAAAAAAAGCAAGCTGGTAGAATTTATCAGTTTATCAAATAATAAAAAGGTGCACAACTTGTATAAGTTTGTGTGCCTTTTTTTATTTTGCAAAAAAAACATATTGAGAAAATATTTCAATCTTTCTTATCCATTTTACTACGACATAAAAACTGCTATCTTAATTTCAATACTAGTTTTTGTTCTTTCTACTTTATTCTCAATTTTATTCGAACCTTTTGATGTCAATTATGAAGAGTTAAAATTTAGTTTCCTATCTATATCTATTACCCATTCTGCAGTATCATTCACTGTTTTTATGTCTTCAGTCATAGTTTTGAATTTTTTTAGAGATAATAAGAATGATTGGATACTCAAAAATGAATTCTCTTTTTTCTTTCTAGTTTTATTAACTATTGGAGTTTCTCAGTTTTTAATCAGAGACATTATTTACTTAAAAGATGATAATTGGTCATTTAAATATTTAGTTGAAGAAATTAGGAATACTATTTTAGTAGGCGGACTCTTGATTTTTGTTATAACATCAATTAATATCGAAAGACTAAAAAATATCTATATAAAGAAGAGCAAAGATTTAGATTCAACTTTAAATGCAACTCTAAATGAAGTTGAGAAACATATTGAAATAAAAACTCAGGTCATAATCAGATGATTTTACTCTTAATCTGAATAATTTCCTTTATGCAAAATCAGATAAAAATTATCTAGAAATCTATTTAGAAGATAATCTAGTGTTATTAAAAAGGATCACAATTAAAAGTTTTGAAAAACAATTGTCTGATTGTGCTAATATTTGCCGTGTACACAGATCATATATCATTAACTTAAAAGTTATAAAAAAAGTGATAGGTAATTCACAAGGATTACAACTTTGGATTAATGATAAAGAGTATATACCTGTGTCAAGAAAATTAATACCCGAATTCGAATACAAGTTTAAAAATCAAAATCTATAAGTTATTGATAACATTTACTATGTTACTCGTCCCAAACTCATAATAATTAATCAATAATTGTTTTCTTGAAATTAGTTTCGTGAAAAATTTAACGACTAATAATGATAAAACAAAGACGATACGATTTAGATTGGTTACGAGTTATTTCTGTTTTTGCAGTGTTTCTACATCACGTTCTAATGCCTTTCAATGGAGATAATTTCCATATTATGAATAATACTCATAGTAAATTGTTAGATGATATTATGGTGTATTTTGAACAATTCAGATTACCTCTTTTATTTTTTATCTCAGGAGTAGGAACTGTATTTGCCTTTTCAAAGAGAAATTGGATTTCTTTTATAAAAGAAAGATTGCTTAGGCTTTTAATTCCTTTAGTCTTTGGTATATTATTTTTAATACCACCTCAAACATTTTTTGAAAACACATCAAAATATAAAAGTTATTTTTCTTCTTATCCTGTTTTAGTATCGAAACTAAAAGTTAATCATTTATGGTTTATTGAAAATCTTTTATTGATGTCGATTTTTTTTATTCCTTTCGTGATTTTTATAAAATCGAATAAGAGCAAAAACTTTAAAAAATGGATAAGAATTAAAACTGATAAGTATGGTATAATGTTTTGGGGGATATTTTTAATTGCTATTAGAATAATAACGAAAGAGTTTTTTCCAAGTGATTCTAAAAGTTTTTTTAATTTATCTACTACATTTTACTTTGGTTTCTTTTTTTTCAGCGGGATTCTAATTTCTAATGTAGATCAATTATGGAGTTTATTATTAAATAAAAGAAAATTAAACTTCAAACTCACTATAATTTTCTCATTATTATTTTACGCTTATTACTTTTTGCCTAGTGAATTTATAAAGCCATATGTTACTTTATCTAATAGATGGAGACTGTGGTATCTCGTTTGCACCTTGTTATCTTGGTCAACAATTATAACAATATTAGGTTATAGCCAAGTCTTACTAAATAAAAAAAGTAAATTATTGATTAAACTTAATGAAGCTGTTTACCCATTTTATTTACTACATCAAACTATAATTATTGTATTTGGGTATTATATTATTAAGTTTAATGTTTCAATCACAATCAAAATTATATCTCTTTTTAGTGTTTCCTTATTAGTTTTATTGTTTTTTTATATGTTTTTAATATCTCGAATTAAAGTGCTGCGTTTTTTATTTGGGATGAAGTCAAGGAGTAATTAGTTTAAGTAGTGCTTCTTTTATGATTTATATTGTTTTGTTTTAGAGGGAATTATTGTTTTGTTTTGTTTTTTTTTAAATTTTTATTGGAAAAAGTTTGTGTAGATTAAAAAGAGGGTGTAGTTTTGCACCCGCAAACGGAAAAACGCAGTTTAGAGTTTGTGTAAGTTCATTAACAGATTGTGAAAAAAGAGTAAAATTAGGGTTAAAAAATAATTAAGATTTTACTTGCGGGAATGAGATTAAAGTTTCTATATTTGCAGTCCGTTTTTGACACGGAGTTCATTGATTTTTTGGTTGTAAAATTTAAATTAAAACAGGCGAAAAAAAACTTAAAAAAGTTTTGTCAGATTAAAAAAAGTTTATAGTTTTGCATCCGCTTTCAGAAATGAAACGAAGTTCTTTTAAAGGGTTTGAGATGTGAAAATAAAAATTAAAAAAAAACTTAAAAAAGTTTTGTCAGTTTAAAAATAGTTTATAATTTTGCATCCGCTTTCAGAAATGAAAGCAACGATCACTAGAGATTTTGGAATA